>MKTK01000010.1:68014-181795 GCA_001898255.1 Chryseobacterium sp. 39-10 | reverse complement strand
TGCATCCTGCCCGGTCGGAATGGGTGTTTCCTGTTCTGCCGATCGTAACATCAAAGGAAAGATCACAAAAGACGGTGTTTTTCTGGAGCAGTTAGAAATCAATCCGAAAAGATTTTTGCCAGATACACCACCGCATTTGGAGAAAGCAGTAGAAATTGACCTGAACAAACCGATGCCAGAAGTTTTGGCCGAGCTTTCAAAATATCCCATCAAAACACGTTTGAAACTAAACGGTACCTTGATCGTTGCACGCGATATTGCCCATGCAAAAATCAAAGAATTGCTCGATAGTGGAAAACCAATGCCCGACTATTTTAAAAATCATCCCATTTATTACGCCGGACCAGCAAAAACACCAGAAGGAATGCCTTCCGGAAGTTTCGGACCTACTACCGCGGGTAGAATGGATCCTTATGTGGATGAGTTTCAGAAAAACGGAGGCAGCATGATTATGCTTGCCAAAGGAAACCGCAGCAAAGACGTAACCGATGCCTGCGCAAAATACGGTGGATTCTACTTAGGTTCCATCGGAGGCCCTGCCGCAATTTTAGCGAAAGACAATATAAAATCGGTGGAAGTGGTCGATTTTCCGGAGCTGGGAATGGAAGCCGTGCGTAAAATAGAAGTAAAGGATTTTCCTGCTTTCATCATTACCGATGACAAAGGCAACGATTTTTTTGCAAGCATCGCCCATTAAATTTTTAACGGTAAAGTTTAAACCGGCTCTAAATTGCAAAAATCTTCTGTAAATCTTTTGGCAGAAATTAAAAATAGATTATTTTTGCGCTAAATACAGTAACAATGTTAACAATATTATCATCATTCTGGCCATTTTATCAATTCCTATGGACTGTTTATTTCGTAATCATGTTCCTTGTAGGGTTTTGGTGTATTTTCATGTTTTTCGGTTATGTAATCCCTATTTGGCTTACTTCCGGTTTGGCAGAATATTTTGGTAAAACAAAACCATTCAACCCCGAAGATGTGAGACGCAAAGAAATGGCGGAGCAGGAAGGGGTAGAACTTATCTACAGCAACCCAAAAGGACACGGCCCTTTCATTCACGAGCACGACAGCCACGGTCATCACTAAGTGATGTCATCGCTTTCCCATCTTAATTTCGGGAAAAGTGATCACAAAGCAAAACACTATATTTTAGTCAGCTTCTGTTTTCAGGAGCTGATTTTTTTGATAATTGCACCGCTTTTCAGGAGCAACAAAAATTCATTTCTTTTCCAAAACCCGTCCCGCTTTCCGCTGCAATTCCTCGTGCCGAAGCTCCGGCACTCCGGGATTTTCGCTACAATCGGGGCTATCAATTGAAGGCAGTTGGTTCTCATGGATTTTCTATCGTTGATGATGCCGAAGCAACCATTTTTGCTTTCTTACTTTTTCATATCTTTGCACACAGTTTTTTTAACAAGGATGCTGCCCGTCAATATTCTCGCGTGCAGATCCGAAAACCTCCATCAACAATGGCAAAATCTCTTATCCCCAAACTCGAAGCCATCAAGCAGCGCTATAACGAAGTTGCTGATTTGATTATTCAACCCGATATTATTTCAGATCAAAAAAAATATTCCACCCTCAATAAAGAATACAGTGATCTGGGGAAAATCGTGGCTGTTTTCGATCAGTATATGCAGCAACTCGCTACCATTGAAGAATCCGACGAAATAATTGCAGACGGTTCTGATAAAGAGTTTGTTGATCTCGCTAGATTGGAAAAGAACGAAGCACTCGAAAGAATTCCCGGTTTGGAAGAAGAGCTTAAAGTATTGCTGATTCCCAAAGATCCCGCCGATGACAAAAACGTCATCGTCGAGCTGCGCGCAGGAACAGGCGGTGACGAAGCCGCTATCTTTGTGGAAGATGTGTACAGAGCATACGCCATGTACTTTAAAACCAAAGGATGGAAACACGAGATTACCGACTCCAACGAAGCGTCCAAAGGATTTAAAGAACTCATCATGAAAGTAGAAGGCGACGGTGTTTACGGAATCATGAAATTTGAATCTGGTGTGCATCGGGTACAGCGCGTTCCGGAAACGGAATCTCAGGGACGTGTTCACACTTCGGCGATTACCGTTGCTGTTTTGCCAGAAGCTGAAGAGGTGGATTTTGAACTGAACCCCGCCGATATCGAAATGCAAACATCACGTTCCGGTGGTGCTGGTGGACAAAACGTAAACAAAGTGGAAACGAAAGTACAACTTACCCATAAACCTTCCGGGATGGTGGTGGTTTGTCAGCAAGCGCGCTCACAGTTGGCTAACCGTGAGTTGGCGATGGAGATGCTTCGTACTAAGCTTTACGATATTGAACTTCAGAAAGTGCAAGGCGATGTTGCGGCTCAAAGAAAATCGATGGTTTCTACCGGTGACCGTTCCGCAAAAATCAAAACCTATAATTATCCGCAAGGTCGGGTAACAGATCACCGAATTAATAAATCAATTTATAATTTGGATGGTTACATGAACGGTGATATACAGGAAATGATCGATGCCGTAATCATGGCAGAGAATGCGGAGAAAATGAAAGGAGAAGAAGAAAATTATTAGAAGGAATAATGAGTGATAACCTATAAAAGGCGTCCCAGGTTCAGTAAACCTAGGGCGCCTTTCTCTTTTTTGCACGCTACAATCTGATTTGAAAAGCAATTTTTATTCTGAATTTTGGGGGAGCTTCATGATGAGGCAGATGCTCCAAATGCGTAAGGCGGTGAATAAAATCAATCCGTAAAAACCTGAAAATATTCGAGATTCCGTAACCTACTTCCATGAACGGTTTGTTGCCTAAGCTTCTTAAAGCAAGATTGCCGCCGGCCGCTTCAATAAACGATGGATCAAGTGAACCAACAAGGTAATTAAAAGTGGCATGGTTTCTCCAGCTTAGTTTCTTAATAAGCGGAATACTGTTCGTTAGCAATCCTTCAAAATTTTGGGTATATTGTATCGACGCGAATTTATTGCTGGTAAACTCAAAGAAGTTCATGGTGTTGTAAGCATACTTATTATAGAAAGTAAACGAATTACCAAGATGATTTTCTAAAAGCGGGTAAGGTACCTTATTGGGCGTAATTCCAGCCGTAAGCGAATACTCACCTCGTCCCAAAATACCCATTGGAATCACTTGTTGTACGTTGATTGCGAATTTATTATAATCAAAATCACTGCCCAGTATGCCTTTTACTCCTCGCGTGTATCGGAAGGTGATGGTCGGTTGATAGATATTGTCCTTTAAGTTCAGTTGTTTGTTGTTGCTTGTTTGAAGGATTCTTCTTCCGGGGCGCCAGATGGTTTCGGCAATTACTTCGGTAGTGCTAAAATTATGCAGAGTAGAACCGTCATTTTCGGCATAAGAGAATGGGAAGGTAGGATCAAAGTTAAAATGCTTTAAGGTGATTTTTTGAGTCAATGATTTTACAATATCCGTTTGAATATACGCTTGATAGGTGTCTTGCCAAAACGGACGTCTCACCGTCATTTTGCCCGTTCGGCTAAAAGCATCAAAAATGTTATTGCGACGAATGGAGAAATCCTCATACATAAAAGCCACTTGCCCCAAATCATGTGAATAGCTTACTCCGGCTTGCGTCCAGGGTTCACGCGAAAAAATATAGTCGGCGCTCGCGCCGTATTTTAGTTTGGCATCTTTAAATCCGTATGCAAGATAACCGCTTAAAATCCATTTTTTGCTGAAATTTTGATTGGTTCTGAAACCGGCTCTAAGTCTCAAACCTTCATAATCATTAGGTGCAATCGTATATAGATAAGGCCCAATACTGATTTTTCCGGCTTTGTAGTAGCCGTTGCTAATGATTTCGATAATATCGAGATAGGTGCGCACAGATGGCAGTTTCTTAACCTGATCGATCATGCTGTACATCTTCTTTTCAGCAGTGGAAAGTGAGTCGTGCCGATTTTTGTTCCAGTAATTTTCGTCGTTTTGCTGCGCATCGTCGAGCACTATAATTTCCTTATCAAATCTGGAATCTGCAATGGGCTTATTCACTTTAATATCTTTGGCAGACGCATAGTATTTAAGGAAAATTCCCACACTCTCTTTCCCAGGCTTCGCTGTCTCTACAAAAACGCGGGTTTTGGAGGGAAACCAAGTTTCATCATCCGCCAGATAGCTCATTTCTTGCTGAATCCTAAGGTTGTTGATGAAATTTAAGTTGGCACTGGGCATCACTTTCGCATCGGTTCGGAAAAGCGCATAATCGCTGTGCGCAATGATGATGGTTCCCTGAAAAGCAAGGTCGGACGGTCGTTTTGGTTGAAAATCTATCCTGTAATATCCTTGGTTGTCGATCTGTAAATTTCTGTCCACCAATTCATAATCATAAAGTAATTTGAAATTATCATTGATCGGCGACAGAAAATCTTTCCCTAAAATTCGGATGTAGTTTTGGTAGAAATTATATTTAATAAAAGTGGAACTTAGCAACTGAGAAAACATACTTCCATCTTCAATACCGATTCCTTCAACCTTTGTTTTTTTGATGATTTCTGCTGTATTGTGCGGGCTTTTTCGGTAATAGAAATCCGAGATATTCTCCGAGATAAAGATGGGCATGACGGGTTTTCCATCATTTCCTGCGACATCTTTAGCGGCATCCATAATCTCACGAATATCTCTAAAAACCTTCTTTTTCTCCAGCTTTTTCCCAAAATTACTCATCGAAACCTCCATGCGGTTATAGTTTTCGTACTCGTAAAAATTGAGTTTTTCGGGATTATTTCGAGGTTTATTGGCGATTACTTTTTCAAGGATCTCAAAAGCGGGATTTTTATATTTTTTCTTTTTCTTGATTAAAACACCATCAATGCTTTTCATCCGAACTTTCTCTTTCTCCTTTTCCTTCTTCACTATTGCGGGAACCAGTGTAATGTTGTACTCATGAGGAAATTCCTTCCCAAGAAAAATACTTTTGTTCTGAAAATCAGTCATTTTAACGACTAATGAATCGGGTGCATCATCATACTGAAATTCATAAAATCCATCGAAATCGGTGCTTGTCGCTTTTCGCTCTCCTTGGGCAGAAACCAAAATAATCTCGGCAAAAGAAATGGCTTCTCCATTTTCTGCATTACTCAGTTTTCCCTTGATCGTTTTCTGTTGCGAATACAAAAAAGAGGTGAGCAAAACACCAATGAAAAAGAAAAATTTGCGATGGAGCTTTGCCTGCATGTACAATTAGTTTTGAACAAAAATATCTTAAATTTTGCTAATGCACAATATTTAAGTCAAATAGTGAAAAAGATCATTACAGCATAAGAAAATCAATAGGTGCATCCTTAAAAAATATTAACTTTACAAAAAACAAAGTCCCTGAAAAAAATGCGTCATCCCATTCAAACAATTCATCCCGATTTCGTTTCTGGTTTTGAAGATCAACTGCCTTATTTTTTTGAAAAAGACGGGTTGGAAATGAAATCATCATGTACAGTGAACGATTCTAAAAAATTAACAGATAAAGAATATTCTGCAGGCATTGCGCCCTATTTGCGGGGGCCATATACCACGATGTACGTCCAAAAACCTTGGACGATTCGTCAATATGCAGGTTTTTCCACGGCGGAGGAATCCAATGCATTTTATAGAAGAAACTTAGCAGCTGGACAGAAAGGACTTTCTGTAGCGTTTGATCTGGCCACTCACCGTGGGTACGATTCGGATCATCCGCGAGTGGTAGGCGACGTAGGCAAAGCCGGTGTTGCCATTGATTCGGTGGAAGATATGAAGATTCTTTTTAATGAAATTCCTTTGGATGAAATCTCCGTATCGATGACGATGAACGGAGCTGTTTTACCAATTCTTTCTTTTTATATCGTGGCCGCAGAAGAGCAAGGTGTAGCACAGGAAAAGCTATCCGGCACTATTCAAAATGATATTCTGAAAGAGTTTATGGTGAGAAATACATACATTTATCCGCCGACGCCTTCCATGAAAATCATTGCTGATATTTTTGAGTATACCTCTAAGAATATTCCGAAATTCAACTCGATCTCCATTTCGGGGTATCACATGCAGGAAGCAGGTGCAACCCCGGTGTTGGAAATGGCTTATACTTTAGCAGATGGCCTAGAATACGTTCGAACCGGCATAAAAGCAGGCATGAATATCGACGATTTTGCACCTCGACTTTCATTTTTCTGGGCGATCGGGATGAATCACTTTATGGAGATTGCGAAAATGAGAGCCGCTCGTTTTATTTGGGCCAATTTGTTGATGCAGTTCAATCCGCAGAATCAAAAGTCACTGGCGTTAAGGACGCATTCGCAAACTTCTGGTTGGTCGCTTACCGAGCAGGAACCGTTTAACAATATTACCAGAACCGCCATTGAAGCTTTATCTTCCGCATTGGGTGGCACCCAGTCTTTGCATACCAATGCTTTGGACGAAGCCATTGCATTGCCAACAGATTACTCGGCAAAAATAGCAAGAAATACGCAGATTATTCTGCAGCAGGAAAGTGGAATTTGTGATGTTGTGGACCCGATGGGCGGAAGTTACCTTGTGGAATCATTGACGCAAGAAATGATCGATGAAGCCATGAAGTTCATCAATGAAGTGGAAGAAGAAGGAGGAATGACCAAGGCCATAGAAGCCGGAATTCCGAAAATGAGAATTGAAGAAGCAGCTGCTAAAAAACAGGCGAAAATCGACAGTGGGGAAGAATTTATTATTGGTGTGAATTCTTTTAAATCGAAACAAAAGCAAATGGAGCTTGAGATTCTCGATATCGATAATACCGAGGTACGACGGAAACAGATCGAACGGCTTAATACCATAAAACAACAACGCGACCCGCAGAAGGTGGAAGAGATAATTGAAAAATTGAAAGAATCTGCGAAAACTGGAAAAGGGAATCTTTTGGAAATCTGCATTGAGGCCGCGAGAAGAAGAGTGACGCTGGGAGAAATGAGCGATGCCATGGAAGAAAGTTTTGACCGTTATAAAGCCAACATTCGAACCATACAAGGAGTTTACGCCATGAATGCAAGTAAAAACGAATACTTTGAGAAAGCCGTAGGTCTTACCCAAAAATTTGATGAGCAAGAGGGAAGAAGACCAAGAATTATGGTCGCAAAAATGGGACAGGATGGGCACGACCGTGGTGCAAAGGTGGTAGCAACGGCATTTGCCGATATGGGCTTTGATGTGGATGTGGCGCCATTGTTTCAAACACCGGAAGAAGTAGCTAAGCAAGCGGTGGAAAACGACATTCACATTCTGGGAGTTTCGTCCTTGGCGGCAGGTCACAAAACCTTGGTTCCGCAAGTGGTGGATGAGCTGAAAAAATTGGGTGTTGATGATATTACCATCGTAGTAGGCGGTGTAATACCACAACAAGACTACGAATTTTTGTATGCCAACGGAGCTGATTTTATCTTCGGACCCGGAACAAACTTACCGAAATCGGCCTGTGAAATTTTAGAAAAATACTTGAATTAATAATTAGCTAACGCAATTCGTTTAAGAGATTCTCTATCTCTCTCTTTTCGGGGGCATATTTTTGCTGAAGTGGTGATGATTCGCCCATTCTTTTGTAATATTCTAATGCTTTAGCCGCAAAGAATTTTTGATGAAATGGAGAAACTGTAGGAATTTGAGGAAAAAATTTGTGAAATAACATTTCGTAATACGCCTGAAATTCGCGCTCGTTTTTATCTTCAACTAAAGTTTCCGGGGCCTTTTGCCGAACATGCAGCATTTCGTGTGCAATCATATTGAGCACAAGATTCAGTTCAAAGTCGAAAAGATTCTTGGGAATCATTACTTTTTGTTGTGCTCCCAAAGCACCTTCAGTGGTCAGTAGAATGGAGTTCGTTTCCAATTCTGGTCGGAAGCCGAATCCCGCGAAGTTCTCGCTTTCCAACCCGAAACTTCGAATAAGATATTCTGCAGCATCAATGACTTGATCATCGGCTTTATACACGTTGAGTTGCTGGGTAACATGCTTTAAATCCATGATATACAGTGATTGGTGATACTATTTTTGATTAATGTGCATCTGGCTATTTCCGAATACAGCCAGCATCGAAAAAGACTATTCTTAAATATTTCAAACTGATTTATCGATAATTACCCCACCGCGACCCGGACTGAACGGAGCTCTTTTTTCTTTTATGGCTAAAGCGCTTGGCAAAGAAAAAAAGCGGGAGTGGAGTACGGAATTTGTCGCCCTAAAATATCTCTTCAAACGCTAAATCGACCTGCAATTTCTCGGCAAGGAGTTGTGTGATTTTGGTTTTAAGTTCTTCGATATCAATATTCTGCATGGCGTCGTTGGCAAAGGCATAAAGGAGCAGTGCCTGCGCTTCTTTTTTGGAAATTCCTCTGGCTCTCAAGTAAAACATGGCGTCTTTATTCAACTGCCCAACCGTGCATCCGTGGGAGCATTTCACATCGTCTGCGAAGATCTCCAGCTGTGGTTTGGTATCGATCGTTGCGCCTTCATTGAGCAAAATATTATTGTTTTGCTGGTAAGCATTGGTTTTCTGGGCGATTTTATCAACAAAAACTTTTCCGTTAAAAACACCATGGGATTGATCTTTGTAGATGCCTTTGTAGTTTTGGTAACTCTCACAATTTGGCGTGTTGTGGTGCACCGCAGTGTGGTGATCGACCAATTGATTTTTCCCAATAATGGTGATTCCGTTCATAAACGAATTGATGTTCTCTCCGTTATGGATGAAATCGAGGTTGTTTCGCACGAGTTTGCCGCCAAAAGAAAAGGTGTTTACGGTGGTTAAACTATCGCGTTCTTGCTTGGCAAAGGTATGATCGATGAGGTACGAGGTATCGCTGTCATTCTGCAATTTGTGCCAATCTGCTTTTGCATTTTTATCGGCAAAAATTTCGGTCACGGTATTGGTAAGGACAAACGTTTCGTCAAAATTGTGATGACTTTCTATAATTTCAATGTGCGCACCTTGCTCTGCAATTAAAAGATTTCGCGGATTGTAAAAGGTATTTTCTTTCTGGTTTTGAGAGAGATAAAAGACGTGGATGGGTTTTTCTACGATTGTATTTTTTGGAACTCTCAAATAGAAACCATTGGAGAAATAAGACCAATTGAGTAGCGGGAACACGAGGTTATGGGCCGCAATGGTGTTGAGGTAATCGTCGAAAACAGCACTGTTTTTCTCTGAATTGAGCAATGTTTCAAAAGATGAAAACTCGATTCGTTGGTCTGATAGTTTAGAAAATTCCGGATAAAATTTCCCATTGATAAAAACAACAAAATCAAAATTTTCTTCACCAAAATGCAAGTCGTCCAAATGTTTTTTGGAGATTTGATGATTGATGGTCGGAAAGAAATTATAGTCTTTCTCTGTAATTTCTTTAAGATTGGTGTATTTGTATTCCTCGTCTTTTTTGGTCGGGAAACCTTTTGCAATCATTTTCTGGAGTGCAGATTTTCTTTCTTCATTCAGCCAATCCTGACTATTTTTTTCTAGAAAATGATGATGCTGATGTATAATTTGTTCGTGTAAACTCATTTTTTAGTTTTATAAATGTTTCTTCGTCCAGATATTTTCTGTCATACACTCTTATCAGTTGTGATTGAATTTCTCTCGCAGAACCTTTGGACTACGGTTCGCGTATCTTTTAAATCCTTCTGTAATGTCATGCATTATCGACGAATATGCGCTACCAATTTGTGTTTTATCGTGTCTTTGAAATCCATCTTCAAGAGGATAATATTGGTGAATGGACTCGCAAAATTTTTGTGAGTTCTGCCAAATTTCCAAATCTCGAATTTCAATTTAATTGAGAAGCCAGTCGTACCCTTTTTCTTCCAGCTCTAGAGCAAGCGATTTATCTCCTGTTTTGATGATTTTACCGTTAGCCAAAACATGCACAAAATCGGGTTGAATATAGTCTAAAAGTCTTTGGTAGTGGGTAATGAGCAAAACAGCATTTCCTTCGTTTTTGAAAGAGTTTACGCCATCTGCAACGATCCGAAGTGCGTCAATATCGAGCCCGGAATCTGTTTCGTCCAGAATCGCGAGTTTGGGATTGAGCATCAACATCTGGAAAATCTCATTTCTTTTTTTCTCACCTCCAGAGAATCCCTCGTTAAGCGACCTGGAAAGGAAATCTTTTTTAATGCCTAATTTTTCAGCATTTTCGCGAATTAAACCAAGCATTTCTTTGGCGCTCATGTCGGGTTCGCCTTTTGCTTTGCGGGTTTCGTTCACTGCTGCTTTGATGAAATTCGTCACCGAAACACCTGGAATCTCTACCGGATATTGAAATGACATGAAGATGCCTTTATGAGCACGCTCTTCTGGTGCATCTTCCACGATGTTTTCGCCGTCAAAAATAATTTCGCCATCGGTCACCTCATAATCTTCTTTTCCTGAGATAACGGAGGAAAGCGTTGATTTTCCCGCTCCATTGGGGCCCATAATCGCATG
The DNA here is from genome assembly GCA_001898255.1 of Chryseobacterium sp. 39-10. Taxonomy (GTDB): domain Bacteria; phylum Bacteroidota; class Bacteroidia; order Flavobacteriales; family Weeksellaceae; genus Kaistella. The sequence goes on along the minus strand of MKTK01000010.1, from coordinate 171,359 downwards.
AACTTCACCTGGATTGATTTGTAGATTTATTCCTTTTAAAATTTCTGCGCCGTCTTCAATTTTGGCGTGTAAGTTTTCTATTGTTAGCATTATTTGTTTAAAGTTTAAAGTTTAAGGTTTAAAGTTATTGAAACTTTGTTCCTTTAAAGTCTTTTTTATTCAAGTAAACTATAAAATTATTTATTTTTCCACTTAATTTTTCATATTCTGAAACCAAAAAATCTAATTTTTCCTGATTTATGTATCCATTGTCAAACAAACGATAAACCTGCGACCGTGCTTCTCCGGCCGAGCCTTTTGCAATCGATAAAAACTGTCTGAACTCCTGATTTCCGTTCCGTTCAAATCCCTCTGCAATATTATCAACTACAGAACCCGACGATGATTTAATTTGTTCTTTAAATCTGTAATCCAATTTCAAATCCGTAGTTTTGGCAATACTGATAATCTCTTTTGAAAGTTTTCTTGATTCCTGCCAAATTTCCAAATCCTCAAATCTTTTTATTGTAGCCATAGTCCTAGTTGAAAGCTATTGTTTTAAGTTTCTTTTCCTTAAGGTTTAAAGTTATAAAAATGCCCCAAATTTTAAACTATCTCCTCTCCAACATTAAACATTAAACCTTAAACAAATACTACCCAACACTTCCTTCCAAAGAGATTTCTAATAATTTCTGGGCTTCTATGGCAAATTCCATCGGCAACTTGTTGAGGACTTCTTTGCTAAATCCATTCACAATCAGTGCGATAGCTCTTTCGGTATCAATGCCTCGCTGGTTGCAGTAAAATATTTGATCTTCCCCAATCTTGGAAGTCGTTGCTTCATGCTCCAACTGTGCCGAAGGATCTTTGATCTCGATATAAGGAAAAGTATGTGCACCACATTCGTTTCCCATCAAAAGAGAATCGCATTGTGAAAAGTTTCTAGCCCCTTTTGCTGACGGCATTACTTTAACCAAACCACGGTAAGAATTGTTAGATTTTCCCGCAGAAATTCCTTTCGAGATAATGGTAGAACGGGTGTTTTTCCCGATATGAATCATTTTTGTCCCCGTATCGGCATACTGATGGTTGTTGGTTACGGCAATGGAATAAAATTCACCAATGGCATTATCTCCTTTCAGAATACAGCTTGGGTATTTCCAAGTCACTGCAGACCCAGTTTCAACCTGTGTCCAAGAAATTTTTGCGTTTTTTTCGCAAATTCCACGTTTGGTCACGAAATTGAAAACGCCACCTTTTCCTTCGGAATCTCCCGGATACCAGTTTTGTACCGTTGAATATTTTATTTCTGCTCCATCCATCGCGATGAGTTCTACCACTGCTGCATGCAATTGGTTTTCGTCTCTTGATGGTGCGGTGCAACCTTCCAGATAAGATACATAGCTGTCTTCATCGGCAATAAGTAAAGTTCTTTCAAATTGCCCTGATCCAGATTGGTTGATACGGAAATAGGTGGAAAGCTCCATGGGGCATTTTACTCCTTTGGGAATGTAGCAAAAGCTTCCGTCTGAAAATACCGCGGAATTAAGCGCAGCATAAAAATTATCACCACGAGGGACCACCTTTCCTATGTGTTTTTTTACCAAATCCGGATGCTTTTGAATGGCTTCGGAAATCGCGCAGAAAATAATTCCTTTTTCTTTTAAGGTTTCCTGAAAAGTAGTCTTAACGGATACCGAATCCATCACGATGTCTACTGCAACACCAGAAAGTCGTTTTTGTTCTTCGATGTTGATCCCCAGTTTTTCGAATGTTTTGAGCAATTCAGGATCAACTTCGTCCAAGCTGGCGAGTTCTGGTTTTTTCTTGGGTGCAGCATAATAGGCAATTGACTGAAAATCGGGTTTTTGGTAGGTGATGTTGGCCCAATCAGGTTCTTCCATTTTTAGCCAGATTCTAAAAGCTTCCAACCGCCAATCGGTCATCCATTCCGGCTCGTTTTTTCGCTCGGAAATCATGCGGACAATATCTTCATTAAGCCCTACAGGAAATTCTTCATACTCAATATCGGTATAAAATCCTGCTTCATATTCTTTGGTTTTGAGATCTTCTCGCAGATCGTCTTCAGTATATTTTGCCATTTCTAGAGAATTCTGCGCACAAATTGCGAAGAATTTTTATCATTGAATTTGCTTTTTATTGACACAAAAGTGCTTCGCTCAGCAAAAATTAAAGCGAAAATGATTCTCCACATCCGCAGGTTCTGCTTGCGTTCGGATTGTTAAAGATAAACCCTTTTCCGTTAAGTCCACCAGAATACTCTAAAGTAGTTCCGGCCAAGTACAAGATGGATTTTTTGTCAACAACGATTTTTACACCGTTGTCTTCAAACGTCTGGTCTGCGTCGGTTTTTTCTTTATCAAATTTCAGCATGTATTCTAATCCAGAACAGCCACCACTTTTCACACCAACTCTAATATAGTCGGTTTCAGGGTTAAATCCGTCTTCTTTCATCAATACTGCCGCTTTTTCTTTGGCGTTATCGCTTACTTTAATCATTGTTTTTATTTAGAATGATTTTAGATTGCAAAATTACTAATTCTAAAGCGAAAATCAAATTCGTCATTGTATATTTGTCTATGACAACGATAGCTTTAACCTATTGATTTAAAACGAATCCATACAACAATATTTAATAAAAATGAAATCTATTCTGCTCCTTTTTTTTGTCCTGAGTACTTCTGTTTTCTTCGGCCAGTCCACCCGCTTTATTTATCAGGTGACGATGAAACCGGATGCACAAAACCCGTCAGATGTAAAAACTGAAAATGTTTATTTGGATGTGGATGCTACGCATTCTGCCTTCTATTCTGAGAAATTGGCAAAACGCGATTCTATTATGGGAAGAGCCGCGCAAACTGGAGGTTTTAGTTTTAATCGGGAACAGATGAGGGAATTACGACCCATCATCGATTACATCGTTGTTAAAGATTATAAAACTGGAGTTAGCACTTACAAGCGCAGAATTGCGCGAGATTTATATGCTTATGATGAAGATCGGCCAATTGAGTGGAAGATTTCTCCTGAGTTAGCCACCATTGGTTCGTATCATACGCAGAAGGCGGAAGCAAAGTTTGGCGGCCGGTTATGGTATGCATGGTTTGATGCTGAAATTCCTGTGCAGGATGGCCCTTATCTGTTTTCTGGTCTTCCCGGGCTTGTTGTAAAAGTGGAGGATTCAAAAGGTGATTACTCGTTCGATTTGAAAGAAACAAAAAAGATTGCCGAAGTGCAAGAACCGGAATCTCGTGGTAATGTGATACAGTTGAAACGATCTGCTTTTAATAAGCAATATGCTGCGTTTCAAAAAGATCCTTTAAGTTTTATGCAATTACAATCTAGCGGTCCACGTGGCGGTGGTCCGGGTGGAAGATTCGAACCCAGTCCTGAAAGGCGAAAAGAAATGGAGACCCGGATGAAATCGGAAATGGAAAAAAATAATAATCCTATCGATCTCGATCGTTAGCCGATCAGCTCTTTGGCTTGCTGTATAGCGGCTTCTGTTATTTTGGTTCCTGAAAGAAGTTGTGCAATCTCATTCAATTTTTCGTCCGTATTTAATGCAATAATGGTCGATTGCGTTTTGCCCGAAACTTCTGTCTTGATGACTTTGTAATTGTTGTCGCCTTTTGCCGCAACCTGCGCCAGATGGGTGATCACGATGAGCTGCATTTTTCTTCCCATGGCGTGCATCACATTCCCCATTTCCTCAGCAACTTTTCCGGAAACACCAGTGTCTATTTCGTCTAAAATTAGAGTTGGGAGCTCTATGTTTTCGGCCATTATTTTTTTAATGGAAAGCATCACTCTGGATCTTTCGCCGCCGGAAATAGCAGTTTGAATGGGCTTAAGTGGAAATCCGGAATTGGCCTGAAAAAGAAGCTGTATTTTGTTTTTTCCAAATTCATTAAATGTTCCATCTTCTGTCAGTTTTACTTCAATTTTTGCTTTTTCCAAACCGAGTTGGTGCAGCAACGTTTCAACTTGCTGAACTAAGTTTGGAATGGCTTTTTCCCGATTATTTGCAAGTTCTGCAGCTTGTTTTTCGAGTTGCTGAGCCAATTTTTCAATAGCATTCTCTGTATTGGTAATACGGCTTTCTATTTCTTCAAAATCAAGCTGTTCATCTGAAAGCTGATTGCGAATCTGGCGCAGTTCTTCCACCGAACCTACATTGTGTTTCAAGAGCAACGCATTGATTCGGTTGTTCTTTTCGGTAAGTTGATGCAAGGTCTCCGGATCGGTATCCATTTTTTCGGCTTCGTTCTGAAGATCGAATATAATGTCCTTCAACTCTACAAAATTTTCATCAAGGCGCTGATTCAACAACGAAAACTCATGCGAAAGCCCTGAAACTTTTGACAGTTTACTTTTAATATCATTCAATGAATCCAGAATTCCGATTTCTTCTGCATCCAGTTTGCTGAAAATTTGGGAAAGATTTTCAGTAATGGCTTCTGCATTTTCGTGCCTGTTGAGTTGGTTTTGCAGTTCTTCAAGGTCTGTTTCATCAAGATCTGCTTCCTGCAATTCATTCAGTAAAAATATCTTGTAATCACTCTCTTTATTGCTTTCGGCCAGCTTTTGCTGTAATACAGCTATTTCCTTCAGCAATGTTTTGTAGGCGGAAAAATTTTTTTGATAATGGGGCAGGGTTATCTTGTTTTTGGTGAGCCCATCAATAATTTTAAACTGATACGATTCATTGAAAAGGTTCGAAGTTTCGAACTGAGAGTGGATGTCAATGAGTTGTGCCGAAAGGTTTTTCAGTGTTTCAAGTGTGGTGGGAACATCGTTAACAAAAGCACGTGATTTTCCGGTGGGCAATAGCTCCCGGCGGATGATGGTTTGCTCTTCAAAATCCAGATCGTTCTCATCAAAAAAAGGGCGGTAACTTTCATCCAGCTTAAATTCGGCTTCTACAATGCTTTTGTTTTCGGAATTCTGGGTGGTTTTTGCATCGGCACGCTCACCTAAAATTAAACGTAACGCGCCCAGAATTATTGATTTACCGGCACCGGTTTCACCTGTAATCACTTGCAACCCTTCTTTCAGAGAGATTTCAAGGGAGTCGATAAGTGCAAAATTCTGAATAAAAATTCTGGACAGCATGAGGAATAACGCATTTTGTTAAGACCGTAAAATTACGGCTTTTAAGGGAATTTGTGTTGGGAAAATATAATAGGTAAAGGAAAACTGCAGTAAATTTACTTTACTTCCATTTGTTCCATTTCCCATCAATGTCTTTTGGTGCAAGGATGGTGAAAAGCGCTTTCAGATCGGACATATTGACACCGGCATTGTTTCCATTGTTAAAGACATCAAATATTTCCTGCTTTTTGGTATCAATAAAAACGTTCACAGGGTAATTCATCTGAAAGTTGTTTTCATAGAATTTAAGTTGCAACAACGCATCTGCGATAATTTTCTTCGCGGGCAACTGATCCATTTTTCCAAGATTATCCAGTCCTGCACGGTGATAAGTGTAAAAAACATTTCGCAAAGTGTTTTGCTCTGGTTTCAGGATGTTGTCGATGAGGTTTCCGCGGGTTTTCAGCCCCTCCATTTGGGACCAGCCGGAATAGTTTTGGTTCATCGAGTTATTGGAAATTTTCTGCGCTTTTTCAAACCATTGTTGTCCACCGCGAACTTTGTAGCTGTCGCCATCGTATCCCAAAATAGTGTACACATAAAAGCTGATCACATCAGTTAGGTTTTTACCTGAAAACTGTCTTTCGTTAAAGGTGAGGTTTTCGTTTTCGGTGTACTGAAAGGAAAAGCTGGTGTCGTTCAGGTTGATGAGCGGGCTTTCGTAAGAGGTATTAAAAACCGGACGCACTGCCTGCACCACAATACTTCCTTTGAAGTCACTGTTTCCAGGTCTTTCGCTGATGACGATGGCAAAATTGCATTTGATTTTTTCGAAATTCTGAAGTTTTTTGCCGGTCCAGCTGGTGTTGTTAACAAAATCGCGGAGGTTCTTTTCCATGGTTTTAAAAACCTGCGTGTTACTTCCGCCAAGTTGCTGTGCATTAACCTGCACAGATGCAAGGATTTCCTGTGAAAAATGCTGATTAAAGGCAAAAATGAGTAAGAATATAGTCGATAATTTCTTCATGCTAAAGGTAAAATTTGAAAACGGAAATTTAGCAATATTATTTCAAAATCTGAGACGCAATGAAATCTAAAATATCTTTTGCCACTTCGCTTTTGTTTTTTAGTGGAAACTCGTTAATTTCAGATGGTGTGAGGATGGTGATTTTGTTGGTCGCAGTTTTGAATCCTGCACCCTCATCCTTTAATGAATTCAGCACAATCATGTCGAGGTTTTTTCTGATCAGTTTAGCTTTGGCATTTTCCAATTCGTTTTCAGTTTCCAGTGCAAATCCGGCTAAGAACTGTTTGGTTTTTCTTTCGCCCATTGTTTTCAGGATGTCAGGGTTTTTCACCAGTTCAATGGTGAGGGAGTCATCATTTTTTTTGATTTTTTCTCTCGCAACTTCCTTTGGTGCATAATCGGCAACGGCGGCGCTGGCGATGGCAATATCTGCTTGGTCGTAATGTTTAAAAACTTGGTCAAACATTTCTTTTGCAGAAGTGACACGATGAATTTCGATGTTTTTATTGCTTGTAATCTGAGCAGACGGACCTGTTATTAGAATCACTTTTGCCCCTCTTTTTGAAGCTTCCTCTGCCAACGAGAATCCCATTTTTCCTGATGAATGATTGCCAATAAACCTCACAGGATCAATGGCCTCATAAGTTGGTCCTGCGGTAATGAGTACCGTTTTCCCGTGTAGTTGATGGCTGAAAGAGCTATTGAAGAATTTCTCGATTTCGGATGCAATGGTTTCTGGTTCAGCCATTCGTCCTTGTCCGATAAGTCCGCTTGCCAGTTCGCCGGTTTCTGCAGGAATAATGAAATGGCCGTAATCTTCCGCTAATTCCAAATTTTGCTTTGTGGATGGATGCTGATACATGTCCAGATCCATTGCCGGAGCAATGAAAACAGGGCATTTTGTTGATAAATAGCTTGCAATCACAAGGTTGTCGCAAATCCCATGAACCATCTTGGCTAAAGTATTTGCCGTGCATGGCGCCACCAGCATTACATCTGCCCAAAGTGCAAGTTCCACATGGTTATTCCAAGTGCCGTTTTCTGAGTAAAATTGGGAGTAGACCGGCTTTTTGGACAAGGTGGAGATGGTCAGTTTTGAAACAAAATCTTCCGCCGCAGGCGTCAATAGCGCCTGCACTTCTGCTCCTTTTTTTACAAAATCGCGTATCAGGTGATTGATTTTGTACGCTGCGATTCCGCCACAAATGCAAACGAGAATTTTTTTTCCTTCCAGTATCATTGGATGAGATTTTTTTTCCTGACGAATGTACTGAAATTTTTGCAGCCATCCGCGGTTGTAGTAAGTTGAATCCCCTGGAATAGAAAAAGCCACAAAGCATTTCCTTTGTGGCTCTTCTATATGATGAAGAACAATTAGTTCTTATCGTCTGTTTGTCTGAAATAAATTTCATCATCCATCCACTCCTGAATTGCGATAGAAGTAGGTTTTGGCAGTTTTTCGTAATGCTTAGAGATTTCTATTTGTTCCCTGTTTTCGAAAACTTCTTCCAGCGTAGAGTTGTGCACCGCAAACTCATCCAGTTTATTGTGGAGTTCTCCACGTATTTCTGCATTAATTTGTTCTGCTCTTTTGCCCATAATTACGATGGCTTCGTAAATTGAACCCACTTTGTCTTCAATTTTGTCGCGGTCATAAGTAATGGTGCTTAATTCGGCCTTAGAATTTTTTACGCTCATTTTCAGTTCGTTGTTTTATTTTGAGGATGCAAATATACGTTTTATTTTTCTTATTTGGTTGCTTGCTGTATGCTGTCTTTTTTCAGCGTCTCCGCAATTTCCTTTTCTTTCGGGAGGTTTTTCTCTGCTTCTGCTTCTCGCTGTTTTTTCAACAACTCGGTTCTTCTTTCTTCAACCTTTTTTTCCAACTGAAGAAAATCTGTTTTTTCTTTTTCTAATTTCGCTCTTAAATCCTTTGCTGTTTTTGCGTTTTCAGAGGAAGGCATTTCGCGTTCTACCTGTTTGGTGAAGGATAATGCATTTTCGATACGGTCTTTTTTTAGGTCGTACACAGAATTAGCGGCTAACTCGTATCTTGATTTTAAAATATAATCGTAGATTTTAGGACGAAGTTTTGTGCTTGGAAAATCTTCCAAAACATTCTCAAATGCGATATTGGCTGCTCTGTAATCAGCCATTTTATAGTATTGTTTTGCGTTTTCGTATGCTTTAAACTCCAGTTTGTAAGAAAGCTCATCAATCAATTCATTGATGTTTTTTGATTTTTCAGAATCCGGATAGCTGTTCAGGAAATTCTGCAGTTCATTGATGGCGAGTTCGGTACTGGATTGGTCCAAATTATAGTCCATAGAACCTTGATAGTAGCACAACGCAGACATGTAGGAAGCATCTTCTGTACGTTTATCTTGCGGAAATGTTACTGCGAAATTTTTGAACTGATGTCCTGCCAGTTTATAGTTTTTATCATAATAATTGGCGTAGGCAGAATTGTACACAACATTGGCCGCATCGTCGGTTCCCGCTACCAAGTTCGAGAGGCGTTCGTACAGTGCTATGGCGTTGCTCCATTTTTTCTTGGCAAAGTTCTCGTTGGCCACTTTTAGGATAAAATCTTTATCAGCACTCTTCATTGCGCGTTCTTGCTGTCTGTTACAAGCCGACAATGCAAAAAGCGACACCAACACAATCAGTAATTTTTTCATAGATACAATAATACAGAGTAGAATCTGCGGTTCAGTTTGCAAAAATATGATTTTTTTGCCAATACACTCTTTTTTAATAGTTTTTAACTTTCGGCTATGCAGGATGATAACCCAAAAGCGAAAATACGGTAACCAAAAGGTTAGCCAATACTTTTTTCTCTGCTTCTCGCAAGTAGTTTTCGTCTTTTCCCGGAATGTAGTGGCTGTAAAACTCCTTATTTCTAATGGCGAATAGGGATGCCCCAATGATAAGCATTAGTACATCTTCGGGTTTTGGCGTATGGTTGAAAACACCAGATGCAATTCCTTTCTTGGTTACTTCATCAATTTTTGTGGTGAAGGTGCGGTAAAATTCCAATAAATCATCTTTCGGGGCATCATGATGACGCAACTCCTGCGTAACAAATCCATGAAAGTAACTGAATTTAAAAAGTTGACTGATGACATACTTTACCAGTTCCTTCATCTGCATTTCTGGTTTTCCATCGCGAATGATTTCTGCAAATTCAGCAAAACTTTCTCTGGTTTTCTGGATGCGGTATCGATACAGATAAGACATCATCTTCTCTTTGGAGCCGAAGTAATAAGAGATCATCGCCACGTTGATATTCGCCTGTGTGGAAATATCGCGTACAGAAGTTCCTTCAAAACCCTTCTTGGCAATAAGTTCTTCGGCAACATCCAGGATATGTATTTGTTTATCGGTAAATTTTTTGCTCATTTGTATATTTTTCAGTAAAATTAAGAAAAAATTAACAAAATTTAAAACATTTGTTTAATGCTGATGATTCCAAATTTTTAATAATTTTGAAAGTGCACTTTTTCGATTTTCATCATCACCATCCTCAACTGGTCTTTGGAGTTTATAATCTAAAGTACCAGGAAGCTGCTCCGCAACATTTTTTTTCTGCGGGAATTCATCCCAATGCGGTCACCAATGATTTTGATGCTCAATTGTCTTGGTTAAAGGAAGTATTGCAGCATCCTAATTGTGTTGCCGTTGGGGAATGTGGTTTAGATGGGTTGATCGATGTGGATGAAAAGCTGCAGGAGGAAGTTTTTGAAGAACAGATTTTTTTAGCCAATAAAGTACATAAACCTTTAATTATCCATTGTGTTAAACGCTATTCTCAGCTGCTGCATTATCGTAAGCAAGCGAAAGTCCCGATGGTGGTTCACGGATTTAATAAAAGAAAAACGATAGGCGACGAACTGTTAATGCATGATTTTTACTTAAGTTTTGGGCAATCTGTTCTGTATAATGTAAATTTGCAGCATTTTGTAAAGAATTTTCCGGTGAATCGACTTTTTTTAGAAACCGATGCTGCCGATTTTAATATCGCCGATCTGTACGCGAAAGTGGCTGATTTAAAGGGTGTTTCAACTGATGATCTTGTCGGTGCAATAAAGGAAAATCTTTCATCCATCATGATTACTGAACCCCAATGAAAAAAAACTGGCTCGAAAGAACGGAACTGCTCATCAAAGAGAATAATCTCGAAAAACTTAGAAACGCGCGTGTGATGGTAATTGGTTTAGGCGGTGTTGGTTCGTTTGCAGCGGAATTTCTGGCAAGATCGGGCGTTGGAAGCATGACTATTGTGGACGGTGACGTGGTAGACGAAACCAATATCAACCGCCAACTTCCTGCATTGCATTCCACAATTGGCCAGTCTAAAGTGGAATTAATGGCGCAGCGACTTCTCGACATCAACCCCCACCTGCTTCTTACCAAAAGGAACGAATTCCTGAATCCCGAAAACATGGTGGAAATCCTGGATTCGCAACCGTTCGATTATGTGTTGGATTGTATTGACAGCGTGACGCCCAAAATTACCCTGATCAAAACTGCCCGTAGAAAGAAAATAAAAATAGTAAGTTGTATGGGTGCTGGCGGAAAACTGGATCCTGCCAAGGTGATGGTGCGCGATATCAGCAAAACACACAATTGCTACCTCGCCAAACAAGTGCGCAAGCGGCTCAAGAAAGACCATATCAATAAAGGAGTTCGTTGTGTTTTTTCAAATGAAATCCAGAACGAAGAGAGTTTAAAAATGACGGACGGCACGAATTTTAAACGGTCTTTTTATGGGACCATCAGTTTTATGCCTGCTATTTTTGGGTTGTATGCCGCAGCGGAAGTGATTAACTATCTGATTAAAAAAAACCAAGAAGCTTAAACCAGTATTTTGAACGAAACTTATTCCAGAGCCGAGAAACTCAAGCACAAACGAGATATTGATTTGCTTTTTGCTAAAGGCAAATGGCATTCTTGTGGAAATTTGCGAATTATTACGCTCAATATTGATAAATGGCCCCAGGAAAATTTTGATCTGGTGAATCAGAAAGTGGGGGTTTCGGTGTCGAAGAGAAATTTTAAGAAGGCGGTGGACAGAAATCGGATCAAGAGATTGCTGCGAGAATGCTACCGGATGAATAAAGAGACTTTTGTTGCCACGTTCGGAGTTCATTCATTTTCAATGCTTTTTTGGATTTCCAAAACGCTGCCTATTAATTTTGCTGAAGTTCAGGAAGAATTTATAAATCTCTGTCAATCAAAAAAATAAATCAAGAAACTATAGCACGTTTTTTGTAAATTTGGTTTCCACATTCAATAAAAAAACGTATTAAAATGCTAGATCATATTCCTTATTTGCCATATATACTGAGCGCCTTTATTGGTGTGGGTTTGGCTGCAGCAACAGGTTTTCGCGTATTTCTGCCCATGTTTGCAGTAAGCTTAGCTTCTTACATGGGATGGATCCCGATGAACGAACATTTCGAGTGGCTCTCCGGTTTGCCAACGCTTATTACCACAGGGATTGCCACTGTTGTTGAGATTCTTGCCTATTACATCCCCTTTGTTGATCATATTTTGGATACCCTTTCCGTACCTTTAGCAACCATCGCAGGTTCCGTGATGTTTGCCAGTCAGTTTGCGGATATCGGAACTTTTCCGCAATGGGCTTTAGCATTAATTGCAGGAGGAGGAACGGCAGCGGCTATCAGTTCAGGATTCGCAGGAACAAGGGCAGCTTCTACGGCGACAACGGGAGGTCTTGGAAATTCAGTCGTTGCAACTACGGAAACAGCAGGTGCAGGAATTATGTCGATCTTAGCAATGGCAGCTCCTGTTATCGCATTTATATGTTCGATTGCTTTGGTGATTTTAGTGCTGGTTGTTGGCCGCAAAATATGGCGCAAATTCCGACGTTACAATGCCGATGGAAATGCCACTACCATTGATGTAGAAGCAGTTGATCGCCGGAATATAGAGTAGGGTTCAACACAACTCGCCGCATATTCATTTCATGACTGAGAATACCATTACGGTGATGCGAAATCGTGATGTCAAGCGTTCTATGCTGGGGTGTAATCTCTATTGGGATTTATTCTGTCTTAAATCTTTAACCTCCTGAATTTTGTCTGAAAAGAAAGTTTTCTTTTCCGGATGTTTTTCACCTAAAATTTCGTACGCTTTAATGGCCTTTGCATAAAGCTTTTGCTCGGTGTATAATCTGGCCAATGTTTCTGTCATCAAGTGCTGAATGTTGTCGCCTTTATCTTTTACAACAAAATCCGAATCATCTTTCAGCTTTGAAATTTTCGGTTCGTTTTCGATGAAGTTCTCAATGGATTTAATTTTTTGCTCTGCTTTGGAAACAATGGGTTTTTCTTCCGGTGCTGCGCGATCAATCTTTAGCCAGTTTTGCCAAGTGTTGATAAAAACGGGGACATTGCTTTCTGTCGCCTCTTTTTCATCCTGTTCCTCGGCTTTTTTCTCTTCCAGCCGTGCCACTTCGGGTGTGAAAAACGAAACATTAAATGCAGCTCGTTCTTCTGTTTTTTCTTTTAAAATGGGCGTTTCTCTGTCTTCTTTTTCAGGTTGTTTTATGATGGCTTGTTGCACTTTTTCTTCTCTCAAACCAATGACGGAATCGGGAAGGTGAGTGGCAATGGGCATCGGTTTCCAAGCTGGTTTTTCTTCGGATATTGTTGTTTTGATCAGTTTTGGCTCCTCTTCTTTATTTGCTCCATTTTCTTTGTTGGGCGAAACAAGCGTTGCTTTTGGTTTTTCTTTTTCAAGATTTGTCATTTCTGATGGGGACGTTAACGCTGGAGACTTCTCTTCTTCAACGGATGAAGATTGGGCACCCGCAACCATGAAAGATTCGGTTTGCGCAAAATTGATTTCAGCATTCTGAACAGGTTCTGTTTCTACTTTTTGCTTATTTTTTTTAGAGGTTTTCATTTTCTCTTCCACCTCCGCAATCAATCTTTGCATTTCCTCTTCATGCCGATTAACAATAGGTTTTGGCACTGGTTTTAGCGTTTCGGGAATTGTTGGAACACTAATTTTTACATCAGGCATAAAATCCGATGTGCCATGAAAATTTAAATCGGCGGAATTTTCAACCTTCTTTTTTTCTTGTTGAAGTCCTTCTTCATCAATGATGATTTCTTTAGAAAAGCTTTCTGCAATAGGAGTTTCTGCGAAAATTTTTTCCTCTGTCTTGATGCTTGTATCGGAAACTACGTCCGCAATTTCTTCAAAACTAAGATCTACAGGTTTTTCAATTTCTTTTTGCTCGTTCTGAATCTGATTTTCATCGATGACAACTTCTTTAGAAAAATCTTCCGCGTCGAAATATTCTGCAGGGTTTTCTTCTGTTTCTCTTATATTTGAATGAATTTCAATAGGTTTGCTTTCGGTTTTCTGCGTCGTAAGAATGCCCGATTCTACGGTCGATTCCAGATCTATCGTTTCCTGTTCTTGGTTCATAAAATCCTCTTCTCCTTCAAACAAAATTCTGTTGAGTTCACCATTGACATAAACAGGTTTCGGTTTTGAAACTGCCGCTGGTTCCACGGCCACCAATTTCGTTTCATTCTTTTTGACAGGAGCAGCTTCGGCAGATGGAATAACATGACCTACGGGAAGAGTTTCCGTTTTTTTGTTGATAAAACGGTAAAGAATCTTTTTGTCAGTGGTAAATGCCGCCGTTTCTGAAAGTTTTGCTGCATAATCTTCTGGCTGAAAGCGGTGAATCCCATACAATTGCAATGCACGGAAACTTTGCACGTAAGGTGCTTTAGAGATTTCATTTTCCAGGATCCTTAAATCATCGGGCTGAAAAAGGTCGGGGTTTTTAATTAGATCTAAAACTCGTGTATTCATTTTACCAGTTGGCTACAATGTCATTAAAAATTTTGTTGATGATGCGCTCGTTCACCAGTTTTACCTGCGATGTTTCGATGGTGTTGATGTCAAGATCGCTGCTGAAAGTGGCTTCGTCAGAATAGGTTCTGTCGAAACTTTTATTCGGTTCTATCTTATTTTCGTAATGAACTTTAACGGTAATCGTCAATTTATTTTGTGCTGCCTGAATGGTTCCGCCGCTGGTGTTGACGGCTGAAGATATCGTGGTGGGCGTAATTTGGTAATCAGTAATTTCACCTTCAATCAGGATGTCAGGACTTGCTTTTGTTCCTTTGAGTGTAGTGCGCTGCAGAAATCGATTCTGAATATCTGTCGAAAACTGTTGTGCCAAATTGGGGTTCACCAAGGCAGCATTATTGGGAAAGTCATTAATCTGAATTGTCTTTGTTTCAGGACTTAGTGATGAGCCGGTGAAACTATAACAACTCGTTAGTGAAATAAGCAATGAGCACAGAAAAAACGAAGGAAGTTTAATCAAAAATTTTTTGATCACTGTATGTTCTTTACTTTTTGTGGCGTATTTCTTCATGTTACTCCTCCAGGTTGTATTGTTTGATTTTTCGATAAAGGGTACGCTGCGAAATCCCCAGTTCATCGGCTGCTTTGTTTCTTCTGCCTCGGTGTTTTTCTAATGCCTTTACAATCAGTTCTCTTTCATTGTTTTGAAGCGACAGTGTCTCGGGTTTTGCATCTTCCAGTTCAATGTCTTCCACATCCTGAAAATCTGCATCAGGATCGGAAATAATGGTGGGGTGGTGTACCTGGTTTTGATTGTTTCCTTCAAAATACAGCAGAGAATTAGGATTGGCCGTTGAGGTTTCGGAAGTAAAAACCCTGTTGATGAGATTTTTTTCCTGATGGCTGAAGTCACTGTTCCCGCGGTTTTTTATCAGTTCCGAAGTTAAGGATTTTAAATCATTAATATCGCTGCGCATGTCGAAAAGTATTTTGTACATAATTTCCCTTTCCGAATGAAACTCGTTGGAGGAAATGCCTGGCTGATTCTTTTGCACCACTGCCGGTAAATGAGCTTGCAGCGGAATGTATTCTGCTAATTTTGCTGCATTAATCTCGCGGTTTTGCTCTACAACGGTCATTTGCTCCACCAGATTTCTTAGTTGTCGCACGTTTCCCGGAAAGGTGTAATTTTCGAGATAGCGAACAGCGTCTTCCGTCAGGATAAGTTCCGGCATTCTGTATTTTTCTGCAAAGTCGATGGCAAATTTTCGGAACAAAAGATGGATGTCGCCTTTCCGCTCACGCAATGGCGGAATATCGATTTGTACAGTATTCAAGCGATAATATAAGTCTTCACGAAAACGGCCGTCTGTAATCGCTTTCATCATATTGACGTTGGTTGCGGCAACTATTCTTACGTTGGTTTTCTGAATTTGAGATGACCCTACCTTCATGAATTCGCCACTTTCTAAAACCCGAAGCAGTCGAACCTGCGTTTGCAAAGGCAATTCGCCCACTTCATCAAGGAAAATAGTACCACCATCGGCTACCTCAAAATAACCTTTTCGTGTAGAGGTAGCACCCGTGAAGGCACCTTTTTCGTGACCGAAAAGTTCTGAGTCAATCGTTCCTTCCGGAATAGCACCGCAATTAACAACGATATAAGGTTGGATTTTCGGGATAAATTCTTTCCCCACACCCGATTCCCCGATTACGAGAACTGAAATATCGGTAGGTGCCACTTGGATTGCTTTTTCTAATGCCCGGTTGAGTGCGGGATAATTCCCGATAATGCCGAAGCGGTTTTTTATGGATTGCAAGTCTGCCATTGTTGTATAGATTTGTTGTTGAAAAATTTTGATGTTTTTTAGTCGGTAAAAAAATCAAATCAACAAATCATTTTTATTCCTGATGACGGAGGTTTTGTGGTGTAATTTTAAGTGATATCCGCAGTCGTTTTGGTTGGTCGATTTGCCAGCACTTGAGAAAGCAAACTCTTTATTTGAGGGCGCATTGTAACAGCTTTTCTTCAATGCGATATGGCGCTGGGATAAGAAAAAATGGTAATCTTCCAGTAATTGCTTGGCGTCTTCGCTTGTGATGTTTTCGGCAATTCTTTGTGGGCAGAATTTGATTTTGTTTTGGTCATAAAAAGCTTTT
Source organism: Chryseobacterium sp. 39-10 (assembly GCA_001898255.1). Classification (GTDB taxonomy): domain Bacteria; phylum Bacteroidota; class Bacteroidia; order Flavobacteriales; family Weeksellaceae; genus Kaistella. The sequence goes on along the minus strand of MKTK01000010.1, from coordinate 155,221 downwards.
GCTGACGGGCAATTGCCAATCAGTGACATTACGATAATAAGGTAAGATAAGCTTTTCAAGTTCTACGTATTTTAATCGATGTTTTAGAGTACCGTTTCCCCCAAAAGCGTTCCCTGCGTATTTCCGTGAACAAAAACGGAAACAATGTCACCAATTTTCTGGCCTTCAAGTTTGTCGAAAACGCAGACAGCATTCTGAGAATTTCTGCCCTTCCACTGGTTTTCGTTCTTTTTAGAGGTACCTTCAATAAGGATTTCATGGTTTTTCCCCACATATCCAGCCATTCTTTTTCGGGACAAATCGCCCTGAAGTTTAATGATTTCCGCCAAACGTCTTTGTTTTACATCAGCCGGAACGTCATCTTCCATTTTTTTGTGAGCAGGCGTCCCTGGTCTTTCGCTGTAGGCAAACATATAGCCGTAATCGTATTCCACTGCCTGCATAAGCGACAGTGTATCTTGATGATCTTCTTCAGTTTCGGTGCAGAAACCCACGATCATATCCTGAGAAAAAGCAATGTCGGGAACGATTTCCTTGGCCTTTCTGATGAGTTCTAAATATTCCTGCCTTGTGTGTTGCCGATTCATCAGTTGAAGAATTCTATCGCTACCGCTTTGCACCGGAAGGTGAACGTAGTTGCAGATATTGTCGTGTTTTGCCATCATTTCGAAAACGTCCACCGTCATGTCATGCGGATTTGAGGTAGAAAAACGAATCCTCATTCCCGGAACTGCCTTGGCAACAAGATCCAACAATTTAGCAAAATTAACAGCCGTGGCTCTCTGCATTTCGGAAGCGTTTTTAAAGTCTTTTTTCGCACCGCCGCCAAACCATAGATAAGAATCAACATTCTGGCCTAGAAGTGTTATTTCTTTATAGCCATTGTTCCATAAATCCTTGCATTCATCAATAATAGAGTGAGGATCACGACTTCTTTCGCGTCCTCTGGTAAAAGGCACCACGCAAAAAGTACACATGTTATCGCAACCTCTGGTGATGGTAACAAATGCCGTAACACCGTTTCCGCCCAAGCGAACCGGATTGATGTCTGCATAGGTTTCTTCTTTGGAAAGAATGACGTTGATGGCGTCTCGACCATCTTCGGTTTCTTTCAACAAATTGGGTAAATCTCTATAGGCGTCGGGCCCCACAACGAGGTCCACCAAATGTTCCTCTTCCAAAAACTTGGTTTTCAGCCGTTCTGCCATGCAACCGAGAACACCAACCGTAAGGTTTGGATTTTCCTTTTTCTGATTTTTGAATTGGGACAATCGCATTCTTACCGTTTGCTCGGCTTTTTCACGAATGGAACAGGTGTTGAGCAATATTAAATCGGCTTCTTTTACATCAAGTGTCGTGTTGTATCCTTGTTCATTCAGGATGGAAGCAACGATCTCAGAATCAGAGAAATTCATTTGGCAGCCATAGCTTTCCAAAAAAAGTTTTTTGCTGTTTTCGGGTTTTTCGGCAATGGCAAAAGCTTCGCCCTGTTTCGTTTCGTCTATATATTTTTCCTGCACGGTATTCGGTTTAAAGTTTAAAGCTTAAGGTTTAAAGTTTTGTAATGCTGAACTTTAAACCGCAAACATCAAACTGATGAGCATGCAAAGATAAGGAATTTTGTGACAGAATGGCAGTTAATCTTCCTGCTCAGTAATCCCAGTGATGGTAAAGCTAAAGCGATCGTCTACTGCTTTTCCGTTAATAGTTGCAGGTATAAAGTTTTTGCTGAGAATATTGACAGTATTTTGTACTTCTTTATCAAATTGTTCCACGCCAGATGATCGGGTCATCACCAAGTCTTTCACCTTGCCCTCTTTAGTTACTATAAATTCACCCTGGATGACAAATACATCATACCAGTTGAATCTTCTTTTATTGAATTTGGTGATAAAATCCTTGCCGAAACTGTTTCTATTTCGATTGTTGTTATACACGGGAGGCGTGTAAACAGGATAGTAGTTTTCGTGAAAATTATTGAATAAATCATCGGGATAAATGATGAATCTTGCGACGGCTTGTTGTGGAACTCCGTTTATGGTTGCGGGATTCCATCCGGTCATGTGTTTTGCGGTTTCCCGTGCAAGGTTGTAGGCACATTGGTTGTTGCTCACCACTTTTTTGTTCGCGTCTTTCACAAACTGAATGCTGGCATCGGGCATGACGACCAGCGTAAGTTGATAGAGTTCGTTCGGATTGGTGCAAGGTTGCAGGTTTTTCTCCTTTATGATATGATAAAGATCTTTATAATATTGCTCGTAGCCACCTTTATAAGGCGTTTGTGATTTCGGGTACTTCTCAAGAATTTCTTGTCCACGAAAGGTGTTAAAAATCATCAATAAAATTAAGGCGAAATTTTTCATGCATTGGCATTTAGGTTTAATCATGATCATAAACCTCGGTGTTGAAATTGATGGTCAAGTGATAGAAAGATTGCACGGGCTTGGTCTCTTTGGTAGCAGAAACCCATTTTTTGTTGGATTTTTTCAGAACATAGTTTAAATCATCGATCAGCATTTTTTGATTTTTTACTTTAGGAGTAACATCAATAATTTTTGCTATGCCTTTATCATTAATAAAAATAGTGAACGTCATTTTGCCGTACACAACGTAGTTCTGGTCTACCGCATAGTCTATTGCCCGCTGGAATTCTTCATTGAGTTTTTTATTACCCTCTTTGTAGTACGGGTCTTTATCCCATGTTTTTTGCTGAGAAAACGTATTGATAACCATTAGCGCAAAAAAAAATTGCAGTAATTTTTTTACCATAAAAAGCGAATTAAAAATTCAAAAAAAATAAATTTATGAATCGGTGATTTCGGTCACGAAGTTCAATTTGATACGTATCTTTGAATTGACGGGTATGCCATCACATTTGGAAGGCGTCCATGTTTTTTTGATCTTTCTTAAAGCCAATGCTAAATCTTTTGTGAAAAATTCGCTGTTGGCCACTTTGGGCGTTACCTCGATATTTGAAATATTTCCCACCGTATCCACATCAAAATGTAAAAAGAAATCGCCATTCACTACATATACTTCTTTGTCTACGTAAGAAGAAATATACTTAAAAAGCTCGCGGCTGAAGTGCGCATCTCCACCTTCAAACTGTGCCCTTACAAAGTTTGAATTGTCGCTGCAGTTGGCAACCTTATAATAATCAAAGGGTTTTTTAATGTCAACCCTGAAAAAACTTTTGCTTCCTTCGGAATAGAAATATCCTTCCTGAAGATCCTCAATTTCTTGTGCGCTGAAAAACGTAGAAAAGAATAAGCTGATTAAAAACAATCTTTTCATCCTGAAAATTTAATGAATAAAGTTACAACTAATTTTGATCACTTGTAAAAGCAAACGCCTAAAATTTCGCTGCTGAATTGCTTTGGCAATTACAAAACTTCGATTTGGTTTCGGAGCAAATCTTCAAATTCATCTCTTTTTCTGATGAGGTGTGCTTTCCCATTCAGGAAGAGCACTTCTGCCGGTTTTAAGCGAGAATTAAAATTGGAACTCATCTCGAAACCATAGGCACCCGCATTGCGAAATACCAGAACATCACCTTCATGGATTTCATGAATTTTGCGATCCCAGGCAAAAGTGTCGGTTTCACAAATATTGCCTACAACGGTATAAATTCGTTCCGAACCTTTTGGGTTGGAAAGATTCTCGATGATGTGATAAGAATCGTAAAACATAGGGCGAATCAAATGATTAAACCCTGAGTTGATCCCCGCAAAAACGGTTGCAGTAGTTTGTTTTATGACATTGGTTTTCACTAAAAAATGCCCGCATTTGCTCACCAAAAATTTTCCCGGCTCAAACCATAATTCAAATTTTTTGTCAGAAGTTTTGGTGAATTCTGAAATGGCTTTTTCCACTTTTTTCCCAAGCTCTTTAACGTCGGTTTCCATTCCATTGTCCTGGTAAGGCACTTTAAAGCCACTTCCCATATCTAAATATTTGAGGTTAGGGAAATGAGAGGAAAGTTCGAACATAATTTCTAACCCTTGCAGAAAAACCTCTGGATCTTTAATCTCGCTTCCCGTATGCATGTGAAGTCCTTCCACGTTAATGCCGGTTGTGCTCATAATTCGCTCAATATGCCGAAGCTGATGGATGGAGATACCAAATTTAGAATCAATATGTCCTGTTGAAATTTTGTAGTTTCCGCCGGCAAAAATATGCGGGTTAATTCTCACGAAAATAGGATAGGAGTCTCCGTGTTTGTTGCCAAACTGTTCCAGAATCGAAATATTGTCGATGTTGATGTGGACACCCAAACTCATGGCCTCTTCAATCTCGGTAAGGTCCACACAATTGGGGGTAAACAGGATTTTCTTTTGTTCGAATCCGGCTTTCATTCCTAATTTCACTTCGTTGATGGACACACAATCTAACCCTGCGCCAAGCGATTGCACATATTTAAGAATGTTGATGTTGGATAATGCCTTGCATGCATAGAAAAATCGGGTGCTTTTATGAAAGGAGTTCGCCAGTTTTTCGTATTGCGTTTTGATGGAATCTGCATCGTAAACATAAGTGGGCGTGCCAAATTTTTCGGCTATTTTTAAAAGATCTCTGTTGGTCATGCTAACGGTATTGAAAGTAATTGGTGGATATTATATGTAAATTTTCGAGTGCAAAGTTAGAAATTTTGAAAGAAAAGAATTCGTGCTTTTTTCCCAGAGGTTTTTGGAGGAAACCGTGCATGTTGCCACGGCGTCTATTTTGGCAGTTCCATCACTTCAAAATCACCGCGCAAAAGACCCAGTTGAAGCTCATTTTTTACATCGGCGGTGGCTGTTGCGACGTTGATTTTCAGTTGGTCAATTTTCTTACGGGTCTGTATTTGGGTATGAAATTCGTAAAAACCGTACGCTTTAAGTTTGCCGTTTTCCACCACAAAGAATGATTTTTCTCCCAAAGTACGGCCTGCAGAAGTCCACAGTTCGTTGCGTTTTTTCATTGAGATATGTTCCTTAAAGGTAGCTAAATCATTGTATTGATTGTTGTTTTTGATGAAAGCAACGGCTTTTAGACCCTGCGTAAATGATTTAAATTTAAGCAATGGTTCTTTACCCTTGTGGCTCGAAATTTTGTCGGCAAAATACTTTCCGTTTTTATGGTAAAGCCCGAAGGGAAGTGCTTCTCGTTTTCGTAGGCCTTTGGTTTGCGTGATGAGTTTGGCAATAATTCTGTTGCCGGTAAGCTCATAAGAAATGTGTTCGGTTTCTTCCTGTATTTTCTTCCAGCGTTTTGATTTGGAGTGAAAAACGGACTTCGCGAACTTATTCATATCATCAACAAAATCAAAGTAAATAATTTTGCCTTGCGGATTCTGAAAATAAATGAGCCCTCTTTCGGCAGGTAAATCTTGCGAAAGATCTCGAACTTTACTCAGGTATGTTTTGGAATTGACCTCATCGCGATGTTGCTGAATAATCTCTGATGACTGATCTTTGCTCATCAGGATTTTAAATAAATCCAGTGTGGCACGCGCATCTCCACCTGCACGGTGTTGATCGGTTAAAGGGATTCCTATGGATTTTACTAATTTCCCCAGCGAGTAACTTTCCGCTTCGGGAATCAGTTTTTTGGCCAACGGTATGGTGTCGATGGTATTGCTTTCAAAGTCGTAACCCAAGCGCTTGAACTCTTGCCGCAGCATTCGGTAATCAAAATCAATATTATGCCCCACTAAAGTTGTTCCGGCTGTAATCTCAATAATTCTTTTTGCAATTTCATGAAATTTTGGCGCTGTTTTCACCATTTTAGGTGAAATGTGAGTGAGCTTTTGCACAAACGGTGTTATATCACTTTCCGGATTCACCAGTGAGATAAAGCGGTCTGTAATTTCATGACCGTTGTACCGATAAATGGCGATTTCGATGATGCTTTCTTTTCTGAATCCTGCACCATTACTTTCTATATCAATAACTGAATACATTCTTTTTTTTCCTCAATTTTTTTTCAGTGGCTTTTTACGTTCCTCTATGATCTTCTTCTTCCACCTAAACCAAACATCCCGAGAATGGCTTTGGCTCCTTCACGCATAATTGTATTGGTGAAAGTTCTCCCGGCGCTGCTTTTCATGACTTGCTCAAACATTCCGGGCTCTTCTTTTGCTGCAGGTCTAGGTGTTTCGGGTTGTGTTACTTGCTCCATGCGACCCATCAGGATTTCGTAAGCAGATTCTTTATTAACTGAAGTTTCGTATTTAGATACCAAAGCTGAGTTAGCCGTTAGTTCATCAACTTCTTCAGGTGTTAATACATCCATTCTGGATTCAGGCGAAATAAGGAAGGTTTGCACCAACGGTGTTGGAATCCCTTTCTCGTCCAATGCTGTTACAAATGCTTCACCAATTCCAAGGTTTTGAATAAGTTGCCCCGCGTCATAATATGCTGTAATGGGGTAATTCTGTACTGCTTTGTCGATTTCTTTTCGATCTTTGGCGGTAAACCCTCGCAATGCATGCTGAATCTTGAGTCCCAATTGTGAAAGCACATTTTCGGGTACATCTCCGGGAATTTGCGTAATGAAGTAAATGCCCACGCCTTTAGACCGAATCAGCTTTACCATCGTTTCAATTTGACTGAGGAGTGCTTTAGATGCTTCATTAAAAATAAGATGTGCCTCGTCAATGAACAGAACAAGTTTGGGTTTGCCCGAATCGCCTTCTTCCGGAAAGGTAAGGTAAATCTCCGCAAAAAGCGAAAGCATGAAGGTTGAAAACAATTGTGGTTTATTTTGGATATTATCTACACGCAGAATATTCACCACTCCTTTCTCGCCACTTTTTTTCACTAAATCAAAAACATCAAAACTGGGCTCGCCAAAAAACTGCGCAGCGCCTTGTTGCTCCAATGCCACAATGGACCTCAGAATGGCTCCAAAAGAAGCAGGTGCAATGTTTCCGTAATTTTGCGAAAGTTCGTCTTTGCCTCCCTTTGGATCGGTGACGTATTGTAAAACTTTTTTCAGGTCGTCAAGGTCGATAAGTGGCAATCCTTTGTCATCGCAGTATTTAAAAACGATAGACAAAATACTTTGCTGCGTATCATTAAGCTCAAGGATTTTCCCCAAAAGAACGGGTCCGAACTCTGTTACCGTTGCCCGAAGTTTCACTCCTTTTTCGCCGGAGATCGACATCAGTTCCACAGGGAAGGATTGGGGCTGAAAACTAAAGCCCGTTTTGGCATATCGCTCCTGGATAATCGCATTGTTGGTGCCGGGTTCAGCAATACCGGAAAAATCTCCTTTTATATCTAACACCAGCGATGGAACTCCGGCTTTGGAGAGCTGCTCCGCAAAAACCTGCAGCGTTTTGGTTTTCCCGGTTCCTGTAGCCCCCGCAATTAAACCGTGGCGGTTAATTGTTTTTAGAGGAATGGTAACATCCACTTGGGTAACTACCTCGCCATCCAACATTCCCTTTCCCAAGGTGATAAATTCGCCTTTTGGCGTGTATCGTGTAGAGAGTTCCTGAATAAATTTTTCTTGATCTGCCATTGTTCGCTGTTTGTTTCAAACGATAAAGATAAAAAATATTGGAGGATTGCTGTATATTTGAATAAAATTTTGCTTTTCTTATGGTGATTAAAATCATTTTTAATTAGGATAAAAAAGTCTTAAATTTGATACGTTCAATGAAAAGTTTTTTTCTTACCCTTTTATCGGCAATTATATTCATGGCGAGTTTCCAGAATACGCTGCTGTTGGTCGACTACAAGATCAACACGGCTTATTATGAATTGCATTGCGTGAATAAATCGAAACCGGAAATGAATTGCCACGGAAAATGTGGCATGAAGAAGGAAAGCGAAAAAAGCAATTCACCATTTAAGCTGCAGAAGTATAGTTTTGATTTTAATATGCTGCCGCATACAACCTGGGAAGTAAAAGATGGTGCGACGGTATTTGTTTTAAGCGATCAACCTCTTTTCTTCACAATGATTCATGAAACTTCCGCTGGTTTCGCAGACGTGCTTCCGGATCCGCCACAGGGATAAATTTCAGTTTTTTACGCGTGCATAGTGCACAAAAAAAGTATTTCGAATGCATTCTTTCGGAATCTCATCCCTTTGATTTAAAATTAAAAAAAATGAAATTTTCAATTCCTGTAATCATTGCATTTTTTGCAATGGCTTTACTCCTGCATTCCTGCAGAACATCAGACGATGCTGTCGCTCCAGTCACCAACGAGCTCGATGGTCTTAAAAAAATTAAAGAATTCTCCAACAGTACCCATACCCTAGAACTGTATTCAGTTTCCGGCACAACACAATTAGGGTACAACGACTTGAAAATACGGATTAAGAATACAGCTACCGGGCAATATGAAAAGAATGCAACCTTGAGTTGGAACCCTTTGATGCACATGATGTCCATGTCGCATTCTTGTCCAAAATCTGCAATTACCAAAGATCAACCCGACGGTACGCTTTACTCCGGCTATCTGGTTTTTCAAATGGCACAGAATAACTCCGAATATTGGGATTTGCAGATCAATTATACAATCAACGGAACCTCGTTTTCAGCAACTACTGCGATTGATGTTCCAGAATCAGCGAAAAGACGAGTGACCTCTTTCTTAGGATCCGATAATGTGAGGTATGTAATGGCGTATGTGGAGCCGCAATCCCCTGCCGTGGCGGTGAATGATTTAAAAGTGGGCGTTTGGAAAACGGAAGACATGAATACATTTTCTGTTGTAGATGGTTTCACCGTTAAAATCGATCCCAGAATGCCGGGAATGGGAAACCACAGTTCACCAAATAATATTGATGCTAAGCAAGCTGCACCCGGTAAATTGTACACCGGTAAACTATCCTTAACCATGACGGGTTATTGGAAAATCAATCTTCAGTTGCTGAATGCCAGCGGTAGTTTACTGAAAGGCGAACCGGTGACCACCGATAATCCGGCATCGAGTATTTTCTTTGAGCTTGAATTTTAATCTTGTTCAATGGAAATTGTTTTGAAAAAACAAAATTCAGTCAACTTAAATCATTTATCATCAAACCTCATGAGAAAGAAATTCGTATTGATGTGCAGCATCATCTCCGTGGGAGCTTTCGCGCAACAAATCGACGCTGATTCCCTGAATGTCCATAATATTCAGGAGGTGGTGGTGATCGGCGGGCATGCCGTTTCCGCAAAAGAATCGAAACCGCTAAGCTCGATTGATGAGTACCTTCAAAAATCTTCAAAAATAGAGATGATTAAGCGTGGCTCTTACGCATGGGAACCACTGCTGAATAACATGCCAACGGAACGAACCGTCGTCACCATTGACGGGATGAGGATTTTTGGCGCGTGTACAGACAAAATGGATCCTGTGACTTCTTATGTGGAAGTATCAAATTTATCTGAGGCGGAAATTGTTTCAGGTGCACAGGGAAGTGAGCATGGAAATACCATCGGTGGAGCCATTAACTTGAGAAGAAAATTGGGTGAATTTGGCCCCCAAAAATGGGATTTTGCACTCAACAGTGGTTTTGAAAGCGTTAATCAGCAGAAAATTTATGGTGGGTCTGCCGCGTATAAATCTCCTGTTTTCTATGCTGATGTAAGTGGCATGTCGCGTTCTGCGGAAAATTATTTTGCAGGCAACCATACCGAAGTGCCGTTTTCTCAGTATAAAAAGATTAATCTTTCAGGAAACGCTGGTTTGAAATTGGGCAGCAATCAATGGGTAGAAACTTCGTTAATTTACGATAAAGCGACCAACGTGGGCTACCCCGCTTTACCTATGGATGTCTCTCTTGCAGAAGCATTCATAGGATCGTTGAAATATCGCCTTGTTCCTGTTTCTGATTATTTAACGGGCTGGGAAACCAAAATTTATTACAACAATATTACCCACAGAATGGACGATACCCAGCGACCATCAGTGCCTATTCACATGGATATGCCTGGCTGGAGCAAAACATACGGGTATTATTCACAACTCACAGCTGAATTGCCCGATCATCATTTTAAGTTCAACTTGAATGGCTTTTCAAATCTCTCCACGGCGGAGATGACGATGTATCCGGCTAATTCTGCAGAAAAGCTGATGTTTATGTACACCTGGCCGCAAGTGCGCACCCTTTTTCAGGGTGTTTATTTGGAAGATCATTTTTTGCTGAGTTCAAAATCTTCGCTGCAGCTGTCAGGTTCGTTAGGGTTCCATTCCAACAAAGTAGAAAGCGATTTTGGCTTAAATAGTTTGCAGATTTTTTATCCGGAAATGGCGGCGCAGAAAAATCGTTTACTGAAGAGTGTTGCCGCAAAATATAGGTTCGAAGGCAAACAGTTAACATTCGGTTTTGGAGGTGGTTTTAGCGATCGTGCACCTTCGGTGTCGGAAGGTTATGGCTTTTATTTGTTTAATAGTTTTGAGAAGTACGATTATATAGGTAATCCTCATCTTAAGAATGAATCATCTATTGAGCTGAATGCTTTTGCGGGGTTAAAAAGCGAAGGATTTTCGGCTGATTTATCGGCGAGTTATTTCCATATCAGCGATTATATCGTTGGGAAGGTGCTCGGTGGTTTGGTACCTATGACTATTGGTGCTCATGGTGTGAAACAGTACGAAGCACTTGATTTTGCTACTATTTTTGATGCGAGCTTAACGACGAAGGTTAAATTATTGCAGTTTCTGGAATGGACGAACCAATTGAAGTACGCTCGTGGAAAAGATTTTGAAAAAAAGAATCTTCCGTTCATGAGTCCGTTCAGTTACCGTTCGTCGCTGTTGTTTCACAGGAACAAATTGTCGGCCGAGGTTTCTGCGATGGGAAATTCAAAATATAATGATTTTGCTGCTGAATATGGCGAATCGGAAACGTCTGCTTTTGCGGTTTTTAATGCCAATATAGGTTATCAGTTTGGTTTTAATGGAATGAAGTTGTTAACCAAAATTGGAGTGGAAAACATTTTCGATAAGTTGTATACCACCTATTCGGACTGGAATAAAATTCCTCGCCCCGGGCGTAATTTTTATCTGAATATTAATGTTAATTTTTAATTCAATTAGGGAAAATGGGTGGCCATTTTATTGCATTCATTGAGTGGGATACAGCTGGCTTAGCAGCATTCTATTTTTATATGTAACTTTGGTTACAATAATTAAACAACTTATGGATTATTTTTGCTGAAAATTTATGGAGACACTGGGATACTTTTCGGCAATTATCATTGGTTTTTTCATGGAGCTTATTGGCGGAGGAGGCAGCATATTGGGGGTGCCGGTATTTGCGTATACTTTCGGCTTTGAAGCGGTTACTGCCACGGCGCCATCGCATTCTTGTCGATGATCGGAATTTTTATAGGATTGTCGGTTTCCAAAAAGATCGACATCCGCAGACTGAAGCCCATATTTGGGTACATTGTACTTGTAATGGGTCTTTTTATTATTGTTAAAGAAATTATATTAACCTCAATACATTCATAATATGAAAAATGTAATGATCATTATTTTATCGGTATTCTTTCTAAATGCCTGTAAAGATCACCAACAAACCAAACAAGACGACAAAATTGCAGAAGTGAAATCTGAAGAAGTAAGTTTGGAGCAAAAACCTCAGGTGCTGAAAAACGAAGCCGGGGAAGAAATTACCGTCATTTACTTTGCAGAAGGTGATAAGGTGGCCGTAAAAATTAAAAAATCAGGGCAAGAGGAGAAGAAGCTTTCCGCTAAAACAACAAGCGTTACAGGAAATCCGATATTTACTAGCGAAGAGTTGATGTGGGAGATGACCGATGACGGAGCCGGCGGAAAACTTTCTGGTAAAACAGGTCAACCAGTGCAATACAGAAAAGCCGAGTAAGTCCTGTAAGAAAATTCAGAAGGAAGTACTCATCCATAGTTACAACCAATCGTTTGGATTAAAAAAAGCAGTAATAACGTATGCCGAGCCATCGGTTTAAACCAATAATTACGATGAAAATAGAACAAATATATACCGGTTGCCTTGCGCAGGGAGCGTATTATATCGTTTCCGGCAAAGAAGCAGCCATTATTGATCCGCTACGTGAGACAAAACCGTACATGGATCGGCTGGAAAAAGACGGCGTGAAACTTAAATACATTTTCGAGACCCATTTTCATGCAGATTTTGTGTCAGGACATGTGGATTTGGCAAAACAAACCGGCGCGCAGATTGTTTATGGACCCACCGCGAAACCCGAATTTGATGCCATAATCGCAGAAGATAATCAAATCTTTGATATTGGTCAGGTAAAGATTAAAGTGCTGCACACACCAGGTCATACCATGGAGAGCTCCACTTATTTGCTCATGGATGAAAACGGAAAAGAGACAGCCATCTTTAGCGGAGATACTTTGTTTCTTGGCGATGTAGGCCGTCCAGATTTGGCTCAGAAAGCGGCGAACATGACCCAGGAGCAACTCGCTGGTATTCTTTATGACAGTCTACAGAATAGAATTCTTCCTCTGGCTGATGATATTATTGTTTATCCGGCGCACGGAGCAGGTTCGGCCTGTGGAAAAAACATGCAGAAGGAGACTGTGGATACGCTTGGGAATCAAAAGAAAACCAATTATGCACTTAATCAGCCCGATAAAGCATCGTTCGTCAGAGAAGTATTGGACGGGCTTTCTGCACCACCAAAGTACTTTGGGATGAATGTAGCACTCAATAAATCCGGCTACGATAATTTTGAGAATGTGCTGAAGAATGGCAATCAGCCGATTAATGTGGACGATTTTGAAACGGTGGCAGAAGAAAACGGTTGCCTGATTCTCGATACAAGAAATGCAGCAGATTTTAGCAAAGGTTTTGTTCCTAACTCTATTAACATTGGTTTGAAAGGTGATTTCGCACCGTGGGTGGGCGCCATGATTGTTGATGTAAAGCAACCTATCCTTCTGGTGACCGATGAGGGAACGGAAGAAGAAGCAATTACCAGATTGTCGCGTGTTGGTTTCGATCATGTTATTGGCTATCTCAATGGTGGCTTTAATGCTTGGAAGAATGCAGGCAAAGAAATTGATCATATCGATCGCATTACGGCAGACGAATTTGCATCAAAATATAATGAAAATAGCGAAGTGATCGATGTACGCAAAGACTCCGAATACAATGCTGCACATGTAAAAGACGCGCTATCACGGCCTCTTGCTGATATTAATGAATGGGCAAATGAGTTGAGCAACGGTCAGCATTTCTACATTCACTGTGCCGGTGGTTACCGAAGCATGATTGCTGCAAGTATCCTGAACTCAAGAGGAATTCGTAACTTTTCTGAGGTTGATGGTGGATTTAATAAAATTAAAGAAACATCGGTCCCTAAAAGCAATTTTGTTTGTCAAAGTAAAAAAATGTAATGCATGCGTTTACTTCTTTTAATGATGGGTTTTGTTGTTTCGCTTTCGTCGTGTAAAGCAAGCAGCTCGCAGCTCGCTACTGCAAAACCAGATCTCACCACCATCGTGAATGATCCGCAAACTACCTTGGTGGATGTGCGGGTTCCCGAACAGTTCGAGAAGAGCACCGTGCAGCATGGAGTGAATATTCCTTTGGCCGAGATTGGTGATCACCTTGATTTTTTTAGGAAACAGAAACAAACCGTTCTATATTGCAACCGTGGCGTGCAATCGAAAAAAGCATTAGATTTTCTTACAAGTAAAGGAATAAAAAATGTCTATTTCGGTAAAACCATGGATAATGTGACGGCTATTCAACATCAAAAAGAAAAGAGATAGATGAGCAAGACGAAAATTTTTATAGAAAAGTACAAGTTGAGAATTGTTGGCGTGGTGGTTGGTGGCATTTTGGGATACGCCTATTATCATTTCATTGGCTGCAATAGCGGAAGTTGTGCCATTACTTCAAAGCCCATCAACTCATCTGTTTACGGTATGATAATGGGTTATTTGCTATTCTCGATGTTTGAGCAATCGGGGAAATTGAAAGAAAAAATGTGAAGGTTTTTCCTTCCGATTAATGAATTGAAAAAATGATCAATTATTTCAAAACTTGGGACTTGCGCCGATTCGCCTATTTAATCGGCGGTCTCTTTTTCATTCTGGTGGCGGTTAACGACCAAACTTGGTGGATGATTCCCTTTGGGCTTTACTTTGTGGTGATGGCAGTATTTCGGTTGGGTTGTGCGGCAGGAAGTTGCAGTATATCGCCAGTCGATCATTCAGCTGAAAAATAGACAGCGGTTCATTTTTTGCGTTTGCTTTAACAATATCTTTTAAAATTTTTACAATGTCACAAAAATTCAAAGAACTTATCAATTCTGACCGACCTGTTTTAATTGATTTTTTTGCCACCTGGTGTGGTCCGTGCAAGGTGCAATCATCTGTGTTGACTACTGTTAAAGAAAATATTGGTGACACGGCAAGAATTGTTAAAATTGATGTCGATCAATACCCGGCCATTGCTGCTGAGTATGGTGTACGAGGTGTTCCTACGCTGGCCGTTTTCAAAGAAGGACAGTTGCTTTGGAAAGAAAGTGGCGTTCATGACGTCAATACGCTTACAAATTTGCTTAAAAGCTATAGCTAATCAGTAATTTCAAAACAATCACGGTCATTTAGAAAACTGAATTTGGTGCGAAAGTTCAGCAGTTTTTCAGCATTCCATTCTGCTGATACAATGACGCCTTTCGTGGTTGAAACAACGCTGCCATCTGCGAAAAAGCAGTATGTACTTTCCGGATATTGAAGATGATTATCATCCGAACCAATTCGATTTACCCCGAAAACATAACATTGGTTTTCTATGGCCCTTGCTTTAAGCAGTGTCTGCCATGCATCAATCCTGGAATTCGGCCAGTTTGCCACATACAAAATAGCATCATAGTCCGCATTGTTTCTTGAGAATACAGGAAATCTAAGGTCATAGCAAACTTGCAGCAAAATTTTCCAGCCGTTATAGCTCACAATCATCCTCTTTTTGCCTGATGTATAAACACGGTCTTCACCAGAGTAGGAGAAAAGATGCCCTTTGTCATAATACTGATGGTTGCCATCGGGCTTCACAAAATAGAAACGATTGTAGTAATGACCTTCTTCAGCTACGGCCACACTTCCCGCAATTGCCACTTTTTTTTGTGCTGCAAAAGACTTCATCCAAAGCAGTGTTTCTTCGTGTTGATCCGCAATTTTTTCAGGTTCCATGCAAAAACCGGTGGTAAACATTTCAGGCAATAGAAATAAATCTGCCTGTACTTCCGTTAGTTGTTTATCAATAAGAGCAAAATTAGTTTTGGGATCTTTCCAGATAATGTCTTGATTTAGGGCTGCTATTTTCATTGTTTCGAAGTGTAATAAATGGGTAAGTAATGTTGCGATTTTTTTTTGAGATAAGCAACACCTTCAAATCACAGAATATGGTCTTGTTTTTGTTGTGAAAAAAATAATCTAAAAAAATTTATGAAAAAAATCATTTTTGTATTAGGCATTTTGTCTTCGGTAGTGATGGTAAATGCGCAGGCGTGGAGTGGATCTGGCGATCAAAAAGTTCAGGTAGGTTTAAGTGCATGGGGAAACGGAACGGGATTAACGGGTACTTATGATTACGGACTCTCTGATCTGTTTTCTGTAGGAGGCGGGGCCAATTTTTATTTTAATTCGAACAGTAAAGATGATAAAAACAACAATTTTTTCATTTTTGGACGGGTGAATGCTCATCTTCAAAATTTAGTCAACCTGCCGGAACAATGGGATATTTATCCTGGATTAGATGTTGGTGTTTTGGGTAATACATTTGGATTGGGTGCACATTTGGGCGTTCGCTATTTCTTTACAGACAAATTTGGAGCATTTATTGAAGCCGGAAATAACGGAAGCTTGGGTGTTTCAATCAATTTGTAATGGCTACCAAGCCTGCTCAAACATATCACATTAATTAAAATAAATTATTATGAAAAAGTTACTTTCTGCGGCGTTATTCGCATCCGCAATGTTCTTGGGAACAACAGAGACCAGTGCGCAATCGTACAAAACGGGGTTAGGACTGATGATTGATGTAGGAGATGGTGGTACTTTTGTGGGCCCACACGTGAAACATTTCTTTACCCGTAACGGTGCGGGTGAATTCGACATTCTTTTTGGTAACGGCTCTACAGCGGTACAGGCATTGTACCAGTATAATGCGCCACTAGGCGGAGCAAAAGGGCTGAATTGGTATGTAGGAGCAGGCCCGGGAATTGCGTTCGCGAACAAAGGGGGCGGAAACTCATTTTACATCACACCGGCAATAGGTTTAGATTTTAAAATTCATGGGGCACCATTGGCTATTTCTGCAGATTGGCGTCCTAAGTTTTTTCTCTCCGATGGTGGAGGCAACAATGTTGGCAGATTTGGCTTGGGATTTAAATTTACACTGTAAAATCAGCCAAAAAAGGTAAAAGGGCTTTCAGTAATGAGGGCCTTTTTTCTTTGGCATGCTTTTGATAATTACTATCTTTGCCAATTGTAAAAAAATATTTATAAATCAATGACATTAATACAGTTATTTCAGTTTATACTAAGCATATCAATCCTTGTTATTCTTCATGAACTCGGGCATTTTATTCCCGCAAAACTATTTAAAACAAAAGTAGAAAAGTTCTATCTTTTCTTCGATCCATGGTTCTCTATTGTTAAGAAAAAAATAGGCGGAACCGAATACGGTATTGGATGGTTACCTTTCGGGGGCTATGTAAAAATTGCCGGAATGGTGGACGAAAGTATGGATACCGAACAGTTGAAAAAACCTGCAGAGCCGTGGGAATTTCGCAGTAAGCCGGCATGGCAAAGGTTGATTATCATGATGGGTGGTGTCACCGTCAATTTCTTTTTGGCTTGGCTCATCTATTCGTGTCTAAGTTACTTCAAAGGAGAAACCTTTCATGATAATGCCAAATTCGAAAATGGTATTGCGGTAACCGACGCTGGAAAGAAAATGGGGCTTCACACCGGAGACCGAATTTTAAAAATCGACGGAAAGCCAGCGGAAAGAATGGAAACCTCTACGGTTAACATGTTATTTGCCAATAATGTAACGGTGATGAGAGACGGTAAAGAAGTTACCTTTCCTGTCAATGAAGATGGCGTTGCTGAGGTTTTAGCGCAAAGGGAAGCCAAGGCTTATTTTGCACCACGTTTTCCGACTGTTATCGACAGCTTAACACCTACTGGTAATGCAAAAGCGGCAGGGTTGATTAAGGGCGATGAAATTACGGGTGTCAATGGAAAACCTGTTGCATTTTTCGACCAGTTTTCAAAGGAACTCGCTCGGTATAAGAATCAGAATATTACCTTGGATATCCAAAGAAATCATGTTCCTCAGAAAATTGAGGTAAAAGTTGATCCACAGGGGAAACTTGGCTTTACTACCGATACCTCTGTCGCTCAGAAGGAGTTTGAGAAAACACAAGTCGTAAAGAGCTATACTTTTCTCGAATCCATTCCACGGGGTTTTCAAAGAACCATTGATGTGTTAACGATGCAGGTGAAGCAGTTCAAAATTATCTTCAATACCAAAACAGAAGGTTATAAAAAAGTAGCTGGGCCTATTGGGATTATCAAGCAAATGCCCGAAACCATCAATTGGGAGTTTTTCTGGAGTTTCACCGCCATGTTTTCAGTATGGTTGGCTTTCCTCAACCTTATACCGATTCCGGGATTAGATGGCGGACATGTTATGTTTACGCTATGGGAAATGATTACAGGAAAACCAGTGCCTCAAAAAGTTCTCGAAAATGCACAGATGATCGGGGTGATTTTTCTATTAGGTTTAATGGTTTTGATCTTTGGTAGCGACATTGTAAAATGGATTACCGGAAAATTTTAGAAATTTTCTTAAATTATTTTGGCAGTAGTAAAAAAGTTTTTATATTTGCACACGCTAAAAGCAAAAGTAATCTTCCTCTTTAGCTCAGTTGGTTAGAGCATCTGACTGTTAATCAGAGGGTCCTTGGTTCGAGCCCAAGAAGAGGAGCAAAACCACCGAAATTTTCGGTGGTTTTTTTATTGATAATTTATGCTGAGGCGTTCAATTTCCCGCTTACGCTCCTAAGATCTTTCCATGATGCGTCAAACTCATTTATCAAAACTTTTCCTAACTTTGATCCATCAATGTTGATGATATGGACAACAAAAAAATTTACCTTATTACTTTTATCGCTGCCAATGGAGGACTTTTATATGGTCTGAACATGGCTGGAATCTCTGGATGCGTTGACAGTATTCAGCAAATTTTTGGGCTTTCCAGTAATAGTATCGGTTTAGCAGTAAGCATTCTTACACTGGGCTGTTTGGTGGGTTCTTTTTTTGTGGGTCAACTTGCAGACATCATCAGCCGGCGTGGCGTTTTCATTTTGAGTGCCATCATCATGGCGCTTACTTCGCTGGGGCTTTTTTATGCACAATCCATTGTCTGGGTTATTGTATTGCGCTTTATTTCGGGATTAGTGGTAGGGGCGGTATCGGTGGTTTCGCCTATGTACATTTCAGAAATTTCGCCCTCCGACAAGCGCGGAACATTGGTTTCCTTTAATCAATTTGCCATTACGATCGGGATTCTGTTTGCTTATCTCATTAATTTTTATTTCAAAGAAAGATTGGCACCCGCAGTGGCGTGGCACTATATGTTGGCTGTACCTTTTGTTTTTAGTATCGTTTTTCTTTTGCTTGCTTTGTTTATACTGCCTCATAGCCCACGGTGGCTTATGGCAAAGGGGCTTAAAGCAAAAGCCCGGGACGTACTTTATTGGATGATGGGCAAAAAAGACGGACGAAAAGAATATAATGCACTGCAAACTTCTTTCACAGAAGCAAGTGCTGAGGAGAAGGTTGTTTTCTCTGATATTTTCCGTGGAAACATAGGGAAAGTTGTTCTGCTGGGTACGTTGTTAGCTGTGCTTCAACAGATAATGGGCATTAATGCCGTGGTCAATTATGCGCCGGTTTTATTCAAACAGATGGGTTCTGCAACAGATCCTTTTATGCAATCTATTATCATCGGAGTAGTCAATGTTGTTTTTACCGTTGTAGCTTTGGGTTTTGTAGATTGGTTAGGGCGAAAAAAATTACTTTTAATCGGTTCCGTAGGTTCAACATTGGCGTTACTTTATTTGGTGATTGCCACCGTTTTTAAAATGGAAGGAATTGGCATGTCATTAGCGCTATTTGCTTATATTGCATTTTTTGCTGCCACTTGGTCGCCTATCATGTGGGTGGTGATATCAGAAATTTATCCCAACGAATTCGAAGCACGGCCATGTCTTTTTCCACAGCCATGAGCTGGGCTTTTTCTTTTCTCATTATTCAGTTTTCACCGGGCATTATTGCAGTGCTTGGTGTTGAGTTTTTGTTTGGTTTGTTTGCCATATTTGGTGTTTTTTCTTACTTCTTCGTTCTTCGTTATATTCCCGAAACGAAAGGAAAATCGCTTGAAGAAATCGAGCACGAGCTTCATCTTGATTAAGTAAATCTGTGGCCCCCTATTTTCTGGATATTTAATCAATGAAAAGAAAAAAACCACCGGAAATTATCCGATGGTTGCTGATGAAAAATCATACAGGTTTATTTTTTCTTAACGGCTTTGGCAATATTAATAATTACTTTCACCGCTTTTTCCATTGATTCTAAAGCCACATATTCGTAGGGTCCATGGAAGTTGATGCCGCCGGCAAAAATATTAGGACAGGGTAAACCCATGTACGAAAGTTGAGCGCCGTCGGTACCTCCGCGAATGGCCTTGATTTTGGGTTCTATGTTGGCATCTTTCATCGCCTGTTCGGCAATGTCGATAATGTGCATCTTGCCTTCAAATTGCTGCTTCATGTTGCGGTACTGCTCTTTCACTTCAATTTCTGCGGTACCTTCACCATGTTTTTTGTTGAACTCTGCAACCTTCTCGGTGATGAATTTTTTCCTTTGTTCAAATTTTTCATGATCGTGATCCCGAATGATATACTGGATTTTCGCCTCCGAAACATCTGCTTTTAAATCGGTTAAATGGTAGAATCCTTCAAACGACTTGGTGGTAGAAGGCGTTTCATGCTCGGGAAGCATCCTGACAAATTCGGCAGCCAGCAATGCAGCGTTAATCATCTTGCCATAAGCATAACCGGGGTGTACGCTGAGCCCATGAATTTTTACCACTGCTCCGGCCGCATTGAAATTTTCATATTCCAGTTCGCCTACTTCGCCACCATCCATCGTGTAGGCCCATTTTGCACCAAACTTTTCAACATCAAATTTATGGGCTCCTCTTCCGATTTCTTCATCCGGGGTAAAACCAATGGCGATTCGGCTGTGTTTAATTTCAGGGTGTGCCAGCAGAAATTCCGCAGCTGTTACAATCTCCGCAACACCCGCTTTATCGTCTGCACCAAGAAGGGTTGTTCCATCCGTTGTGATGAGGGTTTTGCCTACATAATCTTTTAAACTTTCAAACTTTGATGGCGAAAGTGTGAATCCGGTTTGCTGGTTAAGCACCAAATCGCCGCCATGATAATCATCCCAAATCTGAGGATTTACATTCTCTCCGCTAAAATCGGGCGAGGTGTCATAATGAGCGATAAATCCAACAGTAGGTTCATCGTCCTGTTCAAGGTTTGAAGGCAGGTAGGCGTAGATATAACCGTTTTCATCGATTGAGACGTCGCTTAAGCCAAGTGCGTTCAGCTCCTCAAAAATATAGTTGGCAATATTCCATTGGCGCTCGGTAGATGGCGTAGTTTCACTCTCAGGATCACTGGTTGAATAAATTTTCGCATAAGTAATGAATCGGTTCTGGAGTTTGAGTTTCCATTCCAGATTAAAATCTATGGTTGTCATAATGAATCTGTTATTTTTAACAAAGTTAAGGTTTTTAAATGCAAGCAGAAAGCAGCATGGGGAATAACTTGCGACTATCGTTTCGATAAAACGAGTCTTTTGTCTTTCAGCAATTTTATTATCTTTACGAAAATCAAATCAGCCAAAAATGTTTCTTACCGAATGTTCCAGAGATGCCATGCAAGGATGGGGTGAAATGATCCCCACTCAGAAGAAAATAGACTATATCAATTCGTTGATGGAGGTTGGTTTCGATGTGCTAGATTGTGGTAGTTTTGTGTCGCCAAAGAGTATTCCTCAAATGGCAGATTCCGGCACGGTAATCGACGAAATTGATAAAGGTCTTTCGAGCACCAAGCTTTCGGTTATTGTTGCCAATTATCGAGGTGCACAGAAAGCGCTTCACCATCAGCAGGTGGATATTCTTGGTTTTCCTTTCTCAATATCGGAAACTTTTCAGCATCGAAACACCAATAAAAGCAGGGAAGAGGCGTTTAATGATATTGTGCGCATCAATGATCTGCTGGCATCGGACGGGCGTGTACTGAACGTCTATTTTTCAATGGCTTTTGGAAATCCTTATGGTGAAATGTGGAAGTGGGAAGATGTTGATTTTTGGGCGCAGCGTTTCAGCGAAATAGGAATTAAGAACATTTTACTTTCCGACACCACGGGTACGGGAACGGTGCCACAAATTGAACTTCTTTTCGAAAAAATTCCGCCGAAGTATCCCGATATTCATTTTGGTGCACATTTTCATAACCGCTATGAAGATTCTTATGCAAAACTAAAAGCGGCATACAGCAAAGGTTGTCGTCGTTTCGATTCGGCCATCAAGGGAATTGGTGGTTGCCCTATGGCAAAAGATGATTTGGTGGGGAATATGCCTACGGAACAGGTAATTAATTTTATGGCGAGTGAAAAAATTGAAAATCGATTGAATTTGCTTAATTTCGAAAGCGCTTACAATAAAGCCAAAGCTATTTTTCATTTTTAAAACCTTTTTATTTTATGACTTCGAAAGTAATTTACAGCGGCGATTTACGTTGCGAATCCGAACACCTGCAATCTGGGTCCGTTATTCTTACCGATGCGCCTACCGATAATCATGGTAAAGGAGAAGCATTTTCTCCTACCGATCTTTGTGCAACTTCTTTGGCCCAATGCATGCTCACCACCATTGCCATCTTGGGGAAGAACAAAGGGATTTCCATTGACGGTGCGTATGCCGAGGTGCAGAAAAATATGACGCCTTCACCAAGGAAGATTGGTGAAATTGTGATCAATCTTTACTTTAATGGGGAGTTTTCGGCAGATGATCAGGAATTTATAAAATACACGGCGATGAATTGTCCAGTTGCATTATCGCTAAGTGCCGATTTGAAGAAAAATGTTAGTTTTTATTTCGAATAATGAAAATAATCAGTAAGTTTGAATACAAATCGATATAAAAAGTTTCTTATCTTTATCCACAAATAAACTAAACTATGACTTCAACCCTTACTTATGTTGGTGATTTTAAAATCGTTTCAGAACACGAAAAATCTGGAGCAGAAATAATTACTTGCGCGCCGCTGCGGGAAGGTGGAACCTCCGAGTATTTTTCGCCATCCGATATTTTTGGAATTTCTTATGGGCAGTCGATGCTCATGGCCATTGCAGTGCTGGGCAAACCACGAGGTATTGATATTACGGGTGCCACATGCGAGCTGAAAAAATCAACATATCCGGAGCCCAAAAGAATAGGAACCATTTTCTGTATTATACGGTTCCCCCAAAATTATACCGACGAGGAAAAGAAATTTATTGAAGAAACCGCAATGAACTGTCCGGTGGCTTTGTCAATTAACCCGAATATTCAAACCACGGTACTGTTTGAATATCCTCATTAATGAAAGTAACTGCCGGCTTAAGAAACCGGCAGTTTTTTTAGATCATCCCGAGTTCGAATCGGGCTTCTTCACTCATCATATCTTTGTTCCAAGTGGGTTCAAAGGTAAGTTCTAGCTCCACTTCCTTCACGTTTTCCACAGCGGTTACTTTTTCGCGTACTTCTGCCGGTAAACTCTCCGCAACAGGACAGTTGGGCGAGGTGAGGGTCATAATGATCTTCACCGCCGCTTCATCCGAAATTTGCACATCATAAATGAGCCCCAGTTCGTAAATGTCTACAGGAATTTCGGGATCATAAATGGTTTTCAGTACTCGGATAATCTCTTCGCCAATGTCGGCAATTTGGTCGTCGGTAAACTTCATATTTATTTGCTCAGTAATAGTTGCTACTCATCTTCTCAATGGCAATTTTTTATTTTTTTTGAGGAAGAAAACAATTCATTAAATTGCTATCGTTTTCTTTCTTATGCATCGAGTTTTTCTAAAATATCTTCCTGCCTCATGCGCCGAAAAATATTTGCCAAAGTTAAGACATCTTTTTCACAATATTGAACAATTCTAAATAAGTCTTTTTCAACCCAGTACATGGAAGCCACCATCGAACCGTCGATATCGTCTTTTGGTGTGGGTATTCCGAAGACATGCGCAAGCAACTCCAACGAAACATACGATTTATAATCGCCAAATTTCCAAAGTTCCATGGTGTCGAGATGAGGAATTTCCCATGGTTTTTTTCCGAACAGCTGAAAAGGTTTTGGGGGCTGCATGCCATTGATAAGAAAGCGCCGTGCAATCCATGGGAAATCAAATTCTTTACCGTTGTGTGCGCACAAAATTCCTTCGCGAAGTTTGGGACTGTTGAAGATTTCCCCAAACTCTTCCAGCAGTTTTTTTTCATCGTCCCCGTAAAAACTTTTGATTTTCAGTTTGTTGCTTTTGTCTAAAAGGCCTACCGAAATACAAATGATTTTTCCGAATTCTGCCATAATTCCGCCTCTTTCGTTATAGAATTCTTCCGCGCTGAACTCTTCTTTACGCTGCAGCTTGGTTTTTTTATCCCATAGTTTTTGCTGTGCTTCGTCCATTTCGGACCAGTCACCATATTGAGGTACGGTTTCAATGTCTAAAAAAAGGACTTTTTCTAACGGAACATTTTGTAACATGACTGTTTAATTTTAAAAAATACAGAATAGAGTACTTTATCCCACATGCTTACCGTTTTTTACTGCAAAAGACGGAGTCAAAAGCGTGACCTCCTTGTTATCGCCATAAATGCCCAAAACAAGACATTCGCTGAAGAAATTGGCAATCTGCTTTTTAGGAAAATTAACTACTGCAATAATCTGTCGGCCCACCAAATCATCTTTGGTGTATAAGGTGGTTATTTGCGCTGATGATTTTTTAATGCCCAATTCGCCAAAATCAATCTCCAAAATGTAAGATGGATTTTTGGCTTTCGGAAAATCTTGCACTGCAATGATGGTTCCGCTGCGCATATCGATCTTCTCAAAATCGGACCAAGAAATGTTGGGTTTAATGAGCATTTTATTCTTTAATGGCAGACACGATATAGTCGTAAACCATTTCATGCTGCTGATCCGTGAGGTTAGATTTGGGCGCCATCGAATTCATGATTCCCACCCAATCTTGTGCAGAGTGATCTTTTGGATCCGGTAAATCATGACATTTCTTGCAAGCATTATCATAGATGGTTTTTCCCTGGGCAAGGTATTCAGCAGTAATTGTTTTGGTGGCTGCTGCCGGGACGGTTTTTGGAGTGCACGAAATAATTAACGTAATTCCAAACATGGCAAAGAGAGGTACAGATTTCATAATTTTTGATGTTTTATTCTTTTCAAAATTAAAGAAAAATCTGAACATGCATTGCGTTTTCAGAGGTGATCCCAAAACTAAGTACGAAAAGGATACTTAAAGAAAGAAAACAGTTGTATTTTATAACCCATAGATGAAGTGGTCACTAGCAAATCTCGTAAAAGTGTTGTATTTTTGGATGAATGAAAACCCTCGCTACAGAAGAACTAATTGATGGAATACTGTCTGGCAATAAGCGTTTGCTGGCTAAAGCTATCACGTTGGTAGAAAGTAAAAAGCCCGAGCATAAAGTGCAGGCCGAAGAGCTGCTGAAGAAGATTCTTCCTCATACTGGGAAATCTATCAGAATAGGAATTACCGGTGTTCCGGGAGCGGGGAAATCTACCTTTATTGAGCGCTTTGGGCAACTCGCACTGCACAAAGGGAAAAAAGTGGCCGTACTGGCGATTGATCCCAGTTCGTCGGTGAACAAAGGATCGGTGTTGGGAGATAAAACGCGGATGGAAGATTTAGCAAGAGAGCAAGATGCTTTCATTCGGCCTTCTCCAAGTTCCGGTTTTTTGGGAGGAATTGCCAATACCACTTTCGAAACCATGCTGATTTGCGAGGCCGCGGGCTATGATTTTATTCTGATTGAAACCGTGGGCGTTGGACAAAGCGAGGTTCTTGTTTCCGATATTACAGATGTTTTTTTAATGTTAAAAATTGTTGGCGGAGGCGACGAATTGCAGGGAATAAAGCGTGGAATCATGGAGATGGTGGATGTTATTTTTATTAATAAAGTAGAAGAAGACAATGTGCTTAAAGCTAAAAACACAAAAGTTGAGTTGATGCGCGCGCTTCATTTTTTGCCTTCGAGGGAAGCGGGTTGGAAGATTCCGGTATTGCTTGGCTCGGCTTTGCACAACAAAGGTCTGGAAGATGTATATGCAAAAATAGACGACTTTATACAGCTGAAAGTGAATAACAACACTTTTCAGCAAACCCGTCAACTGCAGGCAGGGAAAAGATTTGATTATTGGGTTCAGGAATATATACTTCAGAAAACAAGGGAAGAAAGATCCACAGAACAGTACTTTCAGCAACATAAAGAAAATGCCACCGAGCTGCAAGGCAATCCGAGTTCTGAAGCCAAAATGTTTGTAGAGAAACTCCTGGGCAAATAACTTACTTTTTCGTATTGTTTTCCATAATATAACCGTCGTATGAAATCGGTTGACGGTCATCAGCATCCACCGATAGATACGCTTTACCGTTGCTGAAAATCTCGAGATTCATTTTGCGGATACTGTTTTGGTCGTTCAGGGTGAAAAAGTAATTCTTGTTCCCATTTTTACCATCTTTTTGGGTTACCCGAAAGCTTTTTGAAGTAAAACGAAAACTGTTTTTGGAGGTGTCATAACTGGGGTTGTATGTTCTCCCGAAATAAGGTAAATTTACATCTAACTGATCTTTTGTGATTTGCAAAGTATATCCGTAATCGAGATTCAGGATTCTCGCCGATGAAGCATTCGGAAGCGAGTTCAGAACATTCGTCACGTCAGCGTTGGTAGGATTGGCGCGTTGGGCCATAAAGGTGAATTCACCACTGTTCAGCAACTGATTTACTTTTTCGGGAGCCATATTCAATTGGGAGCCGCATGAAGTGAGGAGAAGTAAAAAAATCCCAATCGTATTCCATATATTTTTCATAATCTTTTTTTGTGATTTGATGATTTACGCTTAACTTAGTTAAAATTAAAAAAAATATTTGGAATAATAATTGTTTAACGAACGATAACAGAATTTATTAATACGATGAAAAAATTAAACAGAGTATTTGCCACGGGTGCTGTGGCGGCAGTTATGTTGGCGTGTACCACCAACCCAATTACCGGAAGAAAATCCTTGCAGTTGGCCAACAATCAGGAAATTGCAGCTATGGCATTGCAGCAATACCGTGAAACACTTTCAAAAGCCAATGTGATCAAAGGAACTACAGCTGCTAAAAGTGTTCAGAATGTGGGTTTACGAATTAAAAATGCCGCGAACAATTATTATCGTTCCATCGGTCGAGAAGGCGATTTAACCAATTATCAATGGGAATTTAACCTGATTGATGATAAGCAGATTAATGCGTGGTGCATGCCGGGCGGTAAAGTTGCTGTTTATTCGGGAATCATTCCGGTGACTAAAACGGACGCGGGTTTAGCCGTAGTTCTTGGCCATGAAATTTCGCACGCACTCGCTGGACACGGCAACGAAAGAATTTCGCAGGCCATGGTTGCTGAGTATGGCGGAGCAATTTTGGGAAGCACCATCAGCAATTCTCAAATGTCGCAGATTTTTCAGCAGGCCTATCCGCTGGGTGCGCAGGTGGCACTCCTGAAGTACGGACGAAGCCAAGAGTTGGAAGCAGACGAAATGGGGCTTTACTTGATGGCCATGGCGGGTTACGATCCGCGGGAAGCGCAGCCGTTTTGGCAACGTATGGAAGCGGCTTCCACCGGCAACAAACCACCAGAGTTTCTCTCAACTCACCCTAATCCAGATACCCGAAGAGCGGATCTGGAGATGCACATGCCAAAAGCTTTACAATATTATAAAACCGCTGGCGGAAAATTGTAATGTTGGCAAAATGAATCATCAAAACAACCTTTCCGAAAAATATGTAAATTTGGAAAGGTTTTTTTAAATGCTGTTCTCATGAAAAATTTACATTTTATCGGTTTTCTCTTATTGGGACTTGCTTTTTTGCTGTATTATATTTCGCCTCAGTTTTCGTGGGTAAAACTCGTGGAACCCATTAGCTTGATGGGAATCCTTGCCGGAATTGGCATTGGGCTGATTATTGGTGGAATTGTGGGCTATGTCAGCAAAGGCACTGCGCTGAAAGAAGAGCAAAAGAGAAAAGAATTAAAGCAACTCCGTAAGGATAAAGAAGAGCTGGAAAAACAGACCGCAAAATTGACACAGGAAAAACAACTTCAGGAATCGGAATCTTTAAAAAACGAAAATCCGCAGAGTTTTTACTAACTGCGGATTTCTATCACTTTCGATTTTTCTTGCATTAAAACTGATAACCTAAACCGAGGATAAACAACCCGGGCTTGCTGTCGTACCGAACTGTGGTCTTGGTCACTTTATCGATAAAATCTCGTTGATCCTGACTGAAAGTTCCTTCATAACGGGCGTTAAACATTAACTGTTTTAGAACCACTTGTGCACCAAATTGGTAGCCGATGAGGAATTTATTTTTGGTGTCTTCGGTAAAGTCTTTAAACTGGTCATTTTTATCCAGATTGTACGAAGCCACTGGCCCAGCAAAAACGCCCAATAAATCACCTAAAACATTGTATCCCACCAACACAGGGATGTCGATTCTATTGCTTTTTATTTCCAACGTGGTGTTCTGTCCAGGAATATCAAATTCGGATTTGTATGTGGTATAGTAAATTTCCGGCATCAAGAAAAAAGAGGTAACGGGGAAGTCGATCTTTGCAGAAAGTCCCATGTTGAAACCCACATTATTTTTTCCGTTATCGCCGTAGGTTTGGGCTGCCGTAATATTTTCCCACGTGGGCTTGTCAACTTTAAATAGAAGGTTCGCTTTGGCTGCCAGCTTTACTTGTGCAGATAAGCTAATGGCGGCTACAAGAAGAAGTGAGCTAAAAATCTGTTTCATCTGATGGAGGTTTGGTTATGATATTGGTAATAGAAGTTTTATTCTTTTCCAGGAAATACTCTCGTAATTCTTTGAACAATTCTGATGAATAAACGAAATCAATTAGGTTTTTATTGCCGGCGTTGATGAGGATGTCTTTATTGCCTTCCCATTCTTTGATGCCGTGGCGAAGATACACAATTTTTTCACCAATGGTCATCACCGAGTTCATATCGTGGGTGTTGATGATGGTGGTGGTGTTGTATTCTTTTGTAATCTCCAGCAGCAGATCATCAATAATGTTGGAGGTATAAGGATCGAGTCCAGAGTTGGGTTCGTCACAAAAAAGATATTTTGGGTTGTTGACGATTGCACGGGCAATAGCCACCCTTTTCTGCATGCCTCCCGATATTTCCGAAGGATATTTCCGATTGGCTTTGTCCAGATGAACTCTTCCAACTACGTCAAAAACCCTTCTTTTCTTTTCACGATAGGTGAGATTGGTAAACATATCGAGCGGGAACATAATGTTTTCTTCCACGGTCATCGAGTCGAACAGTGCGCTGCCCTGAAAGACGGTTCCTACTTCACTTCGAAGCGATTGTTTCTCGTCGCGCGACATTTTGTTGATGTCTCGCCCATCAAAGAGAATTTCTCCTGAAGTAGGTTGGTACACATTGAGCAAGCTTTTCAGAAATACGGTTTTGCCCGAACCGCTTTGGCCGATGATCAGATTTACTTTGCCTGTATCAAATGTAGTGGAAATGCCTTTCAGTACCTGAACGTCATCAAAACTTTTTGTTAAATTTTTTACTTCAATCATCAGCTGAGGAACATTTGGGTTAAAAGTAAATTCATGATAATGATTGCTACAATGGTCCACACTACTGCCTGGGTACTTGCGCGTCCCACTTCCAAGGAGCCGCCTTTTACATTGTATCCAAAATAAGCCGGAACTGTGGCAATAATAAACGCAAAAACAGCAGTTTTGAAAAATGCATACCAAATAAAATGTTGCGGCATATACATCTGGATTCCTCGAATATAGTCGGCCTGACTCCAGTTGCCGGTCGCAATCCCTGCAAGATATCCGCCCCAGATTCCGAAGACGATGCTGATGGCGATGAGCAAAGGATTAAAGATGACACTGGCAATAATTTTGGGCATGATGAGGAAATTAGGAGAGTTGACGCCCATAATATCTAAGGCATCAATTTGCTCCGTAACCCGCATGGTTCCAATACTTGAAGCGATGTATGAACCTACTTTTCCGGCAAGGATAACCGAAATAATGGTGGGCGCAAATTCCAGAATAAGAACTACTTTGGTGGCATAGCCGATAAATGAGTTCGGAATGGGGAAGCTGCTGGCATTAAAATTATTATACATTTGGATGGCCACTACCGCACCCACAAAAACGGAAGTGAACAAAACCAAGCCAAAGGAATTAACGCCTAAATCGTAAATTTCCCTCATCAGTAGTTTCATGAACACCGATGTTTTCTGCGGTTTTTTGAGTGTTTTTGATAATAGCAGGAAATAGGCACCAATTTCGTGCAACAGTTTTTTAAACATTCCGCTAAATTAGTGTTTTTATTTTTTGATGTGTTTTTTAAGTGATATTTTTATCATACTCAACAGAAGAATTTTTTTAGAATATCACGCAGAAAGAAAATTTGTCAAGGTTTCAGAATGTTATTTTTTTATAACCTTTTACCGGTCTTTGGTTCACCATTGATACCATTTATATTTTTTTTTAAAGGTTCAAAGAGAGGATGCATGCCGGGTGCGAATGGGGTCCATAATTTCAGTACGATGATTTAGAGTTCAATTAGTAATAAGACCATCTTTTCCGTAGCTCTTGAATTAAAGTAGTGTCGTACGCAAAACGAAAAAAAATAATGTTTTTGGCATGATGTGTACCAAAAGAGAAATCATGATGAGAAAAAACCATGGCGCAAAACGGATTAACTATTACCAAACAAATATGGCATTTTATTTCTGTTAAACACAAAATGCGAATCGAGAAAATAACTATTATTTACTGATATACAATGGATTAAGTTATACATGTTATTCTCATTGTAGGTGTGAAAACTTTCGTATAGTTGTGTTTATCTACCACCAAATCTTGAATTAATTGGCCTAAAAGGAGCACAAGAATAAAAGACGCCTTCTGCTAAAATGTATTGGCAAAATGCGGGAGAAAGTGTTGAATCAAAAAATTAGAAATATTTAGCCGCCAATATTTTTCAATTTCACATTTTTTTGATAACTTAGTTTCATTAAAAAAGCATCGGTTCCGTTCGGTATGAACTTGAATATTCGTTCAAATTAAACCCACACTTCGCCAATACTTTTTCCGTTAGCAGAAAGCTTTTCAAGAATCAGTCAAATAAATGAAAATCAAAGCGTTAATATTATTTTCCAGTGTTCTATTTTTAAACGCATGTGTTTCCACAAAAGTCAGTTCCAAGAATAACTACGATTACTCTGTCTTGAAAACAAATTCAAAATATATCATTCAAACCAAAGACGGAAATAAAATAAGACAATTTGAATATTTAGGAAATGATGACAATTCAATCATTGGAAATCAAGAAGGAAAAGAAATTCAAATCGAAAAAAATAGCATCAATAAAGTTTTAAAATTTAGTGCAGGGAAAACAATTCCTTTAATTGTTGGTGGAATTACCATTGCAATTATACTTCCTGCATATATTAAAAATGAACCTGTCGGAAAATGAAAAAAATACTTATAATTTTACCTGCGTTTTTTATCTTCACTTCTTGCAGAAGTGACGAAAATGGAAATCAGCAAATCGAGGCAAGTTTAATTGGGAAATGGAGTTTTCAAAAAGTGGATGCCGTTAAGTCCGCAACTAATCAAACTCAAACAATTGAAAAGAGTGATTGTGATAAAAAATCAATTCACGAATTTTTGGGAACTGTACATAAATCAACTTTCTACGGAATAGTTGGTTCTAGTTGTCAATTAACTGGAGAAGTAAGTTCAAGAAATTATACTTTTGACAAAGCCAATATGAAATTTTGGTATGAAAATGAGCAGGATTATCCCTATTTTATAACAAAACTAACAGAAAATGAATTGGTTTTTGAAGACAGATCTCAAGATGTTGACAATGACGGAAAAACTGACATTATCAGAAGATATTTTTCTAAAATTCATTAAAAACCATCTGCTAACATGTATTGGCAAATTGCGGGAGAAATTGCAAGTTGAAGTATTTGGCCTATTTCGCCGAAGCTGCTCATAAACTTCTTACTTTATGCTGTCATTGTCAAAAAATTTCTACTTTTAGATCGTTAAGCTAAACCTTATTTTTAACCCAAAAAAGTCAACCTATTTTAGGGTATGACAGTGAAATAATAGGCAAAATTTCTTATTTTCAGGAAAGTTTTTGGAAATCCTAAGAGTGAATAAAATTCAATCAACAAGCATCATTCCGCTAAAAATCGTCAAAAAATCTGGGATTATTATAAGGAGAAATTAAAGCCATAACTCCGAGAAAAGCAGATAGTAATCATTCTTAACACGCTGAATCAGGTCATTTCATTATGCTTTATATGGCATTTTTATCGCCGCGCACTACCAGAAAAATGGTTTTGAGGATGATGACAAGATCCAAACTGATGGTCCAGTTTTTTACATAAAATGCATCCGCAAGAATTCTTTTGTGCATTTCAATATTCATATCGCCAAAATCTCCCCGAAGTCCGTTTACCTGAGCCAGCCCTGTAATTCCAGGTTTTACCATGCTTCGCACAAAATATCTTCCGATTTTTGGTTTATAGAAATCGTCCACCAGAAGCATGTGAGGTCTTGGGCCCACCACCGACATTTCACCTATCAGCACATTGATGAATTGAGGAAGTTCATCAATACTGGTTTTTCGCAGAAATTTTCCTAATGGTGTGATGCGTTTGTCGTTGTGTTCGGTAGTTTTATTCGCGGCATCACTGTTCACATACATCGTTCTGAATTTGAAACATTTGAAAACCTGGTCATGGTAGCCATACCTTTTTTGAAGGAAGAAAACCGAACCTCTACTGTCAATCATAATCAGCAAAGCGATGATAGGAAAGAGCCAGCTGCAAACACCTGCTAAAACGGCGATGGAAAAGAGGATGTCGAAGGTTCTCTTGAGAACAGCATTGGTAAGAAAATCTAAAGGAAATTTGGCACGCACCAAAATAGGTTGAGTCTCAATGTATGCAATGTCGTACTGGAAAAAGTTATTTTTCAGGATGCTGGGAACGAGCGATATTTTAATCTTGTGCAAATCGGCAAGCCGAAAAAGTTCCCGTTCCTCATTTTTTGGTAATGAGACAGCTTCGTTCGATAGGTAAATCGTGTGGATGCCATTTTCTTCCCAAAATAGGGTCAGTTTCTCGAAATCAATTTTCTTTTCGTCAGGATAATCAAAAATTTTAAAACCATAATCTTTCCTTTCGTTCAGGATATTTCTCAATATTTCAGTGGAAGAATCTTCGCGCAAAAACATGACATTTCGGTGGTTAATTCCCAAAGTTCTGACATATTTAAGCGTAAAGAAGAGCAAAGATTTTAGTATAAACAAAAGCAACAATAAGCTGAGCGCAATCATAAACCGATCTTCTTTCAGAAAGCTGTTGTTGCTCACTTTGGCCAACAATACAACGCCAAAAATAAAGATGAAAATGTGCGTCACCAGACGTTCCAGATAAATGGTGTACGTTAAGTTACGAGGAATGGAGTATAGCCGCGTTCTGCCGCTTAAAAGAATCCAAAAAAAGCCCAGCAGAGCCAAGGACAGCATGTTTTGTTCCCAAATATCATGGTCGTATTTAAACTCGTTGTTTTTTAAAAAGAAATATAGAAAAACTCCTGCGATGACGATGATATCGAGGAGTATAAAAATAACTTTGAAATATCGCGAAAATCGAAGTTTCTGCATTTCTTTTTATCGGAATCGTAAATGTAGCACAAATTATGGAATATTCAAATACTTATGCGTTTGAACCGATGCTTGCCATTCGGGGTGAGCCAAAATAAAATCCGTGATTTGCGGATACATGTGTTCACGCTTGCTCCATTCGCTTTGCAGATAAAGCTTACAGTGGTCTGACACTTTTTTTCGTTGTTCTTCCGCAAAGGTAAAATCGTGCTGGTTGAAAATGATCACTTTCAGTTCGCTGGCTTTGGCGTAAATCTCTTCCTGGGGTAAACCTGTTTTTTTTGGTGATAGTGTAATCCAGTCCAACGTGCCGCTTAGCGGGTAAGCGCCCGACGTTTCGATATGGATTTGGCAACCCAATTCCTTCAGTTTTTTTGTGAGAATATCCAAATTCCACATCAATGGCTCGCCACCGGTTAAAACAATTGTTTTGCAGTGCCTTGCAGCGGTTTCCGCAATTTCCTCAGCGTTCATCAAAGGGTGAAGGTTAGGATCCCAACTTTCTTTGACATCGCACCAGTGGCAACCCACGTCGCAACCTCCAAGCCGAATAAAATAGGCCGCTTTACCGGTGTGCGCACCTTCGCCCTGTAAAGTATAAAAATGCTCCATTACCGGGAGCATTTTACCTTGTTGTAATGCTATGTTTTCTTCTTCTTTTGTCATTAAAAATGGTTAGTCTTTATAAATGGTATGTTTGTACGCCAGCAAAGTGTTTTTCATTAGCATGGCTCTGGTCATGGGGCCTACACCGCCGGGAACAGGGGTGATCCAACTTGCTTTTTCTGCGCAGCTATTAAAATCGACATCACCGGCAAGGTGGTATCCTTTTTCCGAATCGTCATCAACACGGGTAATTCCTACATCTACGATTACGGCACCTTCTTTAATCATATCACCTTTAAGGAAATGAGGGTCGCCCAAAGCGGTAATTACAATGTCTGCATTTTTGGTGAAATCTTCCACATGCGGCGTATAGCTGTGAGTTAATGTCACCGTGGAATTTCCAGGGAAATCTTTTCGACCCATCAAGATGCTCATGGGGCGGCCTACAATTCTGCTTCTGCCAATTATGACGCAGTGTTTTCCTTTGGTTTCAATGTTGTATCTTTCAAATAAAGTGAGGATTCCAAAAGGCGTTGCAGGAAGAAAAGTGCTCATTTCCAAAGCCATACGACCGAAATTTTCAGGGTGGAAACCATCCACATCTTTATGAGAATTGATGGCCATGATCACTTTTTCCTGATCCATCTGTTTTGGTAACGGAAGCTGTACGATAAAGCCATCCACCTCAGGATCTTCGTTCAGCTCCTTAATTTTTTCGAGCAGCTCAGGTTCGGAGGCGGTACTTGGGAATTTAATGAGCGAAGATTTAAAACCAACTTCTGCACAATCTTTCACCTTGCTGTTGACGTATGCTTTGCTTGCACCGTTGTTGCCCACCAAAATTGCCGCTAGATGAGGCACTCTTTTTCCGGTGCTGATGATTTTATCAACATCTTGCTTAATTTCTTTTTTAATTTCAGCCGAGAGCCGAAGTCCGTCTAGAATCTGTGCCATTATTTATGATTTTAGGTGCTGTATTTTATTATTTGTGATTCAGCCAATAATTCATTAAGCCATTGGTAGAGGAGTCATGGTCCGACACTGTTCCGCCATTTTCAAGTTCTTTCAGGATTTTCCCAGCCAGTACTTTTCCTAATTCCACGCCAAACTGGTCAAAGCTAAAGACATTCCAAATAATCCCCTGAACAAAGATTTTGTGTTCATAAAGAGCAATAAGCTGACCGAGTGAAAAAGGAGTTAAGTCGTTGATGAGTAATGAATTAGTGGGTGTGTTTCCGTGGAAGACTTTATAATTAAGCAACCGCACCACTTGTTCTTCAGTTTTACCAGCTTGCTGCAGTTCTGCTTTTGCTTCTTCTTCAGTTTTTCCGAAGGCCAGCGCTTCAGTCTGAGCAAAGAAATTAGCCAGTAATTTTTCCTGATGATCCGATACGTGGTTGGGTGAGTTGACGTAAGCAATAAAATCTGCCGGAATCAATTCCGTTCCCTGATGAATGAGTTGATAAAATGCGTGTTGACCGTTGGTTCCAGGTTCTCCCCAGATAATTGGGCCGGTTTCATATTCCACAAACTCACCATTTCTGTCAACACATTTCCCGTTGCTTTCCATATCGCCCTGTTGTAAATACGCTGGGAAACGATCTAAATACTGGGAGTAAGGTAGAATTGCATAAGTGCCGGCATCGAAGAAATTTCGGTACCAAACTCCAAGAAGCGCCATCAATACAGGGACATTTTTGTTGAAATCTGCCGTTTTAAAATGAACATCTGTTTCATGAGCCCCTTTTAAAAGTTCTTCGAAGTTATCATATCCCACTGCCAGTGAAATACTGAGGCCAATTGCGCTCCAAAGCGAATATCTTCCGCCTACCCAATCCCAGAATTCGAAGATATTCTCTTCTGCAATTCCGAAATCTTTTACAGAAGCTATATTGGTTGATAAAGCCACAAAATGTTTGGCCACATCTTTCTGTTCACCACTTTTCAAGAACCATGCTTTTGCAGACTCCGCATTGGTCATGGTTTCCTGGGTGGTAAAAGTTTTGGATGCTATGATAAATAATGTAGTTTCTGGATCGAGCGTTTTAATTGTTTCCGCAATATGATTGCCATCAACATTAGAAACAAAATGCACGTTGAGACGGGTTTTGAAATGTTTTAACGCGGAACAAACCATCACGGGTCCAAGATCAGATCCTCCAATGCCAATGTTGACAATATCTGTGATTTCTTTACCCGTAAATCCTTTGTGGGATCCAGAAATTACTTCTTCAGAAAAAGTCTTCATGTGATCCAACACTCTTTTGATATTGGGTTTAATATTCTCACCATCTACCAAAATAGGGTTGGGAGAAAAATCTCGCAACGCGGTGTGAAGAACAGCTCTTCCTTCGGTTTCGTTTATTTTCTCCCCGCTAAACATTGCATTGATCGCCTCCTTGAGTTGACATTCTTCCGCCAGTTTTAAAAGCAGCTCAAAAGTGGTATCATCGATTAAATTTTTGGAGTAATCGAAAAGGTAGTTTTCTCTTTGTACGGAAAACTGTTGAAAGCGATCCGGGTTGTATTGAAACAGCGTTCTGAGTTCGAAGTCGTTTTGTGCAAAATGGGCAGTAAGTGCTTGCCAAGCCTGTGTTTGTGTAGGATTTATTTTTGGGAACATTTCCAATAATTAATGTTGTTTAACAATGATTTCCGTCCGGAGATGCTCAGGAGCAGAAAATATTTGAAGTGTCATGCTTCAAATTTTAGAAATGCAAATTTACTGAAAAATAAAAGGACGAAAAATATTCTACGTATTAAGATTTTATGACATTCGTTGGTCTATTCTTTCTCTTCCAAGGTGATGTTCTTGGTTATTTTGTATTTTTTACGGTTTCTGTTTTTCCGGCTTTCTTCGCCCAGCAGTTTTCCCCAAGGTTCCAGCCCGTCCACTTTTTCTAATACAATTTTTAAAATAGCAAGGAAAGGTATGCTGAGAAACATTCCGGAAATTCCCCAAAGCGCTTCGCCCGCCAACAAACCGATAAAAGTAAAAAGAGCATTGATTTTCACTTTGGATCCCACCACCAGTGGCAGCGTAATATTAGCATCAATGGCATGGATTCCTACGTAACCCAACAATACAAAAAGCGTAGAAGAACTTCCTGTAGCAAACGAAATAAGCGCTGCAACTATACAACCGATAAAAATCCCAACATACGGAATAACGTTTAGCAAACCAGTTAAAACGCCAATTAGAATGGCATATTTTACACCCAATATAGAGAGCAAACCACTTGTCAATGCCGCAACAATAATAATTTGAATGAATAAACCTACAATATAAGATTTAATGATGCGCTGTATTTCTGCCATTACTTCGTGCACCTTCGAAGAATGTTTCTCACTAAAAACCGAAACGATAAACTGGTAAAGAATGCGTCTGTAATTAAGGATAAAAATGAAAAATAATAAACTGAAAGCCACAAAAGCCAATGACGAAGAAAACATAGAAACCGTGAATCCCAGAATAACACCAGTGGATGAGAGCAATCTTTCCAATCCCTGATTAATGTATTTCCACTGATTACTGATATTGAGGTTAAACGTTTTGGAGATCCAGATCTGAAGTTCGTAAAGTGAATGCGTCACTTGCTTTTGCAATTGTGGGAAATCTTCGCTGAAATCGCTGAGTTGCGCCACAAAGAAGTAAAAAATTCCGGATAAGGCCACCGTCATAATCAGGACCGACATGAAAGTGGAAATGGCACGGCTGAACCTAAGCCGACGCTCTAAAAAATTAGAAAAAGGCAGAAAAAGCAGCGCCATTAAAAATGAAAAAAACAGCGGCGCCAAAATGGTTTTACCGATAAAAGCCAAATATCCCAACGCTAAAGCGCTGATAAGTACCAAAGTAAGCTGTACAAGAAATGGAAGTTTAATTTCTTTCATAACACAAAGAAACAAAAAAATGGAGGGTTGCCTGCTTCGTATTTTACTTTTTTTGGAGAAAGAGGCATAGAAGTGGCATAAAAAAGCGATTCAGTATTCCACTCAATCGCTTTTTTAGGGGTAGTGATCCTTCCTTAGAAAAGGTGGCAATTATTTTTCTAACGCTAAGTCAATCACTTCGCTCATACGGCTTACATAATTGATATGCAATGTTTTAAGGTAATCTTTCTTGATCTCTTCCACATCTTTACGGTTTGCATCGCACAGAATAATTTCTTTAATGCCGGCTCTTGCAGCGGCAAGCAATTTTTCTTTAATTCCACCAACTGGCAACACTTTTCCGCGCAGGGTAATTTCGCCCGTCATGGCGAGGTGAGGTTTTACCTTTTTATTTCTAAAACTTGATACCATCGACGTCAGCATGGCAATTCCTGCAGAAGGTCCATCTTTTGGCGTGGCTCCTTCCGGAACGTGGACATGGATGTTTTTTTTCTGCATGTCTTCCGTCGAAATGCCCAACTCCTGGTGTTTTGCCTTGATGTATTCCAATGCAATGGTAGCCGATTCTTTCATCACAGTTCCTAAATTACCGGTCATCGTAAGGTTTCCTTTTCCTTCACTCAAAATACTTTCGATAAACAGAATATCACCACCCACTTGCGTCCAAGCCAAGCCGGTTACAACACCCGGAACACCGGTAATTTCGGACAAGCTTTTTGGTCGGGGCACTCCTAAGATTTCATCAATTTTGGCAATGGATATTTTGCTGTCATACTCTTTTTCCATCGCCGTTTGAAGTGCAACCCATCTTGCGATGGAAGCTATTCTTTTCTCGAGTCCACGAACGCCGCTTTCCGAAGTATGCGCTTCAACAATATGTTTTAATTCTGGCGCACCGAGTTTAAACGATTTTGCATCAAGACCATTTTCTTCTTGTTGTTTTCTGATAAGATGGCGTTTGGCAATTTCCACCTTCTCTTCCAGGGTATAACCTGCAATTTCTATGATCTCCATTCGGTCCAAGAGCGGTCTCTGAATGGTGGAAAGAGAGTTGGCCGTGGCAATAAACATTACCTTGGACAAATCGTAACCCATCTCCAAAAAGTTATCGTAGAAGGAGCTGTTCTGTTCTGGGTCGAGTACTTCTAGCAACGCTGAACTGGGATCGCCGTGCATTCCCTGACCAATTTTATCAATTTCATCCAACACAATTACAGGATTGGAGGTTCCCGCTTTTTTGATGGACTGCAGAATTCTTCCCGCCATTGCGCCAATATAGG
Organism: Chryseobacterium sp. 39-10; assembly: GCA_001898255.1. GTDB lineage: Bacteria > Bacteroidota > Bacteroidia > Flavobacteriales > Weeksellaceae > Kaistella. Next base: position 116,326 of record MKTK01000010.1, on the reverse strand, counting down.
TTTTGCGGTGGCCACGAATTTCAGACTCATCATGCAGCCCGCCTAATGAAACACGAATGTATTTTCTGCCTAATGCATCAGCAACTGATTTTCCCAATGAGGTTTTACCGACTCCTGGAGGACCAACAAGACAGAGGATGGGAGACTTCATGTTATTTTTAAGTTTCAGCACCGCCATGTGTTCCAGGATTCTCTTCTTGATATCTTCGAGGCCAAAATGATCCTTGTCCAAAACTTTCTCAGCACGAATGATGTCGAAAATATCCTTTGAATATTTTTGCCAAGGTAAATCGGTGAAAAAATCGAGGTAATTGCGTTGTACATTATAATCCGGCGAACTGGGATTTTGTCGCTGCAATCGGCTGATCTCTTTTTGAAACAAAGCGTCCACGTCCTCACTCCACGTTATGTTTTTAGCTTTTTCCATAAGCTCGTCGACATCAGATTCTGGCCCGCCACCCAACTCTTCCTGAATGGTGCGCATTTGCTGATTGAGGAAATACTCACGCTGGTTCTTGTCGAGTTCTTTATTGGTTTTTTGTTGAATTTGGCTCCGCAGTTCAAGTTTTCGGTAGTTGTCGAACATCAAGGAATAACAGCATTCGGCTCGATCCAGCAAATTCCTTTTTTCAAGCAATTTCTGTTTGTCTGTGGATTTAAAATTAGCATTTGTGCAAATGAAATTCAGTAAATCCTCATGCTCACTGATGTTGTTAATGGGAAAATTTGCGGCGCTGGGAATATTGGGATCAAGCTCAATAATCTGTAGCGCAAGATCCTTAATGTTCTCCAGCAAAGCGGTATATTCTTCCTTTTCTCTGGGTGATACATCTTTGAGTTTGGTAATCTCGGCTTTAAAATAAGGTGTGGCTTCGGTAAAGTTTTTCACCTTGAACCGTTGAAAACCCTTTGTTATTGCAGTGGTATTACCATCTGGGAGTTTGATGATCTTCACCACCTTTGCCAATGTACCTACCTGGTAAAGATCTTTAAAATTTGGATTCTCTTGTTCCGGATTTTTTTGACTGATGATGCCAATGAATTGCCCTGCTTTCTGGGCTTCTTCTAATAATTTTATCGACATTTCTCGCGCAGCGGTAATCGGAATCACCACTTTGGGAAACATGACCATGTTCCTAACGGGAAGAATCGGAAATACTTTTTGAACTTTGTTTTCGCTGGTTTCGGTAAAATCTTTGAGGTTGATTTCTTCAGTCATTACACTGAAACCATCACCCATGATTTCTTCCAGATTAAGGTCTTCGAATTCTGTCATAATATAAAGGAATGACAATTTGTCATTTAAATATAATAGTTATACATGATCTTGGCGCGATGTGTGCCCGATCTTTGTTAATGATGAATGTGCGGTTATTTTCACAAGCATTATGCCATGTGGTTTTTTAGACAAAATTTCCGCTTTGATGATACAGGTCTAAATTAAATATTTAATTTTTTTTCTAATCTCTTAAAAATGTGTATTTTCGCAGACTGATAAAATTATACAAAAAAATGGCAATTTTAGGAGAGATTAGAAACAAACCTTGGCTTTTGATGGGAATTATTGCGCTTGCAATGTTAGCATTCGTAGTAAACCCAGATAGTTTGGAAAAGTTATTTGGAGCAAAACCCGGTGTTTTCGGAAAAGTAAATGGAGACGAGGTAACCAAGGAAGATTTTGATGATCAGCTGTTTATCCTGCAACAACAAGCGCAGCAACAAGGTCGTCCCACAACTGGTTTAGATGAACAGGCATGGCAACTTGCAGTACAGTCTAAGCTTATTGCGCAACAATTCGATAAAATGGGGCTGAAGCTTACAGACGATATGTTCTGGAACCAAATACAGTATGACCCCATGTTTGCTCAAAATAAAGAAAACTTTGATGCGAAAGGTAACTTTAAGGTGCAAGAAATTAAAAAACAAGTTGAGGAACTAAAATCAACCAATGTTGAAATGTATAATAACTGGTTGAAAACCAGAAAGGCAATGGAATACAGAATGATGGCGCGCCAGGTATTTGCCAACGTTTCTGCCGGCATCACAGTGGGTAAGAAAGAAGCAGAGGAAATGATGAAGCAACGCGATCAACTTGCTGATATTGATTTTGTGAAAATAGGTTATGATGCCTATGCACAAAAAAATCCTGTAAAAGTGACCACTCAGGATTTAGCCGATTATATTAAGAAACATCCCGTTCAATTTAAAAGAGAGGCCAGCCGAAACCTTGGTTTGGTTTATTTCCCTGCGGCAGCTAGTGCAGAAGATGATGCTGCAGCACAAAAGGATATTAACAAATTGTTGAACGAAGGTAGTGCAACAAGCGGTGGTAAAGAAAATTTCCATAATACAACCAACGATTCAATGTTTGTGGCACTGAACTCAGATATGCAGTACAACCCAACTTATTTTTCAGCCAGTCAACTTCCGGCAGAAATTAAAGATAAAGTAGCGTCAGCAACTGTTGGTACGATTTGGGGACCTTATAAAGAACAGAATTTCTATGTGCTTTCTAAATTGTTGGATAAAAAACCATCCGATTCTACGTTGTCTAGACATATTCTGGTTTCTTACAAAGGAAATCAGGCAGGTGGTGATGTAACCCGTACAAAAGAGCAAGCCAAAAAATTGGCAGATTCTATCGGTGCCATTGTAAAGGCAGATCCATCAAAGTTTACCGAGTTTTTGAAATACTCATCGGATCCTGGTTCTGCAGCGCAGGGTGGAAGTGTAGGTTGGACAACTCCTGCAACACCTTTCGTTCCTGAGTTTCTTCATTTCCTTGCCAGCAACGGGAAAGGAGCAACAGGGGTGGTGGAAACGCAGTTTGGTTACCATATCATCAATATCGAGGATAAAAAATCTGGTTCAATGACTTACAAGGTGGCTAATTTGGTAAAAACCATCAAGCCATCAGAAAAGACAGAAAATGAAGTGTACACAAAAGCAACCAAGTTTATTCAGCAAGTACAAGGTAAATCGTTCAACGATTTTGCCAATATTGCTAAAAAATCGAATTACAACTTTTTGAATCCTAAGGAATTAGGTAGGTTCCAAGGGCAGATCCCAGGGTTAGGAACCGATAAGGACCAGGAAGTTCTTGCTTGGGCTTTCAATAAAAAAAGAAGTAAAGGTGATACCGATATCTTTACTGTGGACGGAACTGGAGACAGAATTGTTGCCTTCCTGAACGGAATTCAAGATGCTGGAACAGCCGATCCTGAAGCTGTTCGTGATCAAATTGAACCTATTGTCAAAAATCAATTGATCGCTAAGCAGATTAAAGAAAAATTAAGTGCTGCTAAAGCTACTTCACTGGATCAGGTCGCTAAACAGTTTGCATCAACCAAGCAAGCGGCGCAAGTCAATATGTTGAACCCACAAGTTGCTGGTGCCATGGAGCCCAAAGTTGCCGGTGCTGCTTTTGGTGTGGCAAAAGGAAAACTGAGCAATCCTGTAGAAGGAATGACCGGGGTGTATGTATTGGTGAAAAAATCTGAAACGGTGAACAAGCAACCAGGCGATTTGCAGCAAGTAATCCAATCTATTCAGGGACAAAACTCGCAGCAGTTTGGCCAGCTATTCTTGAAGAGCTTGCAAGATAATGCCAAAATAGATGATTACCGAATTCAGGTGTACAACCAGCAGTCACAACAATAATCGACTGCGGTGCTCAATCAATATAAAGCGACTTTTAAAAAGGTCGCTTTTTTGATGCCATTACCGTTATGCATGCTTAAACGCTTATTTAAAAATATAGTATATTTGTTTCATTAAAAATAGTAAAAAGTGAAGTTCACCAAAGAAATAAAAGCTGGTCTTATCGCCATTTTAGCCATTGTAGGTTTTATCTTTCTCTTTCAGTTTATGAAAGGTAAAAGTCTTTTCACCACCGACAATATTTTTTATGCAAAATTTGATAATGTGGAAGGTTTGGCAGCTTCTAACCCCGTGTCAATTAATGGATTAAAAGTGGGGCAGGTTGATAAAATTATACCCGTTACTGAGAAGGATGGCAAAATCCATTTTGTGGTGAAGGTAATTGTGGATGATAAGTTTGAATTCTCGAAAAGATCTACACTCGAGATTTTTGAGCCGGGATTGATGTCGGGTAAAGAAACGCGGATTAATTTAGCATACGGACAACCCATTGCTAAAGATGGCGACACACTGACAGGCGCATTTAAACTATCGATGATGAATAATATTTCCTCGCAGGTAGGTCCTGTAAAGGATCAGGTGCAAGAAGTATTGAAAAAAGTTGATTCTTTGATGCATAACGCCAATCTCATTACCGATGCCGACAATCAGCGCTCCATAAAAGCATTGCTTTCCAGTCTCAACAAAACCGTTGCGTCCTTCGAAAGTACTTCGCAACAAACCAATTCTTTGTTGGCGAGTAGTGATCCGCGCATTCAGAAAGTGCTCGACAATGCAAACCTTGCTACCGTTAGTGCGAGAACAGCCATCGATAAATATGGAAAAGTGGCTGATGAGGTAGATGTGGCCAAACTGAATAACGCCATCGATAAACTGAGCATCACCGCGGATAAATTGAACGGTGTTATTACAGGCATACAGAATGGAGAAGGATCGCTTGGTAAACTCACTAAAGATGAAGAACTTTACAAAAATCTTAATGAATCATCGCAAAACCTCAATAAACTGATTATTGATCTGAAGCAAAACCCAAAACGATACCTCAATTTTTCGGTGTTTGGGAAGAACAGTTCCAACTAAAAGCTAAATACCTCTTCATATGCAATATGTTGACAATATCCTTTTCATCATCGCTATTGCGATAGGTTTCGGCCTTTTTTTTAGAAGTTTAAAAGAGATCTACCGCAATATTAAACTTGGCAAAACCATTGATAGAACCGATCATCCTTCGGAACGATGGAAAACCATGGCAAAAGTGGCAATGGGGCAAAGTAAAATGACCAAACGACCTATTGCCGGAATTCTACACATTTTTGTGTACGTTGGTTTTGTCATCATCAATCTGGAACTCATCGAAATCATGATCGATGGTATCTTCGGGACTCATCGTGTTTTGTCTCAGGTTTTAGGGCACTCGCTCTACAATATATTTACCGCAACTTTAGAGATATTGGCATTCTTGGTGGTTTTCGCCGTTGTCATTTTTTTTATAAGAAGAAACTTTTATGGCGTAAAAAGATTAACGATGAAAGAGCTTTTCGGTTGGCCAAAACATGATGCCAACTGGATTTTAGTCATCGAATTTGCTTTAATGATAGCTTTCTTCAAGATGAATGCCGCCGATTGGGTGCTTCAACAAAGAGGTGTCTTTCCTGAACACGGAAGTTTCCCCGTTTCTTCCCATTTGATGGGGCCAGTTTTTCAGCATTTTAGTGATGGTTTTTTGATCTTTACAGAGCGTGCTGCGTGGTGGTTTCATATATTGGGTGTGCTTTTTTTTATGAATTATCTGTATTATTCAAAGCATCTTCACATCATTTTGGCGTTTCCCAATACGTGGTTTGCTAATCTGCAGCCCAAAGGAAAGTTCAATAATTTGGCTTCGGTAACGCAGGAGATTAAATTGATGATGGATCCCAATGCTGATCCTTATGCAGCTCCACCAGAAGGGGAAACTGCTGTTCCTGAGAAGTTTGGCGCAAGCGATATTTTTGATCTGAATCAGGTGCAGTTGCTTAATGCATATTCCTGTACCGAATGTGGAAGGTGTACCGCTGTTTGTCCGGCCAATATTACGGGTAAAAAGCTTTCACCTCGCCTTATTATGATGAAAACACGGGATCGTTTAGAAGAAGTAGGAAGAAACATTAACAAAAACGGAGGTAAGTTTGTGGATGATGGCAAAAAACTTCTAAATGATTACATAACCAACGAAGAACTGTGGGCATGCACCACCTGTAATGCCTGTGTAGAAGCTTGTCCTGTACTCATCGATCCATTGTCTATTATTTTTGAGATGAGGAGATTCCTGGTGATGGAGCAATCTGCAGCTCCGCAAGAATTGAATCTGATGATGACCAATGTAGAAAACAATGCTGCACCTTGGCAATATAATCAGGCAGACCGTTTGAATTGGGCAAAAGAATAAGATAACAATGTTATAAATTTAAAAATGTAGCAATGTTCTCCAACTGTTACATGAGTAAATGGCAAAATAAGATATGGATTTCACGATAAAAACAATAGCTGAATATGCCGCCGAAGGCAAAGCACCCGAAGTGCTTTTTTGGGTAGGTTGTGCCGGAAGTTTCGATGACCGTGCGAAGAAGATTACACGTGCATTTTGCAAAATCCTCAATAAAATTAATGTGGAGTTTGCGGTGTTGGGACAGGAAGAATCCTGCACCGGCGATCCTGCAAAACGGGCAGGAAACGAATTCGTTTTCCAAATGATGGCACTTACCAACATCGAAATTCTGAACGCTTATGAAGTAAAGAAAATCGTTACAGCTTGTCCGCACTGTTTTAATACTTTGAAGAACGAATATCCATCGCTGGGCGGTCATTTCGAAGTGATGCACCACACGCAGTTTTTGAAACAATTAATGAACGATGGTCGCCTGAAAGTGGAAGGCGGAAGCTTTAAAGGAAAAAAAATAACGTTCCATGATCCCTGCTATTTGGGTAGAGGAAACGACGAGTACGAAGCACCAAGAGAACTTTTGAATAAACTGGATGCTGAATTGGTGGAAATGAAAAGATGCAAATCCAACGGATTGTGTTGTGGTGCAGGTGGAGCCCAAATGTTTAAGGAACCGGAAAAAGGAAACAAAGATATCAACATCGAGCGCACCGAAGAAGCATTGCAGGAAAAACCAGATGTCATTGCAACCGGTTGTCCGTTCTGTATGACGATGATGACTGATGGCGTGAAGCATTTCAACAAAAATGATGAAGTGGCTGTAAAAGATATTGCAGAACTTTTAGCAGAAGCCGAAGATCTGTAAAAACCAATTCAAATAGAATTAAAATGAAAATAGAAGAATCAAGTATTGTGGAAACCAACGATTATCGGGTAATTATTTACCCCGCATCTCGTGCGTTTACCACTAAAGAAGCGAAAGTAATCACAGAGAAACTCTACGACTTCCTTGCGAGTTGGGCTGCCCATGGCAAGCCACTGTCGTCGTCATTTAAAATCGAGAAGAATCAGTTTATCGTCATTTGTGTTGACGAGGAAAAAGAAGCTGCATCAGGTTGTTCCATTGATGCGCTTGGCGCACTTATAAAGGAAATTGATCAGGAATTTGAACTCGGACTTTTTGATCGCATGAAAGCAAGCTTTGTACAGAATGGCGAAATCAAGACCATGAAACTACAGGATTTTAAAAATGGGCTGAAAGACGGATCCATTGCGCAGGACATCGAAGTTTTTGATTTTTCGAAGAGTTCTTATGTGTCGTTTTTGAGTGATTTTTTACTGCCTCTGAAAAGAAGTTGGGCCGAATTTTACGTACGGTAAACCACAGCTAATAAAAATTTACCCTTTCTGCATTTTGCGTGTGGAAAGGGTTTTTTCATTCAAAATAAACTATTTTTGTAATGCATGATTTCCAGAATTGAACATGGCTAAAATCCTTTTCCTGACGACTGCTCATAAATTTGATGATGACCGAATTTTTTTTCATCAGGCAAAAACATTGCAGCAAAATGGTTTTCAGGTCAAGATTTGCAGTTTAAACAGTGCGTTCTCGGGCACCATTGACGGTGTAGAAATCGATTCAAGTTCGATTCTGCAACAATCGGCAAAACAAAAAATAGCTGCTTTTCAAAATGTAATTAACGCTTTTCAACCTGACGCCATTATTGCATCTGAACCGCTTGCGGTGATGGCGGCGAAAGCATACCGATCCAAGTCAAAAATTCCGCTGATGTACGATATTACCGAATGGTATCCGTCGTACCGGATGTTGCAGCAATATAAGGGTTTTACAAAGTTTTTTCATGCCGTCAAGTTTTTCCTCATTCAGGGGTATGCCGGCTTCCTGAGTAGTCATTTTATTTTTGGAGAAGACAACAAGAAGTTTCCTTTGGCGCAACTTTTCCCCTGGAAAAAATCCCTTGATCTGGGTTATTATCCGGACGAGAAATATGTTGCGGATCATGTTAAAGAATTAACGCCGAACGCTATTCGTTTATGCTACACCGGCAGAATTTCGGAAGAAGATGGTATTGGGAATTTCTTTAAAGCAATAGCGGCACTCCAAAAGAAACGTCCGTCATTAAAGGTTTCTGTGCTGATCATTGGCCGCCCAAAAAGAAAATCAGATGAGCAGTATTTCTCAGCACTATTAGAAGAGTATAATTTCAGCGATATTGAAATTCGCGAGCAAGTTCCCTTTGTTGAATTTACAAATGCATTGGCCAGTGCTGATTTGTGCTTTGATCTCCGAGAGAATAACAGAGAGTACAGCAGAAGCTTTCCGATCAAGATTTTTTACTATGCAGGCGCTGGTAAGCCGGTGATTTATACAGCGCTTAAGGCCATTCAAAATAAAATGGATATTTCCGCTTTTGGTCATTTGGTTCATCCTGAAGATTCAGAAAAAATTGCCGATATTGTGCTGAATTATATTGACGATCCTGCACTTTATATGCAGCATGCAAAGCGCGGCAGAAGTCTGTTTTTAATGCAATGCAATTGGAGAAAAATAAGTGATTCTTTTGTGAAATTTGTCAAAAAAGCCCTGCAATAACTTGAAGTATAAAACGATTTTACAGACTTTTCTGTCTCGGTTTTTAATTCTGATCCTGAGTTTCGGCCTCATTATCTATACAACGAACGTATGGGGGAGCGCAGGAAAGGGTGTGGTGTCTATTGTTACAGCAGATTTGGCGGTCATCATGTTTCTGAGCAATATTTTTGCAGGTGGATCTGTGAGTTTTTTCTCCTCGAAATTTCAAACGGGAACTATTCTTTTCCATGCCTATTCGTGGTCGATAGTTTCTGGAATAGTGACCCCACTTCTTTTATCGTGGGCACATCCGCAGTCTTTTACGGTTTACCTGATCGCTTTATCGGTACTTACGTCATTACTCACGACCAACATTAATCTTTTTGTCGGTAAGCAGCATATCAAGATGTATAACCTTTATACTATTTTGCAGCTGGCGGTTCATTTTCTATTTATTTTGGGAATGGTGAATGTACTTCACTATACAGATATTACGGGCTATTTCGTTGCTCAAATTTTAGCTTACGTCCTGTTGTTTATCATCAGCTTTATACAGATTTTTAGGTTGTATAAGCTTTCAGAATTTAAGTTGTCAAAAAACATTGCAGCACAACTTTTCAGCTACGGCTGGAAATCCCAACTCAGCGCATTTTTGCAGTTTCTTAACAACCGACTTTCGTATTATTTTCTTGAGTTTTTCAAGGGCATCGCAAGCGTTGGTATTTTCTCGGTGGGTGTGGCTTTCTCTGAAGCAATCTGGACCATGAGCAGAACACTTGCACTAGTTCTGTATGCCGATATCATCAACAGCGAACATAAGGAAGACGCCATCCTAAAAACAAAGATTTCGATGAAGATCAGCTTTTTGGTCACCCTGGTTTCGCTGGGTTTAATGCTATTGATCCCCGCTTCCTTGTACGCCATGATTTTCGGTAAAGATTTTAGTCAGACCAAAGAGATTATTATCTTGCTTTCGCCGGGGATTTTAGCAATTGCGGTGAGTAATGTCTTGGGGTTTTATTTTGCCGGGGTCAATAAACTCAGGATTTTGAATATTAAATCACTAGTGGGCTTGGTATTCACCATTATTGCATCATGGTACTGCATACCCAGATGGGGAATCGTTGGGGGCTGCATCGTGACATCAGTTTCTTATCTGTTGTCTTCCGGTATTTTATTTTGGAACTTTTATCAACTGACTACATTTAAGATTCAGGATTTCTTTTTTTCCAGAACTGATTTTCAACTCCTACTCCAAAAAATTAAGCGTCGCCCATGATGAAGTTTGAATTTTTTTTATTCGGCAACGATGCCTGTCCATGGTTTCATTTGGATGATGTCCATTTTATCGGCTATTTTTTTGATGATGCTGATCAGCTTTATCGCGGACTTGATGCTGTTGCCTACATTCAGGAAAAACTCAAAACGAACTCTTTAGTTGAAGTTGTTCAAAAGATGAACGGTTCTTTCTCTGTTATTGTCAATCAGGGTGAAACCTGTTTGTTGGCCGCTGATTCCATGAACTTTTATCCGCTTTTTTACATCAACGAGAAAAATCGTTATGTTATTTCTGATCGTTTTGAAAAACTGGTGGAATTGCAGGGAGATTTTCATTTAAATACCGAGGCGATAGACGAGTTTGAGACAGCAGGTTTTGTTTTGGGTACCGAGACGTTGGCCAAGAATGTTTTTAAGAATAATGGCAGTCAGGTATTGAAACTAAGCAGTGCGAATCCTGAAGCAGTGCAGTATCAGGATTTTTTGAGTACGAATTTTTCTACGGATTCTCTGGCTGATCTCTCCACACAATTCGAAGCAGAGATGTTGAATGCCGGACAACGATTGATAAAATTTTTGAATGGCAGAACGGCTGTTGTTCCGCTCAGCGGTGGTTACGATTCTAGACTTATCGTTGCCTTACTTAAAAGATTGAACTATCAAAAAGTAATCTGCATCACGTACGGGACGATTAATCCTGAGGTTTCCATCAGTAAAAAGGTTGCGCAAACACTTGGCTTTGAATGGTTTTTTGTTGATTATTCCACCTTGAATATAGAGGAAATACAAAGTGAAAAAAATTACGAAAATTATTTGCATTTTGCTGCCAATGGTTTTTCAATGCCTTATTTAATGGAGTATTTTGCAGTTGCTCAATTGTTGAAAGATAGCAGAATTCCTAAGGATTCGGTTTTTATTCCGGGACATTCCGGTGATTTTTTAGGTGGCAGTTATGTTTTGAAGACGGTGAAAAATCATTTAGAATTAAATCAACTTCCACATTTTATCGCATCGAAGTACTTCATTTTTGTACGAAAAGACCGCAGAAAGCGAATGCAGATAGAAAAGAGAATTAGCCAATCATTGCAATCAATTGGTCATGCAAAACGTATCGGCGATTATAATATTGCCGTTGAAGAATGGGATATTCGTGAGAAGTTGGCCAAATTTATTTTTCACTCATCACAAGTATTTAATTTTTTTGGTTTTGAACATTATTTTTTACTTTGGGATCAGCGTTTAGTTAAATTTTTCCGGAAAGTTCCAATGCAGTTTCGTGAGCATAAAATGCTTTATGATCATGTGCTTGAAGAGAAATTTTTCGAACCTTATCATATTCATTTTCAGGAGAAGGAATTGAAAACTGGTACATTGAAGGTTTTGCTTCAACAGATTAAAGATAGAGTACGTTATTTTTTTCCTTGGAAAATGGTGCTAAATCGTATTAATAATGCAGACTGGCCTTATTATAGAGAGCTCACCAAAAGCATGTTGAAGTTTGTGGAGAAATGTAATAGAGCAAAATTCAGGGATTTTAAAAATTACAATGCGGTAATCTGTGCTTGGTATGTGCAATTCCTGAAACAGCGAACAAAAAGAGAGCAACAATAAAAATTTACGACTTATCTTTGCAATAATGAAAAACTTGTTTTTTGGTTTCGTGGTTGTCTTGGCGTTGTTTCTCGCCTGCAGAAATGATGAGAATGTAGTGCAGCAGATTGACCAGATTTTCAACTTGTACATCGATTCGGCCAAGCAGGATATGCTGAACAATAAGATCCCGGGTTCGTACTTTGAAGTAAAGATGAACGATGTGTACGGTCTTAAAGACAATGCTCCTGTTACGTTTAACCCTAAAATTGATGCAGATACCATCCATTATATAGAGTACATCGCGGGTGCGAAGAGAATAAATGTTGATTCCACGGCTGCGTTCAGGATTTACGAGTCCAAAATTGCGTTAAGATTGACGAAAAAGAAAAACGACACCGTGAATTCGGTGACCAATGATACCATGACGATTCGGTACCGATGGACGCCTGAATTATTTCAATTGTCTCAAATTTGGTACAACGGCACACTGCAGTTTAGCAAAACGGAAGGCCAGCCGAACATCGTAAAAATATCGAAATAATCCTTAAATTTGCAATTCGGGTTTGTTGCAAGTTTGCAGCAGTCATCATTCACATTTATCATTCACAACAACAATGTTACAGGTTAATTTTTTACGCGACAATAACGAGCGCGTGATGCAAGGTTTAAAGAAAAGAAATTTCAAGCAGCTCGGCCTGGTTGATGATGCCATTGCCGCAGACGACGAAAGAAAAAAATACCAGTTCGATCTTGACCAGAATCTGGCAGAGATGAACAGGATTTCCAAGGAAATCGGTACGCTCATGAAAGAAGGTAGAAAGGAGGAAGCAGAAGCGGCCAAAATAAAGACGGCAGAGTTCAAAGAGAACGCCCAAAACCTTCAGCAAAAATTGCGGGATACAGAGACTAAACTGCAGGATATTCTGTATCTAATACCCAATATTCCTTACGATAAAGTGGTTGCAGGAACTGGTGCCGAAGACAATGAAATCGTTTACCAGTCGCACGATGTGAAAGGTTTAGGTGAGGGCGCCATCCCGCATTGGGAGTTGGCCAAAAAGTATAACCTGATTGATTTCGAACTCGGCGTTAAAATTGCCGGTGCGGGTTTCCCTGTGTATCTCGGTAAAGGTGCCAGGTTGCAGCGTGCATTGGTTCAGTATTTTCTTGACAGAAATGTGGATGCCGGATATTTGGAAGTAAATCCCCCGCATGTTGTGAACGAAGCATCTGGTTACGGAACGGGGCAATTGCCGGATAAAGAAGGGCAGATGTATTTTGTGACCGAAGACAACCTTTATCTCATACCTACGGCTGAAGTTCCTGTCACCAATATTTACCGCGATGTATTGCTGGACGAGAAAGAGTTACCTATTAAAAATACTGCATTTTCACAGTGTTATCGTCGGGAAGCGGGAAGTTATGGCGCGCATGTTCGCGGGCTCAATCGTCTGCATCAGTTCGAAAAGGTGGAAATTGTAAGAATAGAAAAACCCGAAAATTCGTACCCGGCGCTAGAAGAAATGGTGGAACATGTGAAATCAATTCTTGTTGATTTGGAGCTGCCGTTTCGTATTCTTCGTCTTTGTGGTGGCGATATGGGTTTCACATCGGCAATGACCTACGATTTTGAAGTATGGAGTGCTGCTCAGGAAAAATGGTTGGAAGTATCATCAGTTTCCAATTTTGAAACTTTTCAGGCCAACCGGTTGAAGTGCCGATTTAAAGGAGAGGGAAAAACCCAACTTGTGCATACCCTCAACGGTTCTGCAATGGCTTTACCAAGAATTATGGCAGCGTTGTTGGAAAATAATCAAATTGAAAAGGGAATCAGAATTCCCGCAAAAATTGCAGCGTATGCTAAATTCGATTTGATCGATTAACAATCAACTTATACCGCATAAAAAACCCTCCAGAATATTTTCAGGAGGGTTTATTTTTACTTTTTAGAATCTTCTAGTGAAGTTTTTCTGAACTCTTTCAAAAGTTTTTCCAGTGCTAAAGTAGATTTTCTTGCTCTTGTTCCTGCAGCTTTATTTCCTTTTTCTGCCTGAGTGTCTGCATCAGTTTTGAAGGTTTCAAACTCAGCACTGATTTTTTCAATTAGTTCTTTCATGGGTAATACAATTATTTGTTCGCGGGCAAAAATAAAGATAAATTCGGGAATCCCACGCTGGTTTCGTGTTTTTTTTTGAAAATGTGCTATGTTTTAGCTGCTCACATCAGCATCAAAGGACATGGTGTGCTGAAGTGTTACCTTTTCTTTGTAATCTTTAATGGCAAGTCGCATGGTTTCCCTGCTGATGCTCTTTGGAATCGTTGTGGATGATTTTCAGTGCTTCTTTTTTTGGCGAGATGTAAGGAATCCCTATTTCCATGCCGCGGAGTATGAAAAGTCCACCGAGAATTATCATCATCACTGGAACAAATTTCAGAATTTTTATTCTAAAAGCATTGGTCATCAGGTTACCGAGAAGAACCACCGAAAACATGAACGGTACAGTGCCAAGTCCGAAAAGTGCCATAAACAATGCGCCCTGCCAAATCCCTCCTGATGCTAAACTGGCGGTAAGCGCCATATAAACCATTCCACAAGGTAAGAACCCGTTGAGGATGCCTGTAGTAAAACGTGAGCGATAATCTGCCTTTTGAAGTAATTTGCCTAAATTCATCTTAACCCTGAACAAGAATGTGGAAAGAAAGGGGATTTTTGAAGCAAAGTCTTTTCCGCCAAATGAAAAAAACGCCATCAAGACAAGAAGAATTCCTACCGCAATGGTAAGATATTGCTGAAAACCGGCAAGTTCAAACCCTTTTCCCACAATTCCCAATGTTGCTCCCAGTAACGAATAGGTAAAAATTCGCCCAAACTGGTAGGTTAAATTCTGGAGGTAATAATTGGTTGATTGTTTCTTGGTTAAACCCATCGACAGGGCAATGGGTCCGCACATTCCTATGCAATGAAAGCCAGAGGCAAAGCCCAAGCCAATCGCCGAGATGATGAGTGCTATTTCCATAAAATATCGTAGTCGAGTTGGTAGGGTTTTTTATTGGATTTCCATTTGAGCTTTAAAGTGTAAGAACCGTTTGTAAGCACTTTTGCAGGAATCAGGAGCGCATTTTGTGCGTCAACACTAATTTCTTTTTTTACATCGAGATTGGCATCGTCTGTCCGGTATAATTCAAAACTAACCAAATTTTGGTCAATACTTGCGTTGGAAGGAAAGGTTATCCTAATTCCTTCTTTGTTTTGCTGGTACTGTGGTTTTTCGGAAAGTTGATCTGCATTTTTTTTGGCATCGATTACCTTTTGATAAGCGAGCTCGTCCTCGTAATAATTTTGAGAAACAAGTTCAGAATTTTGCTTTCCGTTCGGGAAGATGAAAATCATGAACAGAATAAATGCGATAAACGATCCAAGTGCTATGGCAACACCATGTCCCCAGTGAATTTTCTTCAGCATAATTTTTTAGAATTGAATTTTGAATGGCCCTTCAAAGTAAGAGTCGAAAGAATCCAACAGTTTTCCTTTTTGGTCGTACACTCCTATTTTTACATTCTGTTTAGACATTTTAATTTCCTTTTCCGGAAAACTAATGTTTACATTTCCCTTAATAATCTGGTCTTTTTTGAGCAATATGTTTTCACCTTCGCCCATTGTTACCGTTCCGTGTTGCGGCTCAATTACTTTAATGGTGACGGTAAAATCTTTGTTGGATTTGTTAAGGAAAGTATAGTTATAGTTGTTGGTGATTTTTCCATCGCGCACAAAAAATGTTGTTCCTGCAGGTTTTATGAATTTGGCTTCCATGGATCCGCGGTTGCTAAGCAAGAACCCAAGGAATCCGACGAGAAGCAGCAGTACCACAGAGTAGGCCTTCATTCTGTTCGTGAATTTGAAAGGAATTTCTTTTTCAATTTCGTCCTCTGTTGCATAGCGAATTAATCCTTTTGGCAATCCCACTTTCACCATAACTTCATCGCACGCATCAATACAGGCAGTACAGTTGACGCATTCAAGTTGCTGACCATCACGAATATCGATACCGGTAGGGCACACTACCACGCATTGGTTACAGTCGATGCAATCGCCTTTGCCTGCAGCTTTACGATCTTCTCCTTTTCTCCATTTAGCTCTATTTTCTCCCCGTTTAAAATCGTAATACACATTGATGGTCTGCTTGTCTATCAATACGCCCTGAAGCCGTCCGT
The DNA here is from genome assembly GCA_001898255.1 of Chryseobacterium sp. 39-10. Classification (GTDB taxonomy): domain Bacteria; phylum Bacteroidota; class Bacteroidia; order Flavobacteriales; family Weeksellaceae; genus Kaistella. The sequence goes on along the minus strand of MKTK01000010.1, from coordinate 100,568 downwards.
AAGGACAAACGAGTGTACAAACCTGCTCTCTGAACCATGCAAATGTAAAGTAGAACGCTGCGGTAAAAATAATCATCACGAGGAAATTGGTAAAATGGGCGAAAGGGCCTTCTTTCATCATGTTAAAAACTTCCTGGTAGCCAACGATGTACATAAACATCCAGTGTGTGATAACGAGCGAAATCATAATGTAAATTCCCCATTTTAGAGATCGTTTCCAAATTTTCTCGGTGTTCCACTCTTGTCGGTCAAGTTTCATTTGTTTATTTCGGTCTCCTTCAATGGCATATTCTATTTTTCTAAAAATCATTTCCAGAAAAATCGTTTGAGGGCATATCCATCCACAAAAAATTCGACCAAAAACTACTGTGAACAGGATGATAAAAACAATTGAAGTGATGGCTCCCAATGCAAGAATAAAAAAATCTTGGGGGTAAAAAGGTTGACCAAGAATAAAGAATTGCCGATCCAATATGTTGATAAGCAAAAACGGATTTCCATTGATTTTTATGAAAGGCAATATAAAAAATACTGCGAGTAGTACGATGGCAACAATAGTTCGGTAATTGGTGAACTTTCCGCTCGGTTTTCTCGGGAACACCCATTTTCGTTGTCCTGTTTGCTCCATGGTTCCCACCGAATCCCGGAATGTTTCGGCTTCAATTACTTGTCCTTGTCCACCTTTTAGTTCTGCGGTGGAGATATGTCTTTCTTCTGCCATTTCTTTTACCATTAAAAAAGAAAACATAATCCTTATCTTATGTAATAAAAGATACCGGATTATGTTTTCAGTAAGATGTTATATTTCTTTTATTTTTCCCAGTGTGCCTCAGTTCCTTGTGGAGCTGCACCACCTTGTGCTGTGGTTATGGGAGACTGTTCTTGGTTGATGTGGTAAACATAAGCTGCCACATTCTGAATGTCGAATCCGGTCAACACTCCGTTTTTGCCCCAAGCTTGCATGGTCGGGTTATTGGGTGATCCATCTTCAACCATGTGGAATACATTTTTGAATAGGGTTTTTTCTGGTTGGTTGATCCAATAATTATCAGTAAGGTTTGGCCCAATTCCTCCTTTACCACCATCGCCATGACAAGATACGCAGTTGGTTTTAAACACTTCTTCACCAGCTGCAATATTATCTGCAGAATACACTGCATTGTCAATGGTTGGAGGAGGTGTGTTTTTCATGTATTCAGCGATGCTTGCTGTTTGCGCTTTGTATTCTTCATCATATTCTTTTCCTTGGTGGGCAAAGTCGGTCAAGCCATAAGACATAAGGTAAACGACACAATAACAAACGCCAAACCAGAATAGACCTAGCCACCATTTTGGAAGTTGGTTGTCTAATTCCATAATTCCGTCGAATCCATGGTCGATAAGAATATCTTTTTCTTCTGTGCTGGATTGCTTTTTAAATGCACTTTCGTACAGCGATTTAAAGTACGGAACTTTTTTACTGTTAAGGTATTCTTCTTTTTCGGCTGCGGAAAGTTTTTTAAATTTATCATTCTCAATCAAATCACCAATTGCGCTGTGGATTAATGCAAGGATAACGCTGATTACAACCGTTCCCCAGAAATAAGGAGAAGACAGAAATGTTGCGTTCTGTACAAACATATAATACACGATGAACAGAATCACGAAGATGATTGCTATGGTAATGTAAATGGGTGTTCTTGGTTTCATAAAAGTTTAATTTTTATAATTAAAGATGCTCGTCTTTATCTTTAATGTCATCGTCTAAAGGGGCATTCGCTTCCTCATCATAGTATTTTTTGGGCCGGGAAATCACCCAATACACGATTCCCAGAAAAAAGATGAGGAATAATATCAGCGCAACGGTTTGGTATAACCCGACATTGTCGCCATTGGCCAAAATATCTTTTACGCTTTGTGGTATCATTCGAATATTGCTTTAGATGATGAATTTAGTTGGTACTGGCCGTTTTAATTTCAGTGGTTTTAATATCTGTTCCTAGTCGCTGTAGGTAAGCAATTAGAGCAATGATTTCTTTTTTCTCTAATGGTGTAAATGATGCACCTTGTGCTGCTTTTCTTTCAGCATACGCTTGCTTCACGTCGGCAGCTTCGGAGTAGATTTGCTTCACGATGTGCGCGGCCTGATTATCAGCCCACTGGTTGGCAGAATCAATTTCGGCTTTGGTGTAAGGAACATCAAAAACGTTTTTCATTAATTCAATTTTAGCCACCATTTTGCTTCTGTCGAGATCGTTGGCAATCAACCAAGGATAACGGGGCATGATGGATCCTGCGGAAGTTACTCTTGGGTTCAGCATGTGTTTGTAGTGCCATGAACTCGGGTTTTTACCCCCTTCACGGTGCAAATCCGGACCGGTTCTTTTGGAGCCCCAAAGGAAAGGTCGGTCATAAACAAATTCTCCTGCCTTAGAGTACTGTCCATTTTTACCATTGAAACGTACTACCTCGTCACGGAATGGTCTTAAAACTTGCGTATGGCAAGCATTACATCCTTCTCTGATATACAAATCACGCCCTTCCAGTTCTAATGGTGAGTAGGGTTTCACTGCTGCAATGGTAGGTACATTATCCTTGATAGTTAAAGTGGGTACAATCTCAATGAAACCACCGATTGCTACCGCTACAAAGGAAAGTACTGTAAGAAGGATAGGGGTTCTTTCCAACCATAAATGCCATCCTTCTCCTGCTTTTCTCTGTGGTGAAATGTTAGCAAGTGCAGGCGCTTCCGCAGGAACTTCTTTTTGGAAAGATCCGCTTCTTACGGTTGCTACAACGTTAATACACATCAGAATTGCGCCCGATATATAAAGTAACCCACCTACAAATCTCATTTGGTAATAAGGTATAATGGCGGTTACTGTATCTAACCAGTTTTTATAAACTAAGGTACCATCTGGGTTAAATTGTTTCCACATCAAACCTTGGGTAAAGCCGGCGATGTATAGAGGAACTGCGTAGAAGATAATACCCAGTGTTCCCAACCAGAAATGCCAGTTAGCCAATTTTGTGGACCAAAGTTTGGTTCGCCACATGATAGGAAGTAGATAGTAAATCATACCAAATGTGATAAATCCGTTCCAACCCAATGCACCAATATGTACGTGCCCGATTACCCAATCGGTAAAGTGTCCAATTTTATTTAATGTTTTGGTAGCCAACACTGGCCCTTCAAACGTCGCCATACCGTAGCAGGTAACAGCAACAACAAAGAATTTCAATACAGGATTTTCTCTCACTTTATCCCACGCACCTCTCAGCGTAAGAAGTCCGTTCAGCATTCCACCCCAAGATGGTGCAATCAGCATGATGGAGAAACCGGTTCCCAGCGCCTGAGCCCAACCTGGAATAGCAGTGTACTGCAAATGGTGTGGACCTGCCCAGATATATACGAAAATAAGGGACCAAAAGTGAATAATAGAAAGCTTATAGGAGAATACTGGTCGATCTGCAGCTTTCGGTAAGAAATAATACATCAATCCCAGAATAGGCGTGGTGAGTACAAAAGCTACTGCATTGTGGCCATACCACCACTGTACCAAAGCATCTTTTACCCCAGCATAAGCGGAATAGGATTTCCAGCCGGTAAAGGATAGAGGAACTTCAAGGTTATTGAAGATATGAAGCATGGCAATAGCTACCCAAGTTCCTAGATAGAACCAAATGGCAACGTACAAGTGGCGTACTCTTCGGTTCAGGATCGTCATCATCATATTGACGCCAAAGACCACCCAGATCACCGTAATCAAAATATCGATTGGCCACTCGTGTTCTGCGTATTCTTTTGAAGTATTAATACCCATCAAAAAGGTGATTACTACTGCAACGATCATCAATTGCCATCCCCAGAAGTGGATCCAAGAAAGCGTGTCACTCCACATTCTTGTTTTTAGCAGGCGTTGCAATGAATAATATGCACCGGCAAAGAAACCGTTACAAACAAATGCAAAAATAACCGCACTGGTATGCAGCATTCTGATACGGCCGAAGCCAAATGCGCCATGCGAGTTGATCAACCCCTGCAGATTCCCACTCTGTAAACTCTTGATGGTAACATCATCTGTTCCGAGGAAATATTCAGGAAGTTCGGGATAGAAAAGCATCAATGCTGCAGTAAGCCCTAATAAAAATCCAACCAAGCCAAATACTACAGTTGCATAAAGGAATGCGCGCACAATGCTGTTGTCATAACTAAACTTTTGTGTTTCCATATTAACTAATCACTTTTTTCTTCTCTATTTTTTTTACTATTTTCTTCCTGGTCCGTATCTTCTTCCTTAATGATTTCAGAATCTAATAACATCCTTACAGCAGGCGATTCATCATCTTCAAACTGCCCATTTTTAGCATTTACTATAAATATGACCAAGAAAATAACAGCCAATGTAACGCTGCAAAAGATCATTAAATACAGTATATCCATGCTTCGTGCAAATTTAAAAATAAACCTGCACCAAATTTACTCAAAAATAATGATTTTGAATTTTAATTGTTAAATAATGTTAATTTAAAACATTTCTAAATAGCGAAATTTTGCTATTTATTGATTTTGAAATATTTAGCACTTCGAAGCCATGTTGCCATAGAAGTAAAGGCCACTACACTGATGGAGCTTATGGGCATAAGAATAGCCGCAAAAAGTGGTGAGACATTGCCGGTAATGGCAAAACTTACTCCTATTATATTATACAACAAGCTGATGCCGAAAGTGATTTTTACAATTTTCATGGCGTCTTTGCAATAATTCAGATAGCGGTCCAGATCGGTTAAACGATTTCCTGCCATAATTACGTCCGATGAGGGCGTAAAAGTATTTGTATCATCTGCCACTGCAACGCCCACATTACTTTGTTTCAAAGCACCGGCATCATTTAAGCCATCCCCAAACATTGCCACTTTCTGTCCTGCGTCCTGAAGTGCTTTTATATAATTGAGCTTATCTTCCGGGCTTTGGTTGAATGCCATGCCGGCCACAGAGGGAATCATTTTTTTGAGTACCGATTCTTCCGATGCGTTATCACCGCTCAAAACAAAAATGCGGTAAGCGTTGAGTTTTAGGAAGAGTTGATGAAGATTTTTCCGGTACTCATTTTTAAACACGTATTTTCCCAAAAGAAGATCAGCGGTAGCGATGTACACTGCGGTTTCAAAGTTTTTGGATGCTAATCCAGCGAGTTTGGCAGAGCCGATTCGGTAGGTTTTGCCACGAACTGTCCCTTCATAACCTTTGCCAGGAATTTCCTGAAAATACGTTACCGGAAAATTTTCATCCTCTACCGGCAAAAATTCATATAAAGATTTTGATAGTGGATGGTTGGAATTTTTCAACAACGTTTTGATATTCATTAAATCAAAAGGATCAAGAGCATCACCGTCAAAAAGGATATCCGATTTTTTCTGTTGCGTAATGGTACCGGTTTTATCAAAAACAAGGGTTTCTATTTTTGAAATTTTTTCGATGGTTAATGTGTCTTTTACATAAAATTGATTTCGCCCCAGAATCCTCATTACATGTCCGAAGGTAAATGGTGCCGATAAAGCCAGCGCACATGGACAGGCAATAATGAGAATGGCTGCAACCACTTGAAACATTTTCTCAAAATCTACACGAATCCAGTAAAGACCTGCAATAAGCGTAATGGCAAGAATGACAAACGTAAAGTATTTGGATATTTTGTTGGTTAAAGTGTCTAACCCGTTTTCGTATTTTTTAAAGGCCTCCTTGTTCCATAGCTGCGTGAGATAACTCTGGTTGACGGTTTTAATGACTTCCAACTCCAGGGCAGAACCCACTTGTTTGCCACCGGCAAAAATTTTGTCGCCCGGTTTTTTCGGAATGGAAGCACTTTCCCCCGTAATAAAACTATTGTCAACATTTCCTTCACCATTGATCAGGATGGAATCTACGGGTATAATTTCCTGGTTCCGCACTAGTATTCTGTCGCCCACCTTCAGATCGGACAGTAAGATGTTCTCCTGTTTACCGTTAAAATCAACTTTGGTCACTGCAATCGGGTAGAAGGATTTATAATCTCTATCGTAGGACAGTGCATTATAAGTGCGTTTCTGGAAGAGTTTTCCCAGTAGCATAAAGAATAGAAGGCCGCACAAGGTATCAAAATATCCTGCGCCGTAATCCGTGAGGACCTCGTAAATGCTTCTTCCATACAGCATTATAATTCCCAATACGATAGGGACGTCGATGTTCACGATTTTATTTTTCAGACCAAACCATGCCGACTTAAAGTAATCTGACGCCGAATAAAAAACGACAGGTGTTGCCAGCAAAAACATGATGAAACGAAACATATTCTTATACTGGTCAAACCAAAAGTCACTTGTACCCATCAACTCAGCCGCATATTCCGGGTATGAAAAAAACATTCCGTTTCCAAATGCAAATCCGGCAATGGCCAATTTAATCAGCAATGTTTTATCAAGAAACTCTTCTTTCTTGTCTACAGTTTCTAAATTAATAACGGGTTTGTAGCCCAGATTGGTGAGGAATTTGGCAAGTTCGCTCAGTTTTATTTCGTTTTGGTTAAAGGAAATCTGAACGGTTTTTCGAGTGAAATTAACCTGCGAATAGCGGATGTTTTTATTTAAAGTATGCAAGCTCTCGAGCAGCCAAATACACGACGAACAGTGAATCACCGGTATTTTGAAGGTAACCAAACTGGTATTTCCCTCGGAAAAATCGGTTACTTTATCAAAAATATCAGGGGTGTCGAGATAGTCGAACTGGGTTGTGTTTTCATTATCGGGACGAACTCCGGAACGTTTGTTGAGTTCATAAAAATTGTTTAATGAATTGGCGTTCAGGATTTCGTAAACCGATTTGCAGCCGTTGCAACAAAAGATTTTGTCGTCAAAAGAAATTTTTTCTTTCGATATTTCCTGTCCGCAATGAAAGCAATTTTCCGGCATTTTATAAAAAATTCAGCTCACAAAATTATGACAAATAAATTTGTGCCAAGGGTTTAAATATGCTACTTTTGCTGATAAATGTCATTATAGTATGTCTCTGGAAAAACAAACCGCCATCGAAGAAAATTTACAAAAAACCTTTAATGAAGACTCTTTTCGCGAATCGCTTTCGGCTGCGGATTTTGAAAAATATCTGGCTTCACGACAAATGCTTAGATTTCATAAGGGCGAAACCATCTTCGAAGACGGAGAAATCTCAAAAGGGGTTTATTTGCTTCAAAAAGGAACGGCAAAGCTTTCAAAATTAGGGGTTTACGGTAAAGAACAAATTTTGCGCTTCATCAAAGAAGGCGATCTTATCGGCTACCGCTCTATTCTTTGTGGTGAAGATTTTCAGGCAAAAGCAGAAGCTATGACGGAAGTAGAAGCGGTTTTCTTGCCCGCAGACGTTTTCCTTCATCTGCTCGAGGTAGATTCTAAACTTGCATTTGTGATGCTGCAAAAAATTGCTTTCGAGTTGGGAGAATCTTCCAACACCGTCACCTTTCTGGCACAAAAAACGGTGCGAGAGAGGTTGGCCGAGATCCTGCTTTTGCTTGAGCAGAAACTGGGTACCGACCCAGAAGGCTTTATCAAAATCTCACTTACCCGCGAAGAAATTGCCAATATCATCGGTACTGCTACAGAAAGCGCAATCCGTTTGATATCCGAGTTTAAACAAGATGGCTTAATTGAAGTAGAAGGACGCCTGATTAAAATTTTGAATCACGAAAAACTGATCAAGTTGGGGCACGTCGTTTTTTAATGAGAGTTGTCTTTTTTTTGAGAATCATTTAAAATCATTCGCTGTATTGGCGTATTTTTGATGATTGTTTTTTCTTAATCTTTTTGAGATGAATCTATTTTTTTAAAGGATGAGTAAAATATAGATATTCATTTCTCATTTAATAAATTTACGCATGTCTGTACATTCAGAAATCAAGAAAATTACCACCGAAACTTTGCGAAAAATGAAATTCGACAAAGAAAAAATCACCATGCTTACGGCTTATGATTTTACGACCGCAAAAATGGTTGATGCAGGTGGTGTAGATGCGATCTTGGTCGGCGATTCTGCTTCCAACGTGATGGCAGGGTACGAAACTACTTTACCTATCACACTTGATCACATGATTTATCATGCGCAATGCGTCGTTCGAGGTGTTGAACGTGCATTGGTTGTGGTGGATCTGCCTTTCGGAAGTTATCAATCGAACCCCGAGAAAGCATTAGAGTCGGCGGTGCGTATTATGAAAGAGTCAGAAGCCCACGCCATTAAATTGGAAGGAGGGAAAGAGGTGGAGGAATCCATTCGAAAGATTGTGAATGCAGGAATTCCGGTGATGGGTCATTTGGGATTAACACCGCAATCTATTTACCAGTTTGGAACGTATAAAGTTCGTGCAAAAGAGGAAGAGGAAGCCGAGAAACTGATCAGCGATGCCAAACTGCTGGAAGAGCTGGGTTGCTTTGCAGTGGTTCTTGAAAAAATTCCTGCCGCACTGGCTGCCACTGTTACAAAAAGTATTTCGATCCCTACCATAGGAATTGGCGCAGGTGCTGATTGTGACGGACAGGTATTGGTATACCACGATATGGTGGGGATGAACAATGGATTTTCTCCAAAGTTTCTACGGCGATACCTTGATTTGTACACCGAAATAACCGGCGCTGTTTCACAATATGTGAAAGATGTAAAAACTGCCGATTTTCCTAACCAAAAAGAAAGTTACTGATGAATTATAATACTGCAACCATACAGGGTATTTTATCGATTGCGGCACTGGTATGTCTTGTGATCGGTTTTTTCAATTTGCTGTCGCCAGAACTAAACGATTTCTTTTACCAGAAATTATTCTATGTTTTAATTGGCGCAAGTTTTTTCCTGCAGGCACCCATGCTGACGAACAAAAATTTTGTTTACCCAATGTATGCTGCTGCCGTGTTTTGTGCTGTGGGCGCCTTTATTCCCGTGGATTCTCAATTTTCAGTCATCAAAACAATCGGGCTTTTTGCGGGGGTTATTCTTTCACTTTTCAACAGGCCAAGAGTGCAGCGTCGCTAAAATGGCAGGTTGCAGGCGCGAAATTCTTCATCGCCTACTCAAAATCCTAGTTTTATTTAATTGGCTAATTCGCTGGGGATTAATATGCTCCTGATTTCAACAAGTTTTCAAAGTAGTTCACCAGCAAAACACGTTCAGCTTTGGTAAGGTTGGATTTGGGATGTTGCGCCACATAACCCGGCATTGGCATGGAATAATCTTTAATCGACCTTGCTGCGTTTTCTAGCATGCTCTTTTTTAAATCCTGATTGTAATGTCCCCATTCTGAAAAATTCAAATGTTCTCGACCTTCGTTCACATGGTGTTTGATAGACCACGAAATAGGTGCCACATAAGCATATTTGGGATAAATTGTTTCGTTGGAATGGCAATCATAACAAGCCTTAGTTAAAACTTCCTGAACATTTTCTGGGGTTTTAAAAAGGTGCACGAAATTCACTTTTTGATCAACCGCTTTGTTAGTACGGTCAATGGGAATGAACTGAATCAGTGCAATGGCGATTAAAAACCAATACACAATTTGGAGAAATGTTTTCATGTTTGTAAAATAAAACTAAGGTGTTGGGGTTTTTGGCTGTGCCGTGGGTTCGGCTGTGTCCGGTTTTTTGTCGGCTTTTGCAGTGATATCCCATGTCTCTCGGATTTCCCAAAGCGGTCGTATATCAATTTTTTTCTCCATCAGAAAAACATCTTCCGCATATATTTGGTGGGCAAAATCGGCAGCGTCCCAAATACCGTTTTCATTATTGTCGACCATCATTCGGACTTGATATTTCCCAGGTTTTAGAGAACTGAAGGTATAGGTATCGCTTTTCCCAAAATGCGAATACGCCACAGCGCCACTTTCGTTGAGCAACTGTAGCCAAAAATGGTGTTCAGGTGCATGCAGAATAGTTAAATGCAACGTTCCGTAATTTTCAGATTTATCTATATCAAAATCAAAACGATACGATTTTGGAAGCGAGTCGTAGTACGATGAAACCGTCGAGCGGGGAACCGTCAGCGAATACTTTTTTCCTTCTTTAAAATCAGCATGAATTCGGATTTCAAACGGGTTGTTCTCCACAATTTTGGCGGTAAAATCCTGCTGAATACTGTCGGAAACTAAGGTCCATTTTTCAGCTTGAATTTGGTTTACGTCATAATTAGATAAAATAGTAAAGTCGTTTCCGGGCGGCAAAATATTACTGTTGGGATTCGATATCGTCATCTCATTTTTCGTATTATACCGGTAAAAGCTAGAGGCAGAATCTTTCTTTACTCCGGTATCGTACGCAAATTTCAGATTTTCACTTTGGTCGATTCCTAAATTCTGTTTTTTGGCATCAAACCATACGTACACCGAATCGGATCTTGGTGTTTGCCTTACTTTGTACTCGCTCAGTTTGGGGTTCAATGCTTTTACTTCTACTTTCTCGGGATTTCCTTCGAAGGTCATTAAAATTCCACCTGGAACTTCCTTCATTTCAGTATATTTTACTGATTTTTTTGAAGGAAAAAGCGAAATGTTTAAACCAGAAATGCTTTTGTCGAGTACCACGGGTTCTTTCAGGAATCCCACGTTTTCTTTTCCTGCATCGAAAACCGAGTTCGAGTTGATGTCTTCAAAAGCAAGAATTTTGTAATTGCCGGGCGACAGATAATTCAGTTCATAGTAGCCGTCTGCATCAGCTTTGGTAATATAGTAGGGTTTTTGGCGATAATCCATGGAATCGGTTGCTTTATACAATCCCACGACTATCCCTTTTTCTTCAGCTTTTGCTTGCTTGTTTTCAATCATCGGTTTCACTTCACCGCTTATGTAGAGGTCATCTATTTTGTCGCCTGTAGAAAATGCGAAATTGTAGTATTGAAGCGGATTCCCTTCATTATTGTCGACAATGGAATTGCCGAAATTAAAGTTATAGGTGGTGTTGGCTTGCAGCGTATCTTCCCATTTGATGAGGAGGTACTTGTTGGCCATACCAGACGGAAGAATCTTTTTTATCCTTTTTAATGGAGGCGAAATAATCAGGTTTTTATTGATTTCTTTCAGTGTGATGTATTCATTAAAATCAATCCGAAGTTCATTAATGTTGCGCGGTACCTTCACTCGTGAAGAGTCTATGTTGCTGCCAATCACCTGAGGTGGGATGGTGTCTTTGGGTCCACCAACCGGCGAACCTACTCGAGCACAGGAAGTGACAAGTAAACTGAGGATGAAAAGAAAAACAATGTTCTTCATGAAGAAATTTTAAACAAAAATAAGAAAATTATTCGCTGTAGGAATCTGCATTTTCTTTGTTGCCCGCTGTTTTCGTACTGTCGGACTCATTCATTGTTTTTCTGAATTTCTCAGTTTCGTAAGGAAAATTTTCAAACAATCCTGAAAGCGCCAACGCCGAATAAACGCGATTTGAATATTTGTTTCCGATAGCAATGATGGTCACCTTTGATTTTAGCAAGTGAGCAAAAACAGAATTGGTTCCGTGCCACCATCCATTGTGATAGGTGAGTTTTTCATTGTTATCAAAAATTTTCATCCGGAAACCTAAACCATAGTTATTCACCCCGTGTTTTTCGTTGCTGTAGGGCTGGAATATTTTTTCATAAATATCCTGGCGCAGGAAACTTTTATTAAACATTGCTTTGGAAAAGCTGAACAAATCTCGGGGTGTGGTGAACACATTTTTGTCACCGTAGATGGCATCCAGCCGATCGTAAGGATACACTCTTGGACCTCTTTGATAAAAGGACTTGGCTGCAGTTGCCGTATCTTTTTCCTGGAAGATGTAGGTATGTTTCATGTTAAGCGGGCGAAAAACAATTTGCTGCATAGCTTCCGGAAAAGGAGTTTGGGTTATTTTTTCAATCAGCAGAGCAAGAAGCGCATAGTTGGTGTTGCAGTACATGAAACCTGTATCGGTATCGCGCGCGAGATCTGGCTTGTAGCGGATGAGCAGGTTAAGAATATCCTGATTCGTAAGATACTTTTTAGATAGTTCTGCGGGCTGTGGCTGTATTTTTTCGATGAAATGTTCATACTTTGGTAAACCGCTTCGCTGGCTCAGCAAGGTAAAAACCGTAACCTGAGGATACGGAAATGTCGGAAAGAACTTGGTGAGGGGATCGCTAAGATTCAGTTTGCCGGCTTCCACGAGTTTTAAGGTAGCCATTGCAGTAAGAGTTTTTGAAACGGATGCAACGTGCAGCGGAACGTCTTTATTCAGTGGTTCTTGGTTGCCATCCTGTGCAAATCCGCGGTAATTCTCATAGAGGATTTTATCGCCTTTTGCTACCAGGAAACCACCCCAAAGATCGCCATTTTCCCAAACGTTTATATAGTAGTTGTTGATGACCGAAACTACGGAATCCTTGTTGCGCAGTTCATTATCTTGCGGAGTGAAGGTTTTATCGAGATCAATGTTACCGTAGTTGGGAAGGTTGGTTTCTGTATTTTTCGAGTGAAAATTGAGTGTATCTTTTTTACATGAAACAATTGCGCTACTGACAGCGAATAGGAAGAAAATACAGCGTAAATAGGTCATTAAGCAGTGGGTTTTAAAAAGCAGCCGCAATTTATAAAAATGAACCCGAAAATGTTTTTAATGATATAAGATTAAGATTTTTTTAACAAGATTTGATGGGGTGTATAGCCGCAGAATCGTCTCTGAAAAAAAGAAAAATAATCCATTAAGAAAACTTAGCCACAATTTTGTCTACAATGACCTGCGCAAGCTTCTCTTTACTTTGAACTGTCCAACCTGCGATATGCGGAGTTACGATGGTTTTGTCTGAATGGAGTAGGAATTGTAAATCCTCGCGTTCGCTGATGGTCAGTGAGTTTGATGCATCCAAATTCTCGAATGAAGGTTTTTCGTAGGCCAGCACATCCAGCGCGGCACCTTTCACTTTGCCGCTTTTTATGGCTTCCACTAAAGCTTTTGTTTCCACATTTTTCCCTCTTGCCGTGTTGATGAAATAAAAATCCTTCTTCATATTAGAGAGAAAAGGACCGTCCACCAATTCATAAGTTTCTTCGGTCATCGGTAAATGCAGACTGAGTATGTCGGCTTCTTTTTGTAGTTCCGAAAGTGAAACCTGTGTGCCCCATTCATCCGAAAGACCGGGTAAAACATCATGAAAAATTACCCGCACGCCAAAACCAGAAAGCCGCTTAGCTACAGCTTTTCCCATGTTTCCGTACCCTAAAATCCCAAAGGTTTTTCCCAGCAGCTCATCGCCGCGGTTTTCTTCGCGTTTCCAGATGCCGTTTTTCACTTCTTCTGTAGAGATAAATAATCGGTTCATCAAGATGAGGAGCATTCCCACAACATGTTCGGCAACAGCATCTCGATTTCCTTCCGGAGAACTGATGAGTGCAATGCCACGCTGGGTCGCAAATGCACCATCAATATTTTCCATTCCTGCGCCCACTCTTGCGATGAACTTCAGGTTTGTAGCATGCTCGATAAAATTTTGATCAATAGGAATTCTGCTTCGGAGGATAATTCCTTCGTACTTCTCAATTTTTTTTAATATCTCCTCGTAGGTAGATTGGAAATCTTCATCCAACTCAAAACCTTTTGCAGAAAGCTGTTCCACAATTAGCGGGTGGTTTTTATCTAGCTGTAGAATTTTCATCTGTCGATATTTTTTACTCGTGTAATTTACGAATTGAAAAGTTTTTTCAGTTCCACTGATTCTGAGGGTTTCATTCTTCCGGAAAGAATCAGTGAAAGCTCTTTTCGTCGCATGGCGCCTTCATAGCGCTGTTTTTCAATTTCGGTTTCCGGTTCCAGCTGTGGAATCGGGATGGGTCGGTTAAATTCGTCCACGGCCACAAAGGTGTAAATTCCTTCATTGGTATGGGTTTTTGTTTGATTGATGGGATCGTCGAGCCACACTTCCACATAAATCTCCATGGAGGTTGAAAATGCCCTGGAAACTTTTGATTCCAGCACGACGATTCCTCCTTCCGGAATGGGATGATTAAAGGAAACATGGTTCACCGAAGCGGTTACCACACGTCTTTCGCAGTGTCGTGCTGCTGATATAGAGGCGCAACGATCCATCCTTGCCAAGAGTTCTCCTCCGAAAAGATTCCTCAAAGAGTTGGTTTCATTAGGCAGAACGATATTGGTCATCACCGTTAATGATTCCGACGCTTTTTTGATTTTTTCCATTTAGAATTATATTTATTTGAGGTCCATTTTGCGGCGGGTTTTTCTACAGCTGCGTGCAAAGAATCGGTATGGATGGAATCCTTCAGAACAACGGCATTTGCAGAATCTGTGCGGATGCTATCCTTTTTTACAGGCAATAGCGGCTTTTTTTCTGCCGTTTTTGGAAATGATTTCTTACCGAATATTTCTTCGGGTTGAGCAATTCCAAGGTACGAAAGTGCGGCGACAGCAACCACGAGCAGGATGATCCACCAAGCGGATGGGTTGGTGATATAAGCAGAATTTATTTTGCGACGGCTATTTTTGATGTCGGAGAATTTTATCTCTTCCAAACCATAAAAATCGGGCGACAGGTTTTCTGTGCGTAAGCCCAAGAACACAATTTTGCTGTCGTCTAAGTGAAATTCACCAATGCTATCGAGAATGAGTTTTTTCTCCTTATGTAAGGTTGCATTCCAGAAGTTAACTTGTTTTCTAATTTCAATCTCGGCATCAATGAGTTTACTTTGATTTCTTGTGGCGAGATATTTCGCGAAGTTTTCCGGAACGAAAGTGGTGTTCTCTCGAAATGCGATTTCGCTCGCGGGAGGCAAAATACTACTGCCATTACCGTCCAAAACTGCGTTGCTGTTTTTTAGAAAAAAAGTACCGAATCCCGGAACAGAAACGCTGCCGTTTTGCTTCAGGTATTCCAGAATAAGGGCTGTAAAATTCATACGGGGCAAATTTATGTTTTTTGGATGAGTTATTCAAAACAAAAAGACTGCCCGAAAGCAGTCTCTTTGTTGTTGAAACAATACCTCTTAGTGGGCAAATTTCACTATTTCATTTTGAGAACCGGTGGTGATTTTCAGAAGGTAAAGCCCTGTTGAAGCGACATTTAAGTCGATAGCGTTACCATCTGCCTTTACATTCATTGTTTTTATCAATTTACCGCTCATTTCGTAAACAGCAAGTTGCAGATCTCCTTTTACAGATGTAAATAATTGTCCGCCAACAACAATAGATTTTTGTTTTCCAACAGGATTGTATACTCCCAATGTTGAAATTGTGGACGGTGTGAATCCGTAGCTTGTTGCTTGTTTGTCAGATGTTTGGTGGCTTCCATTTCCGGCGGGTGCTTCTGTAAATAAGAAACGAAGTTCGTTCACGGTGGTGCCTACAGGTAAAATACCACCACTGTTATTAAAGTTGTGCGTATTCAAATCAATAGTTCCTGAATAGTTGGTTCCATCCCACGTTAAAGTAGTGGTGATGTTGCTCCATGCGTCGTTGAACGTTCCCGATGGCGTGGTGTCACCAGGATTGAGGAAAAGATATACGCCTATTGGTTGGCTTTGAGGGTTATAGAACGCCCAACTGTTGGCGGCGTCGTTGTAAGTCATCTTATAAACTCCTTCGGAGGTTTTGTTGATGGTTAACAGTGCTTGTGCGGATACCGTCATTGCTGCGAACAACATCAGTACCATTGTGGAAAAATTTTTCATAGGGATTTTTTAAATTTTGTATTGCAAATTTAAACGATATTCTATTAAAAAATTCAGAAATTGTCAAAAATCACTAAATCAAACAATGCTGTGCATATTACCTGATGGTCAAGCTAATTCCAAAAAGAAAATTTATCCCTGCCTGGGAGAAATACATTGGCCCATCCCAAACATAGCCATTGTTGACATACTTTTTATTGAAAATATTATTGACCAAAAGCTTAAGGTCAACTTCCGTCTGCTTCAGTGGCAACGTATATTTCGCAGTGAAATCGGTGAGCAAATAGTCGTTCAGTTTTAACGCTTCAGTATGGGTATTGTCTAAATACTGATCTCCCACGTACTGGTTTTGAAGGCCCACCGTGAAGTTTTTGGTAGGGGAGTATTTAATCAATGCGTTGGCCATAATGCTGGGAGAAAAAGAAATGGGTGTATTTCCCAAATGCTCTATTCCTGTAGCTGTTTCGTTGATGAAGTCTTTGTTTTCATTTTTACTTAACGTCACGTTTGCTGAAACATTCCATTGGTCGGATAGCTTGGCCAAAGCACCGATTTCAATTCCCATCCTGTAGCTTTTCCCCGAGTTAACACGGATGAATTCACCCACATTATTGATTTGTCCATTCAAAACCAATTGGTTTACATAATTCATAAAATACAAATTAGTGGTGAAGGAAAAGTTGCCGAACGATTTTTCGATGCCTGCTTCAAAATCATGAAGTTTCTCTGGTTGAGTTTCCGGATTGGCAAAAAGATCGTCGCGGTTGGGTTCGCGATGGGCGTGGGCATACGAAAGGAAAAGTTTCCCGTTATTTATTTTGTAGTTTACCCCCAGCTTTGGATTAAAGAAGAGCCACTTTTTGTCCATATTGGCGCCTTCCCCATCACCTGCCTGAATAATCCCCGTTTCATAGCTTATTTTTCTGAGTTGAAGATCACCAAAAAACTCCCATTGGTTAAGCTTTACAATCGCTTTTGCGAAACCGGCCATTTCATTTTTTAGTGATGTATTTCGGTAATATTCGTGCTCATCAATTTGAGGCAAGTAAACACCCGTTACGTTTCCGAAATGCCGTCCGTAGTACTGGTTGGCAACGATGCCGATGTTAAGATCAACGAGTGCGAACTTTCCGTACAGCGTGGACACCGCTCCGTAAAAATCATTGTCGAGCCATTTCTTTCTAATGAAATCGGTTTTCATTACAGGGACTCCGTTCACCACAGGGAGATCGAGATTGTAATTGGCATAATGGGTTTTATTGGGTTTTGTTTCATCAACCCTTTTATAATTTTCGTAGTATCCTTTTCCTTTGGTGTAATGGGCGGTGGTTTCCAGCGACCAATGGTCTCCTATTTTTTGCTCCCAAAGGAGTTGGTAATGGTTTTGGCGGTAGTTGTCGGTCTCATTGGGGTAAAACCGCTCTTCTTTTGTGAACAAATCGTAGTACTGACCGGAATAGTTGAACTTGGGTTGGGTTTCCCAAGTGGCTTTATCAATGCCGTTCCATGCCTGATATGTTTTTTCTTTCCCGCCAAAGGCGATGAAACGAATCTTGGTCTTATGCTCCTCAAATAGGGCCGCAAAGTTGTAAGAATCTAAATCCGAAGAAGCACGATCAATATAGCCGTCAGAGTGAATTTTGGTGTAGCGTCCCATCACCGACAGGCGATTGTTCCAGAATTTTCCGGAACCCATTTCCGCCGAATATTTATAGGTGTTGAACGAACCGTAAGTATTATCCGATTTTACATAAAATTTTTCTTCCGGGCTTTTGGAGATAATATTGACACTTGCGCCAAATGCCGAAACACCATTGGAAGAAGTGCCTACGCCCCGCTGAATCACAATTTGTGAAGCCGAACTGGCCAAGTCGGGCACATCCACAAAAAAAGTTCCCTGGCTTTCCGCATCGTTGTATGGAACACCGTTCATCATCACATTAATACTTTTGCCGCCAACGCCCCGAATTCGAAAGCTGGTGTAGCCAATGCCATTTCCTGCATCCGAGGTGGAGATTACCGACATTTGGTTTTTCAACAATAGTGGCAGGTCCTGACCGAGATTTTTCTGGTCTAAGTCCTTTTGTACGTTGATGATTTCTTGAGCAACAGGAAGTCGTTTTGTAAACTGAATTGCTTCAATAGATGATTCCTTGATGGAATCTTGCTTGATTTGCGCGTAAAGCACAGCAGGACTTATGAGTCCTAAAAAAAATAATCCTTTCATTCTTTTAATTTTTTAATAATTAATTGAACAAAAGGGGCAGTTATGATGAAAATAACAATTTAAAAATCCACCATTTTAGAATGCACGATACATTAGAAGATGGTTATTTTTAAACAATTCCCTAAACAGCATTACCTGTTCCAGGTTCATTGGGTATCATCTCAGCCGCGGTTTGCAGCACCCCTTTTAAATTCTGAGTGCGAAAGTACACAATTTTTAATTAATACCGATGACGGTTGAGGTCAATATAGTAGTAATTTTTTTCATCTTTACTTACTTCGAACAGGCGCGCTAGTTTCCAGCTGAAATTTCTTTTAATGTTTCGGTATTCGAAGGGGATTATAATTTTGTTGTGAATATCGATAATACCGAACTTGTTCTGCTTCGAGGCAATAATCATCGGATTTCTAAGGTCGTCACCTTCCAAAATATGCAGGTAATCATATTGTGGATAAATGGTATATTGCCGGTAGTCGCCCGGGTTTTCAAACTTAGAGTCTTCAATAATTCCGTACTGGCCATTCAGAATATAGGCGTGATAAAGTTGCGCTTTATAACTTTGAGGGCAAATTCCCAAATCACTTTCTTTAAATTGGTACACTCTTTTGCCCGTACGGTCAATTCGGTAATCTACGTCGTTCAGGCGCACTGTTGCATATTGAGCGGTTCCGAATTTTTTCACTTTTTCGTTGGGCGAATTCAGCAGGTTACAATCTTCAGTATAAAAGCCGACATTGCTGTATTGATGCTTGATCATCACTTTTCCCCGTTGATTGATGAATCCAAACTTATCATTGAGTTTTTGAGGAATAAGTGCTGCAACCGAGTCGTTAATTTTCCCAGAATGAACATGGGTTTTTACCACTGATTTTTTGGTCTCCGCCAGTTTTCGGGGTGTTGCGTTTACGCTTTTATTTTGTCCATAAAAAATCCCGGTGATGATGAAGAAAATTGTGGTTAATAGCTTTTTCATGAAAATCTTCTTTGCGAATAGCTGACCAAAATACGACTTTTATCGGTTTCTAAAAAAGAAGTATCCGACAAGAGTGGCAATAATCAGCAATAGTGCAGTGTTAGATAAAAGGAAACGTCTTGTTTTTGGGAATAACAAAATCAAAAATATATAGGGAAGCGCAAGCACAGCCAATGCATTTTTCCGGAACGCTTCGCCAAAATGAAGATGAAGCATTTCGTGTACTGCGCGCTGAGAACCGCATCCCGGACAGTCCAGACCTGTAAACGATTTAAACGGGCAGGATGGGAAAAAAGATTCATGAGCAGGATTGTACATATAGTATAATGCGCCCAAAAGAAAAATTGAAACGACCCAGAGCGATATGGAATTTTTTTTAAAAATGGTGAAGTATTTTTTTTAAAATCAGAAAAATCAAAGGTTAAAAATAGAAAAAATATAGATAATAGAGATCATATTTATATTTATTCTAAATGACTAAGCCCCACTTAGCACTAAAAAAAATTGTATTTTTGGAAACTAAATATTTCATAAAAACATACTGATATGACTTTTGACATTGATATGATTAAAAAAGTGTACGAACGCTACCCCGAAAGGATTGCTCAGGCAAGAGCAATGGTAGGGAAACCGCTTACACTTTCCGAGAAAATTCTCTATACCCACCTTTGGGAAGGGAATGCAACAAGTGTCTACGAACGGGGAAATTCTTATGTAGATTTTGCACCGGACAGAGTAGCCATGCAGGATGCAACGGCACAAATGGCGCTGTTACAGTTTATGCAAGCCGGGAAATCAAAAGTAGCAGTACCTTCTACTGCGCATGCCGATCACCTTATTCAGGCAAAAGTGGGTGCAGAAAAGGATTTGCAGGAGTCATTGAATAAAAATTCGGAGGTTTTTAATTTCTTAAGTTCAGTCTGTGATAAATACGGAATCGGATTCTGGAAACCGGGTGCCGGAATTATTCACCAGGTTGTTTTAGAAAATTACGCTTTCCCGGGAGGAATGATGATTGGGACCGACTCTCATACCGTTAATGCAGGAGGTTTAGGAATGGTGGCCATCGGTGTTGGTGGTGCCGATGCCGTTGATGTAATGGCGGGAATGCCTTGGGAACTTAAAATGCCAAAATTAATTGGAGTTAAACTTACAGGTAAATTATCTGGTTGGACCGCTCCAAAAGACGTAATCTTAAAAGTAGCTGGCATCCTTACCGTAAAGGGAGGAACCGGATGCATCGTAGAATACTTTGGTGAAGGCGCTACTTCCATGAGTTGTACCGGTAAAGGAACCATTTGTAATATGGGTGCCGAAATCGGGGCAACAACTTCTACTTTCGGATATGATGATTCCATGAGACGATATTTAGCTTCTACTGGAAGACAAGATGTGGTGGATGCTGCCGATAAAATTGCAGAACATTTAACAGGTGATGCAGAAGTATATGCAAACCCTGAACTTTATTTTGATCAAGTGATTGAGATTAATCTCTCTGAACTGACACCTCATTTAAACGGGCCATTCACACCGGATCTTGCTACGCCAGTATCAGAGTTTAGGGCAAAAGCCGAAGCCAACGGTTGGCCACTGGAAGTAGAATGGGCATTGATTGGTTCTTGTACCAATTCTTCTTACGAAGATCTTTCCAGAGCGGCTTCTATCGTGGAAGATGCTTTTGCGAAAGGAGTTAAACCTAAAGCAATTCTGGGAATTAATCCAGGTTCAGAGCAAGTAAAGTTTACCGCGGAAAGAGATGGGTTTTTAAATTCCTTTAGAAAATTTGAGAATGCAAGAATCTTTACCAATGCTTGTGGACCTTGTATAGGACAGTGGGATAGAGAAGGTGCAGATAAAGGGGAGAAAAACTCCATCATTCACTCCTTCAACAGAAACTTTGCGAAAAGAGCTGATGGAAACCCCAATACGCACGCATTCGTAGCATCACCGGAAATGGTGGCTGCAGTGGCAATCTCTGGACGTTTGGATTTTAACCCGATTACTGATACCTTAACCAACGAGCAAGGCGAACAGATTAAACTGGATGAGCCACAAGGTACAGAACTTCCTTCAAAAGGTTTTGCTGTAGATGATAACGGTTACCAAGCACCTTCGGAAGATGGTTCTTCAGTGGTTGTGAATGTTGATCCACAATCGGATAGACTGCAACTTTTAGAAGAATTCCCGGCTTGGGATGGTTTAAATATTACAGGAGCTTTTGTCTTGATTAAAGCATTTGGCAAATGTACGACCGACCATATTTCAATGGCTGGACCTTGGTTAAAATACCGTGGACATTTAGATAATATCTCCAACAATATGTTGATTGGTGCCGTAAATGCCTACAACATGGAAACCAATAAAGTGAAAAACCAACTTACCGGCGAATACGGTGAAGTTCCTGCTGTTGCAAGAGCGTATAAAGCCGCTCAAGTTCCTTCCATTGTGGTGGGAGACGAAAACTATGGCGAAGGTTCTTCCAGAGAACATGCTGCGATGGAACCTCGTCATCTTGGTGTAAAAGCAGTTTTGGTAAAATCTTTTGCAAGAATTCACGAAACGAATTTGAAAAAACAAGGAATGCTTGGTTTAACCTTTGCCGATAAAGCTGATTACGACAAAATTCAGGAAGATGATGTGGTGAACTTCTTGGATTTGGATCAATTTGCGGTAGGTAAACCTTTAAAAATCGACTTTGTACACAGCGATGGTACAAAAGATACCGTGGTGGCAAACCACACCTATAATGAAGCGCAGATTGATTGGTTTAAAGCAGGTTCTGCACTGAATCTTATCAAAAAAATGGAAAAAGAAAGTTAATCGCTTTTCTTAGAAATAGAAAACCGCTCCTTACCGAGCGGTTTTTTTTATTATTTTCAGTCATTCCACTTATGTAATGTAAAATTCACCTATTTTTCGTGCAATAATTGCTATTTGTTTTTTATAATCTGTATTTTTACGTATAATTAATTTAAAAATGAAAAACGATGGCAGCAAAATTAGATTTAGGAACATTTATGCAAAAGGTAAAGGAGGATAATCCTAACGAACCCGAATTCCACCAAGCTGTTCATGAAGTTGCAGAAGTATTAGTTCCTTATGTCAACGAGAATCCGAGATACATCAAACATAAAGTGTTGGAAAGACTCGTGGAGCCAGAAAGAGTGATTCAGTTTAAAATAACTTGGCATGATGATCACAATGAAATTCAGGTGAATAAAGGGTACAGAATTCAGATGAATTCTTGCATCGGACCTTACAAAGGCGGCTTACGATTTCATCCAAGTGTAAATTTGGGGATTTTAAAATTTTTGGCGTTCGAGCAAGTGTTTAAAAACTCTTTAACTACTTTGCCTATGGGCGGTGGAAAAGGAGGTTCCAATTTCGATCCCAAAGGAAAATCTGATTTGGAAATTATGCGCTTTTGTAAAGCATTTATGGAGGAACTTTCAAAACATATAGACGAAAATACAGATGTTCCGGCTGGTGATATTGGTGTTGGCGGAAGAGAAATAGGATTTCTTTTCGGGCATTATAAAAGATTGAGAAATAAATTTACAGGAGTTCTTACGGGAAAAGGTCTTGAATATGGCGGCTCGCTCATTCGCCCTGAAGCAACCGGCTATGGATTGCTCTATTTTGTAGATTGCATGCTTAAAGAAAAAAATGATGGTTTAAAAGGTAAAAATGTGGTGATTTCTGGTTCCGGAAATGTTTCTTTTTACGCTGCAGAAAAATGTGTTGAATTGGGCGCTAAAGTATTAACGCTCTCTGATTCGTCAGGATATATTTACGATCAAGAAGGGATAGATGCTGAAAAATTAAAAGTGGTAGCCAAAATTAAATTCGAGGATTATGATCGGATTAGTGCCTATGTAAATCATTTTCCGAACGCTGTTTTTGTGGAGGGAAAAACCCCATGGGAAGTTCAGTGCGATATTGCATTGCCTAATGCAACTCAAAATGAACTTCATTTAGATGATGCAAAAAAACTACTGAGTAACGGTTGTAAATTGGTTGCAGAAGGCGCAAATATGCCATGTACACCAGAGGCCGTTCACTTCTTTTTAGAAAACGGTATTTTGTACGGTCCGGGGAAAGCAGCCAATGCCGGCGGTGTTGCAACTTCTGGATTGGAAATGTCGCAGAATTCGCTTCGGTTGAGTTGGACACGCGAAGAGGTGGATGAAAGATTAAGAAATATCATGTATAATATTCATGAGCAATGTAAGAAATTTGCAGATGAGAAAGCGGGAAATATCAACTATTTTAAAGGAGCCAACATTGCCGGGTTTGTGAAAGTGGCTAATGCATTGATCGCCGAAGGTTATTAAAAAAAGTAAGGGAAGATCTGGAGTTTTAAGTTTGGCAAATCAATTCAGCATACGAAAAAGCCGTCTCAATAGTGGGACGGCTTTTTTATGATACTGCTTCTTACTATTTGGTTACTGAAACCGTTCTTCCGTTGAGTGGCTGTACCGGACGATTGTTGGATTTTGGAAGATGTTTTTCAATATCTTCAATTTCCGATTCCGACATGGTAATGGGATCTTTGAAAACCACCCAGGTTACATTATCCGAACAAGGAGGCGTTGTTAAAGATCCTTGATAGGTATAAAAATTCTTGTTTTTAGGATACATTTGTTCAGGGTTGAATGCGATATCGGTCTCTTCTTTACCGTTTTTTGCCAGTGTTTTGAAGACTTTCAACTTTTCAAAATACGAATTTTCTTCGCCATCTTTTACCATCACTCCAATTACCAATACGGAAGATTTGTCTTCTGCAATGTGCACAAAGTGCAACTCTAACGGGTAACGGATGCCGTCGATCGTGTGTTCAGATTCTTCATGAGCATGGAACTGATACAAATTGTATTTTTTCCCTTCATAAGTGATGTAGCTTCCCTCTTTAAAATCGAACTGTAAAGAATGGCCGTTATCCACTATATCTTTCACATCTCCCAGGTTATAGTTGAATTTCAAAGCGTTCATTGAAGCTCCCGCTTTTACTTTTTGGGTAACGATGTTAATAGGGGATTGCTTTTGGCTTTGCCCGCATTTTCCTGCACCTTCAATTTCTCCCCAATGTTCAGGAGAACCAGCACCTTGATAACCCCATTCTGAATGTTGTGCCTGCAAGAAGCCCAATGCTAAAACGCCGGCTGTTAAGAATAATTTTTTCATAATAATTGATAAATATTTTTGTTTTTTTTATAATTGAATTTGAGTGAAACTGTCATTAAAATGACACCTGATATTGTGCCAGAAATGCATTCTTGGTCTCTAGCTTGTCACCTGTCGTATTGTAAACAGGATGGTTTCTGTAGGCCAGTGTAAGCTTGGAAGTGTGATTGGCAAGCAACCAGTTTACACCTAAATCCCAAAAGTTCATGGCATCGTTTAATCGCTCATAATTGGAATGTTGCAGAGAAGCATAAGGCATGAGCGTCGTTTTTCCAATAAGATTATCTTTCAGCTTATACCCTGCCTGAACATAATAAGTAGTTCCTGTTCCGTACATGGGGAAAGCCACGCCGCCGCCATTGAGAATATTGGCATTATTGTCTCCATTGGCAGGATTCATGATACCGGCATTACGCGTATAATTTTTACCAAAATCGGAATGGGTTATATTTCCATAAATACTCACCGCTTCGCCTTTGCTACCCACTGGCGCATCGTAGAAAACATCTGCTGCAAGGTGGAACATATCGGTTCTAATGGTGTCATTTGCCGTATTTTTATGCCACATCGCATCTTTCTGATAAATTAAACCTGCCCCAATGTTAAATACTTTTTTCTTGCCTAAATAGGTTCCTGTAAGATAAGGCGTTTGGTTGGATTCCTGATCCAGAAACTGGTATTGGAAATAACCATTGTACTGCATTTTCGCGGGATCTGAAGAGAAGTTGGAGTTTTCGGTGATTGTTGGGTTGTAACCCGCCATTTTTTTCACCGACATTGGCTGTGCCATTTGCACCCGGTAATCTAATTTCCCAATTTTACCTTTGGCAAAAATAGAAAGTTTTCTCAGGAACTGATCGGTAACGTCATTCGTTTGCTGTTGATAAATGGGTGCGTCAATCCCCAGTTGAGAGCCCACCGCAGGAGAAGCAAAACGTGATAAACCACTCCATCCGGAAAGTCCCATCCCCATTGAGAGTTTTGTTTTGTCGATGGCATATTCGCCGTAAGCGTCGTGTACAAAAAAGCCCACTTTACGGTCAGAAATATTGTTGTAGTTATTCAGTCCGATTTGGGTAAAAGCAAAAACACGGTCGGTAAGCTGACCAAAAACCTGGATAGAGGTACGGCGAATTCCGATGTCGGTACCGCTGTTTTTAGCCACACCATCAATGGTTGTTCCGGGATTGTATTCCGAAGTTCGGAACCATGCCTGGGTTAAAAAAGTGAATTTTACGAAATTGCTCCCGTCTTCATTCAACGGTACTTTTCTGTCTTTCAGAAAACTGCTGTTTTGGGCCTGTAGCTGAGACATCCCGAGTAATCCTGCGCAAAGCGCAAGGATGATTTTAATTTTTTTCATTATATGAATAAGAATGGTTAATCTGTAGAATTGTGAAAACGATCACAACATGCGTAATGCAGCATGAGCAATGAATGTATCTGTTGTAAGCAGGCGTTTATCGCGGAAAATGCAATTTCCATTCGCAATACAATGCATAAAATCGCCGCTCCACATAAAAAATACTCCGCGAAGAAGCGAATTGATCCTTAAATGCATTTGAAAAGAAGGATGAAATTTGAGGCGAAACAATGGAGCTAAGCAAAGTTAGGTGGTGCTTCCATGGCGCAGAATCATCTTCCGAACAAATTTCCTCAACCATAAAAAAGATGGGGTTAACATCGGGAAGTGAAGTTGCAACATCATGACGATGAGAAAAATCGGTATTGTGTTGGTGGATATTATCCCGCTTTTGTGTAAAAAACAAGGAAAGGAAAAGCAATGAGAAAACGACTATCAGGAAGCAATTTCCTTTGCTAAGCGTACTTCTATTTTTCCTATACAACATCATCAATTTTGAAGGTGCAAAGGTATCATCATCTGAAAGAAATATAAAAATATTTCAATTATAAATATAAATGATGACCACTCGTAAAATTGATAATACCTATTGGCGAGAATATACGTTATTACACCTAGTTTGTCAAAAATAATTTGGAGGCAGGATCTTCTATTTCAAAGTATTCAACAAATTCATCTTATAACTTTCACCAATTGGAATTTCTTGGTTGGATTGAAGAATGACACTTTTTGAAGTGACACTTTTGATCTGATTGGTGTTCAAAATAAACGATTTATGAATCCTCACAAATGCATCAGGGAGCTGATTTTCCAACGATTTTAAGGTGTCGAGAACGATGTATTCCTGATTTTCAGTTTTAATATTGGCGTAGTCTTTTATGCTTTCGATGTATAAAATATCCTGAAACAGAATTTTATGCTGTTGTCCGGAAGATTTTACGAAAAAATACGTTTTCTCTTGATTTTCATTCAGTGCAAAACGGTCTTTCGCTTTGTTCACGCTTTTTTCGAAACGCTCAAAAGAAATGGGCTTCAAAAGATAATCAATAACGTTGTGTTCGTAGCCTTCCAAAGCGTATTCGGAATAAGCGGTTGTTAGAATATATTTCAATTTATCGCCTACAATTTTCATGAAATTAATTCCTGAAAGTTCCGGCATTTGAATATCCAAAAAGATAAGATCCGCTTCATTGTTTTGAATAAATTCCATTGCAGAAATCGGATTTTCGCTCGAAAACACCAATTCTAAAAACGGAATCTTTTCCACATAACGGCTCAAAAGTGAAATCGCCAAAAACTCGTCGTCTACAATGATGCATTTTAGCTTTTTCATTTTTCGAGATTGATTTTTAAATCGACAATAAATTCTAATTCTGTTTCTTGAATGCTCAACGTATGTTTTTTCGGATATAAAATTTCCAATCGTTTTCGAACATTTTCAATTCCAATTCCCGAAGTCACATCTTTTTGTTTATCGGTTTTAAAATTTCGAAGATAAAAGTATAAAATCCCTTTTGAATCATCGATTTTCAAATCAAATCCCTTTCTGTTGAAATCCCCATGTTTAAATGTGTTTTCCACAAAAGGAACCAGCAACATTGGCGAAATTTCTGCTTTCGGATCCTGAATATTCTTTTCAAAAGTAATGAATTCAGGATTTTTAATTCTCAGTTTTTCAAGACCCATTAAACTTTCGATGTAGGTAATTTCTTTATCGATGGTGATGTAATCTTTCTCCAAATCTTTCGTACTGTAGCGTAAAAGTTGGCTCAATTCTTCAATAGCAGGAAGTGCTTTATCCGATTTTTGATACACCAAAGAGTAAATATTATTCAAAGAATTAAAAATAAAATGCGGATTGATTTGCGTTTTCAACGCTTGAAGTTCTGAGTTTTTCTTTTCTTCCACCAATTGCCGTTTTTCTTTCTCACTTTTCATAGCGTTACCCAAAAACCAAATCAAGGAGCTTATAAAGATAGTGGTATAACTATAAAATGTATTGTCAAAAAGATAAAAGCTAAATGGCGTCTTTTCATGATAGTTTCTAAAACCAAAAAGTATTGGATAAAGTATCTCCTCAATACTATATCTTAAAAAAGAGAAGAATAAAAACATGACCAGAAATCCCAGAATGATCTTATATAATTTTTGCTTTTTGTAAGTCCACGGTAGAACGATAAAATAATTGACATAAAACGTAATTATATTGACCAGCAAAAAAGACACTGCTATGGCATAGGTTTGAAACTTGATGGTCTCACCATCGGGGAAAAATTCAAACCGGAATTGATACCAAATAAAATAGAGCCAATAAAATAAATGCAAAAAAAGAATATGTTGCCTTTTCATATCACAAATGTAATCGTTGGATTTCGATATTTCTCCACCTTTCCGACAAATACCCCTTTTTCATCGATGAAATTATTTTGGTCGGATTAAATAATGGTGAAATCTAAAAGACATTTCATAAAAAAGTTGTGGAAAATACCTTTGCCTCAACAAAATCAAAAAATTATGAAACGTACCTACTTCATTATTGCGACGATATTCTCATCTATTGTTTTTGCACAGAACAAAATAGACAGCATAAAAATCATAGAAGAAGTGAACATTACTTCCACAAAAAAATTATTGGAACGTAAAGCCGATCGATTAATTTTCAATGTGGAAGCCTCCTTAGCTTCCCAAGGAATGGATGCGGTGGAAACGCTCGCCAACGTACCGATGCTGAAAATAGATGAAGATCAAAATACCATTTCGGTGATTGGAAAAAGCAGCGTTTCGGTAATGGTGAATGGCAGAATGCTGAATATTTCTGGCGATGCTTTGATGAATTATCTGAAGACCATTCGCTCCGAAAATATTGCGAAAATTGAAGTCATCACTACGCCACCAGCAAAATACGAAGCCCAGGGAAACAGCGGTATTATCAACATCGTATTGAAGAAAAATCCGAATCTAGGATTTAGTGGAAGTATTGGAACGGGAATTCACCAAAGAACGTATTTTGGAGGAAACGCCAATGGAAGCCTAAACTATCAAACCGAAAAACTTAGTTTAAGTTTTAAAACCAATTATCTAAACTCGGCAAAGCGGACCGATGAAAATTATTCCATTCTTGGATCTACGGAAAGTTTCAGCAAATCCATCCGCAAAGATATGTGGGAAAATCTTGCACCCAGTGTAGCACTGTCATATAAATTGAGTGAAAAATCCGAAATAGGTTTCAATTACTTATTTACCGATCAGAAACCCAATATGAACATTGTGAACACCACAAACTATCTTGAAAACGGATCTAACATTGAAAATCTTTTTACCGATACCAAACATCGCGAGAAAAATACCATCAATACGGTGAGCATTTATTACGATTTGAAGTTGGACTCTATTGGTAAAAAACTGAGCATTACAGGAAATTATTATGGAAACAATTCGAGAACGAATGTTGATTTCAATACATTAAAATCATCCAACCAAACGACTGAATTTGTAAACACGTCCTCACTCATACAACCCGAAATTTTTTCCGCACAAGCAGATTTGGAACTCCCTTTTTCTTTCGGAACTATTGAAACCGGTGCAAAATTTACCCATTTCAAAAACGATTCGGATTTGCGCTATTTCACGTTGCAAAATTCTGAATGGATTCAAAATTCTTCACGCTCCAATTTGTTTCAGTACAAAGAAAAAAACAGTGCAGGATATTTGACTTTGGCGAAAAACTTTGGCGAAAAATGGCAAACGAAAATCGGTGTACGGTATGAACAAACGTTGGTTGACGGCTACACACCTTCCACTGGTGAACATCACAAAAATGATTATGGACAATGGTTTCCTTCGGCTTATGTTTCTTACAAAAACAATAAAAACACGTATAGTTTGACGTATTCCAGAAGGATCAATCGCCCGGATATGGATAATCTCAATCCGTTTCGTTGGTACTCGAATACGTATTCTTATTCATCAGGAAATCCTTTGCTGCAGCCTTCTTATATTAATAATTATGAACTTTCGTACACGTATAATAATAAGTTGAATGCGAGTTTGTATTACTTGCACCTGAAAAATGGATTTGGACAAATTTCGTTTCAAAATGGATTAGAAAACTACGGAACGTATTTGAATACCTATGATAATGATTTCTTTGGATTCAATATTTCCTATACCGATAAAATTTTTCCCTGGTGGGAAGCTTCAATGTATGCCAATGCATCGCTCACCCAATCTAAAATTTACAACGTAGAAGCCACCCCGAAAAATGGAAAAACTTTGGATTACAGCATTCGAAATACGTTTACTTTAAACAAACTAAAAACAATTAGTTTCTTTTTAAATTTCAGTCAAAATCTTCCGTATTATAATGCAAATTCATATACACATTCATTCACAAACTTGGATTCTGGATTAAAGGTTTTATTGATGGAAAAGCAACTGCAAATCAATGCTTCTGTGTCGAATATTTTTGCACAGCGATGGAGAGGCGATCTGTATTACGCCGACAACAGCCAGCATTTCAATAATTATTGGGACGGAAGAGGTTTTCGCTTAAGCGTGAATTATACATTCGGAAACAAAAAGGTGAAAGAGGCCAAAACGATCGATTTTGAAGAAAAAAGTAGAGCAAAGTAATTCTTTCTGTAACAAAGATTCTTTTTGATAGTCTTATTATGCAGAATTAATTTATGAAGAAAACTTACTTTATTGCAGCAGGATTTTTGCTGATGACCAATGTGCTTAATGCACAGGAAAAAAACCAAAATGTAACCAAAGAAGCCAAGATTGAAGGGGTAACGATTACCAGCACCAAGAAAGCGGTAGAGCAAAAATCAGATCGCACCATCTATGATTTTTCAGAGCAGCCCCACCTTAATTCTGGTAATACGCTGGAAGGTTTGCAGAAAATCCCGGGACTAATGATCTCAGAAATGGCGGGAATGATCTATCAAGGTAAACCGTTGGATGTGTACATGGACGGCAGACCACTCAATATCTACAGCACGCAACTCACCGCTTACTTGGAAGGTTTACCTGCTAACAGCATCGAGAGAATTGAGATTATTACCCAACCTGGCGCCGAATTTCCAGCGACTTCCGGCGGAGCAATCATCAACATCATCACCAGCAAAAGCGCTAAATCATACCTATCTGCAACGTATGCCGGCGGATATCGATTCAGTAATTACGATCATTTCAGAAATAAATTCAACAACAGTTTAACCCTTAATTCTAAGAATAAATGGTTTGGCTGGCAGTTGAATGTCGGGCAGTCGTATAACGAAAATGAAACCAAATCTACCATCGACGAGGTTTCCAGATTATACAATGACATCGTTGCCCGCAATCAATTTTTAAGAAGTGCTTTCACTTTTGATGTGGGGCAGGACCGTTTATTGTTGAATTATAATCTATCATACGGCAATTCCGACCGTTATGTGGATTCTTACTCTTTGTTCGAGGGAAAAGAATCTTTTGGAAAGGATAATGTGGATCAAATTAACCGTCGAAATGAAGTAACGGCTACTTATCAGAAAAAGTTTAAAGATAAGAACAAAAAACTTGAGTTTAAAGGAGCTTACACCAATTTTAATAATGATTTTGGACAAGATAGTCGTACGTTACAGCCAGAAACAACGGCGATGAAACCCGTTTTGAAGAATGGCTCTAATCAAGATGTTTTTAATGCAAGAGTAGATTATGCGCAACCTGTGAAAATCTTAGATGAAGGTAAGGTGAGCGTAGGAGCTTATTACGACCAAGTCAATTTTACTGCAGATAGTTTTGGGCTACGCAATCTTGATTACAAAAGTAAAACCACCGCATTTTATTCGGAAGCGAGTGCTACTAAAGGAAAAATGGATTTTGTTATCGGGCTTCGCGGCGAGTATTACAACATTGACGGCACAAGTCTGAATCTTAAAACAAAAAGCACCGACAAACTGATTCCTTTTGATCAATTTAAAGTTTTTCCAAACGCAAGTTTCCAGTACAACATTGTGCCAAAAATGGTCTTCTTTAATGTTAATTATAACAAAAAAATTACGCTGCCCAATGTTTCCAATCTCAATCCTAACAACAATCGCTACGGAAACGAAAATATCGATTACACCGGTAACCCCAATTTGCAACCGACGATTTTCGATAATTTCGAGGTGAAGCTAAGTGCCATGAACTATGCTTTTATTGGTTATAATTTCTCGAGCGCGAAGAATCAGGTGGTGCAGAAAGTATCGAGAAAGGGCGACAGAATTCTGCAAACCAGCGATAATATTGGCCACTTGAGGACGCATAACTTCAACATTGGATTCCCAGTTCCTTTAGCGATTTTCAACACGCCGTTTAAAAATATCATGAAATTGGATATGAATCCGGACAAGGTGAGTTTCGTTTTCTTGTACGCGTCGTATGAGTTGCAGCAAATGGACGAAATTATTGATTCCAAAGGATATTGGACGTATAATGTGGCCGGGCAGTTCATTTTGCCGCTTCAGCTGAAATTGAATGCAAATTATACGTATCTAACGAAAGGGAATAATTTGTTTTATTACCCCATTAAATCGTTCTACAACAATTTTAATGTTTCGCTTTCCCGAAAGTTCAATCAGGATCGGATGACGTTTACTCTGTTTGCTAACGATATATTCAACACAACCGAAACGAATTTAAAAACCATTAATTCTACGCCGAATGTCTTTATTCGAAATAAAAACGATACTCAATCTTTTGGTGTTTCGTTTACGTATAAAATTCCGACCAGAAATAAACTAGCGAAAGAAGCGCCTAACATGCTTAATCAGGAGAAAAAAGAAGAAACTCCTACGTTATAAATTGAAAAGCCGAAACAAGAGTTTCGGTTTTTTTATTCCTCACATGCTTTCCAAACAGCATCGTTTTGAGGAACGGGGGCAACGATTTCAATTTCCTCCTTCGTAACAGGATGTTTAAAATGTAACTTTCTGGCGTGGAGTGAAATTCCACCATCCGGATTAGAACGGGGCGAACCGTACTTAAGATCGCCTTTTATCGGCACGCCAATTTTAGCAAGTTGCGCGCGGATTTGATGATGGCGCCCGGTTTCCAGATCCACTTGCAAAAGTTGATATCGATCCAAAGTCTTGATTAAT
>MKTK01000010.1:0-68006 GCA_001898255.1 Chryseobacterium sp. 39-10 | reverse complement strand
TTGGGAAAACAGTGGCTTTATTGGTTTTTTGGTTTTTCTTTAAGTAATGCACCAAACGCTGGGATTGTGGAATCAGTTCTTTGGCAACGACAGCCCAGTAGGTTTTTTCGATCTCACGATTTTTCACCATTTGAGTTAATCGCGAAAGTGCTTTAGAAGTTTTGGCATAAATCACCAAACCGGAAGTCGGGCGGTCAATTCGGTGCACCAACCCCAAGAAAACATTACCGGGTTTTTGATCGCGTTTTTTAATAAAATCTTTAATCAGTTCTAATAGTGATTCATCACCGGTTTTATCACCCTGTACCAGTTGTCCCACTTTTTTGTTGATGACGAGAAGATGATTGTCTTCGTACAAAATTTGCGATTCGCTAAAGTTTCGTAATGCCTGCATGAAAGTTTTTTACGGCAACAAAATTACGGTAAAAAATAAAGTTTTAAAGAGTTAGTATAAGTGTTCAAAGAAAAATCTCTGCGAATCGAACGCAATATCTTCAGGTTTAACATCAGATTTTTTGATCCACATTGTTTCTGATATTTCCGATTGCTCTAGCTGAACGGCGAATTTACTGTCGACCTCATACTCATAGAAAAGATCCAGCGTGTTGTAAGGAATGTTTTTGTACACATATACATTGGGCAAACTGGCTTTATAGACAAGCTTCGATGCATCAATTTTTAATTTCATTTCTTCGAAAAGCTCGCGCACACAAGTTTGTTCTGCACTTT
This sequence comes from Chryseobacterium sp. 39-10, assembly GCA_001898255.1. Lineage (GTDB taxonomy): Bacteria > Bacteroidota > Bacteroidia > Flavobacteriales > Weeksellaceae > Kaistella. The sequence goes on along the minus strand of MKTK01000010.1, from coordinate 67,277 downwards.
CTTTTGGGTCGGTAAAACCTCCTGCCAAGTCGAGTTTTCCCTTTTTAGGTTCTTGGTTTCTTCGCGTAAATAAAATCTCATCGCCATATCTGATGATTACAGCGACGGCTCCCGCCACATTTTGGTACATCACAAAATCGCAATGGCTGCAGCTCCACTTTTTCTCTCCATCCCACAACAGGGTAGTTTCTCCGCATTTTGGGCAAAATTTTAATTCTTCCATGTTATGATTTATTTCTTGGGTGGTAATTTAAAATTACATCTCGCAGTTCTTCATTCTTCAGATGCGTATAAATCTCGGTGGTCGTAATGCTCGAATGCCCCAACATTTCCTGGATGTAGCGCAAATCTGCACCGTTTTGAAGCAAATGCGTTGCAAAAGAATGACGGAAGGTGTGGGGCGAAATTTTCTTGCGAATGCCTGCTTTTTCGGTCAGTTCTTTGATGATGATGAAAACAATAATTCTGGACATTCCTGCACCCCGACTGTTCAGAAATAACGTGTCTTCATGTTTTCTGTTGATTGGGGCATTCATCCTCACGTCAGTCATATACTGCTGAATGAGCTTTGCTGTATACTCCGCAAGAGGGACAAATCGGGTTTTGTTGCCTTTGCCATCAACTTTCAAATAAAGTTCTTTAAAATTAATATTTGAGATTTTGAGGGTAATCAGTTCCGATACGCGCAATCCGCATCCGTACAACACCTCAATCATGCACTGGTTTCGAGTTCCCAATGCGGTCGAAATATCGATGGCACTTAGGATTTTTTCCACTTCTTCTAAACTGAGTGTGTCGGGCAGGTAAAGCCCCAGTTTTGGTCCTTCCAGAAGCGACGCCGGATTGTCGGGACGCACTTCATCATCAAGCAGGTATTTAAAAAATGCTTTTATAGAGGAAATCCAGCGTGCTTGTGTGCGCTCGCTGAATTTTTCTTTCGAAAGCTGAAAAAGATATTCCTGGATGTTTTCGTAGGTGATTTCCAGAGGATTAGCTTGTTTGAGTTCTTGTTTCGCGTATTCTCCCAATTTGCGTATATCTCGAAGATAAGCGTCAAGCGTGTTATCGGAAAAACTTCTTTCAAATTTCAGGAAGTTTCCAAAATCATCAATTTTTTCATCCCAGGTCATGATGGTGTATTTGTGTTTACTGCAACTCTTCCTGCGAAATTCTCAGGATTTCAATGCCGTGGTTTTTCAAAAATTCGATGCCCGAGTTGTCGGAATATTCATCCACATAGACCACTTTTTTTATTCCGGCCTGCACCACCAGTTTGCTACATTCTTTACATGGCGAAAGCGTTAAGTATAAGGTGGCATCTTTTGCCGATTGGGTAGAGCCGGCTAATTTAAGTATGGCATTGGCTTCTGCGTGCAGCACATACCAGTGGGTTTTTCCGGCTTCATCTTCGCAGCAGTTTTCGAATCCCGAAGGTGTTCCGTTATAACCATCCGATATAATCATGCGGTCTTTCACGATGAGTGCACCCACTTTTTTGCGTTCGCAATAGGAAAGTTTTGCCCATTCTGCTGCCATTTTTAAATAGGCAATGTCGTATTTGGTTGTCGTCAATGTTGTATAATGTCTTTAAACTGAGTATTTTTTCTAGGGTTTGTCCAGAAAAGTTTCAGTGGGTTTTACAGACGAATTTTGGATCTAGAAATTTGGCTTTCTTTTTTCCAAAAATGCGGTTACTCCTTCATTCTTATCGCTCATGCCAAAAAGCTGTCCGAAGCTTTGAATTTCATTTTCAAAACCTTCCGCTGTAGTAGATAAATTAACGGCCGCAATGGCTTTGGCAATCGCCATCGGCGAATTGTTGGCGATTTGATGAGCAAGTTCTTTCGTTTTTGGTAGCAATTCTTGCAAAGAGAAAACTTCGTTCACCAGCCCCATTTCTTTTGCACGCTGTGCCGGAATCATCTTTGCTGAAAAAATAATTTCATTGGCTATCCCTTTTCCAACTAATTTTGGTAGGCGTTGTGTACCTCCGTAACCGGGGATTAATCCTAATGTTACTTCGGGTAATCCTAATCTTGCATTGTCGGAAGCATAGCGAATGTGGCAAGCCATGGCAAGTTCTAGACCTCCACCTAAGGCAAAGCCGTTTACTGCGGCAATCACGGGTTTGTTTAGGTTTTCAATTTTATCGAAGAGCAAATGCTGTCCGTTTCTCGCTAATTCTTCTGCCTGCGCGGGTCCGAAATCCGAAAACTCCTTTATGTCAGCCCCTGCGACGAAAGCTTTTTCGCCGCTACCTGTTATAATGATAACTCTTGTCGATTCATCAGCCGCAACTTCATCCAGTGCGGCACTAAGTTCAGAAATGGTGTTGCCGTTGAGCGCATTTAAGCTTTGAGGTCGATTAATCGTAATGATTGCTACACTGTTTTCTTTGTCCAGAAGGATGTTTTCGTAACTCATGAGGATAATAACTCGTTAAAGATTGCTTCCGCCAAATTAATACTTTTTTGGGAAAAGCAAAACCGAAGATTTTTTCTAAAAAAGGGAGTCGCTCTACTTACTTCCGGAATGGTTCATCATATTTGCATCAATATTAACCTGCAGTCCGCTGGCGATTTTCATTCCTAGCTCAATATTAGCACGGAAGAAATGGCAAAGCTGTCGATTGATGATCTCGTCTTTTTTCGGTCCGGAAATTCCTTTCATTGATTGGATGATGTTGTAAACCAAATGCTCCCGGTCTTCCTGGTTCATGGCTTTGGTGTAAAGTAGTCCCGGCTGCGTGTAATGGTCATTATCGTTCTCGTTTCTATCAAAATTGGCCACGTGAGAGCTTTCAACGTCGTATTCAAAATTTTTGTAGTCGTGGTCCGGTTGGATGTCATCAAAACTATTCGGGAAATAGTTCGGAGCATCTTTGTACTGGGAAGAATCTGCCATAAAACCATCGCGCTGATAATTATTGACGGCAAAAGGGCAGCGGTTCACTTCAAGCAAATGCGAGTTCACACCCACTCTGTATCGATGTGCATCGGGGTAAGAGAATAAACGGCCCTGCAACATTTTATCAGGAGAGAAACTAATTCCGTTGATGAGGTTGGATGGCGAGAACGTTGATTGCTCAACATGCGCAAAGTAATTGACCGGAATTTCATTGAGCTCCATTTGACCGACCTCTATGAGAGGAAAATCTTCATGAAACCATACTTTGGTCACATCGAAAGGATTCCAGCGAAATTCTTTTGCCTGTTCATTAGTCATCACCTGAATGTACATCGTCCACTGCGGAAAATGACCTTCTTCAATGGCATTCATTAAATCTTCCTGTGCAAAATCAGGATTTTCACCCTTCATTTTTACGGCCTCGTCATTGCTAAAATTTTTAATGCCTTGTTTAGATTTAAAGTGGAATTTCACCCAAATTCGTTCATTATCGGCATTGATCATCGAGAAGGTATGAGAGCCAAATCCGTGCATGTGTCTATATCCGTGAGGTGTTCCGCGATCCGACATTAAAATGAGAACCTGGTGAAGAGATTCCGGGTTTAAACTCCAGAAATCCCACATCATGGTTGCGCTTTTCAGGTTCGTTTTAGGCACCCGCTTTTGGGTATGGATAAAGTCAGGAAATTTTTTGGCATCTTTTATAAAGAAAACGGGGGTGTTGTTTCCCACCAAATCCCAGTTGCCATCTTCAGTATAGAATTTAAGGGCAAAACCGCGTGGGTCCCGTTCTGTATCAGCACTTCCTTTTTCACCACCTACGGTTGAAAACCTAGCAAACATGCGACAAGTATTTCCAACCTTATCAAATAACTTTGCTTTGGTATATTTAGAAATATCATGTGTCACGGTAAAAGTTCCGTAGGCACCGGTGCCTTTGGCGTGTACAATTCTTTCAGGAATCCTTTCACGAACAAAATGCGCCAAGTTTTGCTGAAGTATAAAATCCTGTAATAACACAGGTCCTCTTGCGCCTACTGTCTGCGAATCTTGATGTTCGAAATAGGGAATGCCCGCTGAGTTGGTGAGTTTTTTGTCTTTCATGATGAGATCATTTTATTGCTCAAAATTATTTAAAAATTATTGAAGTACGGCAAATATGCCCTATCTTTGTGATAGACATTATTAATCAAATGAACATTCAACAACTGGAATATCTTATCGCAGTAGATAAATATAAACATTTCGGTAATGCAGCACAGGCATGCTTTATTACCCAACCTACATTAAGTGCAATGATCCAAAAGTTCGAAGACGAGCTTGAAGTGAAGATTTTTGACCGAACTACACATCCTATTCGCACTACCGATGTAGGGATTCAGATTATCGCGGAAGCGAAGAAAGTGATAGATTCTATAAATGAGTTGAAGAATAAAGCCAGCTTGCTTAATAATGTTCTTGCAGGAAAACTGAACCTGGGAATAATCCCTACCGTATCCGGTTTTATTTTGCCAAGCGAAATTTTTGATTTTCTGAAAATTCATACCAAAATTCAGCTCCAGGTGAAAGAAATGACTACCGACAACATCATTAAAGCTTTAAAAACAGGTGAACTTGATGCCGGAATTATCTCTACACCGTATGCGGCCTCCAATGAGTTTTACCACGATCACCTCTTTAATGAAGAGTTGATGCTTTATACAAGCGAAGCAGGCGCGGAAAAGGAAGATAGCTTTGTGGTGCCTGAAGAGATTGATGTGCAGAAAGTGTGGCTTCTGGAAGAAGGGAATTGCCTGCGAACCCAGTTTGAGAATATTTGTGAACTGCGCGAAAATTCAATGAAACCAAAAAACTTGGAGTTTGTGGCATCGAATATCAATACGCTGATCCAGATGGTGGATAAACTAGGCGGCGTAAGCATTTTGCCCGAACTTGCAGTGGAACAGCTTTCAGAGGAACAAAAAGAAAAAGTAAAACGTTTCCGTGCTCCATTTCCTTACCGTGAAATTTCCCTCATTTATTATAAACCAACGTATAAGCAAAAAATTCTTGACGAGTTGAAGAGCTTTATTTCTGCGGCAGTAGATCATAAACTGAATTTCGGCAAAAGCCCGAAAGATTATGTAGCCATTAAACCCCAATAATAAATTTTGAGATTCGGCAAATAGTCTTTAAATTTGCCCACGAATTATTCAAGAGGAAAAATTTGAACTGATTGCAACCTCCATAAAAAATGCTAAAACAGAATTGCTCTCTTTTAGTTTCCTTGTAATCGTTCTCGTTTTTGCTCAACAAAAAGTTTAACTAAAACAAAGAAACATGTCTTATTTATTTACTTCTGAATCAGTATCAGAAGGACATCCAGACAAAGTAGCCGACCAGATTTCGGATGCACTTATCGATAATTTCCTGGCAAATGATCCCAATTCCAAAGTGGCTTGTGAAACGTTGGTGACGACGGGGCAAGTGGTTTTGGCGGGCGAAGTAAAGTCCAAAGCATATCTGGATGTTCAAAATATTGCAAGAGAGGTTATTAACGGAATCGGGTATACCAAGGGAGAGTATATGTTTAACGGCGATTCTTGTGGTGTTATTTCTGCCATTCATGAGCAGTCGCCCGATATCAACCAAGGCGTTGACCGTGTGGGAGATGATGTGGATTTTGAAACCCGCGCCAACCAACAGGGAGCAGGCGACCAGGGAATGATGTTTGGTTATGCCACCAACGAAACCGAAAATTATATGCCCCTTGCGCTAGATTTGGCGCACACCATTCTGAAAGAACTTTCGGAGCTGCGTCGCGAGAACAGCGCTATTAAGTATTTGCGACCTGATGCAAAATCACAGGTAACAATTGAGTATTCTGATAATCATAAACCGATTAGAATAGATTCTATCGTAGTTTCTACTCAGCACGATGACTTCGGAAGTGAAGAAGCAATGTTGGCGAAGATTAAAAAAGATGTAATCGAAATACTGATCCCGAAAGTAAAAGCAAAGCAGAAAAGAGAAATACAGGAGCTTTTTAATGATCAGATTAAATACCATGTTAACCCGACTGGAAAATTTGTAATCGGCGGCCCACACGGCGATACAGGATTAACTGGAAGAAAAATAATCGTGGACACTTACGGTGGAAAAGGAGCACATGGCGGAGGCGCTTTCTCCGGAAAAGATCCTTCAAAAGTTGACAGAAGTGCCGCTTATGCAGTGCGCCATATTGCCAAAAATCTTGTGGCAGCAGGTGTTGCCGACGAAGTATTGGTGCAGGTTTCTTATGCCATTGGTGTTGCAGAACCTTGCGGACTTTATATCAATACCTACGGAACTTCAAAAGTAGATCTTACTGACGGTGAAATTGCGAAGAAAGTGCAGGAAATCTTCGACCTTCGTCCTTACGCCATTGAAAAAAACCTGAAACTTAGAAATCCGATTTATCAGGAAACTGCTTCTTATGGACACATGGGAAGAGAACCTTACGTTGCCGATAAAACGTTTAAAGGATCTAATGGTGAAAAGTTCACGGTAAAAGACCTCGAATTTTTTACCTGGGAAAAACTCGATAAGGTGGATGAAGTAAAAAAGGCATTTAACCTGTAAGATATTACATAGAGATAAAAACTGCTTTTTCAGAAATTGATGAAGCAGTTTTTTTTTAACTTTAAAACCACAAAAATTGATTCATAAAATGAATTTTAAATACCGTTTTTTTCTTTTAGTGCTGCTTTTTTTAGGGGTTTCGGCTAAGTCGCAATTCACCATGCATAAGTTGGTGAGTGTGGGGTATGTGTACCAAAATCAGAGTTTTGGAGAAATAGGAGGCAAGTTGCTTTTTCTTAATAACGATGATGTGCTTTACAGGATAGGTGCTTCTGCCGTGATGGGGAGTGTGAATTCGCAGTTGGGCATCATGCCAAAAATTCAGGGTGATGTCCTTTTAAATTTTGAAAAGGGCGTCGATTTGTACCACAGTTATTATTTCTTAGCAGGTGCCGAAGCAACAACAAAATACATTGCACCAAAAGTAGGGTTTTCATTATTTGGATTGATGGATTTAGCGGCGGGCTACGCTTTTTCTTTAGGAGGCAATGGACTGAACGGCAAAGAGATGAACGGTTTTAACCTCAATTTTACCTTGAATATGCCCATCCCAATGCTTCAGGATTACTTAAAATAGTGATTATTGTTTTTTTATTATTTTTTTAACAATACATTAACTTTTTTTATTAATTTAGCCAACTCCTAAAAGCACAACTATCGAATAAACTTTACTCATTTTTAATCAACACGAAATTTTTGAGGCACACGATGAAAAGGTGAGTCATATTTCGTGGAACAATTAAGAGAGAAAGTTATGACGACAAAAACAGATAGTTGGCTGATTTCCCAATTCAAAAACGGCGACGAAAAAGCACTTGCTGTCCTCATTGAGCGACACCAAAAAGACCTGTTCTCCTTTATCTTTTATAAAATTATGGACGAGAGTCTGGCCAATGATATTTTTCAGGATACTTTTATGAAAATTATTGTAACGCTGAAGGAAGGGCGCTACAATGAGGAAGGAAAATTCATCCTCTGGGCAAAAAGAATTGCGCACAACCTTATTATCGATCATTATCGGTTGGTATCCAAACACAACAAAATATCGGAATCTAGCTATGATAATGAAGAGTTTTCAATCTTTGATTTGCTTGCCAATCAGGAAGAAAATATAGAAGAACAACTGATCAGTATCCAGATCAAAGATGACTTGATGAAAATTTTGGAATACCTTCCGGAGAATCAGCGGGAAGTCATCAAACTTCGTTTTTTTGATGGGCTTAGTTTTAAGGATATTGCTGAGCAAACAGAAACCAGCATCAACACAACTCTGGGGCGGGTACGCTATGCACTTATCAACTTGCGAAAAATGATGAGCGACCATAATATTATTTTAACACGCTAAATAATATTTTCAAAATACTTTCGTTTTTAGGGTAATTAAGGATTTGCCTATGAAAAAAGATTACACTTTAAACGAAAAGCGCTTGAAGCCCAAAAAACAAACAATCGATTTCTTGCTTAGTTTTTCCCGAAGTATCGAGGTGTTAAAGATTAAAAACAAATACCACCTTGTTTCGAAGAACTAAATGTAATTTACTTAAATTTGTGCCGTATGAATATGCAGCACATTTTTTTTGATCTTGACAATACCCTGTGGGATCACCGCAAAAACGCCTACTATACCCTAAAAGAAATCTTTATCCGCGAGAAGGTTGAAGAAAAATACAACCTGGAATTTGAAGACTTTCACCGGCAATATTTCACCATCAACGAGCGACTTTGGGAGCAAATTCGTGATGGGGAGATTAACAAAGAATATCTTAGGAAACACCGTTTTTACGACTCTTTTCTCTTTTTCGGGATTGATGATTTTGAACTTGCACAAGTATTTGAGGAAAACTTTTTAGATGAAATCCTCAACTACAACGACTTGGTAGAAGGTGCTTTCGAAACACTGGAGTATTTATCACAGAACAATTATCAACTCCATATTCTGTCTAATGGTTTTAAAGAGGTAACCTACAGAAAGTGTGAGCTTTCGGGTATCAAAAATTATTTTAAAACCATCACTTCAGCAGATGAAATTAATGTTCGGAAGCCGCAGGTGGAAATCTATGAATATGCATTGCAAAAATCAAATGCTTCTCCCGAAAACTCAGTGATGATCGGCGACGATTGGATTGCTGATGTGCAAGGCGCAAAATCCTACGGCATGCAAGTGGTTTTCTTTGATGTCTTTAAAGATAATTTCCATGCAGACGGCGTTACCGTCATCAAAAATCTAAGTGAATTGCAAAGTATTTTCTAATAATTTCCTCTCATCTTAGACGCCTAAGCTGTTGCGTACGCGTTTCAGCGTTTCAGCTGCAATTTTTCTTGTTTTTGCTGCGCCTTCAAGCAGTTTAGCATCCAGCTCGGGGAGGTTGTTCAAGTAATAATCAAACTTTTCTCTTTCGGTTTTGAACCTTTCCAAAATAAGATTAAGGAGTTCGGTTTTGGCGTGTCCGTATCCGAAGTTTCCTGCTAAATACTTGGTGCGCAAGGTTTCTGTTTGTTCGGCTGTGGCAATCAATTCGTATATAGCAAATACTTTGTCGGTATCAGGGTTTTTGGGTTCTTCTAATGGTGTAGAGTCCGTTTCAATCGACATGATCTGTTTCTTCAACTCTTTTTCGGGCAAAAAAATATTAATGATATTCCCTCTTGATTTCGACATTTTATGACCATCGGTTCCGGGTACATATTTAGTATCTTCCTGCAGTTCTGCTTTCGGAAGCACAAACACTTCACCCATTTGATGATTAAATCGGGCACCCATATCGCGTGCCATTTCCAGGTGCTGCAGCTGGTCTTTCCCAACGGGAACAATTTCGGCATCATACATCAGGATGTCGGCTGCCATCAGGACGGGGTAGGTGAAAAGTCCCGCATTAACGTCATCTAAACGATCAGCTTTGTCTTTGAACGAGTGTGCGAGCTGAAGCCGGGAGTATGGAAAAAAACACGCCAAATACCAAGACAACTCGCATGCTTCTGGCACATCGCTCTGTCTGTAAAAGAAAGTTTTTTCTGTATCTAATCCACAGGCCAGCCAAGCCGCTGCAATTTCGTAGGTATTTCTCTTTAGTTCTTCGGCGTTTTTAATCAGGGTCAACGAGTGCAGGTTCGCAATGAAAAGGAAAGATTCATTTTCAGGTTTTTTGGAGAGTTCGATGGCGGGAATAATGGCTCCGAGAAGGTTGCCTAAGTGAGGTGTTCCGGTGGCTTGTATTCCGGTAAGGATTCTTGACATAGCTGGTTTTAAATTTAAGCGTTAATGCTTGCAAAGCCACAAAATTAAGGAAATTATCTCTTTTACGACGGTTTAAGTTCCTTGTTTTTTTGTGCCCAAAGTGCGAGCTGCAGCAGATTCCAGTGTTTTTTATCTTTTGTAAGAAATCGCTGCGCTTCATCAAATGAGAGATAATCGAAAATAGCGGCATCTTTTTGACTGAGCAAGTTATGAGATAATTCCATCATGCTTTTTTCTTCGAACCATGAACTTACGGATGAGCCGAATCCTTGCTTATGGCGATTCCGAATCGTTTCCGTCCAGTAATTTTGCATGGCTTCTCGAAGGATGATTTTATCGTTGTCTGTATTTACCTTTAAATTTTCAGGAAGCTGAATGCAAAATTCGGCAAAATCAACATCAAGGAAAGGAGTGCGCACCTCGAGAGAATTGGCCATCGCCATACGATCCGATTTTACAAGCATATTTCCAGGCACATATTTTTCCAGATCTGTACGCATCACATCATTCAAAGAATGTGGATTTTGTTGAAAACTATAGGTTTGATGGTGTTTTTCACGAATTCCGAGTTTCCCTATTTCTTTGGTATTAAAGTAGTTTCGAACATGATTCTGATGAAAATCCAGCATGCTGTTATGTTCAATATTTTGCCTTGTTAAAAACGATACTTCCTTCAGTTTACCATATTGTTTCAACCCGAATTTAACCAGTTGGTTGCGGTAACTGAAATGGTTTTTTAATTGATTCTCGACCTGATAAAAACTATATCCGCCAAACAATTCATCGCCCACATCACCTGCCAGAACAACTTTCAAATGTCGGGCAGCAGCTTGGCATATTTTGTACTGCGGAACATAACTCATGTCGGCGAATGGCTCGTCGAAATAGGGCTGTACCTTCACCAGTTCCTCTGCAATATCACCGCGGTTCTCGTAGATTTCAATATGATTGGTATGGTATTTTTCTGCAATTTCTTCTGCAAATTTAAGTTCGCTGTCTTCACCGGAATAGCCAAAACTGATCGTGGTTTGCTGGTTTTTAAATTCATTCACCATGGCCACAATGGTGCTGGAATCCAGACCGCCGCTTAAAAAACTGCCCACTTCTACATCTGCAATCAGCTGTTTTCCAACGGCATTTTTCAGTAAAGAGGTGAATTCTTCTTTAGCTTCAGACAATGAAATGATTATGTCATTTTTAGGAATGTTGTAATATCTTTCTATAGAAATTTCTCCATTTGTAACAACCAAAGAATGAGCCGGCGGAAGCGTATGAATGTTGGAATATATGCTTTGGTAGGCACTTACATACCCATATTGTAAGAAATGGTAAAGCGCTTCGTTGTTGACCTCAGGTGTAATTAACCCCGATGCCAGCACAGCTTTTATCTCTGAACCAAAAACAAACTCCCCATTTTTTCCGGTGGCAAAATAAAACGGTTTTTCTCCGAAACGATCGCGCGCGCAGAAAAGTTCCTGTTTTTCGTTGTTCCAGATGGCAAAAGAAAACATGCCCGGAAGTTCCTTCAGCAAATCTTTTCCCTTGTTTTGATACATGGCGAGAATCACTTCTGTATCACTACTTCCACGATACGGATAGTCGCCGTATTTTTTTTTCAGGGGTTGATAACCGTATATTTCTCCATTAAAAACAATGCATTCGTTTTTGGTATTGGAAAACATGGGTTGCTTTCCGGTTTCGGAAAGATCGACAATCGACAGCCGGCGATGACCCATAGCGGCGCTGTCATAAAATTCATGACCTTGCGCATCGGGACCGCGATGTGCAATGGTATCAGTCATTTTCTGAAGGTTTTCCTGATAATTTCTGGCGTTGGGTGTTATGATTCCGGCGATTCCGCACATGGCTATGTATTTTTTGTTAAACTCCTGAAAAGATTAAGAGTGTTCCTGAATTTGGTGTTGATATTCTTTAAATATGTAATAAGAAGATTCATGAAAAATCTTTGAATTTTTGAAATTTGCAAATAAGAGATTCTTCTTCAATGAAGTTTCAAATTCAGATTGCTGGCGGATAAATGCTGTAGAATCATTTATAAGAAGCAGTATTTGATGAATTTTTTTCCTGATCATTCGTGTTTTTTTAATGCATTAAAACGGTATTTGGTTTTCAAAAATTCTGGATTAAATAAAGAAATGACTGCGAAATTCAATCTCTTTTTCAACCCTTTTTCATTTGCTATTTTGAAAGAAAGATAAGATAGTTTCAACTGTTTTATGATGTCCTTTGAAAGCTTTTTTTCCTTTAAACTCCACGCATAAAGTGATTTTGCGAGTAAAAATTGTTTTTTATAATATTCCGAAGAGTATAATTTGATTTTTGTAATTCGGTTATTATCATGAACGCCTCTCATTGCAACTGCTTCCGTAATATTTCCGGATTTTAAATGGCAATGATAGGAGAGTTTTATGATAAAGTCGCTGTCTTGATGCACGCGTAAATCTTGGTTGAAAGACAGGCGTTTTTTTTCTATGCTCGACTTTCGAATGGTCAATCCGTTGAGGTGAAAAAAGCTGCCAAAATCTTTGTCAACGCCTATTAAACCAAGAAAAACATTTTTTCCTTCGGCATGTTTTCTAACGGTCGTTAACGTATTTTCTTTAAATTTATCGTGAAACTCACGTTTTCCTTTTTCCGAAATAAAATCGGTTCCAATGGCATTAAACACGCCCTCAATTGCTGGGTTTTCGAAAAGTATTTTTTCGGCCTCAAAACGGTTGGGAAGATAATAATCATCCGCATCCAGGAAAGCGATGAACTGCTGAGTTGCCTTTTGCAATCCTAAATTTCGGGATGCACCTGCGCCGTGATTTCCTTTGTCGTGATGCTGAAGCAGTTTAATTTTTGAATTCTTGGCTGCTAAAACCTCACAAGTTTGTAAAGAATTGTCTGTAGAACAATCTTCTACAAGAAGGATTTCGGCTACCTCGTCTAGTTTTAAGGCAGATTCCACCGCCTTTTCCAGAAAGCGTTCTGCATTGTAAACCGGAATGATCACCGAAATGTTTAGTTTCATTTTTTGTTGTTAATTAAGCTTGCCTTTCTGAAAAACAGTTCATAAGCATTTTCTTTTTCACCTATTAATATGATGGAAAAACATGCAAAACTTTAAAACCTCGTCCAATGCCATCAAAATTAAATTGACAGTTCATCAGTCGGCAATAAATACTTTTTTAAACTGCTCCATCACCGCTTCTGGCAGAAATTTCTGATAATTTTTAGTTGCAGTAAGCGCTAAATTCCCGTCCAAAAGAATTTGATTAAGCTCTTTGCTATCTCTGTAATAATAGGCATTTTCTTTCAGTTCGTGAAGATGGTTTTTCTCAGGTGAATTAGCAAAGGTAATGATTGGTTTTCCTTTCAGGGCAAATTCTGCAACCGTAATTCCGAAAGTTTCACCACGTTCTCTGGCGTGTAAAAGAGCATCGCACGTATTAATAAATTTTAATTTGTACAGCAAATCAGAGGATGGCGGTAAGAAAATAATATTTTTTACATCCGATTTCCACCATTTTTTAGCAACAAAAGAATCAACGCCCATGAATATAAAGAAAATGTCTTTGTATTTTCTGGCAATTTTTTCTACTTCTTTCCGCACAAAATCAATATTGAAACTTTGTGCTCCACCGTAATAACCAAATACTTTTGCGCTATTTGGAATGTTGAGTTCTGTTCTTAAATCTGCATCTGTATCATCATAAAAATTGACCATGTGCGGAACAAAAGGCGATTTTCCACCAGTCATTTCTTGCGAAAGCCATTCTGAAACATAGGCATACACATCGCCATGAGGTTCGTAATGTTTGAAAACAGCGTGCATTCCGCTCTTGCATTCTTGAGTATCTATTCCATCTACATTTCCGTTTTTAATGGCATAAAACAAATCGACCTGATTTTTCTTGATGATTTCGTCTACCTCGCTGAAATCTTCATAAGCGAAAACATGAAATCTATTTCGAAATTTTTCTATTCCAGCTGGATGATTGGTCTTACAGTTTTTATCGTAAACGATTAGAGATTCGTTCCCCAAATACTTTTCGTTGAAGTCGGCATAATCGTAGAGCGCAATAGAAGTTCCCCTATAATTGAGTTCATTTTCGTGGAAAAGTATTTTCATGACCGTAATCTTTTCAGTTGGTTAATGACTTTGCTGAAGAAGTTTTTCTTAGGGTATTTCGTCAAATCATTATGCGTGAAAAGTCCTTCGCCCTGAGCGATTTTGAAATCCTGTTTCACCCACCAAGCCGCTATATTCTTTTCAAAATGAACACCTTCACCGGAAAATGGCGTCAATTTTTTTAAATAAAAATTTTTGTTCAGCATAAATGGATTGTTGGTCCAATTGGCCCAACGGGAAGTCGTGATAAAAAAGCCGTCTTTCATTTGAATTTTATCCGGGAACTCTTTTGCAGGATCCAGCCAATGCAGGGATTCTAATAGATGTGGAGATGTGCATTGATGCCAATCATCATAATAATTGAGTTCGTTTCCTTGGTGTCGTAAAGAGTGAAGCGGATGTCCTGGTTTTTTTCGGCTTCGAAATCGCACTACATCGAATCCGTTTTGCAATAATTGTACACCTTGTGAAAGTTGTTGTTTCGTTGTTGTTTCGTTTTCGATCAGTTCCCAGTCATTTTCTAAGAAAAGAACTATGTCATTTTGGGCATTTTCTAAAAGCTGAATAATTCCTTTTCCGATGCCAATATTTTCTAGTAAATCGATATGCTTTACTCCAAACTTTTCAGCAATTCGGATATCCTTAGGTGAAACTTCCTGAAAAAGCACGGTAATGTCAGTGGAAATACTTAATAATCCATTTTTCTTATAGGATTTTAAGGTATTTTCCAACGTGATTTCATTTTTCCAAGAAAGAATGCAAATGCTGATTGGGAGTTTCTCCATTTTCGTTTTTTATGACTTTTCGAGGTTTAGAAATGCGTGTCTTTCATTTTTTACTTGTTTTCTTAATTTTTCGAAGGTTTCAAATTTGGGTTTAAAGAAGCTGAACATTTCTTTATAAAACTTGCTTTCTGCATGATTTCCTTTAATGGCTAATTTGATGATGTTGGAATAAAATTCTTTTTTCTCTCTTTTCACATCGAAGACGATGTTGGGATTCAGATATCGGGTTTCTCTTTGCATTCTTAGAGATTCTTGCCTTGCTTCTTCTTTGTCGATATGATTGGGCTTCAAGAAACCTTGAAAAGCATCGTGTACCACTTTAGCTTGAGTTGCTATAAATACTTTTTTGTGATGAAACTTTGCACGATGGATATAATCATAATCTTCAGCTCCGTAAAAAAAGTAAGGATTGAAGCCGCCAATTTCCTCAATGCTTTGTTTGGGCAGAAACCAATGCGCGGCGTTTACAAAATCAATTTCGTAGTATGGTTTCGAATTTTCCGTGTACAGATCGGAAATTAGTCGATTATTTTTGGCATATTTTCCTAGATAGTTTTCAAAGTGTAAATCTAGTTTCTGCTCACTTCCGTCCAAATGCATGGGACTGATGATCCCGATTTCACCTTTGTTAGGATAGTTTTCGTAAACATCGATCATTTTTTGAATGCTGTCTTCAAAAATCCACGCATCTTGGTTCATTAAGTAAAAGAAATCCGCTCCTTCTTTATAGGCCTTTTCAATTCCGAGATTGTTGGCTTTGCCAAAACCTAAATTTTCAGGACTTTGAATAAAATCTATTTCTGGAAAATTTCTCTGAATATAATCTTGTGTCCCATCTGTAGAACCATTATCTACCACAATTGTTTTCACAGGAACAGATGATTTCCTTAAAGAAGAAAAACATTTTTCTGCCCATTTCATGGCGTTGTAGGTGACGATGATGATGTGAGTTTTAGGAGAATCCATCAGAGATTTTATAGTAATATTTAACTTTTAACTGGGTAATGATCTTTTGCAGAAATGGGAGTTTGTTCAAGTAATTGCGGTAATCGTTTCTACATTTCAGACGGTATTTTTCAATTAAATCGGCAGGAAGTTGAAAATGCTCTACCATATTTTTTACGAGACCGTTTTGCAAACTTTTATAATAGATGCTTTGTAAATTTTCCGGCGACTGTGCTAAGTTAATGATATTGATGCCGATATTCTGATTGCCATGAACGCGATATAGCGTTAGCGTTTCTGGAATAAGCATCAATGCATTTTCGTTGCAAGCTTTGATGACGATTTCGTAATCGTGAATGATTTTGGGATGAATTTTTTGCAGTGGCAAATATTCTTCTTTTGCCTTTTGCGTGATTGCTAAAGACATTCCCGGGAAAACATTTTTATGAAAAAGGATATATTCCAGGGTTTCAGCATTGGTGAAACTGGAGTCGAATCCTTCGTTATTCCAAAAGGATTTTTTCACCCTCTTTTTATCTTCATGCAGCAGTTCTATTTCGTGAGCAAAAACTTTAATTTCAGGATGTGCCGCCGAGTAGTGCGTGATGGTCTGAATTTTTTCGGGAAGCCAAACATCATCCTGATCGGAAAGAAAAATCAGTTCGCCAGTGCATTTTTCTATGGCTTGTTCGAAATTTCTGACGTAGCCCATGGTTTCAGTATTAAAATAAAGCTTAAAAACATTGGGGAATTTTTTCTGATACTGCAGTAGAATTTCCTTTGTTTTATCAGAAGAACCATCGTCGCACACCACAATTTCATTCACCTTCACACTTTGTGAAAGGATACTGTCGAGTTGCTCGGCAAGATATTGTTCACCATTGTAGGTGCAGAGAGCGACGGAGGTTTTCATTATTTTTTTCCGACTATTTTTTTGAGTTTTCTTATGATGCGCTCTGGCAATGGCTTTTCTCCAATGTCGACCAAATGCACCGAGTTTTTCTGTTTGTAGTTAGCAAAAGTACGATAGTAAGGATTAAATTTTGACGATTTTTTAGTGAATATAACACAGTTTTGCCCCATGGTTGCCATTTCAATTTGTTTAAGGCACTGGGTTTCAAGGTCGCTTAGTTCGTGTTTTTTTTGAAGATCTTCTTCGATGAATTCTGAATTTATAAATTGGTTGATCAGATCCATTTTCTGATAGATAGAAAAAATTCTGGAATCAAAACCATATCCATATTGCCATGCGCGTCCCCAGAAATTGGTTTCCGTATCTTCGATAATATAAACGCCACCTTCGTCCAGCAAACTGAAAAAACGGATAAAAGTGTTCCATTGATGAGTTGGTATATGCGATGCATCGTCGATAATGAACTGATATTTTTGGGTGTTGTTTTTTACAAACAGATCCAATTCTTCGGCTTTGTCCTGATTCACATTAAAAAAGTGAGCGAGCCGACGGTCATTCGGATTATCGATGATGTCGATGGAATCAATTTGTGGATTCTGGAAATAATTTTTCCAGATACCGATGGAGTAACCGTTGTCATAGCCCAATTCTAGCATTTTCAGGTTGGGAATCGTTCTTAGCGGTTCCAAAAAATAGGGGTAAAATCTTTGATAGCCGTGGTGCAGAGTTTTGTCTGATTCGAGATTGGATTTCTCGAAGTCAGCAATCATTTTTTCAGTCATTTTCCATTTTTTTTATTGATTCCGTTTTTTGTACAAATACGTCTTAAATTTTAAGTAGGTTGAAATTATTCTTCCGTTTTTTATTTTGCTTAATTCTTTTTTCAGCTGTATGTTTTCGATGGATTTTATAAGAAGAAGATGATAAACCAATTGGTCGTGTAGTTCCTCGCCATACCATTCTTTGATGAGAGGCATCACTTTGATTCTCTGCTTCACCACCTTTTCCAAATTGCCTGATGCTGTTTTGTGAGCTTCAATTTCTTTTCTATACGCAACCAGAGGTGTATCAATAAACCTGACTGGTGGGTTTTGGTGGGCTAGATAAAGCCACATCAACCAATCTTCAAAACAAGTAAGGGTAGTGTTAAACCTAAAATTATCAAACAAACTTTTTGAAATAATGGCAGTATGTATAGGTATGGTAAATACTGTTTCCCAGTTGAAAAAAACTTCATTAAAAGTAAGTAATTCC
Organism: Chryseobacterium sp. 39-10; assembly: GCA_001898255.1. GTDB lineage: Bacteria > Bacteroidota > Bacteroidia > Flavobacteriales > Weeksellaceae > Kaistella. The sequence goes on along the minus strand of MKTK01000010.1, from coordinate 49,500 downwards.
TCGCTTAACTTGTTGTAGCCGGGCAATAATTGATTGTTGGTAAGGATATTAAAATCGCTGAAAATAATTTTGAAATCTTCAGCAAACTTTACTTTTTGTGCAAAATTGTCAGCACTCATGGTATCATCGGAATCCAAAAATTGGATAAAATTGCCATTCGTTTGATCCAATCCGATATTCCTTGCATTGGAAACGCCCTTGTTTTCAGAATAATAATAGCTGAATCTTTTGTCTTGCTGTACCCATTTCTCCGCCAATTCAGCAGTATTATCGGGACTTCCATCGTTCACAATAATGCATTCCCAGTTTTGGTAGGTTTGGTCGAGAACCGATTGCAGGCATTCATCCAAATATTGAGCTTGGTTGTAGCATGGAACAATGACAGAGATTAGCGGATTCATTTTTGGTGGAGATAATAAAAAGTGGAAGGCAATTTAAAGATTTTTTTATATTCTTTTAGTGATAAAAAAATCTTGAAGAGGTTAATATTCAACTGTTGTTTGTTTTTATAGGCATAGTCCACTTGAAGTTTTACCTTCTGCAATACAAAATCTTTTGGCAGCAAATGGTGGTAGTTGTTAAGAATTAACCCCCAAAATTGGTAACCCGCTATCTTTTTTTCGGCATCTAATGTCTGATTGCCGGATATGCTTTTGATGGACACTCTTATGTAAAGCTTTGCTTTATCTACAAAGAAAATGGGATTTTTTTTGCTGAACTGCAATAGTGCGTAATCATCGCTATGCCAAGCCAAGGGGAATTTCGTGAACCCATATTTTTTGTACTTAGCGGTCTTCAATATATACTCCGAAAGACTCCCTCGATGGTAATCTATAAACTTATGGATAAAATTTTCAACAGGATCAATTAGTTTCGGATAATGCGTAAATGACGTGAAAGGGTTTCCGTTTTCGTCGATCCAGCATTGCGAAAACTTGATCACGCTACTGTTGCTGTATTTAACTTCGTTGAGGTTTTTATAAAATTCTTCAACAAAATTTTCTGAAATACAATCGTCATCACCCAAAATCTGAAACCATTCTTCTGTTACATTTTCCAGAATTCGTTCCCATTGTTGGGCTAAGTTTTTGCCACCAACATTTTCATTGTAATTATAGTAATGATAATTGCCTTCAAGAAAATATTTTTCTATGATTTTTTTAGGATCATCGGGACTCGCATCATTGCCAATGTACAAGGTAAATCTCTTGTCGGATTGGGCAGCAACAGATTGTAGCGTCTCTTCGAAGAAATCTATTTTGTAATAGGGGATGATGATGGCTAGGTTTGTCATAAATCTACAATCCGAATTTTCTTAAAAATGAATCTAGTGTTTTATATCTTTTGGATGCTAGTTTAGTATTTAAATTTAGATTTGTGCGCTCCAATATTTCAAGACTTTTTATAGCGCTGTTTTTATAATGTATTCTAGTTGTAAAAAAACTTTTTTTAAGCTGATCATCAAGCCGATCATAGATGATGCTGTATGCTCTTTCTTCATTTTCCAGCATCAACTCAATATTTTGAGTCATTGTTTTTTGTGAAAGTCTATAATATGCCAAACGCTCGTCTGTAATGATGTAGTTTGGTTCTTGAATGAAATAGTCTAACCAAAAAAACCAATCTTCTTTAGCTTTCAAAGATTCGTTGAACTTTTTTTTGATGAGAGATTTTCTAAAAATGGCACAATGAATTGGAATTGAAAAATTAACGTCCCATCTCAAAACTAAATTTTCATAGGATAGCTTTTCACCCATAAAATTGCAATAGTCTTCTTGGTAACCAGTGTCATCAAATAACTGATAATTTGAGATAATAACATCATTATGGTCAAAGTACGGTTGCGCTTTTTCAAATTTTGAAGATGCAATTTTATCATCACAGTCTAAAAACTGTATCCATTGACCTGTTGATGCTTCAATTCCGGCATTACGCGCGGACGAGAGGCCGCCATTTTCTTTTTTCAGATAACGAAAACGGGAATCTTCCTCAATCCATTTTTGGGCAATTTCTTCGGTGTTGTCTGGGCTTCCATCATTTACGATAATGCATTCCCAGTTTTGGTAGGTTTGATGCAAAACCGATTGCAGGCACTCATCCAAATACTGGGCTTGGTTGTAGCAGGGAACGATGACGGAGATGAGTGGTTGATTGTCCATTATAAATTCTTAAACATTTTAATGAAACCTAATTTGTTTCCTAATCTTATCCAACGGTTTTTTTTAAGACGATGTATTATTTGTTTTTGTCCTTCTAATTTCCTTTCTAAACTTTCGAATTGTTCTTTTCGTACAAATTTTTCTAAAAACAAATCTTCTATATTGATATTCAGCCGTTCCGCCATTTTTATTAAAGCCACCCAATGCCAGAAGTAAGCTTTGTCTCCATTTTTGTTGGTTGAAATTCCCCCATCATGAACGCGATACAAATAAAGGTCTTCATCAAGATATTTTACCGGTGCGACTTCGCACATTTTCATGTACCAGTCTTTGTCTTCGGCTGTTTTAAGATAAGGGTCTATCCCGGATGTTTTAATATAAATATCTTTTCTGAAAGTAGCAAAATGGCTGATTTCTCCATCAAAATTATAGTACTCTAAAGAATCTAATGATGAAACTTGTTTGGCTTTATGGATGGAAATTGGTTTCAGATTATCATCAGAAAGAATAAAATTAGAATACACCATCCCCACTTCTGTATTGTTTTGATAGGCGTTCAATACTTTCTCGATGGCATTGGGAGTCAAAGTATCATCAGGATCTAAAAACCCGCATATATTGCCAGTCGCCAATTCTACCAATTTTCTTTTTGTGTACCCTATTTTTCTATTCTGTTCGTTTTCAAAAAGTTTACATCTTTCATCATTCCCAATAATGGATTTTATGACTTCCACCGAATTATCAGTAGAACAATCATCAAGAATAACCACTTCAAAATCCTGATGGGTTTGGGCTAATAAGCTTTCATAACAGTCTTTAAAGAAGTGGCCGTTATTGTAATTAGCAATGAGAATCGAAATGCTATTTTTTGAATCTTTATCCATTTGCTTTAAATCACTTCAAGAATTATATAAAGTTTTTTTAAGGGTTTCCAGAAAACTACGCCCTTTTTCTTTATCTGGTTCTAAGATATTGCCTTCTGCCCATTCGTTCCACGATTTTATCACCAGGAAATTTTCATCATAGTTTTGTTTATTTAGATACTGAACTGCCTTGTCTATCTGCTTTTTGAAATTTTCTACCGTCGCATTGTAAACTACAATTCCATTGTAACCGCTTCTCGGCGTATTATCCCAATTGGGCATAATGCAAGGGTAGGTTTCAACATTGGTTTCTTTAAATTCTAAACGATCAACGATATTATTCATATCTTGTTGATTAACTGATGGATTTACTTTGAAAACTTCTTCTTTACTTTTAGAATTCAAAATGCCAAGTATTCGTTTTTTATAATATTCGAAAGAAGACATTTTATTGCTTTCACGGGCTAATTTATGTTGCTGTTTGTTAATTTCAGTAACCCAAGCGTCTTTGAAAGCGGAGGATATTTTTCCAACATATCCTAAATTTTGGTAATCGCAATCATCCGTTGTTTTATTGCCTGCTATGAAATACAAATCTTCAAAACCACTTTCTTTTGCTAATTTTCTTAACTCCGAAAGGTAAGCGTTGTTTTTTTCTTCCAAATCGATTGCATCATAGACAATGAAAACAGGTTTTCCATCTATTTTGATGTATCTATCATCTTTGAAAAATGGTAACAAATATTCAAAATGCAATTTTACATCTCCATGAGGATATGTTTGCTCTGCGATAATTTCGTGATCGAGGCCATGCCATCTTCCCGACCAGGTTTCGTTCGCCCAACAAAAACAAAAAGGGAAATCAGGTTTTCCTGAAGTTAAAACTTCATTGGCAATACGTTCCAGAATTTGTTTGCCATTGCCAAACCAATAGTGGTAATAAATAAAGCCATAAATACCGTGCTCCTTTGCAAGGGTGGCTTGTTGCTCACGAATTTCAGGAACCCTTAAATCATAATAACCCAATTCACCCGCCAACAAAGGTTGTTGGTGTCCCTCGAAAAGAGGCTTTGCTTTGGTTACATTAGTCCACTCGGTAAATCCTTTTCCCCACCATTTATCATTGATCTCGGTGGGATGGTACTGAGGGAGATAGAGAGCTAAGGGTTTAATTTCTTTCATTTCTATAACAAAAAATGTTAAGCTGACTTTGAAACCAGCCCGCTTTCGCAGTTAATTTTTTAGTGAAAGGATTATTCATAACATTCCAAGCTTCTTTTATATAGTAAGTGAATCCTGCATCTTTCACCCATTTTAAAATTTCGTCTAAGTGGTTTTCTTCATCATGTTTTACATGGAATTCGATAAATAAGTTTTCAATGAAATGCAACTGATCTTTGATGTCTTTAATTACTTGATACTCTGCGCCTTCAATGTCCATCTTCAGAAAGAATATTTTTGAAGTAATCATGTTTTTTAGGCGTAAAGATTTTACATGAATTGTTTTGTCTTGAGAATTGTCATTTTTAATATGTCCGCCTAAACTTCCGTCTATAACAAATGTACAGCCCTCATCATTAACCCATGCTGCCGCATTAATGAGATTCACGCCATTAAAGTTGTATGGTTCGAGGTTTCTTGTTAGTTGATTAAAAATTTTCTCATCAGCTTCTATCCCTGTAATATGAGCATTTGGAAAGATGTTTTTTAGATAGATAATACTGAGGCCAATATTGGCACCACAGTCAATTATTGTATGAGGCAAAGAGTCACTTTTAAACTGATAGACTTCATCAATAAAAATTTCTTCCAAACTATGTAAAAACCAATAAGGATTGCTGAATGAAAGAGGTTTGTTTTTGAAATTTACCGTTAAGTCGACCTGATTATGTTGGCTGTATTGAGAAAGACTGTAATAATCTTTAAAGCTTATTCCTAAATTGCTGTTATAATTCTTTCTTAAATTATAAAGCTTTTTTAACTGTTCTATTTTTTTCATCATAATCTTTCTGTTAATGCATCAATATTTGGGTTTTTGTTTCCAATTCAAAGGCAACCCATTGTTCATGGTCTCCCGAAGCAAAGAACTCAAAAGCGTTGTTAATACGTAAAATGGGTGAATTTTCTTTAAGGGTAGAAAGTCCTATATCTGCGGTGTATTTTCCTAAGGTAAATAAAGGATTGATTACTTCAGATTCATAAGTGATTATACTGTCAGAAGATTTTATTTCTCTTTTTGAATCTATAATGATAATTGCAATTGCTCTTTGTTCTTTGTCTTTAAATTCCAAATAAAGTCTTGGAAATTCTCTTACGCTTTTGTCAAGAATCTTGAATGATAATTTTATAGTAAAATTTTCATTTCTTTTCACAACACCATCCGAAAGTAGAATTTGTTTATCTGTTAATTCAAACTGAGCATTGTCAAATACAACATTCTCATCATTATTGGTAAACTTGCCATAATACTTTTGTACTCCTTTTCCAATATCATTTCCTTGATATTCTGCTGATCCGTGATCCAACAAAATAATTTCATTGCAAATACGAGAAACCATGGGCATGGAGTGGGAAACAAAAATCATCGCTGTTTTGGGGAGCAACTCATCAATTTTTTTAAAGCATTTAAGTACAAATCCTAGATCTCCTACTGCTAATACCTCGTCAATAATCAAAATGTCGGGCTCTAGATGAGATGCGATGGCAAATCCTAGACGTACCTTCATTCCAGATGAATAGTTTTGTACAGGTGCATCGATGAATTTTTTAATTTCAGAAAAATCGATAATAGACTGTATCTTTTCATCCACTTCAGCTTTCGTAAAACCTAAGATCGAAGCGTTATTGTAGATGTTTTCTCGGCCGGTAAGAATGGGGTTGAACCCAGCGCCCAACTCGATTAATGCACCGATTTTACCCTTCATGGTGATCTGCCCTTTGTCGGGGGCATACAAACCATTTAATATCTTCAAAAGTGTGCTTTTTCCTGCTCCATTATGGCCGATAAGGCCGATGCATTCTCCGCGTCTAAGCTCAAAACTTACGTCTTTTACCGCCCAAAATTCCTTAGGGCGAAGCTCTTTTTTTATAGAAACTCCAAATGTACTTTTTATAATATCTAATGCCCCATATTTTAAACCCGTCTTAAGGTCTAAAGAAAACTTTTTGGAAACATTCTGGACTTTTACCAATACTTCACCATTCTTCTCCATGGTTATCCGGATATTTTTTCTATTATAATTGGCATTGCTTTTCTGAAAACAACTAACCCAATAAAGATAACAATTAAACTTAGAATGAGCGTCACCATCATAAAATACAGGTTTTCTGCAGGAAGTCCAAAAAGGCATGATCTAGCATCTGTAAACAGGTAGGTGAGCGGATTTAATGCAAACAATTTTTTGAAAATACCTACGGTTGGTGCAGCATATACTACCGGTGTGATGTACATAAGTAGCGCTACAGCATTACTGATTATTCTGCTGATATCGGTATAGATTAAACCCAGAGGAGTGACTAATAATCCGATGGCTAAAGCAAAAAGCGCAATCGTTATTACATAAACCGGGAAAAAGATGATACTTCCAGATGGCCTAATCTGATAAATTATTAAAATGACCGCCACCAATATGAGTTTTAAGATCAAATTAAACGCCATTTTATAGATCCCGGATAATATGAGTGCTTCTTTAGGGAAATTAATTTTAGAGAGAATGCTTTTGTTGCTGTTCACCGCACCAAGGGGCAAAAGCAGGCATTCGGTAAAAATACTCCACAAGGTGGTGCCCACTACTACAAATGCGATGTAAGGAATCGATTGGGAACCAGATACCTTTACGACGCCTGAAGTGTTGAGGAAAATCCAGACCAAAGAATTCATCACGATGGGCGCAAAAGCCCAAAAGAATCCCAAAACCGATTGACGGTATTCTGCTTTTAAATCCCGCTTGGTCATTTGGAAGGCAAGAAACTGCGAAGATTTAAGGTCTTTAAGAATTTCTTTAACTTCTTTAAAAAAATGCGTCTTTTTTTCTGAACTATAGACCGTAGTTTTCAAAATGTTTGTGTTTTTGCAAATTTAATAAAATTTATGAGGTGCAAATCAGCTTTTATAGTGTTTGTGATCGATGTTTTAACGCTCTACATTCACTTGCGTTTCATCATCGATGTTATTGATGAATGCAAGCAGTAATCCGCTAATAAATAGGGGGATATAAAGCCGAACTTCGTACATAATTCCACTATAAAAACACATGGCGACATAGGGCAACGAGAGCAAGTGAAAAATCAAAATGTTTTTTCGGTTTTCAAGGTTTTTCGAAACTAATAAGGTAAAACCAAAAAACACCAGCCAAAATAAGATCCCCAGAAAGTTCTTCGGCTGCGATAAGTTTTGAGCGAGTAAATTGCCGTCATTGGTCGCAAAACTGTGCGCCAAAAAGCGCATTGCGAGATAAGTTCCCAAAAATGAAAAGCCAAGTAAAGCAATTGGTAAAATGCTTTTTCTGCGCCATCCAAATTTGCTCCACAATAAAGTCGCGGCAAATGCAACCGAAATTGCAGCGCTTTCTCTGTTGAAGGTAGAAAGAATGAGGGTTACTGCCGATAAACCCAAAAACAAGCTCGACTGGTGATGGTAATATTTAAAGAAAATCCAGGCAAAAAGCAGCAGGAAAAAATAACTGGAAATGTCGTAAGGAACTATGACAAATTGAGTAATGACAATGCTAAAAACTACGGTTGCTACTGCAAAAATTTTCTCTGTGGAAGTTCCCAGAAAGTTTCTCGTTTCCATCATCCGCATCATTAGGGCTGCACTTAAACAAAGAAAAAAAGTGTTTAGCAAGTAGAACGAAAGAAACATTTTCGGGTCGCTGTTGTCTGCAAAAAACTTGAGCTTGAAAACTTGAAAATCAATAGGTAATGTAGATAGTATTTCATAAATCCAAACCAAAAGATAGCCACTCAAAATTCGGTACTGATAAATCCCCGACTGAAACTGCTCCTGAAAATTCTGCATATTGAGGATCCTCGAAGAATAAACGTTTCCAAAACCAAAATAAACCACCGTGTTGACGGTGAAAGCCAGCAGCATTACAAAAACGATTTTGGTGAATAGTGTGGTTTTCAATGTGGCATTTTGTGTTTTTCGTCGAACGTATTCTACCTTTTTTCTATGGTTTTTCGGCCGATCGATTTATAGTAAAAACCGTGTTGCTCCAAAGTTTCCGGTGGATACATGTTTCTGCCATCGAAAATAACTTTGCTTTTCATTTTTTCAGCAATCAAATCAAAATTGGGATTCTTGAATTCGGGCCATTCTGTGGCGATCAAAAGACAATCAGCGTCGTTTAATGCGCTATACATATCGCTCGCATATTCAATTTTGTCGCCCACGATTTTTCTCACATTTTCTTCTGCAATCTTGTCATAAGCGGTAATTTTTGCTCCTTTTTGCAGCAGGATTTTTATATTGTCTAAAGAAGATGCCTCCCGAATATCGTCTGTATTCGCTTTGAAAGCAAGCCCCCAAAGTGCAATTTTTTTACCGGCAACCGAACCGAAATATTTTTCAATATCATGAGATAAAATTACTTTTTGCAAGGTGTTTACTTCTTCTGTTGCCTCTAGAATTTGAAAGTGAAAGTTTTCATCTTTCCCCGATTTTATCAGTGCTTTCACATCTTTGGGAAAACAACTTCCACCGTAGCCAATTCCCGGAAACAGAAATCGGTGACCAATGCGGTCGTCGCTTCCCATGCCCAGCCGAACTTTATCCACGTCAGCACCCACTTTTTCACAGTAATTGGCGATTTCATTCATGAAAGTAATTTTCACCGCCAGAAAAGAATTCGCAGCATATTTGGTGAGCTCGGAAGATTTTTCGTCCATGAAAATAATCGGGATCCCCGTATTGGTAAAGGGCTGATAAATTTTCGACATGATTTCCTTCGCTTTCTCCGACGAACTTCCCACCACAACTCTCGCAGGATTCATAGAATCTTCCACGGCAAAACCTTCCCGCAGAAACTCGGGGTTCGATACTACATCAAACGGGATGGAAGTTTTTGCTGCGATGGTATCCCGAACTCGATCTGCAGTTCCCACAGGAACGGTGGACTTGTTGACTATTACTTTATACTCAGTCATCATTTCACCAATGCGGTTGGCTACGTTCAACACATAAGACAAATCAGCAGAGCCGTCCTCGCCGGGAGGTGTGGGCAAAGCCAGGTAAATAACCTCACTTTGATCCAGCGCTTCCTTAAGATCAGTCGTAAAAAACAACCGCTTGGATTGGATGTTTCGCAGAAACATTTCCTCCAAATTAGGTTCGTAAATCGGAACAATTCCGTTTCGCATTGCTTCCACTTTCTTCTCATCAATATCTACGCAGTACACATTATTTCCCAACTCGGCCAAAGTGGTGCCTGTAACCAAACCTACGTAACCGGTTCCTACAATTGTAATATTCATTGATTAATATTCTGTTTTAAAGCACAAAAATAGTCTTTTTTTGCTGAGGGCGAGGGAATGATGAGGTCAGTCCTCTTCTGGTTCTGTAAAAATTATCGATTCTGCTGCCTATTAATCTTTTGCTGCAATTTGGTTGTTTGATCGATTTTTAGTATATTTGCAACGGATTTACGGAAAAAGAATGAAAAGGCCTTCGAAAGAATGCCTTTTTTCGTAAATGTATTTTTTAAATAATACTTAGCATCCACAGAATAATTTAAACTGAAGACTTAGAGGTTTAATGGCTTGGATGATGGTTTGAGAGCGAATAGAATGGAATTTAGACATAAAATAGAAGAATTATTAAATAGTTTTCTTACGGAAAGAGATGATCTTTTCCTGATCGATCTGAAGTTTTCGGCAGCAGATGATATTACAGTGATTCTAGATGGCGACAATGGTGTTTCGGTGCAGGATTGCTTAGATGCAAGCCGCGCTATTGAATTCAATATGGATCGGGAAGAGCATGATTTTTCTCTTCAGGTGATGAGTGCAGGCCTAAGTGAGCCACTTGCATTGCCAAGACAATACCGGAAAAATATTGGTCGCGATTTGGACATTCTATTGAGCGATTCTACGAAAATAGAAGGTGAATTAGCCGGTGTCGATGATGAAAAAATCACGCTGATCCTGCGTTATCGAAAACCTAAAGAAGTAGGCAAGGGTAAAATGGATGTAGTGGAAGAAAAAGAAATTCCGTACTCGGAAGTAAAAAAAGCATTAGTAGCAATAAAATTTTAATTTAATAACGGTGGATCGACGAAAGATCGGTCTGTCAAAATGATCATTTATATATTATGGACGGTTTAGCATTGATTGAAGCATTTGGCGATTTCAAGGAAGAAAAAAGCATCAGCAAAACGGAACTCATGGCGATTATTGAGGATTCGCTTAAAACGCTTTTGAGAAAAAGATTTGACTCTGATGACCATTTCGACGTCATCGTCAACCCTGATAAAGGAGATTTTCAGATTTTCTTAAATAAAACCATCGTGGAAGACGAAATGTCGGAAGATGATGATCTTGAAATTGAAATATCAGAAGCAAAAAAAATTGACGCTACCTTCGAGGTGGGCGAAGAATATACTGTTGAAATTCCAATTGAGCAATTGGGCAGAAGAAGTATTCTTACACTAAAGCAAATTTTGGCAACAAAACTTCAGGAGCATAATAATGCCATGCTGTATGAGCTTTTTCATGACAGAATTGGCGAAATTGTCGTGGGTGAAGTTCACCATATTCGTCACAAACACGTTATTTTGCTGGATGATGAAGATAATGAATTCATCCTACCCAAAGAAAATCAGATTCCTTCTGATTTCTTCAAAAAAGGTGAAAATGTTCGGGCTATTGTGGAAAGTGTTGATTTTAAAGGAGCAAAACCTCAGATCATCGTTTCCAGAACGGCACCTAAATTCCTTGAAAAACTGCTTGAGCTGGAAATCCCTGAAATTCAGGATGGAACCATTATCCTTAAAAAAGTAGTGAGAATCCCAGGCGAAAAAGCAAAAATAGCGGTAGATGCTTATGACGACAGAATCGATCCTGTGGGCGCTTGCGTTGGGGTGAAAGGTTCCAGAATTCACGGTGTTGTACGTGAACTCAAAAACGAAAATATTGATGTGATTCAGTGGTCCAAAAATCCTGAAATCATGGTAAAAAGAGCGTTAGGAAATGTGGTAATCAACAAGATTGAAATCAATCCTGAAACCGATTATGCATTGGTGTACACTCCGGTGGAAGAGATTTCTCGTGTAATCGGTAAGCAAGGACAAAATATTCGTCTTGCCTCGTGGCTAAGCGGCTATGAAATTGATGTTTACCGTGAAACCAGCGAAGATGATGATGTGGAACTGAAAGAATTTGCAGGAACAGAGGAGGGAGATATTGAACAGTGGATCATCGACGAATTGAAAAAAGTGGGACTCAATACTGCCAAAAGCGTACTGGATAAAGATACTGAAGACTTGGTGAATATGACCGATCTGGAAGAAGAAACCATAGAAGAAATAAAACAAATTTTGAGGGAAGAATTCGAAGACTGATCCCACAAAGCGATATGTGAAGTTAAAATACGTTAACTTTGCCAAAAATTTAATAAAAGGATAAAATATACATGCCCAAAATTAGAGTAAACAAAGCGTTAAAGGAATTTAATATTTCGATGAGCCGTCTTGTAGATTTTCTGCAGGAGAAAGGTGTCGGCGTAGAAAATAATCCCAACGCTCAATTGGATGAATCGGCATATGATGCTCTGAAAAGCGAGTTCGCAAAAGATAGCGAGCAGAAAAAAGCTTCTCATGAGGTGGTAATGACCAAAGTTCCAGATGAAAAACTGGAAATAGAACCATCGAAACCAGAAGTAATTAAAGCCAAAGCAAGCATCAAACCTGAGATTAAGATTTCGGGCAAGATTGATTTGGAACCCAAAAAACCTGAAGTTCAGGAACCCCAACAGCCGGAACCAAAGGTAGTGCCGGTTGAAAAGCCCGCACCGGAGAAGCAGGAATTCAAAGTGTTGGATAAAATTGACCTTTCGCAAATAGAAGGTCACAGGCCAGCACCTGCGAAGAAAGAAACTCCGGCTCCTTCGCCTGCACCCGAGGTGAAAGCACCCGAAGCAAAGAAGGAAACACCTGCCGCTCCACAAGCTGCTGAGCCAACAGATAACCAGCCGCAAAAAATTGAAACTGTTTACCAGAAACTAGACGGGCCTAAAATTCTAAAACAAACGGTCGATCTTTCACAGTTCAACAAACCTAAACCGTCAGGAGCAGGTGCGAAGAAAAAAAGAAAACGTATCGAAAAACCTGGTACACCTGGAACAGGAAACCAGCAAAACCAAGGGGGTACACAAGGAAATCGTCCGCATGGACAAGGTGGCAACAGACCTCCATTTCAACAAGGCGGCAACGGTGGTAAGAAAGGCGGAAGCAGAAGAGGAGCACCCACAATGCCTGTGGAACTTACCGATGAACAGGTCAAAAATCAGATTAAAGAAACCCTCGAGAAGCTTACCAGCAAAGGTGGTAAAAACAAGGGAGCAAAATACAGAAAAGAGAAGAGAGTTTTCCGAAGAGAACAAGATGAGCTTCAGCAGGAGATAGATGCTGCGGACAGAACTTTAAAAGTGACCGAGTTCATCACCGTTGGTGAATTGGCAAGTTTAATGAATGTGAGTCCGACAGAGGTAATTTCAGCATGCTTTTCTTTAGGCGTAATGGTGACCATGAATCAACGTCTGGAAGCTGATACATTATTGCTTGTAGCGGATGAGTTTGGTTATAAGATAGAATTTGCAGATGCAGATTTAGAAGAGAACATGACCGATGAGGAAGAGGATGCGCCAGAAGATTTACTGCCTAGAGCGCCTATTGTTACCGTAATGGGGCACGTTGATCATGGTAAAACATCTCTCCTCGATTACATTAGAAAAACCAACGTCATCGCCGGTGAATCTGGAGGAATTACACAGCATATTGGGGCCTATAATGTGAAATTAGAAAATGGACAACGTATCACTTTTCTTGATACGCCGGGTCACGAAGCTTTTACTGCGATGAGAGCTCGAGGGGCGCAGATTACCGATATTGCAATTATCGTGATCGCTGCTGATGATGATGTGATGCCACAAACCAAAGAGGCCATCTCGCATGCGCAGGCAGCGGGTGTCCCTATGATTATTGCATTGAATAAAGTGGACAAGCCCAACTCTAACCCTGATAAAATTCGGGAACAGCTTTCTGCCATGAATATTTTGGTGGAAGAATGGGGCGGAAATGTTCAGTCTCAGGAGGTTTCAGCTAAGTTTGGTAACAATATGGATCAGTTGCTTGACAAAGTATTGTTGCAGGCAGAAATGCTTGAACTAAAAGCGAACCCAAACAAACATGCACAAGGTGTTGTTATTGAGGCCTCTCTTGATAAAGGGCGGGGTTATGTTACCACTATGTTGGTGCAATCTGGAACATTGAATGTAGGCGATTATGTATTGGCAGGGAAAAATCATGGTAAAGTAAAAGCCATGCTTGATGAAAGAGGAAAACCTATGCAGCAGGCGGGTCCTTCCATTCCGGTTACCATTTTAGGTTTGGATGGAGCACCAACAGCAGGAGATAAATTCAGGGTGTTCGAAGACGAAAGAGAAGCCAAAACCATTGCTTCCAAGAGAGAACAATTACAACGTGAGCAATCCATCAGAACCAAAAAGCATCTTACTTTGGATGAATTGGGAAGAAGAATTGCACTGGGCGATTTCAAAGAGCTCAATATTATCCTTAAAGGGGATGTGGATGGTTCAGTGGAAGCTCTTTCTGATCAGCTTCAAGGATTATCAACTGAGGAGATCAGCGTAAATATAATTCATCAAGGAGTGGGTCAGATCACTGAATCGGACGTGCTGTTAGCAGCTGCATCTGATGCGATTATGATTGGCTTTAATGTAAGAGCTGGTGCAAACGCAAAAGAATTAGCCGATAGGGAAGAGATCGAGATCAGAACCTATTCTGTTATTTATGCAGCGATTGACGATGTTAAGGAAGCGATGGAAGGTATGCTTTCACCGGAGATCAAAGAGCAAGTTATAGGTAATGTTGAGATTCGCGAAGTCTTTAAGATTTCAAAAGTGGGATCCATTGCCGGTTGTATGGTTCTTTCCGGTAAAGTGACCCGAAACTCAAAAATCCGTTTGCTACGTGATGGTATCGTGAAGTTTGACGGAGAACTGGAAAGTTTAAAACGCTTCAAAGACGACGTGAAAGAAGTTACCAAAGGATACGAATGCGGACTCAATATCAAAGGATACAATGACATCGAAGTAGGAGATATTCTTGAGGTTTATGAAGAAGTGGCCGTAAAGAAAAAACTTAAATAAGTTTTACGAAGAACAAAAAAACCTGCCAATTGGCAGGTTTTTTTGTTCAAGCATGTTTATTAAAGACCGCGCAATTATCAATCATTTCATAATAAATTTGTCATAGCGGTAGAATTAATTGGGAAAATATAAGAAAGTACTATTTTTTCCTCAATATTGATTTGTATATGTTAAAAATAATTAACATATTTGCCCCATTAAATATTAAATAGTGTTAATATGAATGTAAAATTACGAGTTTTAAGTATGGGCGTACTGTTTTTTGCCGGTCATACACTGATGGCTCAAAAAACAAAAAAGGATACTGCAACCAAAACCAGAGAAATTCAGGAAGTTGTTCTGATTGGAGGGATCAAGTTGGATCCTGCTCAAAAGGTTGGGTCCTACAATGTAGTTTCGAAAGCAAATTTTGAGTCTACTCCATTTTCTTCCGTTGATGACGTTTTGAATGGTCGAGTGGCAGGTCTAAACTTCTCCTCCGCAAGTGGAGACGCAGGATCATCCAACATGATCACCATTCGTGGGGTAAGTTCATTGATTGGTACACCCAATCCACTTTACGTAATTGATGGAGTAGTGGTTGGTAAAGGTGCCGATAATGCTTCCATTATGGAATCATGGAATCCACTATCCTCTATTGACCCCAACGCCATTGAATCGGTTAATGTGCTTAAAGATGCTTCGGCAACGGCTTTATACGGTTCAAGAGGTGCAAATGGAGTTATCTTGGTCAATACGAAAAAAGGAAAATTTAATCAGAAAACCCGTTTTGAGTTTTCTACAGAACTTGGAGTTCAGGATAGAGCATATGATAAGCTCCAGGTCTTTACTGCAGACCAATATATCAAGTACGGTGGTATTTTGATGTGGAATACCAGACCCGCTGGAACTTATGCTTCTTTTTCGGATGCGGTGAATGACTATCTTACTACATACGAACCGCAGTATGTAAAAGGAACACCCGGTACGGATTGGACCAAGACCGTTGCGCGTAACTCTTCAGTTGTTACAACGTATAATTTCTCAGCTTCAGGTGGAGCAGCAAATACATCTTATAGGATAGGTGGTACGTACTACTCGAATGATCCACTGATGAAAAGTGCTGGTTTCGATAGAATTAGTATTAATACAGCGTTGGATCACAAGGCGTCAGATAAGTTGAAATTTGGGTTGAATTTAAACTATTCCAATATTAAACGTGATACCTATATGGGTGGTCGATCTGTAGCCAACCCCGTTACATCAGCTATTATGATATCTCCTTTGCGGCAGATTTACGATCCTAAGGGTACTGGTGCATATAATGACGACCTGGGTCAGGGAGCAACAGCTGGGATGAACCCTGTTGCACTCGTTAACGAAGCTAAGCAATGGGCTACCATCAATACCATTATTGGATCTGTAAATATGGATTGGCAGTTTGCAAAAAACTTTTACTTCAATTCATTATATGGAATGCAGGCGCAGTTCATGAAGGAAATGCAGAGTGTTTTGAAGGGACATCCCATCTATACCAATCAGGATTTTAATAAGGGTGTACTTCGCGACGAAAGATCCACTATCTTTGACTGGAACTGGGTAAATACGGTGAGCTACAGAAATATGTTTAATGGACGGCATGATTTGCAGACCTTTTTGGGAATGGAGTATCAGGATCATATCTATAATAATTTAGGATTATTCTCGGTGACACAAACAGATCCACGACCTTACTTCTCTTTTGCCGAGCAATTGTTGGGCGGAAATAGTGACCAGCAATGGAGACAGATTTCTTACTTTGGTCGATTAAACTATACGTTAGATAAGAAATATACTTTATCTGGACAGTTAAGAAGAGATGGAAATTCAACTTTGGGTGATAGTAAATGGGGTAACTTTTGGTCCGTTGGAGGTTCATGGAATGTGGCAAACGAATCTTTCTTCCCGAAGGCAATGTCATCTTTTGTACTTCGCGCAAGTTATGGGGTATTGGGTAATATTCCTTATGCAGACCAGTGGAACAACCAATATAACCAATATGCATTAATTCTTTATAATACACAGTATGGATATGGTGAAAATGCAGGGTATGGATATGTAGCAAGGCCAGGGAACAGGCAGCTAAGTTGGGAAGAGTCTGCCCATCTTGACGTGGGTGCAGACATTGGTTTTTTTAATGATCGTTTGAAGTTTAATCTGGATTATTACGATAAATATACCGATAAAGCCATCTTTAAAACCTATCCTGCACATGAAGCTGGAGGGCCTACGGAATTCAATGGTAACGTAGCAGCTGTTAGAAACCGTGGATATGAAGTTGTGGTGGATGCTATACCAGTCAGGAATGATAACTTCCAATGGTCAATTAATGGTACTTTTGCATATAATAAATCGGTTGTTGAAAAACTTAATCAAAATTTAGTAACATTTGAAGGAGATACGAGCGGTGAAAGTAACGAGTTGGTTGCATTAGCACCAGGTCATATTCTGGGAGAATATTTTACTTTTCTCTGGGCCGGTGTAGCACAACAAGATGACTCTAGTAAGAACATTAAGGCAGGTGATGCATTATGGTATACTGACGGAAGCATGAGCGATGTTACCAACAAAAGAACAAGTGCACAAAAAGCGTGGATGGGTAAAAGTGCCTTTCCGTTGTATAACGTTGGAATTAGCAACGAGTTGAAATACAAAGGTTTTTCTCTTAGCTTCTTGGTGAGTGGTCAGTTTGATTTTTATGTGCAAAACGGCGTAAGATCTTATACGCAGCATGATGGAGCTTTCCCAACCAGAAATCAAGTAGTAGAGGCATTGGATGTGTGGACAAATGCCCCGGGTAATGAAAATTACAGTCTGGATAATCCCAGGGCTGAGATAGGAAATCCAAGTACTTCACGTTTAGAATCTTCGCGTTTTGTAAGCAAAGGAGATCATATCCGTTTGAAAGAGATGAGAATATCTTACTCTTTCGGTAGTCTTTTCAAAGAACAAACAGGATTAAATAACCTAACCGTTTACTTACGTGGTACAAACCTTCTTACCTATACTTTCGACAAAAACCTTAACTATGATCCCGAATCTACTAGCAACTCGTGGTCTTGGTTAGGTAAAGGTCGCTACTGGTACTCTTCACCGGTTCTTAGAACACTTTCTGTAGGTATTCAAATTGGGTTTTAATTTTTTAACAGTAACTAACAATGAAAAAGTATATTTTAATGATATCAGTAGCATTGACGTTGAGTGGATTCAACTCATGCAGCGACAGAGATTTGGAGCTTTTGCCGCCCAACGGTGATTTGCTCGATGCAGTTAATACCGCCAGTAAACTACAGATGTTCCTTACTAATGCCTATTTATCAATAGGTGACGTAAGCGCTTTAGGGAATGACGTTATGCTATTCGGAGATGTTTTGGGTGACAAAATTTATAATACACCAAGCCGTTCAGTTTTTCTACTTACTTATAATTATACGTTTAGTGCAGACCAAAACCAGTTCAAGTTTTATCGGTCTATGTATGATGTAATTTTGAGTTGTAACATGGTTATTAACAATACTAAGGTGCCTCAAACACCTGAAGTAGTGCAAATGAAAGGTGAGGCCAAAATCTTGAGAGGTATTGCCTATTATTATTTGGTGAGTTATTACTCTCCAACGCCGGCATCAGGTGTTAATCAGGAATTTGGAGTACCTTTAGTGCTTAATGATTATGATGTAACAATTCAGCCCGCGAGAGCTACTGTTTCACAGGTATATGATCAGATTATTGCAGATTTAAACGACGGAATTGCTCACACTCACACACCCACGAAGAAAGTATTTGTAGGTCCTGATGCAGCAAAAATTGTTCTTTCAAGATTGTATTTAACACGAAGAGCGCCAGGAGATGCAGAGTTAGCATTGCAGTATGCAACAGATGTTAAAAATCATGCGCCCATGGGTGACATTAACGCCGCAACAAATAGCGGGTCGTTTGTATCAAATAACAGCAGTCAGTATGGCTCAGCAGACTATCAAAAGTATTGGGTTAACCAGAATGATGCTATTTACGAGGGCCATGGTGAAACCATCTGGGAAATTGATATGTCAACTTCCAGTAACCCCGTGATGAATATTGGATCAAATGGAGCATTACCTGTGTATTATTCGGTAGGTGATGCAACACGGAGATGTATTCTTGCAAATGCAACATTTTATAATAGCATTCCTGCAACAGACATCCGTCGTGGAGGAAACATTAACACTGGCTTGTTCTCTACTATCGGTAATAATATCGGTGATACTACGCCTGGTTATTGGGTAAACAAGTATCCACGAACAACAAGTACAGGGAATTTCAATCGAAATATCCGGATTTTTAGATACTCTGAAGCAGAATTATTGCGTATAGAAGCATTAAGACTTACTAACCCAACTGCTGCACTTTCTGAACTTAACGCGTTTGCGTCAGCAAGAAAAGGTACATCTTATTCAGGTACAAATTTACTTGACGATATCCTTACAGAAAAATCAAAGGAATTCTTCTCGGAAGGACAACGCTTTCTGGACTTGAAAAGATACGGTTTACCAGTGCACCGACCTTCTAACTGTACAACCTGTGATGTTCAGGGTGATGATTATAGATTTGTGCTACCCATTACGAGAACAGCACTTAATAATAATGCCAACCTTAAACAATATCCCGGATACTAAGTAAGCATTACCTATAATTCCTAAAGCTGCAATCCAACGATTGCAGCTTTTTTATTTCCTCATATTTCTTACATTTGTACTCCAAAACCAAACAATGAAGTATATTCTGTTATGTTTATCGTTCCTCGCCATTACTGCTCATGCTCAGGTGATCAACAAAACCGACTCCAACAGGATTAAACCTCAAGATACCCTCGTGGTAGATACTGGACGAAAAGATTCCCTTAAAATCTTTAAACCTACCATCTACGATTACCAATATCAAACCCGCTTCGGCGAGAAGAAAATTTTCGATACCGTGTTTTCCAATGAGAAAACCTATGTTTTTACACAATATAATAACCGCGATAATTTCGGCAAGGTGCAGTTTGCGAATATTGGTCAGGGGTTTAATCCGCTTGTGTTCTCGGTCAATACCGAACAAAACTTGTCGCTGCTTCCTTCCAATAAATCCTATTTCATTAAAGGAATTGACGATATTAAGTATTACGACGTAAAAACACCCACTGCTTCATTTGCCTACCACAACGCGGTCAATACAGGTCTGGCGCTGGAATCTATGTATACTCAGAATATTGGCAAAAATTTTAATTTCGCAGTGGAATATATGGCTTTACGTTCGCTGGGAAATTACCTGCATAATTTGGCAGTCAATAACAATATTACTTTTTCTGGACATTTCGTTTCCAAAAATAACAAGTATGAAGCTTTTGCGCATTATATTCATCAAAACGTTAACAATGAAGAGAATGGCGGTATTGCCGATCTGAATCTATTTTTTAATGGCGGAAGCAATTACGATAACCGGCTGAATCTCCCGGTTAATTTGGTGGGCTCCAATTCGAGGTTTGCCTACCGCAGATATTACTTGAGTCATGAGTTTCGTCCATTTGCGTCAGAAAAATTTCCGTTTAAAATTCGCCATACGATATATCAGCAGATTAATAAATTTTACTACGGTCAGGCAAACCCTGAAAACTTCTATTTCACCAGTCAGAAGGAGCTGATCAACTATCCGCTCGCTTCCAAGAAATATTCCGAAAACCTGAGCAATACGGTAAGTGTTTTATTCGATAAACCTAATTTTAAGCTTGATGCAGGTGTTCGTCATCAGTTCATCAGGTTGGGTATTGGCGCGGCATTACCACATTCCTTCGGCTATCCTCAGGAGCTGTCGGAAAACAGATTGGGTGCCGTCGGAAATTTACTCATTAAGCTGTGGAGCAAAATAGAGTTAAATGCCAATCTGGAATTTTCGAACGGCAGCGAATTCGGAAGTTTTCTACGTTCTCAGAACTTGCTGAAATTTGAACCTATTAAAGATTATTTCGTTAATGCACACGTAAATTTTCAAACCGCGGCTCCCACATTCAATTTGTTGATTAATCCATCTGTTTACAGAAAATTTAATTACTATTTTGCACAGCCCAAGAACCAGACTGTCACCGAAATCGGTGGCGATGTTCATTTAAAATGGTTCAAGAGTAGTGTGTTTGCGAATTATTTCAGAATAGATCATTACACCTATCTCGATGCAGCGGCGCAACCACAGCAAAGTGGATCCTCGCTCAATATTTCACAAATTGGAGGTGAAGCAACGTTCAGCTATGGGCAGTTTCACCTCAATCCGAGAGTGCTCTTTCAGACAGCGATCAGCAACAAGGACTTGTTCCCCATGCCAAATGTCGTGGCGCGGGCCAACTTGTATTGGCAATCGAAGGTCTTTAAGAATGCCGCCGAGATCCAGGCAGGTATAAAGTTGTATTATTTTTCCAAATTTGCTTCCCGCGAGTATTTCCCTATGCTCAACGAGTATATTTTGCCGGGAACCAACGGACAAACCATCGGTGGGCAACCCATTGGTGATGCTTATTTTAACCTGAAAGTAAAACGCATGTTCTTCTTCATCGAGGCACAACATCTTAACACCACTTTTATGAAGAATGAATCTTTCACGGCTCCCTCTTATCCCCTTTACGATTTTAGGGTTAATATGGGAATTGTTTGGTATCTTTTTAGTTAATGAAGGGCTCAAGAAATAATTTTGTCGGTTGTCAACACTTTTTATCCCTATTTTGAAAAAAATCACCACCATACCATTTACTGAAATTGAAAGCATACCGCTTCTCATCAAGGATTTTCTACAGCAGAAAGTTCCGGGATTCGAAGAGTCCATTTTCTCAACGCAGCATATAGCGCAACAAATTATGCGGAAGGCGACAACCTTTTCGCAGCAGCAACGTAATGTTCTGGTAGAAACGTTGAAAAAGCAGTCTAATGACATAACCTGTAGCGAGCTACAGCTGAAAAATATAGAATCATTACGCAATGCTGGTACTTTTACGGTAACCACTGGCCATCAGCTCAATCTTTTTGCGGGTCCTGTTTTTTTTATTTATAAAATTCTTCAAACAATCAAAACGGCAGCATTGCTTAATGATTGTTTCCCGGACAACAAAGTGGTTCCGGTTTTTTGGATGGCGACTGAAGATCACGATTTTGAAGAAATTAACCATTTCAGTACCGAAAACTTTTATTATGAAACCAAAGCAAAATCGGGAGGTGCAGTTGGAGATATAAAAGTGCAGGATGATTTTTTCATCTCTGAATTTGAGCGCGAATTTAAAGACACCGTTTTTGGCACCGAACTGATTCTGATGATGAAACGTGCCTACCGAAAAGGAAATTCGTTGGCTTTTGCTACCAGAAGCTTGGTTCATGAACTGTTCTCAAAGTATGGTTTAGTAGTGATTGATGGCAATGATGCCGCACTGAAAGTGGAAATGAAAAACGTTTTCAGAGGCGAACTGCTTCATCACGAATTACAGGAATCAACTAAAGAAACAGTAAATTTTCTGGAGAAGAAATACGGTAAAGTTCAGGTAAACCCTCGGGAAATTAACCTTTTCTACCTTTCAGATACACGAAACAGAATAAGCTACGATAAGGAGCAATACCGGATAGTGGATACAGCAATCGTGTTTACAGCAACAGAAATGCTGGAGGAGCTCGACAAGCATCCTGAAAAGTTCAGTCCAAATGCCTTGATGCGCCCTGTTTATCAGGAATCGGTGCTTCCCAATTTGGCTTACATTGGGGGAAATGCTGAGGTGATGTACTGGCTGGAGCTGAAGGAATATTTTGAAAAGTTGGATCTTCCTTTTCCGGTACTCATCCCTCGTGATTCGTTGGTTTTCATCTCCGAGAAAACACTCTTAAAAACGGAGAAAATCGGTATTGAGATTCATGATTTGTTTCGAAATTTTGCTTCGGTTTCGAAGGAAATGGTGATGATCAACAATGAAATTCTACAGCTATTAGATGAACAGGAAGTACATCTCAAACAGCAGTTTGAAAACCTTGCAGAACAAGCCAAAAAAACCGACAAAAGTTTCGCAAACCTGGTGAGTGCAGAGGAGCGCCGTCAGCTGAACTCTTTTCAGCGAATGAAAAAACGACTTTTGCGTGCCGAAAAAATGAAACAACATGAAAAACTCGAGCGTCTCGAAAATCTTTTTCTCACGGTACATCCGGGAAATTCTTGGCAAGAAAGAGTGTACAATTTCTCGGTATTTTATTCCCTTTTGGGACGCGAGTGGCTACGCTATTGCTATGATGAAATGGATGTTGAAAAGTCCGAATTAATAATCCTTTCCATTTAATTTTAAAGCATTATTTTTGTAAATTATTATTCAAAAGATGATGAAGAAAATCTTTGTTTTATCGGGTTTAATCGCATTTTCGGCCATTGCTGCCCAAAAAACCCATACGGTTGCCAAAGGCGACAATCCATACAATATCTCGAAAAAATACGGGATGACTACAGACGAACTTCTGAAACTGAACCCCAAAGTGAAAGACGGCAAAATTGCCATTGGCGATGTTTTAGTGGTGAATAAAACTGCGACAACTACAAAACAGGTTACCGCAGAACCAGTGAAAGCTGTTTCGCCAAAAAAAGTTTCCAAAGAGTTAGGCAAAATTGTCTTGCAACCCAAACAAACGATTTATGGCATCACCAAGCAATACCAAATTTCCGAAGCCGAGCTTCGTCAGCTGAATCCTGAACTTGATTCTCACATGAAAATTGGTGACGAAGTGACGTTGCCTTTAGAAAGTATTAAAAAATTTGGTGGTCACCAAGCGACGGCTGTTAAACCTAACGAGCCGGTAAAAGAAGCGCCAGAGGTGGAAGCCAAAACTGAGATTGTGAACAAAGACGAAAAATCCGTGGCGGAAGATCGTTACCTTGTAGAACCCAAAGACAACTACTATAAACTGACCAAGAAATTCAACCTTACCCAGAAGGAACTTTTTGCGCTTAACCCAGGATTGGAAGCAAAAGGGCTGCAACCTGGAGATGTGATTAGAATTAAAGGTGAAATTTCTTCTGCAGGAAATACAGTTGCCCCTGTTTCTACACCTACGGTAACGAGCAGCAGCACGGCAGCGGCAGCAACGGGTGACGATTATGTAAATTATACTGTGCAGGACGGCGATACAGTTTTTGGTATTATCAACAAGTATGGTGTTACGTTGGATGATTTGTTGTCGCTGAACCCTTCACTTTCGCAGGGTTTGAAATCCGGGATGGTGCTTAAAATTAAAAAGCTAGATGCGGCTTATGTGAAAAAATCGGGCGATGCACTGAGTGTTGTACTGATGCTTCCTTTCGGATTCGATACCAACGATTCTAAATACCGTACGCTCTCTTTAGACTTTCTTTCTGGTGCAAAACTCGCCATTGAAAGAAATGCCATGAACGGGCAGAAAATTGACGTAAAAGTAGTGGATGCCGGAAACGAAAACAGTTTTAAAAACTCTTTAACTCAAATCAACAAAGACAATACTGACCTTATTATAGGCCCTTTTTTTAAATCTAATGTATTAGATGTACTGAATTTTGTAAAGGATAAGAAGATTCCTGTTGTGGCACCATTTGCAAATTCTGATGAGTTGATGCAGTATTCTAATCTCGTGATTGTCGAGACCAGTGATCAGGTTTATGCAGACCGCATCGTTAAAGAGGTGAAAGATGTCTT
The DNA here is from genome assembly GCA_001898255.1 of Chryseobacterium sp. 39-10. Lineage (GTDB taxonomy): Bacteria > Bacteroidota > Bacteroidia > Flavobacteriales > Weeksellaceae > Kaistella. Next base: position 25,377 of record MKTK01000010.1, on the reverse strand, counting down.
TTCTGATCAAAAAATCTACATCGCAGCAGGGGCGGATAAAACCAATGCGAATTACTTAAAAACAAATCTGGAGAAATCATTAAAAAATGCCAAGGTCGTCATCGTTGATTCGCCGGCAGATATCCAGAGTGACAAGAACATGATGACTGGGCAATCTGCACCAGTTGTGGCTATTTTTGCAGGCAATGCCGATGCAGAAGGTGATGCGTTTGCATCCAGAATAATAGCACTCAGCAAAGAAGTGGAAGGAATTAAAGCTTTTAGTATGTTTTATTCCCCTGCTTTCGAGAAAAAAGTTGATGAGCTGAGCCAGGCCAATTTCGTCTATTTAATGGACAGAAAAATTGATACCAGTGGCAGTTTTGAAAAAGAAATTCTAGAGTCTTTCAAAAATAAGTACTGTAAAACACCTTCAAAGTATGCGGTAATTGGTTTTGACGTTGTGAATGACATGTTGACCCGTGAAAACAAAAAAGGAGAGCTGTTTAAACAGATGAATAAAGTGCAAACTCAGCTTGCAACCAAGTTTGAATTTGAAAAATCCAAAGCAGGTGCATACGTGAATAAAGGTTACCGTGTAGTACGGCTGGTTCCGTAGCGGTTTTCTATCGCAAAATGTAACGGCCTTTTGTTGGCTAAAAAAATAAATTTTATTATTATCAGATAAGTATATGAAAGCACTTGTATTTCCTGGGCAAGGTTCACAATTTGTGGGGATGGGAAAAGAGTTATACGATTCCCGAAAAGACATTAAAGACTTAATGGAATCTGCCAATGAAATCTTAGGATTCGACATTCTCTCTGTTATGTTTAAAGGAACGGATGAAGATCTAAAAAAGACAGAAGTTACTCAGCCCGCCATTTTTATTCACTCTGTGGCTGCTCTTAAGGCAGTAGATGGTTTCGGTGCCGAGATGGTTGCTGGTCATTCCCTAGGAGAATTTTCGGCGTTGGTGGCCAACGGCGTTCTCACCTTTGAGGACGGTTTAAAGTTGGTGGCTGCGCGAGCTAAAGCCATGCAGGATGCTTGTGATGCCCATCCAAGTTCAATGGCTGCTATTTTGGGACTTGCCGATGAAGTGGTAGAAAAAATTTGTGAGGAAACACCCGGAATCGTGGTGCCTGCCAACTATAACTGTCCCGGTCAGTTGGTGATTTCCGGTGATACCGCTGCGGTAACTTTGGTCTGCGAAAAATTAAAAGAAGCGGGTGCGAAACGGGCATTGCTACTTCCGGTAAACGGTGCGTTTCATTCACCGCTGATGAAGCCGGCACAGGAAAAGCTGGCTGCTGCCATCAACAGTACAAAATTTTATAAGCCAACAATGGTGGTGTATCAAAATGTGACCACCACGGCGGTTTCGGATCCGGATGAGATTAAGAAAAATCTGATTGCCCAGTTAACGGAACCGGTAAAATGGACACAATCGATCAGGAATATGATTAAAAATGGAGCAGACAACTTTGTGGAAGTGGGCCCCGGAAAAACACTTCAGGGATTAATAAAAAAGATTGACAGCGAAGTTTTTGTTTCATCTGCGATTTAAATAACATGAACGGAAAGATTTTTTCTCCCGGGAAATTACTCATCACTTCAGAATATGCCGTTTTAGACGGTGCTTTAGCTCTTGCCATTCCAGCCAAATTGGGGCAGGAGTTTTTTTTTGAAGAATTGGATGATCAGCGTGGACATGTTTCTTGGTTGGCACTGCACCAGGGCGAGTTGTGGCTACAAGCCGAGATTGATTATCAGCGTTGGGAGATGGAGTACACCAACCTTCCGGAGCAAGCCGAATTTATCATGAAGGTGCTAAAGCAGGTACAAGCGCTGTCGGGATATAAATTTCGGTCGGATCGCTCGTATATCCTTAAAACCAATTTGCAGTTTCCTCCCGATTACGGCTTGGGAAGTAGTTCTACCTTAATGAACAATTTAGCGGAATGGGCAGGAGTGGACGCTTTTGAGCTTAATGAAATGACATTGGGCGGAAGCGGTTATGATATTGCTGTGGCACGCGAGAAAACTTCTATTTTGTATCAGCTGACAGATCATGGGAGATTCACCGAGCAGATTAATTATAGCCCGGATTTTAAGAACGAATTGCTTTTTATTCATCTTAATCAGAAACAAAACAGCAGGCAGGGTATTGAGATGTATCGGTCCAAAAACAAGTCGAAATTACTGATTGAAAGTTTAACAAAAATTACGGAAAAAGTAAAATCATGTCAGGATTTGGGGATTTTTTCGGATTTGATGGAGCAACATGAAAATGAACTGGCAAATTTTCTCGGAATTGAAAAAGTTAAAGACCAATACTTCGCCAGTTGCCCTGTATTCGTTAAATCTTTGGGTGCATGGGGTGGCGATTTTGTAATGAGTAGAAAATTTTCTGGGTATTCGCAATATTTTTCGGAACGAGGATTTTCTACATTATGGGGATGGGATGATTTAATTGACTGATTATCAAGTTGTTAAATATTGTAATTTTTCTTTTAAAATCTGATGAATATCAGTATTTTTAAAACCTTAACCAAGTTAATTTAAGCGTAAATTTGCTTACGAAAATAACAAGATAAATAAGACATTATGAAAAACATCAAAATCATTCAGCAGTTACATGACTTAGGGATCACCGGGTATCATGAAGTAGTTTACAATCCGACTTATGAAGAGTTGTTCAACGCAGAAATGTCAAGCAAGAACAAAGGGTATGAAAAAGGGGCAGTAACTGAGTCTGGAGCAGTAGCCGTAAAAACCGGAGTTTTTACAGGTCGTTCACCAAAAGACCGCTATATTGTAAAGGATGATGTGAGTAAAGATACCATCAATTGGGATGGCAAAGTAAACTTTCCAACAACTCCAGAAATTTTTGATAGCTGCAAGCAATTGGTTTTGAAACAGCTTTCTACATCCAAAAAATTATACGTAGTAGATGCATTCTGCGGAACCAATCCTGATACACGTCTTAAAGTACGTTTTGTGATGGAAGTTGCATGGCAAGCGCATTTTGTGACCAACATGTTCATCCGTCCTTCTATCTATGAACTGAACCATTTTGGCGAGCCAGATTTCGTGGTGATGAACGGTTCAAAAACAACCAATCCAGATTGGAAAGAACAAGGATTGAACTCTGAGAACTTCGTGATGTTTAACCTGACCGAAAAAATGCAGATTATTGGTGGAACTTGGTACGGAGGCGAAATGAAAAAAGGTATGTTCGCAATGATGAACTATTACCTTCCATTAAGAGGAATGGCTTCTATGCACTGCTCTGCCAACGTAGGAGAAGAAGGCGATGTTGCACTTTTCTTTGGACTTTCAGGAACAGGTAAAACTACACTTTCTGCAGACCCTAAAAGATATTTAATTGGTGATGACGAACACGGATGGGATGACCATGGCGTATTCAACTATGAAGGTGGATGCTACGCAAAAGTAATCGACTTGACTGAAGAGAAAGAACCAGACATCTTCCGTGCCATCAGAAGAGATTCATTGCTAGAAAATGTGGTAGTGAATGAATATGGTGAAACCGACTATACTGATAATTCAATTACCGAAAACACCAGAGTTTCTTATCCGATTTATCATATCAATAAAATTGTGTTACCTTCAAAAGCAGGACATGCGAAAAAAATCGTTTACCTTTCTGCTGATGCATTTGGTGTATTGCCTCCAGTTTCTATCTTGAATGAGGAGCAAGCACAATACCACTTCTTGTGTGGATATACTTCCAAATTGGCAGGTACAGAAAGAGGAATTACAGAACCGCAACCTTCTTTCTCTCCAGCGTTTGGTGAGGCATTCTTAACCTTGCACCCAACAATGTACTCTAAAACATTAATCGGAAAAATGAAAGAGCACGGTGCAAAAGCTTATTTGGTAAACACCGGATGGAACGGAACAGGAAAAAGAATTTCGCTGAAAGATACCCGTGCTATCATTGACTCTATCATTGATGGAAGCATTGATAAAGCGGAGAAAACAACTGTTCCAATTCTTAACTTGGAAATCCCAACTCAACTTCCACATGTTTCTGAAGGAATCCTTGATCCACGTCAAACTTATGCAAGTGCTGCAGAATGGGAAGCAAAAGCAAGAGAATTAGGTGCTAAATATGTTGAAAACTTTAAACAATACTGTGACAATGATGAAGCTAAGAAATTAGTTGCAGCAGGTCCACAATTGTAATACACATTGACAGGGAGTTGATCGCTCCTCATCATTGAATTGAATGAAAAGATTCCTTCCAAACTTGGAGGGAATCTTTTTTTATAACGCTTGAGAAAGGTTCTCGGGGATCCTGATGTATGAGATCAATGCGCAAGTTTCATGGCTGAACGTGCAGCAGATAGGTTTAACCACAAAAAAAAACTGCATAATGGATAAGGATTGATACGCTTAAAATACTTGCTGAATTGTGTAGGATGGTTTCCGCTTTTCAAAGTAATAAATGTTTCTTATTTCCACACCAAAAATAAATTCTGTAAGGATTATATCTGTCACGCAATCATCATCAAAGATAACTGCAAACTTTTTTTTGAAGATAGCCCATTTGTATTGGCAGTAAAAAAATACCTCGTCATCCGAATTCCTATTGGGTTTTCCGCACATTTGCACTACGATTTCTTTGGGTTGATACATGAATAAATCGATCCAAATGGCTAATTTTTGTATTTGCTTATCCATTTATACAAAGTTGTTTTTGGGATTTTGTATTTCTCCATCACTTCATTTTTAGTCATTTCTCCAGTGGAAATTTGTTCCAGAATAAGATTGACAAATTCTCTGGTGTAAATGTTTTTCCGGAACTGTGGGAGGACGGTTTTCCCTTTTTTCTGCATCTTTTCTTCCGAAGATGGAGGTGCATAGAAAATGAGATGTTGAGAATATAAACGGAAGAAATCGTAACCTAGAAGCTTGCTCCATCTTAATAAAAGATGTGTATCAATACTTTTTTGCTGAAACATCTCCTGAATTTCCTCTTCATCGGATTTCAAAAAATGACAGATGCGGGATATTTCTATCCCGCTTTCTGTTACTGCTATTTTCAGCATTTGTCCGATATGGATTTCTTTGAAGTTCGTAGCGTTATTGAATTCAATCAATGGATTTATAATAATTTTTCAAACGGTGGCTAATTCGTTAGGTTAACCTTTGTTGCAAATAGATAATTCTCCCAGTTTCCTGCAGAAAACTCCCAGTATTGCGAAGATTCGTTGGTGTTATCAAACCAAAAATAAATGGTTACAGGTGCGCTGCCAGCAGGTACCGTAAATATTTTTGCTCCCTGTACCATGCTATAGTTATTCATGCCAGTAGTTGCGTCCGGGCTTCCAAATACATTGCCGGAAGCCAAAATGTTACCACCTTGAAGATTGGTGCTGAACCCAACATTTTCCATGGCATCTCTGTTTGTGTTGGAGGAAGATGAATAAGTATGCATCCAGAATCTTCGGCTGCTGGTCATATTAGTCTGAATCGTCAAACCTAGATTAACAGCCCAAGTTCCCGGCATAAGCGTGATTGAAGCACCACTGTAAACATAAGGTTTACCACTTGCATTTTTATCTGGTTTAGCACGCCCTGCCGGAGTTCCCACATTGACAAAAGAACCTTTAATTGCAGGCACAGTTATCAGCTTCCACGTTCCAACTCCGTTAGCGTCGCTTGTTAAAACTTTTGCATCTCCTTGGTTACCATCCACCAATTTAAAACCTGTAATAGGTGCAGCAGCAGTACCACTAGTTTGTATTTCCAATTTTTGAGTTGGGTTGATTGTTCCAATTCCTGTATTTCCATTGGCAAGAACAGTGAAATCGTTCAACTGTTGTTGTGCGGTATGTGCCGACCCCGATGTAGGATTATCTTTTCCTGCATCAATGTTAAAAATCCCTTGCGGATTTGCGGTGTTTATTCCAACTTGGGAAAAAGCAGTTCCATAGAGTAAAATTGCAATAATTGCATATGTTTTTTTGTTCATTTTTTTATTGTTTTGAAATGTAAAGATGTATAAATAGGTCCGTTTTTGCTAAATGGCAGGCGGAGGACGAATGGAAAATGAGTTTCCATCATTTTTTATGTTATCTTCAATTTTGATGAAAAAATTATCAGTTGGTCTGCAAAGTGTCTGGTGAGGATAGACAAGAACAATTTTTGCAATAATTCCCCTTAGGTGATCATTGGTGTTTACAATGCCGTTATTTTCATGAGCAGATCCCTTCCGAAAGTTTGCATCGAAAGTTTGGGTTGCTATTTTGAAATCTGAATTCGTGATAGGTTTGACAACTTCTTCCGATTTTACTTTTACCGGCTTGGGAAGTGAAGCAAGATTCTTTTCCGCAGGAAAATTCTTTTTAGAAGATTCTATAAAAACAACTTCCGCAGAAGTTGCATCGTTATCAATACATATCAATGTATTTTTAGAGACAAAAATTTTTCCCGGTTGCTGCTCAGTATTATCGGTCTGCTTATCATTACTGATCTCAGTAATAGAGGTGCCCTCTGAAATGTACAGTAATGAGTTACTGGCTTGGTATATTTGGGCACGCGAAAAAACGGAAATGCATATAAAAAAAACGACACAAGAATATTTTCTGTAATCAGAAAATACTGCATGTATCGTTTTGGTAGATGTAATTTTCATTTGTGCCTAAAGAATCATCGTTTTTGATGGCACAAAGAGAACGTATTTTGATTTGCCCTAAAAGGAAAGGTATTTGGTTTTGGCGTTTATCCCAAAACTCTAATAATTTATAAAATATTGATTTACAGTACTAATTTTTTGTAAATCTAACTTTTTATGGTTGCGCAGTAAGGGAATGGGACAATGTTTGCAAGATAGAAAAATAAACCTCAATGTCGTAGAATCAGAGTGGAACCTGTTCTTTTTCCAAAAATGAAATGTATTGTGATGGAGTAATACCGGTCCTGTTTTTGAAATTAATAGCGAACTGACTGTGAGAGCTGTAACCAACCATCTCCGACAAAACTGATATTTTATAATTCCGGTATTTCGGATTATTGCGAACGATGGCGGTAAAATAATCAATCCTCATGTTATTAAGATAATTATAGAAATCTTCATTTCTGTATTTCTTTAAAATGGAACTAAGGTTTCTGGGTGTAATTTTAAGCAAAACGGCCATTTGCGATGCAGACATATTCTGAGTGGTGAAAAACTGCCTCTGCTCCAACATTTCCAGTTGTTTTATAATCTTTTTATCACTTTCAATATCTTTATTTTCTGTGGAAGTGACAATGGATGTATTTTGTTTGGGGCTGTTTTTTTGGTCTAAATTTTTAATAATTTTCTCGTAAGCGATTTGGATTTTTTTGTTTTTTTGACGGTTATACAGAAACAGAGAAATAATTCCAATCAATGAAAATGCACTCACCGTAAGCCAAATTGCCGTTTTATTCTTTTCTTTCTGAATTTTTGACTTAGATTTTACAGTTTCGTATTTTGTAAGTTGCTGCGTGCTGAGGGTTTCTTTTTTTGCAATTTCATCCACTTCCTTTAATAACGACAATTGTTCTTCAGGTGAATCTATTTTTGCGGCTAAACGTTCAGTTAAAATCAGTTTCGTAGCAGCTATCGTATTTTTCTCTTTAGATTTTGCATAGGCATTTGTGAACAATTCTTTGGCTTGTGCAGTTTCTCCACGTTTTAAAGTAAGCATCGCATTGGCTAACTCATAAATTTCATATAAAGACGAATTGTTTTTATCAGGAGTGCTTACAATGGTTTCATCTGCTTTTTTAATACTTTGATCGGCTTCGTCTGGCTTTCCGCATTTCATCTGTGCAAAAGCATTTTGGGCATACACCGCAAAAATGTAATCGGGATCTTTCTTTTGGACATCAGAAGGAACTAAACTCAAATATTTTTTCCTTGCTTCCGAAGATTTACAAAATTCACCATCAATATCGTAGATCTTCGAAATATTATAATAGTAATCTGCTTCTTTAAATGGATTTTTAGACTTCTTACTTAATTCTACATACCTATTCCATGCATCATTGGATTGCTCCAAAAGTCCGGCTCTTCGGTACGCCATCATCAAATTATTCGTGTAACCCAACTGGGTTTCGATCGAGTTTGATTTTTTCTCCATACTCTTCTGCTTTTTCAAAATAATTAACGGCCTGAAGATAGAGCCCATCCCGATACCTTGAACTCCCTACGATATAATTGGCAAACGATTGCTCTTCAGCGGTTTGTGCGTTTTTCAGCAATTCTTCAGAATTCGCAGCATAATCTTTCATGGTCGTATTGACCAGAGTTTTGTAATACTCAAACCTCTTTGATGTTTGGGGATTAAGTTTTTGCTGCCCAAAGCAAAGGGTAGCCCAAAGAAAGAAAATGAAAAGTATAGATTTTGAATAGTACATGGATATTAAAGGGAGTGGGAGTTACTCTATCAATCATTAAGATAATACGGAACAAATGATACATCCCTCCACCAAATTCTTTTTGCAATTTTCTATATGATGATCTAATAGTACATTCATCATTGTACAAATCTTTTATCAGAGGTTATAAAGTACTTCTCTCTTCTACTTGGTGACAAACCTTACTTTCGCTGTTTAAAGAAATCGATTCCGCATTTGAGGAAATTTTTGAAATCTTCTTTGGGCATGTATCCGGAAACAGGACGATTAATCACCTGTCCATCTGGCGTTACCAGCACGTAGTGTGGCTGCGAATTATTGTTGAAATTGAGCTGCTGAAACAGCGACCAGCGGTCACCAATGGTTCTAATTTTTTTCTTTTGGCCATTGCCCATATCCACTGCGGTTTGTTCGCCTTCCGGCAATTGTTCTTTATCGTCAACATAAAGGGAAGCAAGTACAACCTCGTTTTGAAGGATTGGCAGAATATCCGGCTCACTCCACACAAACTCTTCCATCTTACGGCAGTTTTCGCAACCATAGCCGGTAAAATCAATCAGTAAAGGTTTGTTTTCTTTCTTGGCGATCTCAATGGCTTTGTAGTAATCGTGTGCAGGATGCATTCCTAAAATCCCGTCTTTTTCCTCATGCAGATAACTAACATTGATTGGTGGCAAAATTCCGCTTAAATGTTGAAGTTTTGGTCGCTCTGCAGGAAACAACCCTTGAATAAGGTAAACGACAAAACCAATTCCTAAAACACCCAATATTTTTCGCGTTAAAGAAACCTTGGGTTTCTTATCATCATGCGGAAATCTTATTTTTCCGAAGAGATAAAGAACCAAACCGATCGCAATAATAATCCATAAAATAATGAACAATTCTCGCTTCAGGATGAACGTTTTGGATACCAAATCTGCTTTCGACAAAAATTTTAATGCCAATGCCAATTCAATAAATCCTAACACTACTTTCACCGTGTTCATCCAGCCACCAGATTTTGGCAAACTTTGAAGTGCTTGCGGAAACAATGCCAAAAGTCCGAAAACAATAGCCCAGCTTAAACCGAACCCTGCCAGAGCATAGGTAAGTAAAAGTGGCACATTGGCAGAACCTGTAACGGCGCTTCCCAACAAGCTTCCCAAAATGGGTCCTGTACAAGAAAATGACACAATAACCAGTGTAAGTGCCATAAAGAAAATACCGATTAACCCACCTGCTTCCTCTGCTTTTGAAGATTTATTGGCAATTGAACTCGGCAATGTGATGTCGTAGTAGCCAAAAAAGCTGCCTGCAAAAAACAGGAAAATGATAAAGAAGAAGATGTTGAGTCCCACAGATGTGGAAATTTCATTAAAAATATTCCCCGCAATTCCGTCGATGATATGAAAAGGTACACTCAGCAAAACAAAGATGAGTAGAATAAAAAATCCATAAATAAGCGCATCTCTTTTGCCTTTCACCTGATCTTTTTTACCTTTTGTAAAGAATGAAACCGTAAGCGGAATCATCGGAAAAACGCATGGCGTAAGCAACGCGATAAGTCCGCCAAAAAACCCCAATAAAAGATAAGTGAGGAAATTTTCGCTGTTTTTCTGCTGAGCAACGCCGCAATCTGTTAATGGATTTTCAGGATCAATACTTGCGACTTTTAATCCTTGAGGTAAAGCTTTTACTGATGGTAATACGGTAGCATTGGTCTCCACTGGGACAGGAATGGCAGTTGCCGAATCAGCTGACGTGGTTGCAGCTGCTGCTTTATCTTCGATGGTTCCTGCTTCGGGAGAGTTGGTTACTTTTTGTTCAAACTCAAGGGTATTGGGAGCAAGACAAATGCGGTCGTCACAGGTTTGATAAGTAATTTCTGCAACAACAAGGGCCGATTTCACCTTATCTTTGAGTTTAAATTTTTGTTTAAACTGCGCGGTATTCGAGTAATAAACGATCTGTGCACCAAACGCTTCCGAGAATTCGCTGTGCTTTTTGCCCGCTTCCACCACCTTTCCTATCAGGGTGATGCCGTCTTTGGAACTTACCTTCATCTCGGTGGGAATTCCCGAATCCTGTGGCAAATCCTGAGAGTAAATATGCCATCCTTTGTCGACCGATGCGGTAAGAACAGCTTCGTACTCGCCATTGGCCAAAGTATTTACAGTATATTTAAATTTGACTGGATCTTTAATCTGAGCAGAAACTACAGAAGAAAGTAGTGCAAGCATCAGAAGAATAAAGTTTTTAAGTTTCATTTAGACTTTTCTTTAAGAATGCCAAAAATACGCAATTTGATTTTACTAAACCGTTCGGCGACAGCAAGTGATTTCGTTTTTTGAAATCTGAAGCTCAAAGCTTTTGCTGCGGAACAATTTGCCGTTTTCCGCACCAATTACTTTACCGATTTCATCACCTGCAAATCCAAGTTTGCGCATGATTTCTCGCACCAAGAAAGGATCATGCTCCATCAATTTCTTTTTGTCGATGACAAAACCATTGTCTAGGTTTTTCATAATTACTGCTGAGAAAGCTTTATTAACACTATTTTCGATAAATTGGTTAGATTGTTTTAGATGAGAAATGGTTGCTCCAAACTGTATCAAGAATTGAGGATTAAGTTGGGTGAGTTCTGGAACGGTATTGTGTCGAACGCGGTTTCGCAAGTAATCATTTTTCATGTTCGAGAGATCTTCCCGAAAAGCAATTTGATGCAGGTTGGCAAAATCGTAAAGCTCCTCTTTGGTAAAGTGAAGCAATGGTCTAAGTAGCTGATTGTCATTGGCGGGAATTCCTGTTAGTCCTTTAATTCCTGTTCCACGCGAAAGGTTAATCAAGAAGGTTTCTAATTGATCATTGAGGTGGTGCGCCGTCACTAAAAAATCTATTTTTTCCTCGTGGCGAACCTTGGCGAAAAACGCGTAACGAAGGTTTCTTGCCCAATTTTGGATGGAATGCTGTGGGCGTTCGTCTTTCTCTGAAACTTCGTAAAGATGAAACTTGATATGATGTTTTGTACAGTAATCTTGCACCAGTTGCTGATCAGCATTAGAATCGTCACCTCGAAGATGATAGTTGACATGCGCTACCTGAAAACCAAAATTCAATGACCTGAAAAGATCAAGCAATACCATGGAATCTACTCCACCACTCACAGCAAGCAAAAAAGTATGATCCTCCGGATTTGGAAGAAGCTGACGAAGCGAGTGTTCGAAATCTTTTGGGGTAAGCAATTTTAAGAAATATTTAAGCAAAGATAAGCCATCTCTTTAAATTGAATTCTCTATTTTTGACCTTACAAAATAAAGAGTTATGAATTTAGGGAAAATTTTTGCCGTTGGTATAATGGCAGTAACGATGACTTCCTGCGTCAGTAAAAAACAATTCGACGCACTGAATGAAAATTATAAACAATGCATCACTAATGTTGGTGAGCGACAGAGAGAAATCCAGGATCTGAAAGCCACCAATTCCGGATTAACCGGCGAAAACAACTTGCTGAAGGATCAAAATAATGCGTTGAAAACCTCGTTGGACGCTTGTTTGGCAAACACAGGAAAAGGTTCTGCCAACATTGATAAACTGATTGGTGAAATCAATTCATCAAACAAATACATCAAACAGCTTATTTCTACCAATTCGAAAAACGATAGTTTGAATTTAGCACTTTCTAACCGTTTGAAGAGATCGTTAGACAATGTCGCAGATCAGGACGTACAAGTAAAAGTTTTGAAAGGGGTGGTGATGATTTCCCTCTCCGACAAAATGTTGTACAAAACCGGCGATTACAATGTGCTACCTGCAGCAGCGGACGTTTTGGGTAAAGTGGCAAAAGTGATTAACGATTATGACACCTATTCAGTACTCATCGAAGGGAATACCGATAATGTTCCTTTAAACTCTGCTAATTTACCAAAAGACAACTGGGATCTTTCTGCGCTTCGTGCAACATCCATGGCGAAAATATTGCAGACACAGTTTGGCGTAAATCCGGCGAGAATTACCGCAGGTGGAAGAAGCGAATACAACCCGAAAACCACCAATGCATCTGTTTCCGGAAGAGCCGAAAACCGTAGAACCGAAATTATCATTATGCCTAAACTTGATGAGTTTATGAAATTAATGGATATTGCCCCGGTAAAATAAAATGAATAATTGAACCCTAAAACGTTGCTGAACTTTATTGATCAGCAACGTTTTTTACTTTTTATCCTTATATTTGAATAAAATTCAATCATGAGTTTCTTCGAAGAAATAAGCCCTGAGATGGATCGCTACTTAGAAAGCCATGCTTCCTCAGAACCCGATATCCTAAAGCGGCTCCGCAAGGAAACCTTCCGAAAGACAACACAACCTCACATGATTTCTGGTTATCAGCAGGGTCGGCTTCTCAGTATTTTATCGAAAATGTTGCAGCCAAAAAATATTCTGGAGATCGGCACTTTTACGGGTTATGCTACACTTTGCTTGGCAGAAGGTTTAAAAAAGGACGGAAAAATCATCACTCTGGATGTTAATCAGGAGTTAGCATATTTACCAAGAAAATATTTTGAGGAGAGTGTTTTTTCAAATCAAATTGATTTTCGCCTCCAAGATGCCAGAGATTTTTTAGCTGACAACAAAACCTTATTCGATTTAGTATTTATCGATGCCGATAAGGAAAATTATGTTGAATATTTGGCGCTTATCAAACCTCATTTGCGCAGTGGATCAGTGGTTTTGTTTGACAATGTACTTTGGTATGGGAAAGTGTTGGAAGAGAATCCAAAACAAAAGGCAACCCAAAGGATTAAGGAACTCAACAGTTTAATCGCCCAAGACGAAGATTTTGAAAATCTTATTTTACCTTTGCGCGACGGTGTAAATTTGATGCGAATGAAGTAAATAATGCGCCGTTTTCAGCATAATCATTGTTGTACCCATTTTGCAAAACACTAATCTTACATGAAATCACTTTGCACAGTTTCTGTGGCACCCATTCGGGCAGAAAATTCACATCAATCAGAAATGACCACACAGCTTCTGTATGGAGAGAGTTGTGAGATTTTGGAAACAATTGGCAGCTTCGCAAAAATTAAAATTGATTTTGATGATTATGAAGGATGGGTTGATCTTAAGCAGATTGCGCCTATATCCGATGAAGATTTTGCACAAAGAAAAACAGAAATTGTCAATCGACTTTTTGGTGTTTACGACCTTATGGATGGTTCAACTTTGCTATCAATCGGGAGTGAGTTACATTCGGAGACAGGCAATCTTTTAGCAAAAGAAATTGGCAGCGTTGCCAGCACTGCATTACAATTTCTAAATGTTCCCTATCTATGGAGTGGAAGAAGCTTTTTTGGCATCGACTGCAGCGGCTTTTCCCAATTGGTGTACAAAGTTCATGGCATCAGATTGCCTCGTGAAGCGCATCAGCAAGCGGAATTGGGAACCGTGCTCGATTTTTTGGAAGAGGCAGTACCCGGAGATTTGGCCTTTTTCGAAAATAAAGAAGGAAAAATTTCCCATGTTGGGATCATGTTGGAAGATCAGAAAATCATTCATGCTTTCGGAAAGGTGCGCATTGACGTACTCGATTCTTCCGGTATTTTTAATAAAGAGCTTAACCAACATACCCATCAATTAAGATTTTTGAAAAGAATAGGGTAGCTTCCGAATTGGTTACCTCTTTGTAATGATGATGAAATTTCTTTACAACATATTTATTTCGCTTTTGATTTTCGGAATGAAAATCGGCGCTATCTTTAATTATAAACTGAAGAAAGGATTAGCCGGAAGACGACAAAATAACAGAATCGTAAGTTCAAAATTTTCGTCACAGGACAAGGTGATTTGGATGCACGCTGCAAGCTTAGGCGAGTACGAACAGGGACTTCCGGTCTTGGAAAAATTGAAGCACCAGTTTCCCCAATATAAAATACTTATCACTTTTTTTTCACCATCGGGTTACGATCATGTCATAAGAAAAAATAATGTTGCGGACGTTGTTTGTTATCTTCCGCTCGATAGGAAACTGGATGTTCAGCGATTTGCCGCGAATTTCAACACTGAAATTTTCATCACCGTTAAATATGAATATTGGTATAATCTTTTAGCAGAACTAAAGAAGCAGAACGCGAAAATATACGTTGTTTCTGCCCTTTTTTATGAAACCCAGATTTTCTTCAAAATGTATGGCAACTGGTTTGTGCAGCAGCTTAAGAAAGATGTGGATTGGTTTTTTCATCAAACCCAACACTCTACAGCACTGGCTAAAGGTTTAGGGCTTACTCATTCATCAACAGCAGGCGATACGCGATTCGACAGGGTAAAGCAACTGCGCGATCGTGATAACAAAGTGCCTTACATTGCGGATTTTAAACAAAACAAAAAAACCATTGTATTCGGAAGTTCCTGGGAAGTGGAAGAGCGGATTGCCGAAATTCTTGCTTCTAAGAACAAGGATGTTAAAATAATCATTGCGCCGCACGACCTTAAAAGAGTGGATCATCTGAAGGCGATTTTTCCACACGCGCTGCTTTACTCCCAACTTACAGATTCGAGTACGATACAATTTGAGCGGGCGCAGGTTTTAATTATCGATTGTATCGGTTTGCTTTCCAAAATCTATTCTTACGCAGATGTAGTGGTTGTGGGTGGAGGATTTCATTCAAAAGGATTGCACAATATTTTGGAAGCGGCAACATTTGGCGTGCCTGTGTTTTTTGGTAACCAGTATCGCAAAAATCCTGAAGCCGATGAACTGATTGCTCAAAATGGAGGAAAATCTTTTGAGGACGAATTTTTTGCGGCACCCTTTATTTTGCAGCTTTTAGAGAATGATGATGCAAGGAGAATAATGGGCGAAAATGCTGCACAGTTTATCAATTCTCAACCCAATGCGTCGGAAATGATTGTTAAAAAAATAGTTGAGGATGGTGCCAAAAAGCAGGCGAAACTCTAAGTTAATTGAATAGTTTGGAGTATTTCTTAAAACCGTTGAATGCCCAGTTGGCGGTATAGTACATCGATTGTAAAGTGGAGAACCCCATGAAATCTTTGTAAACCAAATATTGATCTTTCATGATATTGGTTTTCTTTCGCGAGATGCTGGATGCGTGCATTCTGTATTTCGCCATGGTTTTGGGAAGTGGCTTCCCGACCGGAATTTTTTTCAGCAAATTCAGCCACATAACATGATCTTCACGCTTACTTCCTTCTGGGAAAAATTCGATTCCCACTCTTTCGGAATCATACATCGAACTCAATAGGGACAACCGACAAGTTTTGAGTAAATTATTAAACGTTACCTCCTTATCTGCTTTAAAATCTTGTATCTGAGAAACTAAATTTTCATCACATCTTGCATAATTAGAATAGGCAAGTTCTGCTTTTTCTTTCTTCATGAAAGAAATCATTTCTTCTAAAAATTCGGGATTCCAGTAATCATCAGCATCCAGAAAAGTGATGAATCTTCCGCTGGCTCTTTCCAACGACACGTTTCTGGCGTGGCCGGCGCCTCCATTTTTTTTTGTTACCGCGATTTTAATTCTGGGATCTTCAATTTTTTTCAACATGCTTACCGAATCGTCTGTTGAGCAGTCGTCGGTAATCAGCCACTCCCAATCTTCAAAGGTTTGATGAAGCACAGAAGCTATCGTTTCCGGTAAAAAAGCAGAGGAATTGTAAACAGGCGTAATAATGGAAACTTCAGGCATTTGTATTTTTAGCAAAGATAAAGATTTGGGGCATGTTGCGCTCAAAAACAATTGTGAATTGCTTTCAAAATCCTAAATTTGTGGAGTGTAAATCAAGTTTATTAACAGTAAACTTTAAAAAAAGCAATCAGAAAATACTATTATGTTTTACGACCATCAGCAGATTGAAAAGAAGTGGCAGCAATACTGGGAAAAGAATCAGACCTATAAAACCAGAAACAATACCAATCAACCTAAATTTTATGTCTTGGATATGTTTCCTTATCCATCAGGAGCAGGGCTGCATGTTGGGCATCCGCTGGGTTATATCGCATCCGACATCTATGCGCGTTACAAAAGACATCAGGGTTTTAATGTGCTGCATCCTGTGGGTTACGACTCTTTCGGGCTTCCTGCAGAACAATATGCCATACAAACTGGTCAGCATCCTGCAGTAACTACAGAACAGAATATCTCGAGATACGAGGAGCAACTTAGGAAAATTGGTTTTTCTTTCGATTGGACCAGAGAGGTAAGAACTTCTGATCCTTCTTATTATAAATGGACGCAGTGGATTTTTATTCAGCTTTTTCATTCGTGGTACAATAAAGCAACCAATAAAGCCGAGCCGATCGAAACATTGATTGCTCATTTTGATAAGCAAGGGACGCAAAATTTAGATGCGGTGCAAAGTGACGAGCTTAGTTTTACCAGTGAGGAGTGGCTTAATGCTAGCGAACTCGATCAACAAGATGTATTGCTGAACTATCGCTTGGCATATCGAGCCGAAACCACCGTGAATTGGTGCCCGGGTTTGGGTACTGTTTTGGCCAATGATGAGGTGAAAGATGGTAAATCTGAGCGGGGTGGTTTCCCTGTTTATCAGAAAAAAATGATGCAATGGAGCATGAGAATTACGGCATATTCTGAACGTTTGCTTCAAGGTTTGAAAACATTAGATTGGCCTCAACCCCTGAAAGATTCCCAGGAATACTGGATCGGGAAGTCGCAAGGCGCATCGGTGAAGTTTACCATCGCTGGAGCAGATAAGAATGATGGAGATAATGTTGCCGATCATATTGAAGTCTTTACCACCCGTCCCGACACCATTTTTGGTGCAACCTTTATGGTATTGGCTCCGGAAAATCCTTTGGTGGAGCAACTAACTACCGAGGAACAGAAGGAACGGGTAGAGCTTTACATCGAAGAAACTTCAAAAAAAACCGAAAGAGACCGAATGGCCGACGTTAAAAATGTTTCGGGGGCATTTACCGGCAGTTATGCAATTCATCCTTTTGAAGATAAACAAATTCCAATTTACATCTCCGATTATGTGTTGATGGGTTACGGAACAGGTGCGGTAATGGCGGTTCCTGCTCACGATGAGCGCGACCATCGTTTTGCTAAAAAGTTTGGGCTTCAGATCATTAATGTCATCGAGAACGACAACGATATTCAGGAAGAGTCTTACGATTCTAAGGATTCCATTGTTGTTAATTCAGATTTTCTGAACGGTTTAAAGTATGACGAGGCCAAAGCTCGAATGATTGACGAAATTGCCAATCGCGGAATTGGTCATGGAACCACCAATTACAAACAGCGTGATGCAATATTTTCGCGTCAGCGTTATTGGGGAGAGCCGGTGCCCGTTTATTTTAAAAATGGTATGCCTTATACTTTACCCTTGTCTGCACTTCCTTTAGAATTGCCTGAAGTTCAGAAATACCTTCCCACCGAAGATGGTGATCCGCCATTGGGGAACGCAAGGGATTTTGCCTGGGACGAGAAAGGCCAAAAAGTGGTGGCCACGGAACTTATTGACGAGGTAAATGTGTTCCCGATAGAATTATCGACGATGCCGGGTTGGGCAGGCAGTTCTTGGTATTTTCTGCGATACATGGATCCGCATGATGATGAAGTTTTCTGCAAAAAAGAATGGTCCGACTATTGGGGGCAGGTTGATCTTTATATTGGAGGAAGCGAGCACGCCACAGGTCATTTACTCTATTCTAGATTCTGGAATATGTTTTTGAAAGATCGCGGCTTTATCGAGCAAAACGAGCCATTTCAAAAGCTGATCAATCAAGGGATGATTTTGGGGATGAGTGCTTTTGTGTATAGGGTTAGCGGTTCCAACCTATATGTAAGTAAAGGGTTGGCGAAAGAGTATGAGACTCAGAAAATTCACGTTGATGTGGCTTTATTAAAAGGGACGTCCGATGAATTGGATGTGGAAAAATTCAAACAATGGAGGCCGGAATTTGCAGAAGCAGAGTTTGTTTTGGAAGATGGAAAATATATCTGCGAAAGAGAAGTTGAGAAAATGTCCAAATCCAAATACAACGTTGTCAATCCGGATGATATTTGTGAAGAATATGGAGCAGACTGTCTTCGCTTGTACGAGATGTTTTTGGGGCCATTAGAACAAAGCAAACCATGGAACACGCAGGGATTAAGTGGCGTTTATGGTTTCCTGAAAAAGTTTTATAATCTTTATTTCAATGGTGATGTGCTGGAAATTTCGGAGGAGGAACCAACCAAGGAAGAGTATAAGGCACTTCACACTTTAATTAAGAAGGTAGTTTCAGATATTGATCATTTTTCATTCAACACTTCTGTGGCATCATTTATGATTGCAGTTAATGATTTTCAGAAACTTAAAACCAACAAGAGAAAAATTTTGGAGCCACTTGCAGTGGTAGTTTCACCCTATGCACCCCATATTTCTGAGGAGCTTTGGCAATTGCTTGGTCACCATACCTCGGTTGAGTTTGAAACATTTCCTGTTTTTGATGAGAAATATCTTGTGGAAGACGAAATCGATTATCCGGTGAGCTTCAACGGGAAAATGAGATTCAAGTTATCTTTGCCCGCAGAAATGCCTGTTTCGGAGGTTGAAAAAGCAGTGATAAACGATGATAGAACGGCTCAGCAGTTAGGTGAAAATACACCGAAAAAAATAATTATCGTTCCGAAAAAAATTATTAATATTGTCATCTGAAAAAAAAGGAAAAATATTTAATTCTGATTAAAATCGCAAAAAAAAAGGGTGATTTTATCTGAATGCTTAAAGTTATTTTTAGAATTGAAAATATTTAACAAAATTGTTTTTATATTTTGTTAAAAACGCAATGTTAACGATTGGTAACAATGAAAAAAATGATTTAGTACATGTTGAAACGCTTGCATTATTAAATATTTTACCCTTATTTTACACGCTGAAAATTGAAAAATTAACAATTTATAATTTAGTTTAGTATGGAAATGAATGTTTCAAACAACGAGGAGCAAGTAGTTGCTAAAAAATTGGGAGGGTTAAATCCCGCTCTGATTATTCCTATCCTTATTGCGATTGGGATTACTATTTATTTATTTGTTTTGGGAAGCCCGGGAAATTTCAAGGCCGATCCGAGACTTAACGGTTTATCTTCAGTTTCTTTTTCTGATCTGGAAACCAAAGAACTCCATCCAGACGGATTCTTAGGAATTATTTACATGGGTGGACCAATTGTACCGATCCTGATCTCTTTTATGATTATCGTAATTGTGTTCGCTATTGAGCGTTCTTTAGTATTGGGTAAAGCTGCAGGAAAAGGAAATGTAGACAATTTCGTAGTGAATGTAAGAAGTTTATTGAACAGAAATAAAGTAGATGAAGCAATCGTAGAGTGTGATAATCAACAAGGTTCAGTAGGAAACGTAGTGAAAGAAGGTTTAACTACCTACAAAGCACTTACTCATGATAGCACCATGACCAAAGAACAAAAAATGGTTGCACTTAATAAATCAATCGAAGAAGCAACCACTTTGGAAATGCCAATGTTGGAGAAAAACATGATGATCCTTTCTACGCTAGGTACAGTAGCAACCCTTGTTGCGCTTCTTGGTACGGTAATCGGGATGATCAAGGCGTTCCACGCACTTGGATCAGGAGGAGGAACTCCAGACTCTGCAGCATTATCAATCGGTATCTCTGAAGCACTTGTAAATACCGCTTTAGGTATTGGTACCTCTGCAGTAGCGATCATTATTTACAACTATTTTACTTCTAAAATTGACGGACTGACATTCAAAATCGATGAGATTGCAATGTCTATTCAGCAGTCTTTCGCAGAATTCCACTAAGAAGTGGTGCAAGAGTTGTGGATGATTATCGTATGGATTCATCCAACTCAAAAATAGAAGTTTAATTCATAAACAAGTAAATAATGGCGAGAGTCAAACCAAAAAGACATAATATCAGGGTAGATATGACTGCGATGACAGACGTGTCGTTCCTGCTCCTTACGTTCTTTATCCTCACTGCCCAGTTTGCAAAACCGGATATTGAAACGATAACAACGCCATCATCTATTTCCGAAAAATTACTTCCAGATGCTAGTTTAATGACTATTCTTAGCACCACCGACGGAAGATTCTATTTCACACCCGTTGACAATGGAAGCGAAAGAATCGCATTGTTGAATAAGATGGGAGAGAAATATGGTATGGCATTTACAGACAAGGAGAAAGTAGCGTTTACTAAATCACAGTCAATTGGTGTTCCTATGAATCAGCTTAAAGGTTATCTGGATCTCAGCGATGAGGATAGAAAAGCTTTCAAAAGCAAAACGGGAATCCCAATGGACAGCACAAACAAACAGCTGATCGACTGGGTACAACAAAGTCTCGCGGTAAACCCTGATTACAAATTAGCAATCAAGGGCGACGTGGAAACCAAGTACCCTAAAGTAAAATCACTTTTCGAAGGATTAAGAGATATAGATTTCTTGAAATTCTGGTTAATAACAAGCCAAGAGGTTGCACCAAATAAGTAAGAAATGGCAGAAGTACAAGTAAAAGACAACAGCGGGAAAGGCGGCAAGGTACGCTCCAAAAAGCAGGTACCACACGTGGATTTAACCCCAATGGTGGATTTAGCGTTCCTTTTGATCACATTCTTTATGTTGGTAACCACCTTCAATAAACCCAACGTGATGGATTTAGGCCTTCCGGCAAAACCGAAAGGAGACACTCCACCACCGAATACGGAAATTGATCTATCGAACTCTATTTCTATTATTATAGGAAAAGATAACAGAGTTTTCTATCATCAAATGGATCGCGCGGGACTCAATGAGCAAACCCTGCAAGAAACAACTTTTGATAGAAATGGGATTACGAAAGTAATCGAGCAGGCAAAAGCGAATGCAAAAGATAAAAGCAAATTTACTGTAATTATCAAACCAACAGACGATGCCGTATATAAGAATTTTGTAGATATTCTGGATGAAATGGCTATTACCAAAAACGAGATTTACGGGATTACCGACGTCAAGCCATGGGAAGAAGCCGTTTATAAGAAAAAGGTTGGAGAATCTGCTGCTGCTACAACACCGGCATCCAACTAAACGTATTTACATTTAATTTCTAAAAGAATAAAAATGGCAGAAGAAAATGCATACAATGCTCATCCCGGTTTGGATGAAATTGTATTTGAAAACAGAAATAAGGAGTACGGTGCATATGATCTGAGAACTAAGTACAGATCAATACTCACTAAAGCATTTATTCTTGGAACGGTTTTGTTTTGTATTGCAGCGGTAACCCCGTTTGTAATCATGAAAATCAAACAGATGAATGCAAAAGAAACCACCGAGGTTAATGCCAAGCTGATCGATATTATTCCTGAAAAGGATCAAATTATTGAGCAGCCGAAAGATGAACCACCTCCACCACCGCCGCCACCAAAAGAAGAACCTAAACAGGAAGTGATTCAGAACGTGGTTCCAGAACCGGTAAAAGCGCCAAAAGTGGAAACGCCGCCGCCACCAATTACCAAGCAGTTGGAAACAACAACAGGATTGGTTAATCAGGAAGGGGTAAAAACACCAAGTTATACACCACCGCCTCCACCACCTTCAACAGGTACTAAGAGCCAGACGGTAGAAGTGAAGCCACAGGTTTCCGAAACCCAGGTGTATACCGAAGTAGAACAGTTGGCCGAGTTCCCTGGAGGGCTTAATGCTTTCCGAGGTAAAGTGAACAGTGGCTTCGATACCTCAGTAATGAGTGGTGATGAAGGAGTAGTAAAATCCGAGGTTACTTTCGTAGTAGAAAGAGATGGTAGTATTACCGATGTGAAAGCAACAGGATCCAACTCAACTATGAACGCAGAAGCAGTGCGAACTGTAAAATCCATTAGAAATAAATGGACCCCTGCGAAAATTAATGGTCAGGCAGTACGTTATCGATACAGATTGCCACTTACCATGCAGTTTGAGTAAATTTCAATATGAAACTTATATTAAAAGAGAAGCATTAACGCTTCTCTTTTTATTTTTTTCGTATTTTTGCTTTCTATGTTTAACTGGTTATCAGTAGTCGCAGGGATTTTCTATGTCATTTTAGGAATCACAGTGATTATCTATAAATTTTTTGTGATTTATTTGGAAGCAAATGTGGCATATCCTCTTGGTTTTTTGCTGATCCTTTATGGTGCTTTCAGAATAATAAGAGCAATTTTCAGAATAAGACAGGACAAGAATGAAGAATAGTTTAACGCTCATTATACTCAGTATATTGCTGGTGGCCGTTTCCTGTAAGAAAAAAGCAAAACGTTTGGTTGATAATCCTCAGTTTGGGGAAATCACAATGTCAGCCGACGAAAGTTTTAAAAGTGTGGCGGAAGCTCTTACTGACCGCTATATGGCACTTAATCCGGAAACGAAAATTAATTTGGTCATTAAGAAAGAAGATCTGGGATTTCTTGATCTGCTAGAGGGAAAAGTGCGGGTCATCATGATGTCGCGCGACTTAAGCGAACAAGAAAGAGATGCCTACAAGAAAAAAATTGATATGGATCCCTTGCCAGCGAAATTCGCGGCAGATGCAGTGGTGTTTGTGGTGCCAAAAAATGCAGACAGAACCAGCATATCTTTAGAAGAATTAAAAGCGGAACTTCAATCGGAGAACAAAAGAATTATTTTCGATGGAACCAATTCCAGCAATCTCAATTTCGTTGCACAAAAGTTAGGAACTGCGCCGGCTAAGTTAAAGTTTTCTGTTATTAGCGGAAATAAAAATGTGGTCCAGCAACTTAATCAGCATCCCGATAAAATTGGAGTGATCAGTTTGAATACGATAAGCAGGCCCTATGATAAGGCCTCTGAAGAATTAAGAAATTCCATCAAAATACTTTCAGTCTCTGATAGTAAAGGTTCCTTTGAACCAAGTATCCCCAATTTAAGGAATATGAGTTATCCTTTCACAAGAGTATTGTATTTCTTGACCAATGAAGCTTATTATGGGTTAGGCAATGGATTAATTCGTTTTTCTTGTATGCAACTTGGTCAAATTGTTGTTGCAAAAGAAGGTCTACAGCCCTATAATATATTTGAAAGGGAAGTGCAGATGAAGTAAAATCATTTTTACGAGCTAAAGCAAAGGATGGTTTATTTTTTTTGGTATAAAATTGGAATAACTACATCCGCCTTAATATTTAAACAAATCAAAATGAAAAATATAATGAATTTTAAAAAGAGAATCACTTTAGGGGTCGCGGTTGCACTCCTTTCGGGGTTTGCCTTTGCGCAGACCTTGCAAGAAGGGATCGCCAATGCAGATAGCCATAAATATGCTGCAGCAAGACAGATTTTTACAGACATGGTGAATAAAAATCCATCCGCTGAGAATTATTTTTATTTAGGAAATTCTTACCTCACGCAGTTTGAACCCAATTATGAGAAAGCCACAGAACAATTTACCAAGGGACTTCAGGTTGATAAAAAAAGTTACCTGAATAGAATTGGCTTAGCATCTGTTCAATTGGGAAAAGGTGATAAATCAGCAGTCAACGAAATTCAAAACATTGTAAGAGACTCTAAAGAGAAAGACGCAGAAGTATTATACAGAGCAGCAGAAGCACTTACATTATTTGGCGGTGCAACTAATGCCGATTTAGCAATTGATTTATTGAATAAAGCCATTGATAGGTCAGCCAAAAATGGTACACCTGCTAATTACTATTATACATTGGGAGATGCTTATCGGTTAAAACTAACCGCAAGTCCGCAGGTGGCAGGAGCTGCAATGACCGCTTATGAAAAAGCGTTGCCAACCGCAAGTAATAAAGCATCTGTTTATACACGCATTGGTACGTTATGGATGCAAGCACAGCAATGGCAACAAGCCAAACAGAATATAGATCGCGCTATTGCAACAGATGCAACCTATGCACCGGCTTATAAAGCAAAAGCTGCCTACGATATTAAGTACCAACAGAACGCATTAGCGACGCAAGATTTGGTGAGTTATGCCAAATATGCGGATGAAGATAGTGATACCCAGTTGGAAATTTCAAAGTTGTTTTTTACCAATGAAGATTATGGTAATTCAAAACTTTTCTTAGATAAAGTTTTCGATAAAGTGGAAGATCCTATCAAGTATAAGTTAAGAGCTTATTTGCGGTATGCCGATGGCGAATACGCAGGAGCTAAAACTGATATGGATACTTTTATTTCTAAGGCGGACAAGATGAGGGTCTTGCCTGCGGATCAGGGTTTAGAAGGGCTGCTGGCAGCGGCTTTGGCGAAAAATGAAAAAGATGAGACTAAGAAGAATGCTCTAATCGCAGAATCAAGGCAAAAAATTGCCACTGTAAAAGCAGCAAAGGATGAAACCATGAAATGGGATGAAGAGCTGATGAAGATTAATGGAGGAGGCACGGTGAACCAGGCAGCAGTTGATGCGGGACCAACGACTCCAAAGATCGAGGAATTCAAGAAGAAGGTTGCAGCCAATCCGCAAGATACAGACGCATTGTTCCATCTTGCCAATGCCTATCAAGAAGCTAAGAACTGGAATGGAGCTATTTTGACGTGGCAGAAGATGATTGGCCTATTGCCAGATTGGGCACCCGCTTACTACAGTCAGGGTTTAGCTTATCAACATGCAGAACAAAATGAATTAGCGGTATCCGCTTATGAGAAATATATTGCTGCAGTAAAACCAGCTGAATTGGATGCCAACAAAGAAACTTTATCGTATGCCTACTTTGCCGTAGCCTATTTGGTTAAAGATAAAAATCTTGATAAAGCGAAAGATTATGTTGCCAAATCTGTAAACCTGAACCCAGGTTATCAAGATGCCATTAACTTAAACAAGCAACTTAATAAGTAGAAATCACCAAAATTAATAGAAAATCCCGTCTGTATTCAGCGGGATTTTTTTTGTTCATTTATTCGATCCATGATAAATACTAATTTTTTTAAAATTTTTATTACACGCTATCAGGTCGTTAACAATAATGGGTAATTTTTTCACAAAGTATTTTTG
>MKTK01000009.1 GCA_001898255.1 Chryseobacterium sp. 39-10 | reverse complement strand
AACGAAAATGGTTTTTGCTCGGTTCGGGTTTAGTTGGAATTTCCGTCTATCTTATCCCCGCCTTCGCCAAGCCCTTTCCCGTTAGCTGACATTCTTGAAATAAAAATCGCAAAAAGATGAAATTCAAAATATTATTAATTCTTACTTTAACAATAAACATTTCTGTATTTGCACAAAAAAAAGAACTAAAACCGTACATTGAGTTTATTCAAAAGAATAAATTTCCAACAGCCAAAAATTACATTTTAGAAAAATTCGAGACCAAAGATATTGTCATAATTTCCGAAAGAGACCACAGAGACATAACTCAGTACGAATTGTATGTTGATGTTATCAAAGACACGAATTTCAAAGGAAACGTTTACACAGAAGTTGGAAGTTGGAACAATTATCAACGAATCAACAAATTTTTACTTAATTGAAATATATCTAAAAGCGAAAAAGAAAAGGAATTGCTCGCAATCTATCGAGATTTAGACTATACAATTCTCTGGGAAAAGTATAATTACTATTTTCTTTTGAATTCTATATTTGAAACCAATAAAAACCGAGATGAAAAGGACAAAATCTTACTATTTCCATTGGATTTAGAATTTGACTGGAAAAACTTCGATTGCCATTCTCAGTATAAATTATTTGATGAATATTCTGAAAATTCAATAATCGACAGAAATATAATAATGGGAAAAAACTTTGTCAATTTTTATGAATACGCAAAAAAACGAAATCCCGAAAGAAGAAAGGCTTTAGTCATCCAAAACACATATCACGGATATATAAGAATTCCAAAATTTCTTCCGTTACCAACCCAACCAGACATTTATAGCACCAGCGAATATATTTTCAAAACTTATCCTGAAAAGACAACTAATATTTACATCAACTATTTCACACAAGGTTTTCAAAACGGCTTAACGAATGATGGTTTATTTGATGCCGCCTTTAATTTTACGAAAACGGATAATATTGGTTTTGACTTGAAAAATTCACCATTCGGAAATTCGAAATTTGATTTATATAACTTTGGTGGTGATTATGAAAAAGTGAATTTCGATTATATTTTTGACGGAATGATTTTCTATAAACCTGTTGCAGAAATGAATTTAGTAACAGGAATTCCAAATGTTTATCCAATAGAATTTGAAAAACAATTTTATGAAAGAATGGCATTGATAGATGGAATATCGTATGATAAATCAATCAAAGAGAACAAAGAATTATTAAAAGAACTTAATACAAAAAGCGAAGTAAAACTTCAAGACTCTATTGTTCAAAAAATAAATTCACAAATAAGATATTGGATAAAGTAAAAGAACGTCAGCTAACATCGCATTGGCAAAATGGCGGGTTAACGGCTAAGTTGAAAGTTTCTGCATTTTTTGCCGCCGAATGTGTTTCACATTCGCTCAAAAAATGTAAATTAGCAATTGTGAAAACACATCGGCTATGTTCCGTCTAAATTGAACTTTTCGTCCAATTTAGTCCGCCACTTCGCCAATGCGTTTTCCGTTATCGGCAAT
The DNA here is from genome assembly GCA_001898255.1 of Chryseobacterium sp. 39-10. Lineage (GTDB taxonomy): Bacteria > Bacteroidota > Bacteroidia > Flavobacteriales > Weeksellaceae > Kaistella. The sequence continues at coordinate 11,438 of MKTK01000009.1, read as the reverse complement.
TGTAAAAAAAATCCCGTTGAATGAAGAAAATTTTAATCACAGGTTCAAGTAAAGGAATTGGTTTTGCGTTAGCAAAAAAATTACTTAAAAACAATAAAGTTTATGGAACTTGCAGAAATGGAATTATTGATATTTCAAATCCAAATTTTAAATCTTTTGCACTTGATTTAACAAACCCTAAATCAATTGATGATTTTGAAAAAACAATAAAACGAGAAAAAATCAATTTTGACTTAATAATTAACAACGCAGGAATTGGACCTGACTTGGACCAAGAACTTCCAGAAATTGAAACTTTAAAATCAACTTTTGACGTTAATGTTTTTGGAACTGTAATTCTGACAGAAAAAATGCTAGACTTTTTAAATCCGAAAGGCAAAATTTTGATAATAAGTTCTAAAATGGGCTCTTTAAATATTTGCAAACTAAGTAATTCTGTTGCTTATAGAATGTCTAAAACAGCAATTAATATGTATGCAAAAACTTTATCAAATAGACTTGAGGGAAAATTTGAAGTCGCAATTCTACATCCAGGTTGGGTAAAAACAACAATTGCAAAAAGTAACATTAACGGACGATTAACAACTGGACAATCCGCAGAAAAAATTTATGATTTTTTGGGAAATAATTTTAAGAATGGAATATTTTGGAATGTTGAAACTAACTCTGAATGCGAATGGTAAAGAACAACTGCCGATAACACGGGTTTTGCAAGATGCGGGGTTGAAGGAAATCTTAGAAATATTCTAGAAAATACCCGCAAAAAACTTTTCCATTTTTTAGTTTTTTCGTAATTTTAAAAAATGGAAAAAGTTTTTGCTAGAGTTTGGTTCTCCTCTCCACTTTCGGTTGCAGTAGCCCGCACCTCGCAAAGCCCCTTCCCGTTAGCTGTAATAATTCCAAAAATGACGTTTAAATAGAAAATGAATTCATTCTTAACAATACTTTCCATTTTAATTGGATTCGGATTCATAATTTTTCTAATTGAGAAAAAGAACAAACAAAATAATCTACATGAATATCATCAATTATTTGAATTTAAATCTTCATTAAAATATATACTAATCTCATTATTCCTAAGTGTAATTGGAATAATCCGATTTAACACCTTAACTCTTGAAACATATTATTTTTCTCCAATAATTTTTATAGTTCTTACAATATTTTTCAATTTTTTAATAAGAAAAATTTATAATAGAAATATAATTATAGAAGTTGTTGGAAAGACTCTCACTCCAAGAAGAAACAAGAAAACTAAAATTCTTGATAAATTTTTTACATTATTTATATTACTTAGTTCATTATTAATCCCCTTAATATTAAAAAGTAATAAATTTGCTGAAATAAATCAAAGAAAAATTACTACAGCTAACATAGTATTTGCAAAAGGCGGGGTTGAATAGATAATAGAAAAACCCGATACATTTAGTCGCAACTTGCTTTTCATATTGTATTTTTTTGTAATTTAACAATCTGAAAAAGCAATTTGCTTCGTTCGGTCGAAATTGAACTTTCAGTTAAATTTAGCCCGCCCTTCGCAAATACTTTTTCCGTTAGCTGTCAGGCTAAAACGACACCGCAAAAAACAAACGACATCAACAAAATGACGAAAATTGAAATTTTACCATTAGATGGAATTGAGATTGAAAACATTGGAAAACTTTCATTGGGACAATCTAAATCTGATATTGAAAAATTATTAGGAAAGCCTTCTGATAGTTCAAATTTAAAGCAACTTTTTTTTGACCAATATGAAGTACGAATTGACCTTGACAAAAACGGAAATGCAGAATTTATAGAATTCATCTATGGACCTTTTCCCGAAAAAGCAGAACTTTCAATTTATGGTGTTAATCCGTTTCAAATTGGAGCAGACAACCTTTTAGAAATTCTGACCGAAAAAAATAATGGGAAAATTGATGATAGTGAAGCTGAATACTGTTACGCATTTCAAAATATTTCGTTGGGAGTTTGGCGACAAATAACTGAAAAATCTGTTGAAGATGAAATTGCTGAAATGAAAGCCAATAATGAATATGAAGAAAACAAAGATTGGATAAATGAAGATTTGAATAAAGCAAAAAACTTTTGGACAATTGGAATTGGTGTGAAAAATTACTACGAATAAACAGACAAAAGCCCGAACAGCTAACATCGCATTGGCAAAATGGCGGGTTAAGTGCAAAGTTGAAAGTTTCTGCATATTTAGCCGCCGAATGTGTTCCACATTCAGCTTTTTTTAATAATTTAGCTGATGTGGAAACACATCGGCTACGTCACTGCTAAATTGAACTTTTCGTCCAATTTATCCGCCACTTCGCCAATGCGTTTCCCGTTAGCTGTAATCTCATCAAACCCATGCTAAACAACAAATTAATGAAAAGAACACTACTATTCTCTGCCCTTTTTGTTGGCGGAATATTAATTGCTCAAAATTCTGACGCAAAAATCACAGTTACAGAAGTTCAAAAAGAATTTAAGTACAAAAAGTATTCTCCACAAATTCTTGAAAATTTCGTGAACCAAATTTCCGAAATCGAACAAAAGCCAACTATTACAGAATTTATTCCTGGGGAGATTATCGGATGGAATAACGATAGAAGCACCGGCTCAACCGAAGAAATTTTCTGGATTAAAAACGGAAAATTAAATCCAATTTCAACTGTTCCAGAAAATGAGAATTTCTTCAAAAAAATAAATAAATACGCTCCAAAAGAAAAAGAATTTGACATTTATAAATGGAGTACAAAAACTTATGAAGGTAAAATTCTGAAAAAGCTTACTGACGGAAGTTTTTTGATTAATATCGGATTGACGCTATTTGAGAAAGGAACAAATGATGATTTCAATAACGGAATTGGAGAATATGAGGTGGAATACAAAACCAAAGATTTTAAAAATTTCATCCCATTAAAATTGCGTGAAAAAGAGAAAAATAATGCAAAATGGATAACAATCAAGTAAAAAGAGACTACAGCTAACATTGTATTGGCAAAATGCGGGAGAAGTGCAAAATTGAAAACCAGAAAAATAATCCGCTCATGCTTTTCAATTCCACATTTTTTTATAATTTAGTGTACTTGAAAAAGCATTCGCTACGTTTGGTCATTCTTGAACTTTTTGTTCTTCGAAAGCCCGCACTTCGCCAATACTTTTTCCGTTATCTGCAAGCGTATTACCAATATTTCGTATAAATTATGGAAAGTAAAAATCATGAAAATTTTCAATGTAAATGTTGTGGAAATTATTCTTTGGGTGAATTTCCAAACGGAACATTTGAAATTTGTGAAATATGTTTTTGGGAAGATGATAATGTTCAATCTGATAACCCAAATTTTATTGTAGGAGCAAATAAAATTTCATTAAATAAAGCGAAAGAAAATTATTCAAAATTCGGAATATCAAATCCAAACTTGATAGAAAATAAAATCGAAAACAATGATTTTTATCCTGGAATGAAAGTCAAACTGAACGATGAATATGGAATTGTAACAAACGAAAAAAATTATGATTCTTATGGAATAATTCTTTGGGATACTGAAAAAATGAATGATTTAGAAAATTGGTGTGGCCTATTTGGAAGTTTTAGAGATTCTGGAGGAATAATAGTTGACAACAAATATGAATTCAAAAAATATATAATGCAAATAACGCCTGCAGATAACATAGTATTGGCAAAATGCGGGGTTAAATCTACAATAGAAAGATTTGTAATATTTACCCGCCGCTGCTTTTCATATTGTTTTTTTTCTTAATTTAGACAATCTGAAAAAGCATCGGCTCCGTTTGGTCTGAACTTGAACATTCGTTCAAATTAAGCCCGCACTTCGCCAATACTTTTTCCGTTGTACGACATTTTAAAACCAAAAGCCGTGAATAAAAATTTATTAATTTCAATTCTTTTCTGCATAATTTTTCAAAATGGATTTTCGCAGATTTCATTTAGTACCGAAAAAATAATAAGTCAATCCTCTGCAAAAGTTCATGTTCATTCAGGTGATTTAGATGGAGATGGAGATGAAGATATTCTTGCTGGATATGGCAACTTAGAGTGGTATGAGAACGATGGAAGTGGGAACTTCTTAAATAATAATACAATTAGTTTAGGAGGTAAATCGTTGCAAAGTATATATGTTACAGATATAAACGGAGATAGTAAATTAGATATATTATGTGAATTAAATGGAGGAGCCAATAATAGCGAAATTGTTTGGTTTAAAAATGAAGGAAATGGAAGTTTTAGTGCAAAAAATGTAATTACTAATCAAATAATTTCTGGTCATTGTGTTTTTGCTGCTGATCTTGATGGAGATGGAGATCAAGATGTTATGTCTGCTTCGGTTATTGATGATAAAATTGCTTGGTATGAAAATAACGGAAATGGGAATTTTGGTTCACAAAAAATTATATCCTCCACGACAGATGGTGCGAGTACCGTTTATGCTTCTGATTTGGACGGTGATGGATACTTAGATATAATCGCAGGTGGAGCATGGGATGGTAAATTATCCTGGTATAAAAATATGGACGGAAAAGGAACATTTAGTTCAGAAAAAGAAATTACTTCTGTAAATCAACTGCAATTTGCGTATACCGCAGACTTAGATGGAGATGGAGATCAAGACATTTATTTTGCAGCTTTAGGAGGAACTGTAGCATGGGTTAAAAATGATGGAGATGGAAATTTTGGATTATTAAATATAATTGGTTATGAGTCAAAAGCAACAGATGTTCTAGCACAAGATTTTGATAACGATGGAGACCTAGATATAGTGTCAACTTCTGATAATGGAAATTTATCTTGGTTTCAAAATAATGGCTTCGGAGAATTTGGTGAACATATTATAATTTCAAATACAAATAATCGAAGTGTTTATTCCGCAGATATTAATGGAGATGGAAAATTTGATATTTTGACTGCATCTTTCTATGGGAATAAAGTTTCGTGGTATGAAAATCTTGGTTTTTTAGGAATTCATGAACCGAATTCATTAAGTTTATCAGTATATCCTAATCCAACAGAAGATTTTATAAATATTATTTCCAATGAGAAAATCAAAAATGTAGAAATATTTAACTCTATTGGTCAAAAAGTTTTACAAAAAAACAACTCCAATAGAATTGACATCTCTAATTTTGCTAATGGTATTTATTATCTTAGAATGATTGGTGTAGATGGAAATGTTGGAAATAAAAAAATTATCAAAAAATAAAAAAACGTCGTACAACATTGTATTGGCAAAATGCGGGGTTAAACTCTGAATTGAAAATCCTCACCTTTTTCGCCGCCGCTGCTTTTCAATTCCACATTTTTTTGTAATTTAGTTCCATTGAAAAAGCATCGGCTCCGTTTGGTCGAAATTGAACTTTCAGTTCTATTTAGCCCGCACTTCGCCAATACTTTTTCCGTTAGCAGCAAGGCTAGCGGAACGCACCATCAAAACCGAACGAAATCAAATCAAAAACTTCCGCTTGAAATTTTGTCTGCTGACGGGAACGGATGGCGGACAAAACAGCAAAAAATAGTAATTTAAGAAATGCTAACAAAGCAAAAAACGATGAGTTTTATACTCAATTCCACGATATAGAAAAAGAAATAAATGCTTATTTGGATTACGACCAAAATACGTTTCGTGGTAAAACAATTTTACTTCCTTGTGACGACCCAGAATGGAGCAACTTTACAAAATTCTTTGCCCAAAATTTTGAACGATTAGGACTAAAAAAACTTATTAGTACAAGTTTTGCACCCGACAGCAAAGCATTTAAAGGTGGTTATCAGCCTACTCTATTTGAATCTGAAAACCCACAATTCGACAAAGAGAAAACAGTAACCAACGGCAAAATTTTCACACTCACTCACGACAAATCAGGCGACAACAAAATTGATATTAACGATTTGGAATGGACTTATCTTAAAGGAGATGGCGACTTCCGAAGTGACGAAATTAAAAAACTACGAAACGAAGCCGACATCATTGTTACCAATCCACCTTTTTCATTATTCCGTGAATTTTTGGCTTGGATAGTAGAAGCCGAAAAACAATTTTTGATTATCGGAAATATGAACGCAATCACTTACAAAGAAGTTTTTCCTTTAATTAAAAATGATAAAATGTGGACAGGAAGTCGATTTAATCAAAGATTAAATGGGAAAAATATGACTTTTTATGTTCCAGATGATTATAAATTAACAGGAACAGAAGTTGAAGTAAGTAGTGACGGAAAGAAAATGATTAGCGTTGCTGGAACAGGTTGGTACACCAACCTTGACCACGGAAGACGACACCAACCTTTGCCGTTAATGACAATGGCTGACAATATCAAATTTAGTAAACACAAACAAGTAAAAGGACAAGAGTACTTAAAATACGACAATTACAACGCTATTGAAGTTCCATTTACAGATGCAATTCCAAGCGACTACAAAGGAGCAATGGGTGTTCCAATTAGTTTCTTAAATAAATATAATCCAGAACAATTTGAAATCTTAAATGCACTGAATAGATATTCTCTTTTTGATGATGACGATTTAATAATAAACAAAAACGAAGCCCGAATAGGAAATCATATGTGTTCCATAAATAACGGAGCTGGATATACCTATTTTAGAATAATTATCAAACATAGAAACTAAATGGACACAACTTTACAAACAGAAATCACCATAAAAGACATTTGCGAAGGCTTTGTTTACAACGAATTGGAAGGCAAAGGTTTGTTTGGCTTGTCGGGAAAACTCACAATCCAACCCGAATACCAACGAAACTACATTTATGCAGACGGAAAACGTGATGTTGCCGTTATTGAAAGTATTTTGAAAGGTTATCCGCTTGGATTGATTTACTTCAACAAAGTTAGCGACAACAATCTCGAAGTTTTGGACGGTCAGCAAAGAATTACAAGTTTTGGCAGGTTTGTAACCAACAAATTTGCAATCAAAGACCAAAACGGTATGGAGCAATATTTTAGCGGTATTGCAAAAGACAAACAAGACAAAATCTTAAACACTAAAATTTTGATTTACGAATGTGAGGGAACAGAAACAGAAATAAAAGAATGGTTTAAAACCATCAATATTGCAGGTGTTCCACTTAACAATCAAGAACTTTTAAATGCAATTTATTCAGGTCCTTTTGTAACGCTTGCCAAAGAAGAATTTAGCAACAGTACAAACGCAAAAATCCAAAAATGGAGTGCTTACGTTTCGGGAAGTGCCAACAGACAAGAGTTTTTAGAACGAGCATTGGATTGGGTAAGTAAAGGAAACATTGACAATTATATGAGTAAACACCGTTTTGACGACAACATTACGGAACTCAAAAATTATTTCAACAGCGTTATAGATTGGATTTCTTCCGTGTTTACAAATGTTGAAACTGAAATGCGTGGTTTGGAATGGGGACGACTTTACGAAAAGTACAAAAAACAACCTTACGACCACAAAAAAGTTGCTGAACAAGTTAGAGAACTTTATGCAGATAGTTATGTGAAAAATAGAAAAGGCATTTTTGAATTTATACTTGGTGGTTCGACAGACTTCAAATTGCTTGACGTTCGGGTTTTTGACGAAGCAACCAAAAAATCGGTTTACGCAAAACAAACCACCGAAGCCGAGAAAAACGGAACTTCAAACTGTTCACTTTGTGCAATCGGACACGATGCCAACAAAACCAAAATTTGGAAACTTAACGAAATGGACGCAGACCACGTTTCAGCTTGGAGCAAAGGTGGAGCAACCGACATTAAAAATTGTGAAATGCTTTGTAAAACTCACAATAGAGCGAAAGGAAATAAATAAGACTAAAAAAGCCCTGCTGCTAACATCGTATTGCTAAAATGCGGGGTTGAATCCAGGATTGAAAGTTCCGTCTTTTTTATCCGCAAAATGTTTTCCGTTTCACAGTTTTTTGTTAATTTAGTTCACGGAAAAACATTTTGCTCACGTTAGGTGAAAATTGAAAGTTTCGGCTTCCTTTCTCCCGCACTTCAGCAATACGTTTCCCGTTAGCTGCAACTATCCAAAAAATCGTCAAAATTTAAATGAAAAAAATTGTCCAACTTCTAGTCATCCTTATTTTCTGCTCATTTTCAAATACAAAAGCTCAAAATGTTGATTTTGATTATAATAAAATCTCTAAAATTTCTGATAGCATAAAATTTCAAAATATTACAATTCATAATTTATTTAAATCTCAAATTATTGCTCATAAGAATAATAAATTCGACTCTAAAATGATTGTGAGTAATGTTTATTTACCGCACAAAAAACTATGGGACAGTTGTTATGCTCAAATTTTTGGAGATGAAAATGCAAATCGTTTCAATAATGAAGAAGGAATGATTAAATGGAATCAAACAATTTTTGACAAAAATAAAAGCGAATATATTGAACGAACTAAAACAATTAGCAAAATAAATATTAACAAATTATTCAAAAAAAATCTTAAAAAATTCAATCGTTTAGTTCCTTATCAACCAAATGCCAAAATAAGTATTTTATTTACACCAATTACAGGAATTGGTTTTGGTGGATGCGATGCACAACAATTTGCATTAGAATTAAACAATAAATCAATAGACATTATTTACACATTAGAAAAAGGATTACCACATGAACTGAATCATTTGGTTTATGAAAAATTTAGAAATAATGATATTGATAGAAACTCTGCTTTAAGCCAAACGATTGATGAAGGATTTGCTTGTTATTTTACTTATATTTTCTTTGACAGAAAAATTCCAGAATACGAAGCTGTTGAAAATATGTCAAAAGAAAATTGGGATTGGTATGTAAGAAATGAAAAAGAAATATTTACAAAAACAAAATCTTACTTTTCAGATTCTTCAGGAAATAATCCTTTATTGAGAAATGATAAACATAAACTTTTTCCAGATGCACCAAAGTCTATCAATTATTGGTTAGGATTTAGAATCATATCCGAATACGTAAAAAAAAATGGTCCTGATTCGTGGAAAGATATTTACAAATTGACAGCAAAAGAAGTTCTAAAAAAAAGTGACTATGAAAAATACATTGAAAAATTATAGCTGCAGCTAACAAGGGTTTTGCAAAATGGCGGGGTAACGGCTAAGTTGAAAGTTTGTACATTTTAATCCGCAAAAGCCAATTTTATTGGCTTTTTTCATAAATTAGCAAATAGAAATTGGCTTTTGCTACGTTCCGTCTAAATCGAAACTATTGGCTTCGATTTTCCGCCACTTCGCAAAGCCCCGAACCGTTATCTGTAATCGCTCCAAAACTTTCGTTTAAAGTATGTTTAAGAAAAATCTTTTCATTATCACATTTACTTTTCTTTGTAATTTTTTTCACTCACAATCAAAAGAAGAGACTATGAAAAATGTAATTTGGATTAAACCTAATACATTTTTATATACACTTTTTGATGAAAATACGTGTAGTATAAACATTTCGTCAGAAGACCAAATAATAAAATATGGAACTATGCTTGCTCTGTCAAATATTATCGAATGCAAGGGAAAACAAATTTTTCGCATTTCATTAAATAATAGTTATTTCTATGCTGATGAATCGGATATTGCCAAGAATTTTAATTCTTACATTAACTATGATAATTTTTTAAATCTTGAGGAAAATGAATTGAAAAATCATGAAGAGGAAGCAAAAAAGAAATCAGAAATTCTTGGTCTTTTATATCTAAATAATTTTTATGAACTTAGTAAAAAAAAGGCAAATGAAATAAATTCTATAGAATTAAATTCTCTAATTTTTCAGACAAAACTGTATAAAGTTATTGAATAGAATTGCGACTACAGATAACATTGTATTTGCAAAATGCGGGGTTGAATCTATAATAGAAAACCCGATGCATTTAGTCGCAACTTGCTTTTCATATTACTTTTTTTTTGTAATTTGGTAATCTGAAAAAGCAATTTGCTTCGTTCAGGCGAAATTGAACTACCAGTTAAATTTAGCCCGCCCTTCGCAAATACTTTTTCCGTTATCGGCAATTGCAAAAAAGCAATGCATTAAAAATTAATATATGAAAAAAACATTTCTATTTTCCGCATTAGTATGCTCAACGATTTCGTTTTCACAAAAATTAAGCGATGCCTTTATTTTAGAAAAAATTAATGGCATTGAAATAAGCAAAGTTCCTGCAATCTTAAAATTGAAAAAATCACCTGAGTCAAAAGTAAAATTAGGTTTGACTAGTGATTATTATCCTAAAGGTAATTTTTCTTATCAAATCATTGAAGAAAAAGGAGACGATAAAGCAGATAAAACTTATATAGTATATATGGGGAAAGATTTTATAAATATTGTTGACGGTCTTGTTAAAGAAGCATATGAAAATCATAATTTTCAAAATATTCAAACTTATTTTAAGATTGGAAAGGAAAAAACAAATGTTTCTGACTATGAAGATTTTCTAAATTATTACCGTAAATATAGTGTCTTGGAACGGAATGTTGACATAAGGGCTTATTTCAAAAAAGGCGAATTTTATTATACTATCAAAACAATTTATGGTGTAGTTTATCTAGAGGTTTCTAAATCTCTTCCAAATTATCTATAAAATCAACAAAAATTTATTACAAAAAAAACAATTAAATATGTTTTCAAATTGATGAAAAGAAATATAGTTAGTTACATATCAATACTAATTTCATTATTTACTTTATTTTTATTTTGGTCAAGACTTGAGCCAATAACTATCGAATGGATGGGAGTATTGATAGGAATTTTAGCAATACTTACAACCGTATTAATTGGATGGAACATTTTTATTGTAATAGACTTTAAGAAATTAACAAAGGAAATAGAACTGAAGCATTTAAGTTTAGTAAATTACTCTGAAACTAATTTGCTAATGATGTATAAAACGAGTGCAGATTTCGCAATTGAAAGAAATAATATATTTGGGATAATAAACAATAGCATTTTTGCAATTGATATTGCAATTAGATTAGGAAATTTATCACTTGCGGAATCACTTCTCAATCGAATTCTTGAAGTTGCGCCTGACACAATTACTATGAATAGTTTTTATAAATCAATGCTAACAAAATCTTTTTATAGCATCAAAAATTGGAATAAAGTAAATGGCTATGAGCGTTTAGAATTTTTAATTTTGAATATTAAAATAAGCGAGTTTTCTGAAAAATCACAACTTGACTTTTTATAAAAATAACATAGCAACTGCCGATAACATCGGTTTTGCAAAAGCGGGGGTGAATGTCCCTTGCGTTGAGAGTTTTCGTCACTTTCAGCCGCAAAAAACCATTTCGTTTTTTTTATTTTTTGTAATTTTGAAAAAACGAAAATGGTTTTTGCTCAGTTCGGTTTTTAATAGAAAGTTTCGGCTTTCTTTGCCCCGCCTTCGCAAAGCCGTTTCCCGTTGTGCGCAATATTAGAAGCGCGGTATCAAAAAGAAATTTCGGTCTGAAAAATC
>MKTK01000008.1:228593-230156 GCA_001898255.1 Chryseobacterium sp. 39-10 | reverse complement strand
TGTGATTATAATGGCACCTATCTCTTCGCTATTTTTCATTGAATATTGGAACACCGCGCCTTTTGCCAAATCACCAACTGATGCCGAAGCAATCGAACCATCTTCTAAATTTATTTTTTGTATCGTCACATCATTTGATAAAAACAAGGATTTTTCAGCTTTGTTTTCCCAAAAAACAACCTTTGCCATAGTTTCACCATCAGCATTTACACCAGCAGGCGTAGATTTCACGATCGCCATCTTTGCCTGCTGATTTACTACCGCCTTAGGACCATAAACAATCACTGCGGCAGTATTAAAATCCTTGTCCTTGTCATAGATTAGCGCTTTATACAAATTTTTATCTGTAAATAAGTCTTTATTGGTTACAGAATATGTATCTTCATCAGCCAGTGATTTTGTATCATCTATGTTAAATACCAAAGTGTCAGTTGTTAAATACGCTTCCCCTAATTGTTCGCCTTTGCTCAAATATTTCTTTGTAGATACCGTATAATCATGATCCATTGAAAAAGCATTTGTGTCATAGCCTGCTTTAGCAGCCCTAAGACTCTTTATTTTGTTATCGTCAGTCAGCAGAAATTGTATAAGCTGGGGAGCCGCTGTTAGGGTTTCGCCGCTTTTGGTAATCAATCCTGCATATCCGTTGCTTGCAATTGTGCTTGGTTTTATGCTAACACCATTGATGGAAAATTTATCATCCAATTCATATACATTCCATTTGTTTTCTTTATCCAAAATCTTTAGTTTTACAATATGGTCAAGCCCTTTGGATAGTGTCGCTTGTAATAAATATCCATATTTGTCCAATGGCAGCTGCATATCCGAATATGCAATTTTCCCTTCAAAATTCAAGCTGAATTTTCCGTAATCAGAAAGCCTGTACGGAAGCTCAATATGATTAACCTTAACAGCCGTATAATAATCCTTTGAAAGCTTATATTTCTTTTCATTGATCACAAGAAAACTATCGCTTAAATTAAGCTCGGTTGCAGATTTGGTTACCAACGACATTTCAGTAATACTACCCTCAATTTTATTCGAAACCACGACTGCCTTTAGAAAGGTCTTATCCTCGCTTACGGCAATATTGATCACATCACCCTTTTTAATATCCTTTGGTTCCTGCCTTTTGCCGTCTTTTTCGATGATATAATTGAATTTTTCTGCATCAAATTTAAAATTCTTGCCTGACGATATCTCCAAAAGGCTGCCGTATAAGCTATACTTAGACCGGAAAGTTTTACTTTCAGGATAAGCGGCATCCACATATAAATCGTAATAATCCCAAATCACTGCATAGTCATATGTACCGTCATTATTGTTATCAACGAAATTGGTAAATCCGGCGATACTACCGTTTAATGTTGTATTCGTGGCAGAAACCTTGCCGTTATAGACCACCTTGATCGTGTCTGAGGTTCTGATCGAATAGTAATTATCCTGGCTGTCTTTATAATTCAGCTTTTTATTTGCGGCATCGTAAGACAGTATATCCCCTTTTTTAATGCTAAAAACCTCGCTGCGATTATTCGCATATCCCAATATTTTTCCCTCTGACAG
>MKTK01000008.1:227910-228585 GCA_001898255.1 Chryseobacterium sp. 39-10 | reverse complement strand
TCGCATTAACGTTTTGCAGTTTCACAAAGGCGGTTACATTCAAGCCGATCGAATTATAAATATCCAATAAGCCAAAAAACAAATTCACCCTGCCGTATTCTTTTGTTAAAAGAATTACTTTATCGTTATTTACTACACTTTTATTTTGAACAATTCCTTCAACAATACCATCGACCACTCTGATATTAAATACATTCTTCAAAAAAGTTCTGTCGCTCTCTTTATAGCTTTCTTCAGAGCCGTAGCTCACTCTTTCATATTGATTGATTGTCAGCGCATTAAACAAAAGAGTAAACGCTTCGCTTTTCTTAATGATATCATTCTCATTGTTATTTAAATTTTTCAAAAGTCCAATTTGTTTGGCGACCAGCATATAGTCATAATCATATTTGATTTTAACCTTATACCCCAACATATCCACCAATATTCTTACTGCCTGAATCAACGCAATCTTATCTGAATTATTGGTTGCAACCTCATCATTAACCCCTTTTAATCTGCTTGCATCCTGAAGAAATTCTCTGAAAGACATTTCCTCATCCATACCGTTTTCATTATCTACACATCCGATTTGATATAATATGCTGCTCATCAAGCTTGTGCTATACTTTGGTGCGGCACTAACACTTATAAGCGGTAGGGATGCTAAAACAAATGTTGCAATTAATAATACTG
>MKTK01000008.1:176989-227677 GCA_001898255.1 Chryseobacterium sp. 39-10 | reverse complement strand
AATGGTGCGGTAATGGTTTAGAATGGCTTCCTTACCGTTTATTCCTTCTTTAGCCATTAGGGAAGGATTGGTGGTAACGCCGTCTAAAATTCCTAAATCCTGCGCTTCTTTGATTTGCTCCAGATTGGCGGTGTCAATAAAAAATTTCATGATTTTTTGTATTAAGTGATTGATTTTTCAATTTCAACAAAGGTACTGCTTTGCAAAGGATTTTGAAAGTGAGTACTTAAAAAAAACCTCACTTTGCAGTGAGGCCTTGGAAATGAATTGCAATGCCGAATCAGATTTTTTCGTTTTTGATTTCGTCTACAATTTCCGGATTCAAAAGGGTAGAAGTGTCACCAAAATTAGCAAAGTCTCCTTCAGCAATTTTTCGTAAAATACGCCGCATGATTTTTCCCGATCGTGTTTTTGGCAATGCTGACACAAACTGAATTTTATCCAGTTTCGCGATTGGACCAATGGTGTCGGTAATCAGTTGGTTAATTTCCTTTCTAAGGTTCTCTCGGTCGCGGCTTTCACCGGAATCTTTCAGGATCACATAACCATAAAGTGCACTTCCTTTAATATCGTGCGGATACCCTACGATTGCGGATTCAGCCACTGCAGGATGCTGGTTAATGCTATCTTCAATTGGTGCTGTACCGAGGTTGTGTCCGGAAACGATAATCACATCATCTACACGACCGGTAATTCTATAATAGCCGGTTTCGTCGCGCAAAGCACCATCGCCTGTGAAATATTTTCCCGGAAATGCCGAGAAATACGTTTCCTTGTACCGCTGATGATCGCCCCAAATGGTTCTTGCAATGCCCGGCCACGGAAAACGGATGCATAAATTTCCATCCACCTGGTTACCGGTAATTTCGTTGCGTTTATCGTCCATTAAAACGGGCTGTATTCCGGGAAGAGGAAGGGTAGCATAAGTTGGTTTTGTAGGGGTTACAAACGGAATAGGCGAAATCATAATACCTCCCGTTTCGGTTTGCCACCAGGTATCTACAATGGGGCATTTCTTCTTCCCGACATGGTCGTTGTACCAATGCCAAGCTTCGTCGTTGATGGGTTCGCCCACCGATCCAATTACGCGTAATGTGGAGAGGTCATGTTTCTCTACCCATTCTGTAGATTCCTTGGCTAATGAACGAATTGCAGTTGGAGCCGTGTAAAATTGAGTTACTTTATGTTTTTCAATAACTTCCCAGAAGCGATCTGGTTCAGGATAGGTAGGCACTCCTTCAAAAATAACGGTTGTTGCTCCGTTCACAAGTGGGCCATACAAAATATAGGAATGGCCAGTGATCCACCCGATATCGGCGGTGCACCAATAGATGTCGTTTTCTTTGTAATTAAATATATTTTTAAAGGTGTAGGCGGTGTAAACCATATAACCGGCTGTAGTGTGCATCATTCCCTTTGGTTTTCCCGTGGAGCCCGATGTGTAAAGGATAAAAAGTGGATCTTCCGCATCCATGATCACCGATACAAAATCGGAGGGTGCAAGGTCGTAAAGAGGGTGCAACCAAATGTCGCGGCCTTCTTTCATGCTGACGTTTCCACCAGTTCTTTTCACTACCAGCACACTTTCAATGGTGGGGCATTTTTCTACGGCTTTGTCAATGATGCCTTTTAAGTCGATGGCTTTATTTCCACGGTAACTTCCGTCGGAGCAGATGATGAGTTTCGCTTCGCAATCGTTCACACGGGAGGCAACTGCTGTATCGGAAAAGCCGGCAAAAATCACCGAGTGAATCGCTCCCAATCTTGCACATGCCAGCATGCATACAGCAAGCTCAGGGATCATGGGCAGATAAATACATACGCGGTCACCTTTTTGCACACCCAAATCACGAAGTACATTGGCCATTTTGCAAACTCTTTCGTGCAGTTCTTTGTACGAAATATGCTGCGGCTCTTCTTTAGGATTGTTGGGTTCCCAAATGATGGCCGTTTTATCGCCCCGAGACGACAAATGCCGATCCAGACAGTTTTTGGTGATATTGAGCTTCGCATTTTTGAACCATTTAATTTTGGCTTCCTGCATATCATATTCTACCACTTTGGACCAGCGTTGGTACCACACAAAACCTTCGTCGGCAATCTTGTCCCAGAATTTTTTCGGATTCTTGATGGATTTTTTATACTGCTTGAAATAATCAGGCAGGTCGTCAATAAACAAATTTTTCATAGGGTTAATTTTTCAGTTTTTCTCAATGTTTATCATTATTTTTGAATAGGGATTTAATCATTTTCTGCTTGCTCGTATTTTGTCCTGAATTTCTTCCACAATTGTTTCATCATCAATGGTTGACGGCATTTGAAATTCTTTACCGTCCAGCATCGTTCTGATGAGTTTTCTAAGGATTTTACCAGATCTTGTTTTGGGCAATCTGTTGACCACCATCACATTTTTTAAAGAAGCAACTGCTCCTATTTTTTCGCGAACTAATTTAACAATTTCTTTTTCAATTTCTGATTCGGATTTTTCAACACCTGCTTTGGTTACCACAATGGCAAACGGGATTTGTCCTTTGAGTTGATCCTCAATACCTACTACAGCACATTCTGCAATGTCGATGTTGGACGAAACGACTTCTTCCATTTCTGACGTGGAAAGTCGGTGGCCCGCAACATTGATCACATCATCCACACGTCCGGTGACAAAAATATATCCATCTTCATCCTTAATGGCGCCATCGCCGGAGAAATAGTAGCCAGGAAATTGAGACAGATAACTGCTTTGGAAGCGCTCAAAATCATTCCAAATTCCCAGCAAAGCGCCGGGTGCCAGCGGAAGTTTAATAACAAGGAAACCTTCGTGGTGCGGATCGAGCTCGTAACCATTTTCGTCGAACACCTTAATATCGTATCCTGGTACCGGCTTTCCTGCAGAAGCTCGTTTAATATGATAATCTTCAAAATAGGTAAGCAAACCGAGCATTGGCGAACCAGATTCTGTTTGCCACCAGTGATCAATTGCCGGTACTTTCAGGTGTTCTGCAAACCAGTCGAGTGTTGCCACATCGCAACGCTCGCCAGCCAAGAATTGCATTCTGTAATTTGAAAGGTCATATTTTTTGATGAGTTCACCGTTGGGATCTTCTTTTTTAATGGCTCGTATGGCAGTAGGCGCGGTAAACATGACGTTTACTTTATGTTCGGAGATTACTCGCCAGAAGGTTCCTGCATCCGGTGTCATAATAGGTTTTCCTTCAAAAACAATCGTTGTATTTCTGTTCAGCAAAGGGGCGTAAACCATGTAGCTATGCCCAACTGCCCAACCAAAATCAGATGCTGCCCAGAAGGTTTCTCCGGGTTGCATGCCGTAGTGGTATTTCATGGAAAATTTTAATGCTGTGGCATGTCCGCCGGTGTCGCGTGCAACTCCTTTGGGTTTTCCGGTGGTTCCGGAGGTGTAAAGTAAATAGAGCGGATGGGTGGATTCTACCGAAACATAATCTGCGGGTGTTGATTTCTCGAGCAGTTCTTTATAATCGATGGTTCCCTCAAAATATTCATGATCATTATCAACAAGTTGTCTGTTATAGACAATTACATGCTCCACTTTATCTTGAGCCAGCCGAATGGCTTCTTCCACCAATGGCAAATAGGGAATTCTCCTGGCAATTTCAACGCCTGCTGTAGAGGTAATGAGCACTTTGGGTTTACAATCGTCAATGCGCACCACCAGTTCATTGGGGGCAAAACCACCAAATACAACGTTGTGGATTACACCAATCCTTGCACAAGCCAACATGGCAAAAAGTGTTTGTGGAATCATTGGCATGTAAATAACCGCCGTGTCGCCTTTCTTTAAACCTAATGATTGCAGACCGCCGGCGAGCTTTGTTACTTCATGCTTTAGCTCGTTGAAAGTGTATTTTTGCTGAGTTTCGGTAACCGGAGAATCATAAATGACAGCAATCTGATCACCATATCCATCTTCAATATGCCGGTCTATACACAGATAAGACATGTTGAGTTGCCCGTCACTAAACCATTGTGGGTAGCCGTTTTCATCTTCAGAAAGGATGCTTTCCGGGAACTTAAACCATTTGATTTCTTTGGCTTGTTCTGTCCAAAATTGCACTTTGTCTTCAACACTTTGGTTGAACATTTCTTGCGCTTTCATTGTTAAGATTTTTATTGTTATTTCTTGTAATAGGGTTTACTTTAAGAGTTCGTCCACTTTCTCCATGAGTTTTTTAATAGAGTAGGGTTTTGTAATATAGGCATCTGCGCCCAGATCGAGGCCTTTTTTGATGTCTGCCTCGCCAGATTTTGCCGAGAGGAAAATCACCTTTACATTTTTGAGTTTTTCATTTTTCTTAATTTCAGCCAGGGTAGTGTATCCATCCACGTTGGGCATCATAATATCAAGAAGGATGATGTCCGGTATTTCTTCTTTTAGGATATCTAAAACTTCAGAGCCATCCCGGGCAATAAAAACCTCATATCCATTTTTTCGGAAAGCATATTCCAGCGTCATGATGATTTTATGTTCGTCGTCTGCAATTACAATTTTTTTCATTGTTCAATCTTTTTGTTGTTCCGCTAATCTTTCTTTTAATTTATCCTTTTCTCTTAGCGTTTTATATTAGAATCACCCATGAAGTACAATCTCGAAAGTGACTCCAATTTCTTTGTTTTTCACGGCTATTTCTCCTCCATGTGCATCGATGATTTTTTTACAAATAGCCAAACCTAGTCCGCTTCCTATGGGTTTTTGCAGGTTTTGATTCTGACTTTGGTAAAACTTATCGAATATAAAATGTAAATCCTCTTCCGGAATCGTTTTTCCGGTATTGAAGATGGAAATTTTCAATTGGCCGTCCTTTTCTTGGAATTTGGTCTGAATGGTTCCCATTTCGTTGGTAAATTTCAGTGCATTGCCCAAGATGTTTTGAAAAACCTGAATAATTCTTTGCTCGTCATATTCGTACACTTCGTGGTTAAGTAAATTAATCTCCGAATGGTGCAGCTGCCTTTGTTCCAAAAGATGAATAAGTGGTTTGATCGCTTTATGAAAGGTGGCAATAATATTGTTTTTTTGCAGCTGTAATGGGAACTGACCCGTTTCCAACTTATCCAGATACAGGATGTCATTAATGATTTCATTCAATCGGTCAGATTCGGTGATGATGTTTTCGAGAAAGTCTTTTCTTATTTCTACTGGCATTTCGTCATCGTCAATCAGAATTTCGCTTGTTGCTCGTATAGCCGTAAGTGGAGTGCGTAATTCGTGGGCTACAGTGTCGAGAAATTCATCTTTCTGTCGATCTTTTACCAAAAGATTTCGGTTCGCATTTTGGAGATCGGACGAGAGTTTGGTGAGCTGCCGCGATTGCTCGGTTAGTTGCTTATTAATGGTTATATTTTCTTTGGATTCTTCCAGTATTTTTAATACTTCGGGAAGCGAAATTTTATCTTCTTTGGTAACGCCCTCAATCAGGATTTTTGCCGAAGCCGTTCCTATGCGGCCACTCAGTAAATTTTCGGAAAACTTGATGAAACGGGAATCGGCGGTATCATCTTCGGTGCTGATGTTGTATTTGAGGTTAAAAATTTTCAGCGCCTGTTCTGTTTTCTTTTCGCCTAAAAACCGTGTGAGGATTTTGCGGATGTCGGAAATATGTGCTATTCCTTTCCAGATATAGGCATTTTCATGACTTTGGATATAATCATTAATATCTACATACAGTTCTGCAAAATTTCGCTCACGATAATTGGCCACCACACTGCTAGAAATGATGATGAACAGACCGGAATTAACCAATAAACTCCAGAAAAAAGTATTCGCAACGGGTGAAAGATAAGGAATAGCGAAGAATCTAAAGAATGCAGTTTCTTTGTATGAGGTTTCGAAATAATTGGGCAAAATGAGATTTACATAGCAAATTATGACTCCCGCAATAATGCCTACTACCGCTCCGGAAAAATTTCCGCGACGCCAAAAAATGGCACCAAAAAAGGAGGGCGTAAGCTGCGCAGTTAATACAAATGCCGTTAAACCCACCGAGAAAAGTGTTGACCCCGTCAGTAAATATTTGTAGAAAATAAATCCGATGATGATCATCACAAAAATGCTGAATTTTCGGATGTTGGTAATAGATTTGTTGTTGGTATTTTCGGTTTCGGTTTTAAAGTTATTGAGCCATCCGTAAGGTATGATGATGTTGTTCGAAAGCATTACCGAAAGGGAAATGCTGGCGATAATAATCATTGAAATACAGGCGCTTAGTCCTCCGAAAAAAACCATTCCTGCAATTAGGGTGTTGCCGAATTTTTGAGGAATCAAAATAGAATAAAACTCAGCATTTACATTTTGATCCATAAAAAGAACTTTTCCGCCCCACGCAACCGGGAAAACGAAGAGATTCATCAGCAAAAGATAAAGCGGAAAAACCCAAATAGCGGTTTTGAGGTGTTTCTCTGTCCGGTTCTCGATGATGGTGGCATGGAACTGACGGGGCAAAAGAAAAATAGCAGTCATGGAAAGGAGTGACATCAGCAGCCAATTGAAGCCGCCTTCCAAACCGTTAATCGAGTTTTTTTCTACAAAATCGGGGATTTTGGACGCTTTTTCATAAAGATCATCAAAACCATTAAAAACACCATATACCGTGAACAAGCCAAGGATGAGGAAAAAAATAAGCTTCAAAAAACTTTCAAATGCCAGTGCCGAAATAATGCCTATTCTTTTTTCGGATGCGTCTACGTATTTGGTACCGTAGTAGGCAGAAAAAAGTGCAATGATCAGGACGACATAGGTTGCATTGTCCAGTAAAATATTGTCAGATGTTTCACTGAAGGTTATTAAATGAAAAGTTTCGGAGATCGCTTTAATCTGAAGACCGATGTAAGGAATTACTGCCAGAATACACACAATGGCAACAATGGCGCCCAACAGACGGCTGTTTCCGTACCGGAGAGAAATAAAATCGGCAATACTGGAGATTTTATTCACCCGAGAAATTCTGATGATTTTGGAAATGATGTAGATCCATGCCGGAATAATGATCACCGGACCAATGTAAATGGTAAGATATTCTAAACCTTGATTGGCGGCTACGCCAATGCTTCCGTAATACGTCCATGCCGAACAGTACACCGCTAATGAAAGAGAGTAGATATAAGGATTGTTCACCCAGAAATTACTCTTCTTTTTCTCTGCCAAAAATGCAATGAAAAAGAGAAGTCCGAGGTAAATAACCACCAGCAAAAAAAGCAGCGAACTATTCATCAAATTTCTTAAAAACTAAAAATGTGGCAACGGAAGAACACAGCCAAACCAGGAAGATATAGGTATAAATCATCGGAAAACCCAGTAACTGATCAACTCTGTTGAACAATAGCAAAAACGGCGCATTAAACATGACAAAGAGAATAATGCTGATGATAACTAATTTTTGCTTGTGCCTTTTCTTCATTGTTTTAATTGTTTTACTCACCTTTTTAAAAATAGACATGAGACCGGAAATTTAATTCCAATCTCACGTCTGATGATGAAAAGATATTACATTTTATCTTGGGAATACTCACCTTTTAATGCGTACCACCCAAATACAGCCATGCCACCGACGCAAATCGGCAATAGGATGAAGACAATGATGATTCCGAAAACCAAGTCTTCCTGCTTACCCGAAGTAAGCTTCGGGATTCCCATTGTGGTAAGTCCGTAATACAGCATTGCAGCTGCTAAAACGATCCATACAAATCCTAATATTTTCTTTATTGAGTCCATTTTATATTGAATTTAAAGTTAAGAATTAAAATTGAAAGTCGTATCGATTCTAAAAAATTGTCTTAATCGTTGACGTTTCTGTCTTTTCCGTTCAGGTAGAAGAATCCGATGACCAGCGAAACCGCCGATACAATTATAGGGTACCAAAGTCCTTCCAGAAACCATTCGGCTTTGCCTGCAGTCTGTGCATTGGTCACCAAATAAGTAGCCACAGCGGGAAGCAAACCACCAAAGATTCCATTTCCGATATGATAAGGAAGTGACATGGAAGTGTAGCGAATTCTTACCGGGAACATTTCTACCAGGAACGCGGCAATAGGCCCATAAACCATGGTAACAAAAACAAGTTGCACAAAGAGTAGAAATACCAATTTCCATCGGGTATCACTGTCAACCGTCAACTGATTGTGCAATTTTGCGGCTTCAGGTGTTCCGTCTTCTTTCAGCACCGGGCCAGAGGGAGACCAGTGAACGGTGGAATCTTTTTTCATTAAAGAACCGTCAGTATACACAATTTCTTTATGGAAAGTGATGAGGGAATCTGTAGCAATTTTATCATGAACTTTTGCCGTCCTTTTGTCGGTGATTCCTTTTGCGGCCACCGTTTTTTCAGCCGTGTTTACTGAGTGATACATCGCTCGATAGATTGGTCGATAACAGAATATTGCAAGCAGCATACCACCTAGGATAATGTATTTTCTGCCCACTTTATCAGAAAGCCATCCCCAGAAAACAAAAAGTGGGGTGCCAATAAATAGGGCAATGGCCATAATGGAATCGACTTGTGCAGATTCCACATTCATTACTTTTTGCAGGAAGCTCATCGCATAGAACTGACCGGTGTACCAAACCACACCTTGTCCCATTACCGCACCAAATAGGGCAAGCAAAACAAATTTGAAATTGTATTTGTTGCCAAAAGATTCTTTCAGTGGATTTGAGGAGGTTTTTCCTTCTTTTTTAGCTTTGGCGAAAAGCGGAGATTCTTTCATATTTCTTCGGATGATGTAAGAAACCCCCACCATTAGTATAGAAATCCAGAATGGAACTCTCCATCCCCAGCTGTCAAATTCTTCGGCACTCAATGATGTTTTTGTCAATAAAATAACAGCAAGAGAAACAAAAAGTCCCAGTGTTGCCGTTGTCTGAATCCAGGAAGTCCAGTAGCCACGTCTGTTGTCCTGTGCATATTCTGCGACATAGGTGGCTGCTCCTCCATATTCACCACCCAAAGCCAATCCCTGAAGCAGTCGAAGGATTAAAACCAAAACAGGGGCTGCAAAACCGATGGTTTCGTAAGACGGGATACAGCCGATTAAAAAAGTGGAAAAACCCATGATCAGCAGTGTCACTAGAAACGTGTATTTTCTGCCGATCATATCGCCTAAACGGCCGAAGAACAGCGCACCGAAAGGTCGTACAACAAATCCGGCGGCAAAGGTTGCCAATGTGGAAAGGAAAGCAGCCGTAGGGTTATCAACCGGGAAAAACTTGGTTGATAAAACCACTGCTAAACTTCCGAAAATAAAGAAATCGTACCACTCAATTAGCGTTCCCAGCGATGAGGCCATGATAACGCCCCAGATGGTGCTGTTTTTTTTCTTCTCGTCAACATATGCGTCATGCTCTTGTTGCGAATTAAATTGTTTGCTCATAGTATATTTGATTTTATATTAGGAAAAATTTTTATTGAAAATAATTTAGAAGGAGTACATTACCCTTACCATTCCGCGAAAGTTGCCCACGTTTTTACCGTTGGATCCCGCTGTAGCATCAGGATTCAGGTCGCCCCATTTGGCAGCAGTATATTCTAATTCTGGAGCAATATTGAATTTATTCTGTTTAAATTCAACCCGTGCCGATGCCCGCCATACCTGATCCAGGATCCGGCTTCCCGCAACACCTCTCATATAAAGATTTTTGAACCCTTCATCCACGCCCGAGTTTTTAGAGTATCCAAAGAAAACTCCGGGTGCCACTTTAGCATTTTTACTAGCGATATCCACCCAAAAAGCGGAGGTTTTTGTTGGTTTGTAAGATTCTGTTCCGTTGGGCTGAGTGTAGCCGGCAAAACCGCCTACCATTACCAGATGATGTAGATTTCCACCGGTAATTCCATAAATTTTGGTAATGATCTTATCGTTGGTATAGCTAAAATAGGCCAGGAAATTGCTGGAATTTACCTTCTCATCAGAAACCAGCCCATTCGATTCGATGACCGGTTTCAACGATTGAAACTCAGCAGCAATTCCGGCAACAACATTTTTATTTTTGTACTGAAGCTGTCCGTGTAAGGTTGGCATCGCTGAGTTGAATGTTGCACTGTTCACAGAAGCTCCGGTAGCATTTGCGGTTTGAAATTCCCGGTCTTTATATGCCACTGCAATGATTGATAATTCTGGTGTCAATTTTTGTTGCACCCTGACCTGTCCTGCCCATCCGAAGGGATTAAACATAATGCCTGTGTTAAAATTAGCAACACCTGGGAATACTTCCGGGATGAATGCTGGATACCAAGTTTGTCCAAAGGTCACTGCCGTTTTACCCCAATCCAGCGTAGCTGTTGCATGGCGAAGTCGAAGCAAACCCATGCTTCCGCTTCCTGCAGATGACTTGTTAAGTTCTGTATTGCCAAAAAAATCGGCCTCAATTTTTCCGGTTGCTTTTGCGCCCCAAACATCAGGGCCTCTAAAGTTGATCCCCACTCGGGTCGTTATTGCCAAGAAATTACTGCCACCTGCCGCATTGATGTCTTTCCCGTTGGTGTCTAGTTTTTCATCTAATGGATAGAGATTGAGGTTGTATTCGCGGGCGTAGGCAGATTGCCGGCTGTCGAAATTATACTCAGTGCGTACCCAGCCGTAAATGGAGGCATCCCATTCTTTGGATTTTGCCTTTTCTTGCTCCAGTTTTTCGATTCTCTTAAGCAGTTCTTCATTCGTCGGCGTTTCCTGTGCAAACAGTTGTTGGGTACATGCGGCAGAAAACATGATTCCTAATAGAACAACAGATTTCTTCATAGGTTGATATATTTTAGTTTGTTTTGTTGATGAAACGAAAATGAAACTAAAATTTCAACCTGAAAAATTTAATATATATATGTGTTAAGCATATAGCGGTTGTGTGGTAAGAAGCTAAAAAAAGTGGAATCTGCTGGCTGAATCTGAATGCTGATTTTACGCTATTATTTTTTGAATCTTTCCCATTTAATCATCATGAATTTATCGCCAAACTCTGTGATAATCAGTCCAGAACCTTTAATGTTATTTTCATTTTGCATATAGTCGATCAGCTCATTTTGCTTAAAAACTTTGTACACCGGATGAAAGTCGGAATGGGGTGGTCTTTTGATATTATACTTTCTTATCCAGGAACTTACCGTTACATGAGACACTCCGATGATTCTTTCAATTTCCCGGTAGCTAAGTCCTTCCAAATACAGCTGAAGGGCCTTGGTGACGAAGTAATCGTCAATTTGTTTTCCGAGTTTTTTCACGGTGAAAAAATAATTACAGTCTTTACAGTGAAATCTCTGTCTTTCTTTGATGATACCGCTTTTTACAGTGTTGTCTTGCAAACATTTCGGGCATAAGTTGGCCATAACTATATGTTTTTAGCAAATATATATTTAATTAGCAATAAAATAGATATTCAAAAAATAAAATGACCAACTATTTTCAGGTTTGGAAAAATAATTTTATCTTTGCTTTAATGAAAGATGCTTTTCCATTAGTCGATTTGCAAATAGGCAGCAATGCCGGTTACATCAATATTTATTACATTAATGAAGTCTTTTCGGCTTCTTTTTTTTTGATTTAAAGTCCTCATTATGCTTACAACATCTGATTTATCCATTCAAAAAATCAACAGCTTACTAAAAGATGCCGAGGAGTTGGCTAAGGGAAAAATTCTGAAAGCCAAACAGCAAATCTTTGTATCCAACCTGTTTTTCGAAAACAGTACCCGTACCAAAACAAGTTTTGATGTGGCCGAACAAAAATTGGGACTCAGCGTGGTGCCTTTTGATATATCGGCAAGTTCCATCAATAAAGGAGAATCACTTTATGATACCGTGAATACTCTTAAAGCAATCGGTGTAGAACTGTTGGTGATTCGTCACTGGAAAGATAAGTTTTACGATGAGCTCAAAGGAATTGATGTAGCAGTGATCAATGGTGGTGATGGCACGGGTAATCATCCTTCGCAAAATCTTCTTGATTTAATGACCATTAAACAAGAGTTTGGAACTTTCAAAGGTTTAAAAGTGGGTATTGTGGGAGATGTGAAGCACAGCCGGGTTGCCAATTCCAACGCGGATGTTTTAAGGCGTCTTGGTGCAAAAGTTTATTTCTCTGGCCCCGAAAAATGGTTTGATGAAGGGGTTATCATTAACGGAACATATTTGTCGCTCGACGATTTGGTGAAGGAAATGGATGTTGTGATGTTGTTGCGTATTCAGCACGAAAGACACAACGAAAAATTAAAAATGACTCCTGAAAAGTATCATAAAAAATTTGGCTTGACCAGTGAACGCGAAAAAATGATGAAAGAAAAGGCGATCATTATGCATCCGGCGCCTATCAACAGAGGTGTCGAAATTGATGATGAGTTGGTGGAGTGCAGCCGTTCTCGAATTTTTAAGCAGATGGAAAACGGTGTTTTTGCCAGAATGGCTATTTTAAAAGATGCTCTGGAAAAGAGAGGTTTCGAATTTGAAGAATTAAGTAATTAATAAAAACTGGGCATTTTGCCCTTTTTTTATAAGTAGAAATATGAAAAAGAAATTGATATTAGAATCCGGCGAAGTTTTTCACGGAATCGGCTTTGGAGCCAACCAAGATACCTCGGGCGAAGTGGTTTTCAATACGGGAATGACCGGTTATCAGGAACTACTTTCAGATCCCAGTTACTGTGGGCAAATCGTCTGCATGACGTATCCGCTCATCGGGAACTATGGAATCAACCGCGATGATTACGAAAGTATAGAGCCCGCCATCAAAGGTTTAATTGTGAAAGAACTTTGTGATTTCCCATCTAATTTTCGTAAACAGATGACGATTGACGAATTGTTTATCAAGAAAAATCTTTCCGGTATCTCCGGCATTGATACCCGAAAATTAACCCGTATCATTCGAAACAAAGGGGTGGTTAGGGGAAAAATCGTTAGCCATGATGCAGACGAGGAAATCATCATCAGCGATCTGCAATCCACTCATTTCCCTACAAATCAGGTGGAAGAAGTTTCTACCAAAACGCCTTATGCAAGTCCGGGAAGAGGTTTTAAAGTAGTGTTGATGGATTTTGGCTCCAAGTTGGGCATCATCAGGGAATTGTCGGAAAGGAACTGCGATATTATTGTGGTTTCACAAGATACCACTGCCGAAGAAATTTTGTTGATGGATCCGGACGGCATCATGCTTTCCAATGGTCCGGGCGACCCACAAGATGTTCCTCATGTACACGAAACCATCCGTAAATTATTAGGAAAAGTGCCTATCTTCGGTATTTGTTTGGGACATCAGCTTATTGGTTTAGCTTGTGGTGCAAAAACTTACAAACTGAAATTTGGGCACCGAGGTGGTAATCACCCCGTTTTGGATTTGGAGAAAAATACAGTCGCTATTACTTCTCAAAATCATGGGTATGCCATCGATCAGGAATCACTCAAAGATACGGATTTGATTGAAACCCATATCGCACTAAACGATCGTACAAACGAAGGAGTAAAACATAAACATCATCCATGTTTCTCGGTGCAGTATCACCCGGAAGCCAGCCCTGGACCTGAAGATGCCAATTACTTATTTGATGAGTTTATAGAGTTAATGGAAACATTTAAAAAATAAATTGTTTTGAAATCCATTTTTCTATTCTTTACTGCCATCGTATTGGTAAGCTGTAGCACGGCAAAACTTGCTGATCAGGATCACTTGTCGCATAGAATCGATAGTTTAATTCAGGTGAAAAATCCGAGAGTATTCAATGGTGTTGTTCTGGTTTCTAAGAATGGAAAAAGCATGTATGAAAAAGCTTATGGATTTTCAAATAGGGATCAGCAAACCAAATTAAGAATGGATGACGAATTTTCGTCAATGTCGATTGCTAAGCAGATAACGGCTACTTTGGTGATGTTGCAGGTCGAAAAAGGGACCATTGAACTTCAAAAGCCAATCGGTATTTATTTGAAAGACTTGAAGTATGATTGGGTGAATAAAGTCACCGTTCATCACTTGTTGAATAATTCGTCGGGAATTGATGCTTGGGAATTGAAGGATCAACTTCTTTTTGAACCGGGTACTCAGTTTAAATACTCGAATATCGGATACGGAACGTTAGGTAGAATCTTGGAAAGCGCAACAGGGAAAACATATGAGATGCTGGTTACAGAGTTATTTGCAAAATGTGGAATGAACAACAGTTTTTATCCTAATTCGCAAAATCAACTCAAGTTGGTGAATAGCTATGCGATGACTAAGAACGGGATAAGTGTGGTTAATGAATTTCCGTATTCTCAGGATCTTTATCCTGGTAGTCATTTGATTATCAACGTCAGAGATTTAGCAAAATGGAACGATATGATTCACAACGGAAAGATTTTGAAAGAGGAGAGTTACCAAAAAATGATTCAATACTCAATAACCGATGCACATCCACTTTTTGGAGAAAAAGAAATTGGCTATGGTTATGGACTAAGAATTAATGACAAAGCAGGTATTTATGAGATCGGGCATACCGGTTTTTCTCCTCCGGCCGGTTTTACAGCGGTTAATCTGTATTATCCTGAGGAAAAAATTTCAGTCACTGTATTGGAAAATCAGGCAACAGACGATTTTGATATTGCGTATTATTTTGAGCAAGCAATAAGGAATATGGTTGTTAACAGCAACTCAAAAATAAAAAAATAAAAATGTAGAATTTTACATTCGTACACTGCTACATCGTTACATAGAATTTATGAAAAGAACAGACATTAAAACCATTTTAGTTATCGGTTCCGGTCCCATCATCATTGGGCAAGCCGCGGAATTTGATTATGCCGGGACACAGGCCTGCCTTTCACTAAAGGAAGAGGGATACAAAGTGATCCTCATCAACTCCAATCCGGCAACCATTATGACCGACGTAGAAATTGCCGATAAGGTTTATATAGAACCTATTTCTCTGCCGTTTGTAAGTCGCATCATCCGCAAGGAAAGACCTGATGCACTTTTGCCAACATTGGGTGGACAAACCGGGTTGAACATGGCGGTTGAGCTTGAAAAATCAGGTGTTCTTGCCGAATGTAAAGTGGAAGTGTTGGGTACCAAACTTTCTGCCATCAACCAGGCAGAAGACCGCGACTTGTTCCGCGAGCTGATGAAAGAACTGAACGAGCCCGTTCCCGAAAGCGACATTGTGCATACCGTGGAGGAGGCCATTGGCTTTGCAGAAAAGATCGGCTATCCAGTGATTGTGAGGCCTGCTTTCACGATGGGCGGCACAGGTGGTGGTATTGCTGGCGACGAAAATCAGTTGAGAGAAATAACCGATTTGGGGCTTAAATATTCGCCTGTAACTCAATGCTTAATAGAAAAATCGATTGCAGGTTTTAAAGAAATAGAATACGAGGTGATGCGCGACGCCAATGATAACGCCATCGTGGTTTGTAATATGGAAAATGTGGATCCGGTAGGAATTCACACCGGAGATTCTATTGTTGTAGCTCCGTCGCAAACCCTGTCGGACAGAGAATATCAGATGCTGCGCAATTCCTCCCTGAAAATTATTCGTGCATTAGGAATTGAGGGCGGCTGCAACGTGCAGCTGGCTTTGGATCCGCATTCTTTCGATTATTATATCATTGAAGTAAATCCACGGGTTTCGCGATCATCGGCTTTAGCATCGAAAGCAACAGGTTATCCTATTGCGAAAATTGCGGCTAAAATTGCCGTGGGTTTAACGCTGGATGAAATTATGAATCCCGTTACAGGAAAGACTTACGCATGTTTCGAACCGGCTTTGGATTATGTGGTAACGAAATTTCCACGGTTTCCATTCGATAAATTTGAGACAGCAGATCGTCGGCTTTCCACCCAAATGAAAGCTACAGGTGAAGTAATGGCTATTGGTAGAAATTTTGAAGAATCTTTACAAAAGGCAATTCGCTCGCTGGAAACAGGACTGAGGCATATCGGGCTCAAGACAAAACAAGCAGAAGCACTTACCGACGAAGAGATTGAAAGAAGAATAAAAGTGTGCGACGATGAGCGGCTGTTTATCATCGGCGATGCCCTGCGTCGCGGATATGACTGGCAAAAAATTGTTGAGTGGAGCAAAATTGATAAGTTCTTTATCTGGAAAATCAAGAAGTTGATCGACTTTGAAGCTACCTTATCCAGCTTAAAAAATAGTACCCAACCCGAGCAGATCGAAATCATTAAAATCGCTAAAAAACTCGGCTTCTCCGATCTTAATATTTCCGTTTTGTGGGGTAAAAGTCAGGATGAGGTTTTCTCGTTCAGAAAAGAAAACGGCATCATGCCCACTTACAAAATGGTGGATACCTGTGCTGCCGAGTTCGAATCTGAAACGCCTTATTTCTACGGAACTTACGAAGACGAAAACGAAAGTATTCCGACGGATAACGATAAAGTGATTGTGCTGGGTTCTGGTCCTATCCGAATCGGGCAGGGTGTTGAATTCGATTATGCAACGGTACATTCAGTTTGGGCAATCAAAGAGTTGGGCTATGAGGCAATTATCATCAACAATAACCCGGAAACGGTTTCTACTGATTTTTCGATTGCAGATAAACTGTACTTTGAACCGCTTACTGAAGAAGATGTAATGAACATCATCGAACTCGAAAAGCCAAAAGGAGATGTTGTACAGTTTGGCGGTCAAACCGCGATTAACCTCGCCGAAAAACTGGCAAAACACGGCGTGAAAATTTTAGGTACTTCCCTGGAAGATTTGGATCGTGCAGAAAATCGCAACAAATTTGAGCAGGCGCTTCGCGAAATGGATATTCCTCAACCGATGGGGAAAACCTGCTTTACCAAAGAAGAAGCATTGGTGATTGCCAACGAAATCGGTTTTCCGGTGCTGGTACGTCCGAGTTATGTATTGGGCGGAAGAGCCATGGAGATTGTGTACGACGAGCATGAACTCGATCATTACATGACCAATGCCGTGAACGAAAATTCTGAACATCCCATACTGATCGACCGTTACCTTACCGGAAAGGAAGTAGAAGTGGATGCCATTTCGGATGGCGAAACCGTCGTAATTCCCGGTATTATGGAGCACATCGAAAGAGCCGGCGTACATTCCGGAGATTCCATCGCGGTGTATCCGCCTCAAAATGTTTCGCAAAAGGAGATCGATACATTGGTAGATTATACCAAGCGTTTGGCAAAAGGGCTAAATGTTATTGGTTTAATGAATATTCAGTATGTTCTTCATGAAGGCACTGTTTACGTTATTGAGGTGAATCCCCGCTCATCGAGAACGGTTCCTTTTCTGTCGAAAATTACTGGTGTGCCGATGGCCAATCTTGCCATGAAAGCCATTCTTGGGGCAAAGCTGAAAGATATGGGATATGAAAGCGGACTTGTTCCCGAAAAGGAAGGTATTTATGTAAAAGTGCCTGTCTTTTCGTTCTCCAAATTGGCGAAAGTAGATGTTTCGCTGGGTCCTGAAATGAAATCAACCGGCGAAGTGATGGGTAAAGATTCTACCCTCGAAAAAGCGCTTTACAAGGGATTAATTGGAGCCGGGAGAAAAGTGCCGCTGCATGGTTCCATTCTTTTTACCGTGGCTGATAAGCACAAAGATGAAGCCACTGCAATTGCAAGACGGTTTCAGGAAATCGGGTTTCGGATTTGGGCAACGGAAGGAACCGCGAAATATTTTGAAGAAAAAGGTGTAAAAACCAAGATTGGCTATAAAATTGGTGAAGAAGATGTCAACCTGATTGATCTGATTCAGAAAGGAAAAGTACAATATGTTGTCAATACCACAACCAAAGGCAAACAAGCCGAGAGAGATGGTTTTCAGATTCGCCGAATTTCTGTCGAAAACGGAGTTCCCTGTCTTACCTCAATGGATACGGTGGAAGCAATGCTTAAAGTGATCGAAAGCATGAGCTTCAAAATGGAGCAAATGTAAATTTAATTTCATGATAATGAAACCACTTCGATTGCGGAGTGGTTTTTTATTGAGTAATTTGTTATTTTCAACCGGTTATTAAATCAAATGAAATTTTGTACAGATAATTTTTTTTGGTTTAATTGTTTGAAAATAAGTTTATTATACATTATTTGTGTTCTGTCGTTCAACTTAATTTTTTATGATTGTTTAACGCTGAGCAGCTCATAAATCAATTGAAATAAACACTCGAATTTGATATATTTGCAGAACGAAGTACTAACAAACAACGCTTACAATTCATAGTTGATAGATGACCAATTTTACCATATATTTTGGTCGATCAACTTCTGAATTGAAATGAATCAATAACATGTATCTAATTTTCGACACGGAAACCACAGGTTTACCGAAAAATTTTAACGCGCCTCTCAGCGATTCCGATAACTGGCCAAGAATGGTACAGATTGCTTGGCAACTCCATGATCAGGACGGAAACCTGCTCGAAAATGAAGACTTTATCATCAAACCGGAAGGGTACGACATTCCGTTCAATGCCACCAGAATCCACGGTATTTCCACCAAAATTGCCAACGAAGAAGGGCATGATTTAACGGAGATACTTCAAAAATTTCAACGGGTACTGAAGAAAGCAAAAATTGTAGCCGGTCACAACATCGATTTTGATTACAGTATTGTGGGTGCCGAGTTTTTCCGCAAACATATGGAAGATTCACTGAAGGAAATTCCTTCTGCAGATACCATGAGACTAAGCACGGAGTTTTGCATGCTTCCGGGAGGAAAGGGTGGAAAGTACAAGTCGCCGAAACTTTCGGAACTTTACGAAAAATTGTATGGCGAGAAATTCGACGAAGCGCACAATGCGGCTGCCGATGTTAATGCCACGGCACAGGTTTTTTTCGAATTAATGCGCAAAAGAGTCATCCCTGCGCAAAGTGTTAAACTGACCGAGGACGAACTTCAGGCATTTATTGATCATCATCCTTCTCCCATTCAACCTTTTGGAATCGTCATCCGGCGACAGGTTGCTGCTTTTAAGAAGAAAAAAACGGTTGATTTCGGTGATACCGAAGAAGTGGAAATAGGAGATTATTTTAATTTTCACAATCACAGTATTTATTCTTCCTTGCAAGCGACTACCCATATTAAAGACCTGATCGACAAGGCACTTAAGAATAATTTTTCCGCCGTTGGATTGGTTGATTTAGGCAACATGATGGGCGCCTTCAAGTTTGTTGCCGAAGTGGAAAAGGCCAACGCCAATATTGCCAAGAATCACCAGCTTTATTTGGCCAATAAAAAGGAAGCAGAAGAGAGCGGAAGCAGTTTTAATGAAACGGAACCCAGAAAAGAGCCGCTCATGGCGGTTATTGGTTGCGAGTTTTATATCTCGGACAGGCCCGAACAGAAACAGTTTACCAAAGACGATCCGGATCGAAGGACCAACGTGGTGCTGCTGGCGAAGAATTTTAATGGCTATAAAAATCTTGTGAAACTCTCCAGCTTAGGGTTTGTTAATGGTTTTTATTTTGGTGTGCCCCGAATTTCCCGGGCGATGATTGCCGAATATAAAGAAGATTTAATTGCTTTTACCGCAGGAACAGGCGGCGATATTCCCAATACTATTTTAGAGTTTGGGGAGCAGAAAGGAGAAGAGCTTTTCAAATGGTGGAAAGAAACTTTCGGTGCTGATTTTTATGTACAGCTTCAAAACCATGAAGTGGAAGAGGAGCAGCATTTGAATGATGTTTTACTCGATTTTGCCGATCAGCATGGTGTAAAGATTTTGGCACAGAACGAGACCTTTTATACCGAAAGAAGCCATGCCAATATTCAGGATATTTTATATTGCATCAAAGATGGAGAGAAGCTTTCATCGCAAGTGGGTAAAGGTTTTGGTAAAAGACGCGGGCTGCCTTCACGGGAATTTTACATGAAAGATGAAGCCGAACTGAAATTGGCCTTCCGGCAGTTTCCAGATGCTTTTGAGGCCTACAGCGAATTGCTTTCAAAATTTGAGAGTTATCCTTTGAAACGTGAAGTACTGTTGCCGGAATTCAGCATTCCTGCCGAATTTCAGAACAAAGAAGATGAAACCGACCATGGTAAACGTGGCGAGAATGCATATTTAAGACATTTAACCTATGAAGGGGCAAAAAAAAGATATGGTGAATTGACCGAAGAAATCCGTGAAAGGTTAGATTTTGAATTGGAAGTAATTGCCAATACCGGTTATCCCGGTTACTTCCTCATCGTGCAGGATTTTTGCACTGAATCACGGAAGATGGGCGTTTGGGTTGGTCCTGGTCGTGGTTCGGCAGCGGGTTCTGCGGTGGCGTATTGCATTGGAATTACCAATGTTGATCCCATTAAATACGATCTCCTTTTCGAAAGGTTCTTAAATCCGGAAAGGGTTTCCATGCCCGATATCGATATTGATTTTGATGATGAAGGTCGCGATAAAATCATTAAGTGGGTCATTGAAAAATACGGCAAAACGAACGTTGCACAGATCATCACCTACTCGGTTTTAGGAGGAAAATCGGCTATTAAAGACGCAGGTAGAGTACTTGATGTCTCCATTGCAGAAACCAACAATATAGCGAAACTTGTTCCTGCAACGCCGGGAATGAATATTGCCAAAGCATTTTCGAAATTTGATAAGTTAAGTCCCGAAGACAAGGTGCTTGCGCAGGAAATGAAAGATATTCTTGCCAATCCGGAAGATACCCGATATGAGGTGCTTTCGGCAGCACAAAAAATGGAGGGCTGCATTCGAAATACAGGGATTCATGCTTGTGGTGTAATTATTACGCCAGAAGATATATCCAACTTGGTGCCTATTACCATTGCTGCGAAAGATGCCGATATTTTGGTTTCACAGTTCGACAACTCTGTGGCCGAGAATGCTGGTCTGCTCAAAATGGATTTTCTGGGTCTGCGGACGTTAACGATCATTAAACACGCTATTAAACTGATCAAGCAAAGACATGGAATTGAAATTAACCCCGACGACATTCCGCTTGATGATGCCAAAACATACCAGTTGTTTAAAGAGGGTAGAACCGTGGGGATTTTCCAATACGAAAGTCCCGGAATGCAAAAATACATGCGCGAGCTTAAACCTACCGTTTTTGCCGATCTCATCGCGATGAACGCTTTGTACAGGCCAGGTCCTATTAAATATATCCCTAACTTCATCAACCGTAAACATGGTTTGGAAGAAATTGTTTATGACCTTCCCGAAACAGAAGAATTCCTGAAAGAAACATACGGCATTACGGTTTACCAAGAGCAGGTAATGCTGCTCTCTCAAAAGCTGGCAAATTTTACAAAGGGTGAAGCTGATACCTTAAGAAAAGCGATGGGTAAGAAGCAGATTGATGTGCTGAATAAGATGTATCCTAAATTTATTCACGGAGGAAAGGAAAATAATCTAGATCCGGACCGCCTTGAAAAAATATGGAACGACTGGAAAGCTTTTGCAGAATATGCTTTCAACAAGTCGCACTCTACCTGTTATGCGCTTATTGCTTACCAAACGGCCTATCTTAAAGCCAATTATCCGGCCGAGTATATGGCAAGTGTAATGAGCAACAATATCAATAATACCAAGCAAATTACCATGTTTATGGAAGATTGCAAGAGTATAGGTGTTGATGTGTTGGGTCCCGATGTTAATGAATCTCAGTACGAGTTTTCCGTTAACGACAAAGGTCAGATTCGTTTTGGTTTAGGTGCAATTAAAGGCATTGGCGAAGGACCGAGCGAGGCGATTGTGCAGGCCAGAAAAGAAGAAAGATTCAAAAATATTTATGACTTCTTTGAAAAAGTTCCCAGTTCGCAAATCAATAAAAGGGTCGTAGAGAGTTTGGTGATTGCTGGTGCTTACGATGAGGTCGATCATTATCACCGTGCACAGTATTTCGATATCGATAACAGTGGAAGAACCAATATTGAGCGGCTTTTACGATACGGACAAAGCTTTCAGGACGGTAAAAATGAAATCGAGAACTCTCTGTTTGCCGATTTTGCAGAGGAAGTTCAAATTGAGCTACCCAAGATAAATCCCGCGCCTGAGTGGCAGAATATGCATAAACTCAACCGCGAAAAAGAAATCATAGGATTCTATCTTTCGGCGCATCCGTTGGATGAGTATAAGTACCAGTATCTTTTTATTGAAGGCGCATTAAGTAAAAAGGAAACCCTTGAAAGCAAAACTGAGGATGATTTAGAAATTGAAGACACACTACTTCCAATAGATGTTTCCGAAATTGCCGACGCTGATGATGAGTTAATTGATGTACCAACTGACCCATCGGATGAAGAAGAAATGATGATTGAAGAAACCACAAAGAAAGCAGAGCCAAAAGGCATGTTTAATTTTCTGAATTTGGATGAAGTCGATGCATTTAAAGAATCAGCATTTCCAAAGCAGCCCGATCTGTTTACCAACGACAAACTTTCTTGGAAGGAGAAGCAAGCGCTTAAAAACAATACGCCGGAATACATGGTGGCAGGAATGGTTACAGAATATTCTGTGAGAGATGGCAAAAACAGCGGCGAAAAGATTGCCTTTGTAACCTTGGAAGATTACAGTGGAAGTTATAGTTTTCGTTTAGGCGACCGCGATTATATGCGATTGCGTGACAAGGTTGATTTGCAGCGATTTCTGATATTTAAAATAAAATTTGCTCAGGTGAACGACGGACGAATTTTTGTGAATGTCATCGATGTCATTGACCTGAAAGATGCTTTCGAAAAATTTGCCAAGAAGATGACGGTGGTGGTGGATTTGGATGATTTAAGAAAAGAGGATCTGCAGTTTTTCAGGAAAAACTTTATCGAAAACCAAGGCGAACAAAAGCTTAATTTCTACGTGCGTAACCCTGAAGATCACTCGGTGCTAGAACTCATGTCGATGAAAGCACAGATTGATATCAACGGCAATTTGCTCGAGGTTATCCATGAGATGCAGAAGTATCAAGTGTTTCTTAACTAATAGCCCAGCGCTTTTCTTGCTTCTTCGGCAGAGGATTCTAATGCTTTAAAACATACCATAAAAGTATCCTTCGATTCGAGATCCCAAAACGGAATCAGCACAATACTGGTGACATCAGTGACGGGATCATGCAGCATGAGTGACAAGTTTCCTGCAATGGCACCGTTGTGGCCATAGCCCAGATTTGGCCGGTAAAAGCAACCCAAAGCATAGTGATTATTCTCTGCGGTAGTGGCTTGCCCTACAGAAGTTTGCATGAGATTAACCGAAGTTTCCGTCAGTACATTTTGTCCTTTCATCAGTGTGCGAACGTACTTTGCCAGGCCGCTCATGGTTCCGGTTCCGTTGCCTTCCGCAATGTTGGCAGAAAGGTTGATGCTGTCTTGGATTTTCCATTTTCCCTTTTCGAACAGCATTCCCGAAACATTTGGGGTAGGGAGTGTGCGTTCTTTGGCAGATTCTACAAAATGTACCGGAATGGGAATTTTAGCAGTTGCACCACTTATTTTGTCATGAATAAAGTCCGAATAGGTTTTGGGTGCACCCGATTTTAGGGAGTAAATTTTTGCAATAATGCTTCCCAAAATAGAGTAGCCGGTATTGGAGTAATGATAAACGGTGTTAGGAGGTCCGTAAGTGAGTTTTTTCTCGGTAAGAATTCTCATGTATTCTTCTGTTCCGAACTGATGCAGAGGTTCTTTCAAAAGAAGTCCGTCTGCGTAAGTTTCGCCATTCAGATTGTATTTAGAGTCGTCATTGGTTAAGTCGTAAACGCCGGCATTGTGTTGCAGGAGTTGTTTAATCGTGATTTGTTCACGGTGAGGAAATTTAAATTCGGCATCAGTGGAAACATATGGAATTTGAGTGCCGGGAATCAATGCATCAATCTTATCGTCAATACGAAGCCATCCATTCTGCATCATCAATAAAATGGCGGTTGAGGTAAAGTTTTTGGTATTGCTTGCAAAACGAAACCAAGTGTCTTTGGTAACGGCCTTGCCATTTTTTCCTACGGAACTCGAAAAAAACTCGCCTTTTGGGGTAACAAGTAAAACGGAAACCGATGGAACCTCTTTTTTAAGAGCTTGCTCCAGATTTCTATGGCTTTTTTTTACTGCATCATCGAGCCGGTCTTGTGTGTTTGTAATGCTTTGTGCGTTGAATAATGTCGTTGTAATCATCATTACGCTTAATCCTAGGGTTGATAAAAATGGTGCCATCATAATGCTTTTTGGTTTCCACCAAATATAATGTTTTTATGTTACATGGTTTCATATTGACGTGAAAATCTGCGTTTTATCATCATGCTGGGTGCAGAATGCGCGATGAAAAGCTATTTACTGTTGACTGCGTTTATTAAGATTTAAAAGCTGTTTCACTTAGAAAGCATAACAAATCGATCAGTAATGACGATTCATGCTCCATTATAGTAGATCTCAATTCAGAAGTTGGAATTTTTCATAAAAAAAGAGCTGCCTCTATCATAGTGGCAACTCTTCTGGTATAGAGAATTTATGTTTTAGGGTTTCCAAAAGGTCCACACCTTGCCGTTGTACACCGCAAGTTGCTTCGCCGTTGTATCGTACACCATAAGTCCTGCAGCAGGATTATAGATGTTGAGGTGAGGGCTGGCTACTTTTGGAAGTATCATGGCTTTATTGGTTGCGGTGAGTACCAAAATTCCCGCAGTACCATCTGTAGACGGATTGGGTCCGATGACGGTTTTGGCCAACTCTTTTTCGGTTCTTCCAGTTCCTTGAATAGTCAAATCGGCAGTGCCGATGGTTGCTGTTGTGCCATCATCTTCACTAAGGTTAACCCACGTTCCGTTGTTTTTGAGGTACTTCACCTTATGATCTGCAGTGGCATCATAGATAATGGTTCCTTCTGCCACAATTCCCGATTTATCGGTGACGTAGGGCAAAATGAGTCCACGGTTTTCGGTGGTGGCAAACTCTAACGATACTGAATTATTGGTAACATTGGTTTTTCCGATGGCGACCTGTGCTTGCAAGCCGATTGCAAAAAGAACGGATATAAATAAAGTTAATTTTTTCATGTTTTTTCTTTTTTTATAATTAATCAGGACAAGTTTGAGTTGCGATGCAGTGCCACTTCATACTTGTATCTCCTGATTTGAGGGTGAACATTTTCATACATTTGTTGGTCTTATCGTAAACCATCATACCTTCCACAAAGTTTGCTACTGCAATGCCTACCGGATTTCCTGTGGTATTATCGAACTCTACTCTGTTGGGAACAAATCCTTTTGTTTTTGCTTCCATCGCGATCCATCCTCCTTTTCTTGCCATTGGCCATTGGTCGGTATCGGTAGTGCCTGCTCTTGAAAGGGCAGTAATTCCTACTTTGGTATCTAATGCCTTTCCGTTATCAATAATTCCGGGTTTGTAGCATCCACAGTTGCTGTAACCAGCATCTCCCGACTGTAAGTAGGAAACCGTCATTGATGATACGCATGGAGCGGCGAGGGCAAGCCCGTCAAATGTAGCATAGTAAGTTCCCGGACCTACAGCTGCAGGATTACTTACCGGAATGGTTGCAGCAGCATCTGTCCACCATTTAATTCCTGTAACACCAATTGGTAAGGCGGCCGGTTCGGCGTTGGCGAGGTTGGCGGTTAATCCCTGACAAATTTTCAGATTAAGCAGATCGGGCGCAGTTATGGCTCCACAAATCGCAAGTGTGGAGGTTGCACCGAATGTATAGGTTTGTTCTGTGCCATTATCCGTAGTATTATTGGACATACTTCCCCTGATTTTATGCCCCACATACCCAAATCGGGTGGTACATTGTTTAACGGTAAGTGTCGTGTGTCCTCCGGTTTCTACGGCAATGATTTTATCGTCGAGGTTTAGTCTCGTCGCATCATAAGCCCCTGTAGTTCTTCCCGGCATATAAGTAGGATTAAGGGTTGCATTGCTGCTGCCACCACCGATCATTCCTGTGTCATTACTGCCCCATGCCCAAAGTTTTCCATCGGTGGTTAAAACATTAATTGCAGCATAACCAGCATTTCCATCATGTTCCTGTGGGCTGATCCATACAACATTAGCGCCCAGCGTGTAAGTAGTTCCACTGATCGTGTTGGTAGCGGACACAGTAACCCAAGAGTTTCTATTTGTATTAGTTCCATCCCCTAATTGCCTGTTTGTGTTATTACCCAACGAGTACAATTGGTTATTGGTTCCCAGGAGATAGTAGGATGAACCCGTTGTCATCCCAATCATTTTTGGGGTAACACCGGTTGGTTTGGTCATGAGGGTTGCAAAAGATCTGTCTGAAGCTGCAGTATTATTACCTAAACGGGTACCATTTCCCCAAGTATAAATCTCACCAGTGGCGGTAAGTGCCATGAGTGCTTGATAAGTTCCCCGTACAGCTACCACATTCGTCAGCGGTGTATTTACTGCTGTACTTACGCGGTGCCATAAAAGATCGTTTGTGCCACTATCCGCCGCACCATCACTATAAAGATTTCCGTTTGCCGAAAGCACATAAGCCGCTCCTGTACAGGTCACAATGGCTAAAGCCCCTCGGGTTCCGAACATCATCTTTACATCATCAGGACTTACGCCTGTGGGAAGTCCGTCGGCTTTAGAGTTGACCGTAACCTTTCTGAATTGTCCATTTGCCACATTTGCCACATTGGGAATCATGACCGTACTATCCCCCCCATACATATAATCCATTGGTGGTGAGTACTGCAAATTGCTGACTATTTGTATTACTTCCTCCTGCAAATTTTAGAATGGTACCGGAAAGTTGGTTGGTTCCAGTACCGTAGTTCGTGCCATTAAGCTCCTGTGGCGGAGCAACATTACCGTTGGTTCCGCTACCATTCTGTGCAATTCCCTGTCCCCATACTTTTACCAGTCCACTGGATTCGCGAACGATGGTAGAGTGAAAAACACTTACCATGTTATCATACTCTATGGTGTTGGGATCAACACTGTTTACGTAAGTATTTGGGTTACAATCCCCGGAAACACAATACTGCGCTTTAGACTCGGACAAGATACCGGATAAAAGCAATAAGGTGGTAGAAAGTAGATATACTATTTTTTTCATTTTATTGTATTTTTTGAGTTAATCCATAAGATTGTACTACGCCATTAATGTCGATAAAATCAATCATAATATAATTACCTGTAGTTGCAATACCATCCAGAACAAATTCGAGCGTATTTTTTCCCGGTTTTAGCGTGATTTCTCCATTTTTAAGTTTTCCTGTAATGGTAGTACCTACACCAGCGGTAAGAAAATCACGATTGTATGAAGCCACTTGCTTGTCATACGAATCAAAGTCTACGTTTACCGTTACCAAAGTTCCCGTGGCAGATCCACCTGTAAGTGTTCTGGAAGTTTTCACGGTATTCAGATCAAATGCCATGTAGTAGGGACTTACAGTGATGTTCAGCTGGTCTGGAAAATGTTGATGAGTACAGTCGTTGGGATCGTGTTTAGCTGTATCCGAAAGTTTTACAACATAATTACCAGGTTGATTAAAAGTAAAGTTTTCAATGCTTCCACTTCCTTTTTTAATTGATTTTCCGGCAGGGTTATGGACTTCCCATCGCATATCACTGTTTAAGGGGTAAGAAAATGCGGACTTGTAAGAAACTGTAATCTGTTCTTCGGATTTTTGTAAGGTTTGTCCTTTGCTTTGTGCCGAAAGAAAACCAGCACCACTCAGCAGCAAAGTTGCAACTGCAAGTTGGCAAAGAACAGCTAATTTTTTTATTCTATTTTGTATCATTATTTGTTTATTTAATATTTGAAATGTACATCTGCCAATAAAAAGGCAGACTTTTTTTAAGATTGAAAGAATGGCAAGTGTAATAAAGGCGGTGGGCGAATAGAAAAACTTTGTAATTCATTGAATGAAATGGCAGTTGCATTCAAGAGCGGAATTTTACTGTAGCAAATAAAGTGGATCGCATTCCATTTGTCTCTATTTAAATGAATAGCACTTAATTTTGTAGGTGATGATGATGCTATTGCACTAGTGCCATCACTTTTTATCTCAGAAAGACTGTCGTTACGCAATGAAGTATAACGAACAGTAATGGCCTTAGTAGGAAGCTGCTTTTCTTTTTTTGGATTTTGCCGAACGGCAATAGCTCTCTTGGCTGGGGCGCTTTTGGTTCTTGCGATTGGAAGTTTTACCTCTACAACTTCGATATTATCCGGCAAATTGCTGATCACTGCACCTTTCGTAATGAAAATCTTAACCGTTGACGAAGTTTTATGAAGAGTGACAGTTGATAAACTGTCCGATTTGATGATGTTTCCCTTGAAACCAACAACCATCGGATCGCCCTGGGTAAACATCTGGGCATCGAATAGAGACGACCATAGGACGAGTAGGAAGAACATTCGAAGACCGAATTTCGATCCCCAGTATCCTACACAAGCAGTCTGTAATCTAAAAGGAAATCTATAACCCAATACTTTTTCGTTTTTACAAAAGTATTTTGCCGGGTATGATTATGAAAATGTTTGTGTTACCGCATTCGTTAAAACGATACGAGATAAATTGCGCAATTTAGTTATTGCTTACTTTGGTTTCGTCCAAGTATTTGATAAACTGGGAAGGGGTAATTTCGGTAAACTTTTTAAAAACCATAGAAAATTTGTTAGGAGAAGAAAATCCGGATTCTTCCGACAATACAGCGATCTTATACTGCCGGTAAACAGGATCATTTTTCAGTTTTTGAATGATGTACTGAATCCGCAGGCCGTTGATATAATGCTGGAAACTCTTCTTTTTATGGTTGTTGATGACGTACGAGAGGTATTTGGTATTGGTCTCCAGCAAACCTGCCAACACAGATAGTGACATATTTTTTTGAGTATAGAGCACAGAGTTTTCGAAGTTCTCCAGTTGTTGCAAAAGTCTTTGTTCCGTCTCCTGAGGAATGGAAAAACCCTGATAATCCACAGGTTTTTCATCTTTTTCTGAATCCCCATTCATCTCGTAGATCTTTTCATTTCGCACTCGTTCTATCAGATCCTCAAAGCGTTTAATGTCCCTTTTTTGTTTAATTTTTATCCACCCAAAAACCAAAAGCGCCACAAGCAGCAGACCACCAAAGGTATAAATGAAAATATTTTTAACAGA
The DNA here is from genome assembly GCA_001898255.1 of Chryseobacterium sp. 39-10. Classification (GTDB taxonomy): domain Bacteria; phylum Bacteroidota; class Bacteroidia; order Flavobacteriales; family Weeksellaceae; genus Kaistella. Next base: position 198,640 of record MKTK01000008.1, on the reverse strand, counting down.
GCTTCCTTTTTCAATACGCACATTCTTGTCTTCAAGATTGTTAAATTCCTTGCTTAAGAAATGTTGCGCCTTATCATCGATAATTCGGCCAAGGGAGTCTTTATTTTTAATGACCTTCAACATGCTTTTTAAATCGTTGGAGGCAGCAAAATACGAAGCAGCTGCCTCCTCATAATCTCGCTTCACTTCAAGATATTCCGTTTGGCTGGCTATTTTTTTTGCTTCATCCAGATAGATTTTAGCGGTCTTCAAATCTTTGTTGTCCAAATAGATTCTTGTCAAACCTGAAAAAATTAAAGCTCTAATGTAGTATGCAGGAGTGGCTTTGGTGATATTCAATCCACTTTTGTAATGCTGTATCGCATCTGGAATTTTTCCTTCTTTATAATCAATAAGCCCCAACAGTTGCTGATTGTGACCGAGTAACGCTTCCCGGTTTTGTTTCACACCAGCAAAATGCTTTTGAGATTGCAAAACATAACTTCTTGCCTCCTGATAACGCTCCTGATCTATTGCAGAGTGGGCAAGTTCCTGATAAATCAGACCAATGGTGCTGTTTGCTTTCTCTTTATCCTCGATAAAGCCACTTTGTTCAATGGCTTTTAAAGCATACTCTCTGGATTTTTCATTTAACTTGAGAAAACGGTATTGGCTGGCAAGAAATCCATATACTCTTGATTTCCAAGAGAAATCATTTGTTTCATTAATAATCTTTTCGGATCTTAATGCATACTCAACCGCTTTATTGATATCGCCTTTCTGTTGATATAACGTTGCCGAAAGCATCAAACTTCGAGTCTTAAAAATGCGATCTTCAGACTTCTCATACAAAGAATCCGCAATTTTTAATGCCTGATCAATACTTTTGGGAGCAATTTCTATGTATGTTCTTGAATATACCTTATTATACTCAGCCGGATCCTGTGCAACAACGAATGAAAAAGCAAAAATAAACAGCAGTAATGATCTTTTCATATACCTCGCAAAGCTACGACAATACGCATATTTGAAGTCAATGACATGTATCATATTCATGAAAATGATAGATTTTTTAGTGATATTCATCAGAAAATATTGAATTGTTTGAAAATAATTTCTCATAACAATGACTTTCTTTAGCGCCCTTGAATTTTTGGTGGTCTGCCTGCTTCGATAAGTTGATAAAAAAATACTCTATATTTTCACCGCTCTCATTTTATTTTGCTGCAACACCTTGATTTCAATGACGATTTACTGCTTTTTACATGGTCTTAGAACTTTTTTGACTAGTGTATTTGGTGACGTGCAATTCCTTCGCAAGCTGGTTTCATTTTGTTTATTACGTTTTAAGGTTAATCATATTTATACTTATGAAAAGTGTTTTTTTAAGCGGGGCGTACAGATGTGCAATACAAATTGCAAGCAAATGACAAGAGATAAAATTACTACCTGTTATATTTTCCATGATATTGCTGTTATAATTTCCGCAATTACTCTCATCTAAAAGAGGTAGTACCATAATATAACAGCCAATAAATAAGAGTCTTACACTATTTATGAACTATGGATGTTTTTTTTGCTTTAAAAATTATTCATTGCAACCATTCACTGCTCTTTTTTAATTATTTTTGCAGGCACGCAATTTTTTACTAGTTTTATTTTTTATGCATTAAAATTTTCTATGTTTTTCACTTTCAAGAGATTCCCAGATAGGACCTTGTTTGATATAAGTTTTTAAACTGCATAAAATAAAGAATATTTTTATAAAAATTGATGCAAGGATAGTTACATTTTACAATTAATACGTGATTCGCTTTTATTATGATCTATCGATTATTGATTTCTTTGTTCGTTTTTTTTAGTTGCATGTGTACATCACAAACGCGGGAATCCATAAGAAAGGAAATGGATAGAGCACAAAAAGTGTCGGAACAATATGCTTCCCAGTCTATCAAAATATACAGTAAAACATTAAAAGACTCAGAAAATATCAGTTTTGACGAGGGAATTTTGGAAAGTAAAGATGCTTTGTCTAAAATTTATTTTAATAATGGGGAATATGAAAATGTAATTAAAATCAGTTCAGGAATAGAAGAACTGTCTTTAAAACTGAATGATTACAATCGCTTAGCAGGAATGTACAGAGACTTAGCCGCTTCCTATTCTATGCTAAGACTGAATAACCAAGCATTGCAAACGCTTGATAAAGCAAAAATATTTGCTGATAAAATTGTAGATCAAACAAAAAGACATTATACCACCGCCCTTATTTATGATAGTTATTCTGTTTGCATTGGTCAGGCGAATCAAGATGTAAAAAAGATGATTTATTACGTAAACAAAAGTCTTGAAGAGTTATCAAAAATATCTGATAATGAAAAACGCTCAACTATTGATTCAAAATATGATTTAATTGGGTTTCAATATTTCAGACTGGCAGATCTTTATTACAGTGAATTGAAGCAAAATTCCACAGCAGAAGAATATTATCAGAAAGCATTAAATATATATGAAGACCCAAAATATACGATCCTGCCAAGCAATGTCGTGATATTGTACTCTTCATTATCCGATTTCTATTATTCACAAAAAAATTATACCCAATCTATTTTTTATGCTGAAAAAGCTTTAAAACTTACCCGAAAATACGATCATCCCGAAATGCGCAAAGATATTTACAATAATTTGTTCAAAGCATATCTGGAAACCGGTGAAAAGGAAAAATCTAAACTGTACGCAGATTTGTATACAAAACTAAACGACAGTCTCAAAAGAACAGAACAAAAAAGCATCAATACTTCCGTTGATAAAATTATTTCTGACAAAGAGGTGGAGAATAGAAATACCCTCAATAAGGTGATGGTATTGGCATCCATTATTTGTGTCGTTTTGCTTGTTCTGGGCTGGATTTTCTGGAAGAATAAAAATAAGAGACTTCATCAGGAATATGAGAATGTCATTGCAAAAATAAGTCAGCTTAATGCTGCCGCTGAAACTGAAAAAGACAGTTCAGCCAAACCACAAAAAGAAGTTGATTTCGTTGAGAAAGAAAAGAAAATACAGATTTCTAACAGTACCGTTAATTCTATCCTGAGAAAACTGGAAGCATTCGAAAACGCTGAACTGTTCCTCAAAAATAATGTAAGCTTAAATTATTTGGCCAATTACATGGAGGTCAACCATCGCTATGCTTCCGAAACCCTGAAGAACGAAAAGGGAAAAACCTTTAGTAATTACATCAACAATCTCCGTATTGATTATATTACCAAACTCCTGTACAATGAACCCAAGTACCGTGCGTATAAGATCTCTTATCTTGCAGAAGTATGTGGATTTTCTTCGCGTGAAGTTTTTGCTTCCGCCTTCAAAAAGAGAAATAAAATTTCACCTTCTTATTTCATCGAGAACCTTTCTGTAAGTGGTCAAAAATAATCAAGGAGGAGTTTTGACTGGAGTGGCCATTTTGTGAATATCGTTCGTATCTCTTAGAAAAAGGCAATTAGTTGTATCGTTTCACCGAAAATGAAACTATATAATGCTTAAATTTACCTAATTCATAACACAAAGTGTTTTTTGCTTTGTGTTTTTCGCTGTATCATTGCATTTCAATAGTGAACCATTACAAGCGCTTGTTGATTATTTTAACAACCAACCAATGAAATGAATACGGAATACGATTCTAAAAACACACAAATGAATTTTAAGAAAATTGTCATTGGAAAATTGATCATGCAGCGAGTTACAGAATGCGGTACAGAAATGTTCCGCATCTGTAATTTCTTGGGCTATACAGAAGAAGAGGTTTTACAGATGTACACGAAAGAAAGTCTGCCAACAGACCTTCTGATGAAATGGAGCAAGCTATTGCGTTACGATTTTTTTCGGATCTATTCCCAGCATTTAATTTTATATGCGCCACCCATGGCCGAAGACGAGAAGGTGCATGCGAAAAGCTCATTACCAAGATTTCGTAAAAACATTTATACCAAGGAAATCATCAGTTTTATCTTAGATGAAGTTGAAAGTGGGAACAAAACAAAAATTCAGATCATGGAAGAGTATAAAATACCTAAAACAACACTCTATAAGTGGATTGCTAAATACAAACCCATGGTTACACCCTAATCATTATAAATCGCAGTATTTTAAAAATCATTTGGGTAAATAGTATGGTATTGGTAAATGAATGAAATAAAAAGGTAATAAGGTGGAATTCGTTAAGCATGAGAAAAGAACAATTCAAATATTTAATAGGAAAACACAAAGAGGCCATTATTAGTGAGTTTGGTCAAGATTTTAATTACTATCCTTCGGAACGCTGGGCCTATGAACTAGGAAAAAAGAATTGGCTGGGCAAAAGAAAAGTTTTAATTATTCTTTTTGAAGATAGTATCGTAAAATCAGTTAACATCAGAAACTGCTATGGAAACTTTAGCTTCGATCAACTATAATCGCATTTACAAAGATCTGCTGACCAAGAAATATCCGGAAAAACTAGACGAACTGAAAGATATTTTGAAACAAGATAGTTTATCTGAATTTGATGTACTCTTTATTGATAAAACCATCTCGCCAGATCACTACGGCAACAGCGGAAAACATCGATCGTACTGCAAAACCACCATCCTGAAAATACTCGATTATCAGAGTACTCATGCGTTGAACAACACGCAACTTGCCCAACATTTTGACGTAAGCAGAAACACCATAGCCAAATGGCGACGTTTATTCATTTGATCAGCACTTTCTTCATTCTTTTCTTTTCATATTTTTTCACTCTGCCAGACAATTCAGATGGCTAATATCCTTTTTTAAAATTGTAAGCTATTTCATGGTACTTTTTACGTTATCTCTTATGTAAGGGGACCAAGCAAAAAGTTGCATTAATTTTTTTAGCATCAGTAGATTGATAATGACGGTGATATTCCTTGATTTTATAAAGGCGTTCTTCACATAAAAAAATCAGCTCCTTTCGAAGCTGATTCCGTCAAATTAATGACAATGAAAAAAACTATTTCTTGATCAGTTTTACACCTTTAGCATCATTCTCTGTTTTTAGGATATATGTTCCGGCAGGGAGCTGAGCGACATTAATGGTTTGGTTAACCACTTTCGATACATTAACCAAAGCACCAGTCAAGGAGTAGATTTTCACTTCGTCCGTTTTTTGTGCAGTTTTGATGTAAACCACATCTTTTGCAGGATTGGGGTAGATCACCAGTTGACTAATAGCCGCATTGCTTACTGCCAAGTTGTCTGCGCAACTTACCTGTGTAGGGACATTTGAGTTAGTTGCGGTACCATCACCATTTCCTAACTGAAAAAGGTTATCTGTTCCCCATGCCCAAAGAGATCCGTCATTTTGAACCGCGCCAAAGTGAAATCCACCCACTCTTGATGCCAGCGTTTTCCAATTGGTAGAAGTACCTATCTGTTGAGGAGGAAGGTTATTGGTGTCTCCGGCTGTTCCGCCTGTAATGCCGCCATGGTTTGCGCCAAATGCATATAGGGTGTTGTCACTTTTCATAATTGCAGATGCATCCCAAGACGTAGCAATTTGAGTATAAGTTGAAGAAGCTTCAATCGGTTGTGGTGTACGGAAGTATTGAGCTCCTGCACCGGCAATTCCTAATCTGCCGTTGGAGCTTGCACCCCATCCGAATAGTTTTCCGGTTGTTTTTAAACCTAAAACGTGGTAAACCCCGCAAGAAACAGCTTTCCAGTTGGTATCGGTTCCAATTTGTACAAACACATCCGATTCGCCACCTGTTGCACCCGTTCCTGTTTGTCCTTCTACATTCGTTCCCGCAGACCAAAGTGTTCCGTTGGTTTTAATCCCGAAAGAATTGTAGAACCCTGCAGCTGGTGTTTTCCAGTCTGTTGCCTTAGATGACTCTTGTTGCCAGGTATTGTACCAAGCTACACTGGTTCCCATTCCCAGGCCACCCCAATCGTTGTAACCTGCGCCCCACATTGTTCCATCATTTTTCACAATCATCACGTGGTGATAACCTGCCGAGAAAGAACTCACATTTTGAGCAATTATCACAGGGCTGTACTGATCGGTATTGTTGCCAATGCCGAAGTTTCCGTTTTGGTTGTCGCCCCATCCATAAAGATCACCGTTGGCTTTTTTGGCCAAGGCGAAAAAACGACCAGCATCAATATCCGTCCAGTCAGACGCAGTACCAATTTGAACAGGATGCTTCACAAGATCACCACCAACGGTGCCATCTCCTTTAATTCCGTCGGTGTTTGCGCCCCACATCCAGATGGTGCCATCTTCCTTAAGAGCGATACTTGATTGTTCGGTCTGAACAAATTTTTTCCAGCCCGTTAATGAACATTGGGCATTCATCATCACACCCACACAAAGTGAAAAAGCAGTCATCATTGCTTTTCCAATAGATACATTTTTAAACATAATTTATAAAATTTTGATGCTGCAAAACTACGATCACCAATCACCAAGCTACCTATGCTCTATGATAGGTTTTACATAAAAGACCACATAAGGCCGCGATGTTTTAAATGATTCTCATTATGAGCTTGTTAGAGTATGCAGGGGAGAGGATTTCAGCATTTTATCGTTCTCAAAAGAAGGCATGTTTAAAATAGGTTGGAAGATGGAAATCGATTTTATATTGTACAATAGTAAACTCGGTTGAATAAACTCAGAGCGATGTGAGCGTTTTTTTTGATGAAAGAGGGGCATAAAATGCAGTGATTTGAAGCAGTCCTTGAAAAACCAATTTTTATCGCTTGTTTGATGCATGATTTGGTTTTAACAAATAATTCATAATTTTGCCGCTTGTAAAAAATCAATTATGAAGAAAATTTTTTTGGCAGGAATGCTGATGGTTGGATTTATTGCTACAGCACAGCAAGAGACTGCTGCAGTGAAAGATTCCACCAAACACTGGTCTATTGTGGGGCAGAACACTTTGATGCTCAATCAGGCCGCTTTCTCGAACTGGGTAGGTGGTGGTGCCAACAATGTAGGTTGGCTTGCAGGTATTAATTACAATATGACCTACGAAAAAGGAAATGACCTTTGGGAAAACATCGTCATCCTCGGATACGGACAAAACAACACATCTGGTGTGGGCAACCGCAAAACCCAGGATGTAATCAATTTGTCTACCAATTATGGTCGTAAGATCTCTAAAAGTTGGTATGTGTCTGCAGGTACCAGTTTCCTTTCTCAGTTTGCACCAGGATATGAAGATGGTAATAATCCGCAGGCAGCAAAGATTTCAAATTTTATGGCGCCGGGCTATTTGAATCTAGGTGCAGGTTTTACGTACAGACCTAACGATAACTTTACCATGACTCTTCGTCCTGCCAACGCACGATGGACTTTCGTTACCGATAAAGATTTGCAGTTTGCAGGTGTTTACGGATTGAAAAATAATGGTGATTCATCCGTGTTTCAGTTCGGTTTCTTGGGTACAGCCATCTATAAAATGAAACTGATGGAAAATATAACTTTGGTGAATACCGCATCTGTATTTAGCAATTATCTGGATCATCCTGAAAGACTAGTACTTTCCTATGGAGGTGTTCTGAACATGAAGATTAATAAGTATGTTTCATCAGTTATTACCCTTGATCTGTTGTACGACCACAATCAAATATGGAAAACACAGGTGAAACAAACCTTGGGAGTTGGTTTAGCTTACAACATCGACAATTCGGTGAAGCGATCCGAAAATAAAGACAATCAAAACTGGAAAAACCAGTAAGCTCGACAAGCTCTTCTTCGGAAGGGCTTTTTTTATGGAAAAATGTTTCAACGTAGCTCCGGTGAAAAATTTCAAAATACTGATATTTCTTTTGTCATCATTTTAAATTTATCAGAAAGATTCCTATTACCTTTGAGGAATGAATTTTAGGGCAAATACTATTGATACTTTTTCGGATTTATTGTTGGATGTGGCCGTGTTGCTGATTTCGAACGGAGCCAACTCCACCCGAACAGCACGAAATCTTACAAGAGTTAGCGATTTTTTTGGTTATCACATTGAGTATTTCTTTTCTCATTCTGCTGTTGTAATCACCATTTCTGATCCCGAATCTTCAGAAAGCCGAACACTCGTCCGAAGAATCCCACATTACGGCGTTAACTATTCCATTATTTCAGCGATCAGTATTCTGACTTGGGAAATCTCCGAGGGCGATTATGCAACCACTGATGATGTGGAAGAAAAGCTGCGTCAGATCAGTCAAGATCATTCCTATTCGGAATGGTTTAAATTTGTAATGATTGGTATAGCGACAGCTGCGCTGAGCAAGATTTTTGGGGGAACGCATTTGGAGTTTGTGATTGCCTTTTTGGCAGGTATGTTTGGAATAATCGTTCGAAAACTTTTTCTGGAGCGACATTTCAATGTAAATATTTGCTGGTTTATTGGTGCATTTGTTTCGACCTCCGTGGTGAACTGCTTTCGATTAATGGGGATGCAGGACTATCATGCGGCACTCACAGCATGTGTGCTATGGCTGATTCCGGGCGTACCACTCATTAATGGTTTTCTAGATATTTTTTCTGGACATGTGGTGTCAGGTTGGGCAAAAGTCTCCATGGGTCTACTGATGGTGTTTATGATTGCGGTTGGTTTTTATCTTTCAATTTTTGTTTTTGGTTATGGGTAGCTTACATTTTATTTTTTTGCTTTTCTGGGCAATGTTGGTTTCACTAGGTTTTGCCGCACTTTTCAATACGCCTCGAAGGGCGATGTGGGTGGTTGCCTTGTTAGGAGCGATAGGGTTTGGTATTAAAACGATATTGAATACGGATATTATTCCTGGTCAGGTCATGTTGGCATCGTTGGCCGGTGCATCTGCTGTGGGGATTTTGGGAATATATTTTGCGCATCGGGTTCACACACCTCCCATCGTATTTACCATTCCGGCTGTTATCAATATGATTCCCGGGAAATTTGGCTATGAGTTTATGATTGGTCTTTTACATACCGTTACTTTCGGAAAAGATAAGAGTGGTTCATTTGATTTTTTTATGGAAGTACTGAATAATGGCCTGAAAACCGGATTTATTTTAATGGCATTGGCCTTTGGTGTTATCTTTCCAATACTGATTTTCAATACAAGAACGGCAAAGCACCGCGATCTCAATGAAATTGTAAAGAAAAATCTACAACACATGGGAAGAGGTAGTAAAGGTAAAAAAAGGAAGTAAAAAAGTTAGGATGAAAGGTTACTTTCATGGCAAGTAATAAAAAAACCGGCAACGAATGCCGGTTTTATCGATTATGATTGTGTACTATTATTGTACGTTGTTAATCACTTGTTTTGCTTTTGAGGTCGGCAAATAAATTTGGAAACCTAATCCGAAAGCGATATTAGAAGTAGTACCTCTGTTACCAAATCCTGCATTTCCGGTATATTTTACTAAACCTTCAAGACCAATGTTTGGAGTAATGAAATAAGAGTAACCAGGACCAAATCCATAATCTAAACCGTTTGCAGAATCACCACCATCTGTGCCAGATTGTCCGCCAATTCCTAAGTTACCTTCTAGGAACCATCTTCCGTGTTTCAACAAATTATCTACACCTTGTTGTCCGGGTGCAAGGTAATAACGACCTAAAGCACCTGCGCCGTAGTTGTAAGTAGTTTCAGAACCTTTAGCGCCCATAAATCCTAAGTTAACATAACCACCGACTGCCACGTTGTCTTTAATAAAGTAAGCTCCTTTCGGCATAATTTGTACGTTGTAACCTGCTCCGGTATTCAAACCAAAATTAGCAGAAGCCATAGAGCCACCTACCATCCAGTTACCTTCTTGGATTTGAGCATTTGCCACTGAAAATAAACCAGCTCCTAATACAAACGCACCTAATAATAATTTTTTCATTGTATTAAATATTTAAAATTTTACCATAATTAATGTTAATTTTAAATTACAATTTTCATGCCAACAAAAGGATTTGTTTTTGTCTTGGCACGTTCTTGCCGTTTTGCATTATTTTCAAATGTTTAAAAAATAGGGTGTGTTTTGCTTTTATGATAATCATCTCACGAAGAAATTTTGATCTCACATTTCGACAAAAGGGCAGCAAGGAAATTCAAATCGTAGAAAACATTTTCCGCTCTTTTGTATTAAAACTTTACCTGCATGGTCATTTCTTTTCCATCGCGCAACACCGTAACGGGAAGCTCTTCGCCGGAACTGATTTTGGCTAAGCAGTCCATATATGAATAAACCTCTTTTATTGGGCAGGTTCCTATTTTGGTGAGAATGTCTCCTGCCTTAATGCCGGCAATGGCTGCAGGTCGGTTGTCGGTAACCCCGTCAATATGAAGCCCATCTTTAGAATCGGCGTAGCTAGGCATGATGCCCAGTGTCACTTTATATTTTGGTACCGCCTTGCTTTGCGACATTTTGGTTTTGGTAAACGCAAGATCATTTGTATCTGCGATGGCTGTCGCGAGATTGAAAACATAGCCGGTAATTGTTCTCATAGCGTCGAAATTGATTTTTTCGGTGTCATCAGTCGGCTTGTGATAATCGGTGTGTGTGCCAGTGAATAAAAAAAGAACAGGGATGTTTTTCAGATAGAATGATGTGTGATCACTTGGCCCAACACCCGAACTGTCGATGGCCAAGTTGAATCCCGCGGGTTTGTATCGCTTCACCATTTCGCCGAACGAAGGAGAAGTGCCAATACCTCCAATCGTTAAATCTTTATCTTTGTTGAGGCGGCCAATCATATCCAGGTTAATCATTGCCTTGATATTTTGATTTTTCGGAAGATGATCTGCCATGAATTTTGAACCCATTAACCCATCTTCTTCACCCGCAAACAGTGCGAAAATATAATTGACTTTTTCCGTGGCTTTGTTCTGCGAAAACATTCTGGCCAATTCTAATACTGCGGATACTCCCGAGGCATTATCGTCTGCACCGTTGTGGATTTGCCCGGCCGAGTTCATCAGGGTGGAATTGTGATGTTCATTTAATCCCAAATGATCGTAATGGGCGCCAATTACAATGGTTTTGGCGGCTTTATTGTCCAAAAATCCCACCACGTTCGATCCGTTGATTTTCACCGATGAGCTTTCTTCGTGCGGATTGATTTTCACCGAATACTCGAATGGTTGCTGAAAACTTTTACCATAGAGTGGTTTCAATTTCAAGGTCTTAAATTCTTTTTCGATGAAGTTTGCTGCTTTGTTTGCGCCTTCGCTACCGGTTAATCTTCCTTTCAGTTCATCCGATGCCAGATAAGTGACCGTTTTTTTTAAGTTTTTCTCGGAAACCATTTCCTGTGGATCAAGATCGACCCAATCTGCAATAAATACGTTGGTTTCATGAGGTTTGTCTCCCTGTCTGTTGCTGGAAAAAACCAATTTTTTACCATCTGGCGAAAACATGGGAAAAGCATTAAACTCGCTATCGTACGTGATTTGTCTTAAATTGGTTCCGTCGGTATCAATAGAATAAATCTGAAAATCGTAACCTCTGGTAGAGTGATGGTTCGACGAGAATAAGATTTTTTTATCGGAGGGATGAAAATACGGCGACCAGTTGGCTTTGCCAAGATGGGTCACTTGTTTCAAATCGCTACCATCAATGTTCATGGTATAAATCTCCATGTTGGTGGGCGCTACGAGATTTTGTGCTAAAAGTTCTTTGTATTCTTTAACATCCTGATCGCTGACAGGTCGCGAAGAACGGAAAACCAGCTTCTTGGAATCGTGGGAGAAGAAAGCACCGCCGTCGTATCCCAAACCAAAAGTAAGCTGCTTCAGGTGAGTGCCATCGATATTCATTCTCCATAATTCAAGATCTCCACTTCGCATTGAGGTGAAAACAATATATTTTCCATCGGGTGACACGACTGCTTCAGCATCGTAACCTGGCGAGTCGGTAAGTTTTTTGACGATTTTTCCGTTTAAGTCCGAAACATAAATATCAAACTCAGGATAAATGGGCCAAAGATATTTTCCATCACTTCTGGGCGCTGGTTTGGGAGGACACTCTTTGCTGGCTTCATGGGTTGAAGCGTACAATATATGTTTTCCGTCGGGCATAAAGAAAGAACAGGTGGTTCTGCCCATTCCTGTTGAAACAAGTTGAAGATCTTGCGTGGAAATGTTTTTTTTGGTTAAATCTAAAAGATAAATCTGGTCGCATTGGGCACCAATGGCGGGATTGGTTACTTGCATGGTGAGTTTTTTATTGTCGGGCGAAAAATACGCCTCTGCATTATCACCACCAAAAGTGAGTTTTTTAATATTGCGAAGATTGGTTTCCTGCGAGAAGGCCAATGCTGAAATGCTCAGAAAAGCAAGCTTTAAAACGGTTTGGTTTAAAAACATTGTGATTGTATTAAGCTGGTTTGAAATGTGAAGGGTAAAGATAGCAAATTAATCTCACCAGCACAAAATGGCGGGTAAGCTAATAGGCGTTAACCATCTCAGCAAGGGAGATATTGCATGTAAATGGGCAGATTAAAATGGGTATCCGAACGCGAAGTTAATAACCGGTTTCAGTGGCTGCCATTTTTCAATCACCCATTTTTCGCCTGGTTTTCTATTGGGATCATACACTTTGTAGGCGGCATCAATTCGGATGGTGATGTACGCGACATTAAGTCGTAATCCTAAACCGGTTCCCACACCCATTTGAGAAATAAACTTGCTGAAGGTAAACTGATCGCCAAAACCACTGTCTTTCAAACTCCAGATGTTTCCTGCATCAACAAATGCAGCTCCTTCAAACATACTGGTAAATGGCACGCGGTACTCAACGTTGGTGGTGAGTTTAACGTTGTCCATGATGTAAGAACGTATTTTGGAATCCAATTGCGAATCGGCAGGGCCTAGTCCTTCAAAAACCCTCCAAGCACGAATATCATTGGATCCACCATTAAAATATGAACGAACGTACGGCATTTGAGAAGAGTTGCCGTACGGAATACCAACCCCAATAAACTGCCGAAGAGCCAAAGTATGTTTGTTGTTGAAAAATGTGAAATATTTACGAACATCAAAGTCGAATTTTACAAACTGAGAGTAGGGAATTTCAAAGATTTTTCGTGAAGTACCCGAAACCACTCCTTCTTGGCTTCGCTTGGCATTGAATAGCGAAAAAATATTACCGGCAAGTTCTATTTTACCGCTAAAATAAAAAGGATTGGGTTTGTCTTTTTTTCCGATTTCGTTGTATATGAAATTATAAATCATGGACGAAATAAGTACATCCTGCGTTTGTCTGTCTTTATTAATAAGCGATTGCTGAAACGAATTGAAGGTTGAAAGATCTTCTGCAGAAAGTGTATTTGGGAATTGAGCATCACCTAAAACAACGGCAGAAGCGTCGTCAGAAGTAATTTTTCCTGAATTAAACTGGTTCCAAAGATCTGGCGAATACAATTGAAAAACCTGGTTTCTTACTTCTGCATCGCCAGGAAAAAAGTCGTAATAGCGATCCTTGTCTTGCGTAAAACTCAGCTGTGTATTGAACAGCGAAAGGCGATGAGAAACCAAATCGTTCACATTTGCAAAATAGTTGATTCCCGCATTAAAACCAATTCGTCCCAAACCAATATTGTCTTGCAGCGATGCACCCAAAAAGATAGAAGACGACGGAGAATAGCTTTTGGGAATGAGTCTCCAGCTTCTAAAGGGAAGCAGCAGTCGTGGAAAATTGAGCGTTGCCTGTGTTGAAAGCTCGTAGGCCAAAATTCTTGTGCTTGGATCTTTAGTATTGGTTACAGAACCGAATGTTCCTGAAACACTCGTTGTTAAGTTTTCTGCGCCGCCAAATACGTTTCTGGTGGTTAAGTCTACCGATGGCGAAATTCCTAAGTTGAGAATCTGGGAATAGTTCACATCTGTGGCGATATTTAGGTCGTATTTTGGAAGAGGAGCAAGATAATAAGTCACATCCAAAATACTGTCGTTGTCCTTTCTCAACACCGGATCATACTTAATAACGCTGAAGTTATTGGTTGCCGCAATATTTCGCTTGGTGAGATCAAGGTTTTTCTGCTGATACAGGTCACCTTTTTTCAAGATGAACGAACGCCAAAGCGCTGATGTTTTGTATTGATTGTCGAGTTTATAAAAATTGATGCCTCGCAGCGAATCTTTCGTTGTCTCCGGAGCGTCTGCCAATTTTTCTAGCAAGTAAACATTAATGTCTCCAATCGTGGTTTTTCGATACGGTGAGTTGGCGGAATCTTTACGTACTTCAATGGTGAGTGGCACCTGTTTTCGGCTTTGCAAAGTATCGGCGGTATAGTATATTTCCTCGTTAGAATTGTTGAACTCATAATAGCCATGCTCTTTCATCAAATCATTGATGCGCTTTACTTCTTTTTCCAGCACCGTCTGGTCCAAAATCTGATTTTTTTTCACCAGACTTTTTCTCAGATTTTCTTCATAAATACTTTTAATCCCTTGGTCTCGAATATCGTAGAAATACTCACTAATGTAAGTGGGGTCTTTGTGTGTAATAAGGTAATTTACCTTCGCTTTCTTGGCCGCGGAATCCAAATCCTGGGTAGATTGAACCTGGGCGTCCCAATATCCTTTGTACACAAAAAACTTACGGATGGAGTTGGCACTATTTTCAGTTTTGCTTTGGTCTAAAATAACCGGCGGCTGACCGATATTATGCATGAATCTTTCGTACATTAAACTTTTTCCAATCCATTCCGGATGTTTAAATTTGATGAACAGCGAATCCCGAAGTTTCTGGTTCCTCATGTCGGATGGATAAGTCATGTACTCATTAAGGATAGAATCGTATTTTGGGTTGGTTGTGTTATACATCCAAAGTCCTACTGGCAAAAAAAGGAGTTCTTTTCTGTTGGGCTTTTGGCTCACATAATTAGGAACTTCACCGTCCAGTATTTTACCGTCTGTATATTTAAAGTTGTTTTTTACTAACAGATATTCACCATCGGGAACCTTTCTGGTGCTGCTGCATGCATACAGGAAAAGTATAGTGATTGCAGAAGAGAAAAATATGTGATACTTTTGAAAATATTTTGAAAAATGCTTACCGCTCATACAATAAAAATATTACAGTCATTAGACCGAAAGAAGTTCAGACAAAAATACAATTTGTTTTTGGTTGAAGGTAATAAAACCATTCAAGAAATCCCCAAATCTGACTATGATGTTCAGGAGATTTACTCGGTCAATCCGTTTGATCTTTCTTTGGATGGCGTAGACATATCACAAATTACGCCAACTGAACTCAAAAAAATAAGTTTTCTGCAACATCCAAAAGACTCTGTCGCAGTGTGTCGCTTAAAACAACATTATCCAAGACAGGACGCAATGATTAGATTGGTTTTGGATGGTATTCAGGATCCCGGAAATTTGGGCACCATCATTCGCCTTGCAGATTGGTTTGGGATTGAGGAAATCGTTTGTAGTGAAGATACTGTCGACGTTTACAACCCCAAAGTAATTCAGGCATCAATGGGATCTTTTCTCAGGGTGAATGTCATCTACACTGATTTGATTGATTTCCTGAAAAATACAGATGTTCAAATCATCGGAACCGATATGGAGGGAAAAAATCTTTACCAGACAACTTTTCCTGAGGTATTTTATTTGGTGCTAGGTAATGAAGGCAACGGAATGCGTCTGGAAACTGAAAAATTGCTCAACCAAAAAATCAGCATTCCTCGCTTTGGAAAATCCAAGCAGACGGAAAGTTTAAATGTTTCAATGGCAGCAGGAATTGTGCTGGGGCAGATTTTTTCTGACAGATCGTAGAGAAAAAAAATCCATCCGATTATTTTTGAGTTTTGAACGCTGAATGCAATCCGGAAGATTCTCCTTTTTAGCTCTGCCTCACAAGCATTTTTACAATAAATAATCCTTCACATTGGTAAAACCCAATTTATTAATATCTTTGCCAAGTGAAAAAATACCTGGCCATTGTATTGCTTTCATTATACCTCTGTTCCACAACGGAGTTATACCAGTTTTTGAAAGTTCCTGTTCTTATTGAACATTTTATCGAGCATAAGGCAGACAATCCGGAAATGAGTTTTTACGGTTTTCTTAAACTTCACTATGATCATCATGTGAAAGATGCCGACTGGAAAACCGATCAGCAGTTACCATTTATTACCCATCACGATTTTCCTACGATGGTTTTCACCCTTCATGTGCCACTCACCATTGATTTAAAGGAGCCGCACTTGCCGGTTACTGTTCATAAAATTCCGGTTTATAACGACGAATTTTCCGATAGGGAAGTCGTTGCTTCAGTTTGGCAACCGCCAAAATTCTGTTAAACTATTATTCTTTTTTGATGATTCCTCATCATTATTCTTGTTTTGGTTTTCGCGTGAACCGTGTATGTTGCATTCATAACAATTGAATTGCATAAATTTCAAACGAATCCATTTCAAAACAAGACTTCAACTTTTTACGATTAACAGAATTAATTATGCTTACGAAAATTATCGAGTTTTCTGTAAAGAATAAACTCATTATAGCATTACTGGTTCTTGGTTTAATAGGCATTGGCTCTTATCAGGTATCCAAATTACCGATAGATGCCGTACCGGATATTACCAACAATCAGGTGCAGGTTATTACGATTGCTCCGTCATTTGGAGCAACCGATATAGAACGGCTGGTCACGTTTCCTATTGAGCAGGCCAACTCCAACATTGCCGGACTTAAAGAAATCCGCAGTTTTTCACGTTTCGGATTGTCGCTGGTGACCATTGTTTTTGATGATGGTATTGATGTGTACTGGGCGCGACAACAGGTGGCAGAGCGATTGCAGCAGGTTCAGAATGAAATTCCACAAGGAATCGGGACGCCTCAACTGGGGCCTATTTCCACCGGGCTTGGAGAAATCTACCAATATGTCGTGCGTCCCAAGAAAGGTTACGAACAGAAGTATGACATTACCGAACTCCGTAGCATCCAGGATTGGATTGTTCGCCGACAATTGCTGCAGGTGAAAGGAGTCGCGGAGGTCAGTAGTTTTGGTGGCAAATTAAAGCAGTACGAGATTTCGGTAAAACCCGATCAACTCAACGCTTATGGCATCACCATTAATGATGTTTTTGATGCTTTGAATGCCAATAATCAGAATACTGGTGGCGCTTATATCGAAAAAGGTCCTACCGTACTTTACATCCGAAGTGAAGGTTTGGTAGGCAATATCGAGGATATTGAGAATATTTCCATCACCACCAAAAATAATGCAGTGCCACTTTTTATACGTGATGTAGCCGAGGTGAAAATAGGTTATGCCACTCGCTATGGAGCCATGACTTACAATGATCAAGGCGAGGTTTCCGGTGCTGTGGTGATGATGCTGAAAGGCGCCAATAGCAGCCAGGTCATTAAAGAGGTTAAAGCAAAAGTGGATCAAATTCAAAAAACGTTACCCGAAGGCGTGGTGATCGAACCTTTCCTCGACCGTACCAAAATGGTAAACCATGCGATCAGCACCGTCGAAACGAATTTGCTGGAAGGAGCGCTCATTGTGGTTTTCGTCTTGGTTATTTTTCTGGGAAATGTGCGCGCGGGCTTGCTTGTTGCCTCCGTCATTCCTTTGGCCATGCTTTTTGCCATTTGTATGATGAATCTTTTTGGCGTCAGTGGAAATCTGATGAGTTTGGGCGCATTGGATTTTGGTTTAATAATCGATGGTGCCGTTATTATCGTAGAATCGGTGCTGCATCAGATTGTTCTTAATAAAAAATTCCGCAAACTTGCCAATATCCCGTCCGACACGATGGATCATCTGGTAAAAGAATCCGCTGGAAGAATGATGAACAGCGCTGTTTTCGGACAAATTATTATTTTAATCGTTTATATTCCGATCTTAACATTGCAAGGAATCGAAGGAAAAATGTTCCGCCCGATGGCCGAAACAGTGGCTTTTGCTTTGCTGGGCGCCTTCCTGCTTTCTCTAACTTACATCCCGATGATGAGCGCGGTGCTTCTTAAAAAAAGAAGTTTAAAACCCTCTTGGTCGGATCGGATGATGAAAAAAGTGGAGGCCATTTATTTAAAATCGCTGCTGAAAGTGCTTAGAATTCCAAAAACAATTTTTGCCGTCGTAAGCATCTTGTTTATTGCAGCGCTCATCTTGCTTAGCCGAATGGGAGGGGAGTTTATCCCGTCTCTGGAAGAAGGTGATTTTGCTGTAGATACCCGCGTTCTTCCGGGAAGTAATTTGACAACAACGATTGAAAGCACTCAAAAAGCGGCTCATATTTTAAAAACCCGTTTCCCCGAAGTTGAAAAAGTAGTGACAAAAATAGGAAGTGGCGAAGTGCCCACCGATCCTATGCCGATGGATGCGTCGGATATGATGGTGATTCTGAAAGACAAAAAAGAATGGACCTCTGCCAAAACCTTTCCGGAATTATCCGAAAAAATGACCAAAGCACTCGATGATGTTCCGGGAATTACCGTTGGTTTCCAATATCCGGTCGCCATGCGTTTTAATGAGTTGATGACCGGCGCACGCCAAGATGTCGTGATTAAAATTTTTGGAGACAATTTGGATTCTTTAGTTCAAAATGCGAATCAGCTCGGAAAAATTATTGAGACGGTGAAAGGAACTCAGAATTTATACATTGAACCGGTTTCCGGTCTTCCCCAAGTGGTGGTGAAGTATAATCGGCCTGTTATTGCACAATATCATCTTTCCGTTGCAGATGTCAATCGTGCAATCAATACCGCTTTTGCGGGGCAAAGTACAGGTTTGGTTTTTGAAGGCGAGAAAAGATTCGATATGGTGGTTCGTTTAGATGCCAATGACCGAAAGAATATTAACGATATCCGAAATTTGTTGGTGCCGACTCCTGAAGGCAATCAAATTCCGTTGAATCAGCTGGCAACAGTGGATGTAGTAAATGGTCCCAACCAAATTCAGCGGGAAAATGCACAGCGCAGGATTGTAGTTGGTTTCAATATTAAAGATCGTGATGTGCAGAGCATTGTGGAAGAAGTAAAAGCCAAAGTGGATCAAAAAATAAAGCTTCCGGCCGGATATTCTATTACATACGGCGGTTCGTTTGAGAATTTGAATAATGCCAAACAACGCTTGATGATTGCGGTTCCATTGGCATTGGTTCTTATTTTTGTTTTGTTGTTTATGGCGTTTAAATCCATTAAAGAAAGTTTGTTGATTTATACTGCGATTCCACTTTCGATTATAGGTGGCGTATTTCTATTGAGTTTGCGCGGAATGCCTTTCAGTATTAGTGCAGCTGTTGGTTTTATTGCTCTTTTTGGCGTTGCCGTTCTGAACGGAATCGTGTTGATTTCGGAGTTCAACCGATTGTACAAAAGCGGAATTCGAAACATCGTCAGGATTGTGATTGATGGTGGCGAAAGTCGTTTGCGTCCTGTGTTAATGACAGCCGCAGTCGCTTCACTCGGGTTTATTCCGATGGCGCTCAGTAATGGTGCCGGAGCAGAAGTACAGCGTCCTTTGGCAACGGTGGTTATTGGAGGGCTCATTTTGGCCACACTACTTACGCTTTTTGTACTTCCACTTTTATACGTTAACATCGAAAATGGATTTAAAATGAAAAAAAACAAAAATAAAAATATCGCATCTGTTGTACTGATCTTGCTGCTGATGTCGGGAGTTGGGATCAAAGCGCAAACTCCAATTTCTCTGGACGATGCCATCAATACCGCATTGCAAAACAATAGAAACCTCAAAAATGAAAAACTGCGTTCAGATTATGCCAAAGCGCTGATTAAAACTTCCAATGCCGATATTCCGCAAACTGCAGTTACCGCAGAATATGGTCAAATTAATAGTGCTTACAACGATATGAAATTTGGGATTTCGCAAAACATTGCCTTCCCAACTGTTTATCAGAAACAGAAAAATCTCTATACGGAAGAATGGAAAAAAAGTCAACTGAATGTTTCGTTAAAAGAATTTGAACTGAAAAAAGGCGTCAGCCAAAGTTATTTCCAGATGGTGTATTGGAAAGACAAGGAAAAACTGCTGAATGAAACGTTGCAACTGTACACCCAATTTTTAGACAAAGCCAATTTGCGTTTGAAAGCCGGAGAAAGCAATATTCTGGAAAAAACAACAGCTTCCAACCAAAAATCAGCGATTGAGATTCAGTTGAAACAGGTGCGACAGGAAATAAAAACCTTGCAGTTGCAGTTCAGTTGGTTGCTCAATTCCGAAACAGAATATCTTCCTTTGGAAAATTCCAAACCGGTTATTTTGCTCAGTGAAAATGCTTCGCATCCGTTGCTAAATGTATTGGAACAACAAAAAACCGTTGCCGGCAAACAAACCGAAGTGGAAAAATCCAAACTTCTCCCTACTTTGCAAATCGGTTATAATCTCAATTCATTTAAAGGTATTGGTCCTGATGAAAAATTGTATTCTGCTACACCACAGTTTCATTCGGTGATGGTAGGTGTGGGCATTCCAATATTTTCCGGCGGACAAAAGGCAAGAATTAACGCTTCTAAAGTGGCGGAAAGTATTGCGGAAAACGATTGGCACAATACGGAATTTGCGTTAGAAAAAAAACGGCAACAGCTGAAGCAAATGTACCAAACGAACCTCGAAATCGTCAACCGCTACGAAACTGCTGAACTGAAAAATGCGGACATTATTACCCAAACAGCACAGCAACAATTCATTAACGGAGAAATCAATTATCTGGAATTTGTAATGCTCGTCAATCAGGCAGTTTTGCTAAAAAGCAATTATGCCGATGCCTTGTTAAAACTGAACGAAAGCGTGGTTGAACTGAATTACATCACACTTCAATAGTTGATGAACAGACGATTTTAAACCGCAAACAAAATTTTTCAAATCAATATATAATTAGAAAAGAAAATGAAAATATTAAAATTATACGGTTCTTATTTTTTGGTTCTGATGGTGCTGCTTTCCGCAGTTCAATGCCAACAAAAACAAGAAACCACTGCCACCAAAACGGCCAATCCGAAAGACGAAAACACGGTTACTTTCACCGATGCACAGTTACGCAATGCCCCCATTGAAACCACAGAACTGTCGATGCAGCATATTTCCACCGTATTGAAACTCAACGGTAAAATTGATGTACCACCGCAAAATCTGGTTTCCGTAAGTACACCGCTGGGCGGCTATCTGAAAAGCACCCGCCTTTTGCCTGGGATGAAAGTTGCTAAAGGTCAGGTAATTGCCGTTATCGAAAATCCGCAGTTTGTACAGTTGCAGCAGGATTATCTGATGGCAAAATCCAAATACCACTTTGCCCAACTGGATTATAACCGACAAACTAAGCTCAACCAAAGCCAGGCAAGTAGTGATAAAGTGATGCAGCAGGCACAATCCGAAATGAACAGTCAGCAGATTCTGATGAATTCCATCGCCCAGCAACTGAAGTTGGTCAATATAAACCCGGCTAAAATATCTGCCGGAAATATTCAGCGGAGCGTACCAGTTTACAGCACCATCAACGGTTTTGTGAGCAAGGTGAACGTGAATATCGGCAAATATGTAACGCCTTCGGATGTGCTGTTTGAACTCATCAATCCATCGGATATTCACCTCAATCTAAAAGTGTATGAAAAGGATTTGGAAATGCTGAAAACAGGGCAACGGATTGTGGCGTACACCAATGTAGATCCTTCAAAAAAATATGCCGGCGAAATTTTGCTGACAAGTAAAGA
>MKTK01000008.1:157786-176979 GCA_001898255.1 Chryseobacterium sp. 39-10 | reverse complement strand
TTTTGAAAAGTACGATCCGGCTCTTATTCCCGGGATGTATATGAATGCCGAAGTGAAAACAGAAAATTCTTTTGCTAATGCCATCCCCGAAGAAAGTGTGGTGGATTTTGAAGGGAAAAGTTATGTCTTTACAGAAACCGGGAAACAGACCTGGAAGATGGTGCCGGTCACTTTGGGAATTTCCGAAAATGGTTTTATTGAAATCCTCAACTTTGCTGATTTTAAAGGCAAGAAAATCGTAACCAAAAATGCTTATACTTTATTGATGAAGCTGAAGAACACAAGCGAAGATGAAGATTAATAGTCACATAAAATCTCATATAAATATTAAAAAAAATGAAAATTATAAAAACAATCATTCCCCTATTACTGATTTTGCTGATTGGCATCCAGTTCTTTGCGGTAACGCCCAATACTTCTGCAATAGTGCCTGAAAGTGCCATAGAAAACCATTACAGCATTCCCTCAAATGTGCAGCAAATCCTGAAAACCAGTTGTTACGACTGCCATTCCAATAACACGGTTTATCCATCTTACAACAAGTTGCAACCCATCAAATGGTGGCTGGCAGAACATATCGCGGATGGAAAAAAGCATCTGAATTTTGATGAATTTAATGCATACGCTACAGATCAGAAATTACGTAAGCTGACTGAGATTGAGGAAACCGTAAATGCAGGAGAAATGCCATTGAAAAGTTATACCCTTATACATAACAATGCAAAATTGTCGGATGAGCAGAAGCAGCAACTCCGGGATTGGGTTATTGCCACAAAAAAGGTAATCAATCGTAAAGCTATTAACCGATGAAGAGGGGTATTGTATTAATCCTGTTGAGTTTATCCCAATGGAGTGTGGCTTAAAGTGGGTTGCAGAACGTAGCCCAAAAGGCGGCATCAGATTCTGTATCGGTATATCACTTCAAATATAAAAAGCTGATTGTACCTTCTGTTTTTATCGGATACGGAATCCTGAGCCTGACGTCTGATGATCTGAAACAGCTGAACCGTTCCACCCAATATGAAATTGGGGAGCATCAGCCGGATAAAATAAAACTGGATAATTATACCCAATACGTACCTGCAATATTGGTTTATGGATTAAATGCTATTGGACTTAAAGGAAAACATAATTTGAAAGACCGAAGTATTATTTTAGGCACATCGTTGCTGATTTCAAGTGCTGTCGTATTACCTACCAAGCATTTGGTGAGAGAAGAACGACCAGATGGTTCTAATAATTTGTCGTTTCCTTCGGGACATACTACAACTGCTTTTACAACAGCACATTTTATGTTCCGTGAATATCAGGATGAAAATATTTGGTTAAGTTTGTCTGGTTATCCAATTGCTGTTTTTACGGGAGTTTATCGCATTTTGAATGATAAACATTGGGTGGGTGATGTGGTTGCAGGTGCCGGTATTGGAATTCTCTCCACAGAAGTTGCCTATTGGTTGTTCCCAAAAGTCAGTAAATTATTTTCAAAAGATCATAGCAAAAATAGTGCTCTTGTATATCCGTTTTATCAAAATAAAACAATGGGATTAGGTTTGTCTTTAAACTTTTAAAGTTATAAAAATGAAAAATATATTTAAATTCATTATCGTTCTCAGCATTGCCGTAGTGGCACTTGTGCTGGAATTTATTCTGAAAGAACCGTATTATGCTAAAATCTTAATTACCGCAACAGGCATTTTGATGTCCATTGTTCTTCTGAAAGGAATGATCGACGTGCTTCGTTCCGGGAATTTTGGAGTGGATATTTTGGCGATTTCTGCCATTGCTGCAACCTTAGCTGTTGGTAATTATTGGGCGGCACTCATTATCCTGATTATGATTACCGGCGGCGATTCGTTGGAAGATTATGCTCAGAAAAAAGCCCGGAAAGATTTAAAATCACTACTCGATAACACCCCTCGAATTGCCCATAAAAAAACAGGTGACGATTTGGAAGATGTTCCTGTGGATGACATTAAAATCGGCGACATCATCATCGTAAAACCCAAAGAAATTATTCCCGTGGACGGAATTTTACGGAGTGAAGAGGTGCTGCTGGATGAATCTTCGCTTACGGGTGAATCCAAACCAGTCAACAAAACAAAAGGAAACAGCCTATGGTCGGGTTCGGTGAATGGTTCGGGAGCCATTACTATTCAGGTTTCCAAACTCGCCAAAGACAGCCAGTACCAGCAACTCGTACAGTTGGTACATAATTCCGAAAAAGAGCCGGCACATTTTGTGCGAATGGCAGATCGGTACGCTTTGCCTTTTACCATCGTTGCCTTTTTGATTGCCGGAATTGCTTATTTGATTACCAAAGATCCTAATCGAATTGCCGAAGTTTTGGTGGTAGCTTCGCCCTGCCCATTAATTCTTGCGGCTCCCATTGCCTTGATTGCAGGGATGAGCCGTTCAAGCAGAAATGGCGTGGTGATAAAATCTGGAACCGTCATCGAAAAGCTGGACAGAATGAAAGCTATCGCCTTCGATAAAACCGGAACATTAACAAAAGGCGATCTTACTGTGGACGACATCATCCCGGAAAATTCTTATTCGCAGGATGAACTGGTTGATTTTGTAGCTAGCGTGGAACAGCAATCTTCCCACGTTTTGGCGGTTTCGGTGATGAAATATATCGGCGATAAACCGATTCCTCTGGCAACAGATTTAAAGGAAATTGAAGGAAATGGTATTGAAGGAAAAGTAAACGGCAAACTGGTGAAAGTGGGTAAACTGAATTTTGTAACGACCGAACCCATTTCAATTAAAACGGAAAAAACCTCGTTGTTTGTTTCGGTGAATGACAAATATGCAGGGGAAATCACCTTTACCGATGAAGTGCGTCCCGAAGCCCGGCAAACCATTGCCCAATTAATAAAAATGGGTATCCAAAAAATTATGATGATTTCCGGCGACAAGCAAAGTATTTCTGAAAACATTGCCAAAGAAATTGGCATTACGGAAGTGCACGGTGGCTGTTTGCCTCAAGACAAACTAAAAATCCTGAAAAGTATGCCCGGCGAATTTCGCCCGGTTGTAATGGTGGGTGATGGCGTGAACGATGCACCGTCGTTAACCGTTGCCGATGTAGGCATTGCAATGGGTGCTAAAGGATCGAGTGCCGCGAGCGATTCGGCAGACGTCGTGATTTTGAGAGACAATCTGCAAAAAGTGAGTGATACCATTCTCATTTCCAAAGAAACAATGAAGATTGCCCGTCAATCCGTTTTCATTGGCATTGCCGTTTGTACCGTGCTGATGCTGATTGCAGCCTTCGGTGTTTTACCGGCATTGATTGGTGCAGGATTGCAGGAAGTGGTGGATGTGATTTCCATTACCTCGGCATTAAGGGCTTTGAAGGACAGAACGTAACCACAACATTTGTTAATTGTCAGGAAAACCTTCAAAGGTCGCTGTTCAAGCAAAATAAAAACGTCCATAAAAACCGAAGGGCAAAACATCTATTATCTGGGTTACATCAGCGTCGATAATGACCTGTTGAGGTAGGATGACGGAAGGTAGGGAACTTCATGAGTACTGTCGTCCAGTGCATAAGATTCAGCCGTGATGTCTGCCGTATAATACTGTTGCTGATAGTCTTTCTGGGTGGTATAATCCGCAGAAAGGGTATATTTTAAATTTCGGGAAAATTTGCGGTTCAGATCCACAGAACCGTTGGTCACGAAACGGAATGAAGCCTCCTGCGAATATGTTTTCAGTGAATCTACTACAAAATCAGGACCCATATCGTACTTATCTTCGGAATGTCCGAAAGAGAAAGTGGAATTGGTACGCTAGGTTTTGTTTCGGCCAAAAGTTCGGGTATACTGTGTACTCAGTGTTTTCCGGGAGTATTTTCGGTATTTGTTGGTTTCGCTGTCATTGCTGGTGGTATGGTCCAAATCCACAAAAAGGGCTCCGTCATTAGGCATTCCAAATCCTTTTCCTATCCAGAACTGGGTAAGTGCCGGGTTAAAACGGGCTTTAAACTGTAATGGTTCTTTTCTCGCTTTTGTTTTTACGATAATGGCACCTGCATTCAGGTCGCCATATTCCACAGAGGGAATTCCACGGATGACCTCAACGGATTCAATATTATCTGCCGTTACACTTCGGAGATCGGTTCCGCCGCCACTTGAGGTGGAAAACGAAGCCTGCCCGCCAGCTGTTGCAGTACTGATTGCCTGAAGATTTGCATTATTGGAAACCACGGCTCCGTTAATAATGACAGCTGTACCGAGTGAACCGAGATTATCTGAGCCATATTGCCGGATGGCTGCCTGCGATGTCGAGGAGAAATTAGGGTTGTTTACGGGATTGCCCGGGACGAGCTGAAGAACTTCCTGCAGACTTGCAGCCTGAAGATGTTCAATAGCGGTTCTGTTGATGGTAGTAGCGGTGGAGCCGTTTTTGTTGCTCTTTTTTCCGAGTACTTCTACCCCTTCAATCTGAATGGTGTTTGGCGAAAGAAAAGTATCCAGCGAGTGCGAAAAATCGGTGATTTCCACTTCTCGGCTATGATAATTTTCATGTTCTAAATAAGAGTTACTTTAGAAACGGGCAGCTGGGCAAATTCAAAAACTCCGCTGTTATCCGAGAAAATCTCGCGGCCAAATTCTTTTAACGTGATTTTTACATTCGCTATCGGCTTTTTATTCGTTCGATCCAGTATTCTCCCTTTAAAGTCATCCTTGGTTCCTGCCTGATAGGTTGAGACCGGAAATGCTTTCAGCGAAATTGCGCTGCCAATAGTAAAAAAACATAGTAAAATAGTAAAACTTACTTTAATTCAGCGTGTTGTTTTTATTTATTCTAATTAATATTTAGCAAATATATTTTATAAAATCATTTCAACAAACCGTTTTCAGAGAAAAGCCACTGCCTGCCGTATGATAAATATCATATTTTGTATCAGTGAAAATTAAGATGCTTAGACGGGATATCCGGTCTGGATCATAAATAACAAAATAGGAAAGTGAAACAATGTGTTATTGAAACTGTGTTGCAAAAATAAAGAAATCATTGTTTGTATGCAACACTGTTTTATTATTGAGTGTGGTGAAAAAATGCTGTCGCTTGAAAAATCCTTCGCCATGCCCTATAATCGAAGATTAGATTATAGGGTTCTTGCAAAAGCGAATCTTGGTATCGGGCAGGATGAAAAGTCTCAGAAATACCTTGATCTTTTCTCAAAACTAAATGACAGCATTAATACAGAAGAAAAGGAAGGCGTGGAAGAACCGGTAAAGCAGATCGTGAAGAAAACCGAAAAAAGCTATACGGAAAAGGTGAAAACCACCACGATTACTGCGGTGGTTGTAATTATCGCTTTTCTGCTGGCGCCTTTCTTTTCTGGAATCAGAAGCAGAAAAAACTTTACCGGAAATATGAAGATATCATCCGCAGTCTGAAAGAAGAGCATGAAAGACTAACTTCTTTGCGGGTTGCTAAGCGCAGTTTAAAAATCGTTTCCGGAGGAAAAAAGCACTCAGAAAAGCATCGTCCATTCAGAAACAGGCAGGTCTCCTGACTTGTAACGGTTTTCATCGTCCTTCCCATCCGCAGGGGCGAACAGTGGACAAAACTGATGAAACCTTGATGTGTTACTTACAGTTGCGCGACAGTTCGTGATTTTCACACGATTCCCGATTAATCTGCGTTAAGCAAAACCTTTTCTGTTTGATGAAAGATGTAAAAGAACATTGACTACAAAGCAAAGATAGGAATTAAGTTTTGATGCGTGCTTTGAATTTTGAAGAAATGTTGTGTCGATCGTATTTTAACGCGGAATACTAAACGCTCAATATATGTAAAATATTTAGCACGTAGGTTAGCTGTCGCCGCTTGGCGTGATATCGTTTACGATTGGTAATGAAGAAGAATTTTGCCACGAAAGTCTCAATATTCGCATGAGCATTGAGTGCGGTTAATTTTTTAAGTTGACTTTTATAGTGCTGAAAAACACAGCTATGAATTTTTAGATCAACTGTTCTAAGCTGGAAGTGGTTTTCTTCTGTTGATAATCTTCCAGTTTTTTACGCAGAAATTTAAGGACAAAAGGGGCGACATAGATGAGGGCAATACCAATGATTTTCTTTTTCCAGCTCGAGTTGTAGAAGCTTTTTTTGGCATAATTCCCGACAAAAGTTACAGCGCCGAGTTTTATTGCATTTTCCACCACATTCATTCCGGCGTCACTTTTTGCGATATTATAGAGGGTGTTTTTGTTGAGGATATTTCCGGTCACGGTATCGGAAATTTGTTTCACAATAGCGTTGGTATTAAGGGCTACTTTTTTTTCACCATCGGGCTCCGTTTCTTCTTTCAGGAACTGATCAGTGAAACCGTTCGTCATGGCACTTAAACTTTCTTTGGCATTCTGGAAGGTGAGGAGGTTTTCCATCTCCGAAACATCTTGCTTCAGCAGAGCTTTCTTTCGGCGTAATTCTTCCAAGCTGTTGTATCTTGTTCCCATACTACTCGTTAAATGATTTGATGATCTTATTGGCCACACCGTTCACAATAGAACGACGGGCTAAAAGTACAATAATTAAAACCAACAAATAAAACCCCGACACAATAAGCAAACCATAGCCATAGTTACCTATATATTTTCCGATGAGCAAAGCGATGCCTATGTTCAGCAACAGTATAAAAAACAATCCGGCAACAATTGCAATCGCAAAAACGGTGAACATTCCTGCCGTAAGCGATGACTTTTCGGCAGCTTCCATTTTCAGCAAATCGATCCGTTTGGAGGCGTATTCCTTTACCAAGTCGAGCATAATATTTTTTTTAAAGTTACAAAAAAAGGAACTTCACTGCAAAGTCCCTTTTTATTTTGAGGAGAATAAAAACGGATAAATATTAAGATTTAAGTCCGTCCAATTCGTTTTCAACATCTTTTACTACTTCAGTCGTTTTAGCGATTGCCTGATCTTTGTACTTTTCGTAGCCATCTTTTACGGTAGAAGCCACTTTGTCGGCAGTTTCTTTTACTTGCGAAGTAATGTTGTTGTATTGATCTTTCACTTTTCCAGAAACATCATGAAACTGTGATTTAGCTTTTTCAGAAACTTTTTCGTACTGATCTGCTGCCTGATCTTTAAGATCATTTGCTTTGTTTTTGATTTTTTTTCTGGTTTCTTTACCTTCTTCGGGTGCATATAACATACCCAAAACTACACCTGCTGCTGCGCCGGCAAGTAATCCTGCCAATACTCCCGCTGTGTTGTTACCTTTTTTTGCCATTGTATTTGATTTTTTAATTGTTAGTAAGATTTTGCACAATTGCAAGATTCTTTCTATAAAGTTACAATTAATGTACCACGAAAAAAAATCTCAGTCTTAAAATTATGTTAAAAATCTTTTAAATAAGAAACAATCAGTTCGATAGTCTGGTTTTTATCGAGTGTGGTATTATCGATTAAAATGGCATCATCTGCTTTCTTTAATGGGGCAACATCGCGCTCACTATCAATTTTATCTCGCGTCAGGAGGTTGTTTCGAACGGTGTCAATATCGGTTTCAATACCTAACCCTTTCAATTCCAAAAATCTTCGTTTCGCACGCTCATCGGTACTAGCGGTCAGGAAAAATTTAAAATCCGCGTGGGGCAAAACTACAGTGCCAATATCTCTGCCGTCCATAATAACACCGCCTTTATCGGCAATGGAGCGTTGGGTTTCCATCAAGAAATCTCGAACTTCCTTTTTGGCTGCCACCAAACTTACATTCTGCGAAACTTCGTTTGTTCTAATGGCTTTTGAAACATCTTCACCATTCAGGTAAAGAACTAAATCATCATGCTCTTTCCGAAATTCAAGCTTTATTTTACCGAGGTTTTTCACCAGTTGTTCCAGATCCGGCTCACCGTTGTGATTGCTGTAATGTGTATTGGCAAAATAAGTGACGCCACGATAAAGTGCACCGGTATCCATGTGTACTAAACCCAATTTTTTTGCAATTACCTTAGAAATAGAGCTTTTGCCAGTGGAGGAGTAGCCGTCAATAGCGATTACAGGTTTTCTCATGCAACAAATTTCCTGAATTTTTTTGGAATTCCCTAATTATTTTAGTTTTAGCCAACGGTTCTTCGAATGTGGATTTATCTGCGGTTGCCACCAATTTCAATCAGATCCAGCGTGATGCCAAACATGTTGACGTTGGAAGAATTGTGATATCTTACGTGTGCATAATCGAACTTAAAATAAGAAATTTTTAATCCAAAACCGGCCGATAGGCCCGCAAAACTTCTCTGATCGAGTACGGCGAGTTCATTCCCACGCTTTACATTATAGCCCAGCCGAACATTGAAGGCCTGCTGTGGAAAAATCTCTATTCCGCCAGATAAATGATCCAGCACTTTTCTGGACCAGTGAATTTCCTGACCATTGTTATTGAAATCCTGAGAAATATTCAGTTTTTGCAAATCATGTGCGGTAATGGTAAATGCCAGTGGAAATTCATCCAGAACTTTCGTATATCCCAAATCAACCCTAAAGGCGACTCTTTCTCTCTCTCCATTGAAGGGGCGAAATTGGTAACCAAAATTTCTGAAAACCAACGCTATCGTTTCGTTACTTTGGTTGTTGTGATAAGTAACACCTGCACTTCCCACAACTGCCATTGAGGTGTAAGTATCAATTTTGGAGGTGACAAAACTTGCATTGGCTCCGATGGTCCAATCTTCTTCAAACTGATAGGCGTAACTTAGCCCCAAGGAAGCATCCATTGCACCAAACTCACCGTTAATGGTTGCGCTTTCATCTGTTCTTGGCATTTTGCCATAATCCATGTATTTAGCATTGAATCCGATCAGGTGACCTTCGCTCAAATCTCTTACATAGCTCAATGTTCCGTATTGCGAACCGGCTAGGTAGGATGCGTAATTGACACTGATCATGCGATCTTGGTCCAGATTCATCAGCGCAGGATTAGCGGCTGAAAAGCTGACGTCATTATCACGCACCGAAATTGCATCGCCACCCAAAGCCGCTTGTCGTGCCGAAACGGGTATGTTGAGAAAAGGGTAAACAGTCTCGCCCACTTGCGAGAATAAAAAAACCGAACAAAAGAGAGCCGATGTGGCCAATATTTTTTTCAAAACAAATGTAATGCTGCAAAAATAAATTATTCTTGAAATCTTAAAAAATATTTCTGTCGAAATATAATTCTATTAACGGAATTATTTGCGTTTCCTTATATTTGCAAAGCTAAAAAAAGTAATCTAAGCAAAAATGAAGTACAAAAGAATTCTCCTGAAACTAAGTGGCGAAGCATTAATGGGAAACCGACAGTATGGTATTGATAACGACCGGCTGAAAGAGTATGCTGCAGAGATTAAAAAAGTAGTGGATAAAGGTTGTGAAGTCGCCATCGTCATCGGAGGAGGAAATATTTTCCGCGGTTTGGCTGGTGCTGCTAAAGGGATGGACAGGGTGCAAGGTGATTACATGGGCATGCTAGCTACTGTAATTAATGGAATGGCTTTACAGGGAGCTTTAGAAGATGCAGGAATTTTTACCCGATTGCAATCTGCTATTGAAATGGATAAAGTGGCCGAACCTTTTATCAAAAGAAAAGCAGTGCGACATTTAGAAAAGGGTAGAGTGGTGATCTTTGGTGCAGGAACAGGAAATCCTTATTTTACGACTGATACAGCGGCAACTTTAAGAGCTATCGAGATTGATGCCGATGTTATTTTAAAAGGAACCCGGGTAGATGGCATCTACGATATGGATCCTGAAAAATTTGAAAATGCCGTTAAGTTTAATTCTTTAACCTTTGAGGAAGTTTTTGAAAAAGGACTGAAAGTAATGGATATGACTGCCTTTACGCTAAGCCACGAAAATAACTTGCCCATTATCGTGTTTGATATGAATAAAGAAGGCAATTTACTGAAAATTGTGGAGGGAGAAGGTGTTGGAACTTTGGTGAATTTGTAACGGTCAACAGCTTAAAAAAAAATCTTTTATGGAAGAAATAAATTTAACAATCGACGTGGTGAAGCAGGAAATGGATGCTGCATTGAAACACCTTGATCATGCTTTTCAGAAAATACGCGCCGGCCGTGCTTCCACTGCAATGGTGCAGGATGTCATGGTTGAATACTACGGTGCTCCAACGCCGCTTGCGCAAGTGGCCAATGTGATGATTCCTGATGCGATGACCATCTCTATTCAGCCATGGGACAGAACCGTGATTGGAGCCATTGAGAAAGCAATTATCAATTCGAACCTGGGTTTTGCCCCTTCAAATAATGGCGAAAATATTATATTGAATGTGCCACCATTAACAGAAGAAAGAAGGCGCGATCTGGCAAAAACAGCCAAATCTGAGAGTGAATCAAGTAAAATCACCATCAGAAATGCCAGACAGGAAGGAATGAAGGATTTGAAAAAGATTGAAAATGTTTCGGAAGATTTAATTAAGGACGCTGAAGCTAAAATACAGGTGCTTACCGATAAATACGTAAAACTTTGTGAGGACCAACTTAAAGTGAAAGAAGCGGAAATTATGAAGGTGTAAGTTGGTTTAGAAATTGATAACCTCGCAGATAAATCACGGCATTCTAAAATCAAAGTGATGAATAAATAAAAGTCCTCTTGTCAGGACTTTTTTCTATTTTATAAATTGAGTTTTTTCTGCAAAACTTGGGATGCTGCCCAGTTTTATTTTGGAATAACCATTCGATTTGATTTTTGAAGAGTTGATCATGGCTTGTGCCAAAACATCAGTGGGCAATGGCTTCATGCTTTCGAACAGTCCGAACTTATTGACGAATTTAATAATTTTACCACCCAGCACTTCACCGCTTCGGTCGCTGCTTTTACGTTCTAGCATACCCGGTTGAAAAATAGTGATTTTGTTGAAATGAAGACCTTTCACTTGCTCTTCCAGTTTACCTTTCATCCGCGAGTAGAAAATTTTGGACTGCGAATTGGCCCCGTATGAAGAAACCAGAACATAATCGCCCACATTATTATCTTTGGCTATTTTGGCAAATTCATATTGATAATCAAAATCTACCTTCCATTGCTTTTCTTTGCTTCCGGCAGCTTTTAGTGTTGTGCCTAAACATGAAAAGGCCACATCACCTTTCACCAAATTTTTCCATTCTTCGGGTTGGTCGAAATTGACGATGTGAGCAGTAAGTTTGGGGTTTTCCACGCCCAAAGGTTTTCGTACAAAAACGTCAACCTGATCAAAATCCTGATCGGCAAGAAGTTTTTTTACCAGATCTTTTCCTGTGGCACCTGTTGCGCCAATAACCAAAGCTTTCATAATGATCAAATAATGGTTAAAATTACTAATTTTGTTTTAAACAATTTTTGATTTTTAAAATGGACATTACTGAAATGCTTGGCTATTGCAATACCAAAAAGGGAGTGGAAGAAACCTTTCCTTTCGATAATGAAACGCTCGTCTTAAAAGTGGGTGGTAAAATGTTTTGCCTTATTCCGCTGGAAAAACAGCCGCTTACCATTTCCGTAAAAACCGATCCGGAGTGGAGTGCCGAGCTTCGGGAGCAGTATCCGCAGATTACCGGCGCTTATCACATGAACAAAACCCATTGGAATACCGTTGTATGTGATGGGCTAAAGCCAGCGCTTATTCTGCAGTTGCTGGACGCTTCTTATGAATTGATTTTCAATTCGCTTACCCGTAAAACAAAAGAGGAGGTTTTGAATTCCTGAAACAAAAAATCTTACAAAAAGCTTTTAGAAAGAATAATTGGCAGTAAGGTGCCGATCTTCATCCAGCCGTTCAATCAGTTTTTGCAACGATTCGAATTTGATTTCATCATGAAGAAACTCTCGAAAATTTACCGAAATCTCTTCACCATAGATCTCTTCATTGAAATCGAGAATATACACTTCGGTGGTCAGCGAGTGTCCGTTGACGGTAGGGTTGGTACCAATGCTCAGCATTCCCTTATAATGTTGATTTTTAACAAAAACATCTACGATGTAAGCGCCTTTTTTAGGCAAAAGTTTTAAGGAATCTACCGCGATATTGGCGGTGGGATATCCGATGGTTCTGCCAATTTTTTTACCATGAACCACCGTTCCGGAAACTGAATATAAATACCCCAACATTGAAGCGGCATCCTTCACATTTCCTGCCAACAATGCCTTTCGAATCTGCGTGGAGCTAATTGGTTTATCCTGAAAAAAAACGGGTTGCACCTGTTCTACTTCAAAACCAAGTTCTGGTGCCAATTGCTGTAAAAGGTCAAAATCACCGCTTTTGTTTTTTCCAAAAGTATGGTCATGCCCGACGATTAAATATTTTACATTGAGTTTTTGCACAAGAATTTCCCTTACAAATGCTTCGCCGGAAAGGTTTCGAAACGGTTCGTCAAACTCTTTTAAGAATAGATGCTGAACCCCGTTTTTCTGAAGAAGATACGTTTTTTCGCTAATGGTGTTGAGCAAATGAAGTTCATCATTAGGGTTAAAAACCTTGCGCGGATGCGGCCAGAAGGTAAAAACAGCAGACTCTAATTTTTTTTCGAGCGCCATATTATTTAGCTTTCCGATGATGCTTTGATGACCTTGATGAACACCATCGAACATCCCGATGGACAATGCTAGAGGCGTTGCTGAAAAATAATCTGATAGGTTATTGGTGATGAGCAATTTGATTTGTTTTGGATATGCAAAAGTATCTTTTTTAAGTCAAAAGATCAAAATTGGCTTGATGCAAAAAAAATCGTCCCGTCGTTGATAAATCTTAAGAAACGTTTGACTTCGTTTTACTTTACTGTTGCAGCGATGAATCACGGCAAAAATACCATAATACAACACTAAAAAATTGGGTTGAAAAGGGTTTGTTTTGCATGATTTGCAGTATGTTGAAATATGAAAAAAATCTTCTCTCCAGTCGGTTGCAGATTTGCTAAATATCATTATATTTGCACACACGAAAAAATTTAGCAATGGCAAACCAAATTAAAGGAAAAATTTCTCAAATTATCGGTCCGGTTATTGACGTGGTTTTTGCAGATGTGGAAGCACTTCCAAAGATCTACGACGCACTGGAAATTACCCGACAAGACGGTACCAAAGTTGTTCTTGAAGTAGAGCAGCATATCGGTGAAGACTCGGTAAGATGTATCGCAATGGATGCAACCGACGGGCTGCAGAGAGGGCAGGAAGTAGTGGGTTCAGGAAACCAAATTACCATGCCGGTTGGCGATGGTATCTACGGACGCTTGTTTAATGTGGTAGGTGACGCTATTGACGGAATTAAGCCCATTTCTAAAGAAGGTGGCTTGCCAATTCACAGAGAAGCTCCTAAATTTGACCAGCTTTCCACTTCGGCAGAGGTTCTTTTTACAGGAATTAAAGTAATTGACCTCATTGAGCCCTATGCAAAAGGAGGTAAAATTGGTTTGTTCGGTGGAGCAGGTGTAGGTAAAACAGTATTGATTCAGGAACTGATCAACAATATTGCGAAAGGTCACGGTGGTCTTTCCGTTTTTGCAGGTGTTGGTGAAAGAACCAGAGAAGGAAATGATCTTTTAAGAGAAATGCTGGAATCCGGCATTATTAAATATGGAGAAGATTTTATGCATTCCATGGAAAATGGAGGTTGGGATCTTTCCAAAGTGAATCTTGAAGAAATGAAAGACTCAAAATGTACTTTCGTTTTCGGACAGATGAACGAACCACCGGGAGCAAGAGCAAGAGTTGCACTTTCCGGATTAACAGTGGCAGAATATTTCCGTGACGGGGACGGACAAGGACAAGGAAGAGACGTACTTTTCTTTGTGGATAACATCTTCCGTTTTACACAGGCAGGTTCCGAAGTGTCTGCGCTTTTAGGTCGTATGCCTTCTGCAGTGGGTTACCAACCTACATTGGCATCAGAAATGGGTGCAATGCAAGAGAGAATTACTTCCACCAAAAATGGTTCAATTACTTCCGTGCAAGCGATCTACGTTCCTGCGGATGACTTAACCGACCCTGCGCCGGCAACAACATTTGCCCACTTGGATGCCACTACGGTATTGGATAGAAAAATTGCTTCATTAGGTATTTATCCAGCGGTAGATCCATTGGCTTCTACCTCAAGAATCCTTACGCCCGAAATCTTAGGTAATGAGCATTATGATTGTGCACAGCGTGTAAAAGAAATCCTTCAAAAATACAAAGCATTGCAAGATATTATCGCAATCCTTGGTATGGAAGAACTTTCCGAAGAAGATAAATTGTCGGTATATCGTGCAAGAAAAGTGCAACGTTTTCTTTCGCAGCCATTCCACGTGGCAGAACAGTTTACTGGTTTGAAAGGAGCTTTGGTAGATATTAAAGACACCATCAAAGGATTTAACATGATTATCGACGGTGAGTTGGATCACCTTCCGGAATCTGCGTTCAACCTTAAAGGAACCATTGAGGAAGCCATCGAACACGGACAAAAAATGTTGGCAGAAAACGCATAAAATTATTAACAATTTGAAATTTGAGTTTTGAAATTCTAATCAAATAGTTTCAAATCTCGAATCTCGAATCTCAAATTTGTTTAGATGAACATAAAAATATTAACTCCTGAGTTTGTCGTTTTTGAAGGCGAAGTGAATTCTGTTTTGCTTCCGGGAAAAAATGGTGATTTTCAGATCATGAAAGATCACGCGGCAATAGTGGCTTCATTAATCGGAGGTAAAGTAAAAGTATATACCAATGAGATTGCTGAAAATTTTGCCCACTATTTCACCAAGGAAAACGAGAAAGAAAGCGTGTTTTCTTTCCCTGTAAAAAGCGGAGTGATTGAATTTAGTCATAACAAAGGAATTATTCTTGCAGAGTAATTTTTAGTAAAATAGCAAATTCCCGTTCTGAAATAACAGAACGGGATTTTTTTTGGTTTAATGGGTCGTTGATTCATTGTATTAAAGATCCATATCACCTGCAGCTTCGGGTTGATAAACAATTTCATCAATAATAATCTTGGTGCTTCCGGATGGCACAATCCAGTCGATCTCGTCGTTGACGCCATAACCGATTAACGCTGCCGCAACCGGAGAGAAAATAGACACTTTTCCGTTCTTGAAATCAGCATGGTGCGGATATACAATTTGAAATTGCATTTGCTTTTGATTGTTTTGAAAGTGAAATTTAACAATCGAATTCATAGTCACCACATCGGATGGGATTTCTTCAGATTTCACCACTTTAGCCGATTGCAACTCTGTCAACAGCTTTTCTGCTTCCGGTTTGGTGATGGAGTTGTTTTGCTTTGCATCACTAATAGACTTGTGAATGCGGGTAAAATCGTTTTTTGTAATAAGGATTTGTTTCATTGTATTTGTTTCTAAATCATAAAAAAACCGCCTGAATTTCAGACGGTTTATACAGTACATAAATGCTGAAATATGCTAAATCGGTTTAAAGGATAGGTTTTCTTCCTCCAATAGCTTCTGCTCCTGATCTTTGTAATATCCTGAAACCAACTTTTCGTGGATGGCTTCAAATGCGGCAAGTGTTTCGTTAATCTCAGCATCGGTATGGGACGCCGTAGGGATTAAGCGCAATAAAATCATTCCTTTAGGAATTACAGGATATACCACAACAGAAGTGAAAATGCCATATTTCTCACGAAGGTCTTTCACCAAAAGAGTAGCTTCTACTGGTGTTCCTTGCATCATCACTGGGGTTACGCATGTATTGGTATTGCCAAGGTTGAAACCTCTCTCTCTAAGCCCATTTTGGAGCTTATTAACGTTTTCCCACAGTTTTGCTTTGATCTCAGGTCTTGAGCGAAGTAAATCTAATCTCTTTAAGCCACCAATAACCATGGGCATGGTAAGAGATTTAGCGAAAATTTGAGACCTTAAGTTGTATTTCAAAATTCGGATGATGTCTTTATCTCCTGCAATGAATGCACCAAAACCCGCCATCGATTTGGCAAAGGTGGAGAAATAAACATCGATCTGATCTTGACATTCTTGTTCTTCACCCGTTCCAGCACCGGTTTTTCCCAGTGTTCCAAAACCATGTGCATCATCAACCAACAAACGGAAGTTGAATTTGGATTTTAATGCACAAATTTCTTTCAGTTTCCCTTGCATACCACGCATTCCGAAAACCCCTTCAGTCACAACTAAAATTCCTCCTCCATTTTCTTCGGCAACTTTGGTGGCTCTTTCTAAATTTTTCTCTAAACTGTCGATATTGTTGTGTTTGTAGGTAAAGCTTTTGCCCATGTGCAGGCGAACACCATCTACAATACAAGCATGTGAATCGGCGTCATATACAATGACGTCGTGGCGGCTCACCAATGCATCAATAGTCGAAAGCATGCCCTGATATCCGAAGTTGAGCAAGTAAGCTGCTTCTTTGTTTACAAATGCAGCTAATTCCCTTTCCAATTGCTGATGTTGCTCGGTTTCGCCAGACATTGCTCGTGCTCCCATAGGATAAAACATGCCATACTCTGCCGCTGCTTTGGCATCAGCTTCCAGAACCTCTGGATGATTGCAGAGCCCCAAATAGTCATTGGCACTCCAAAATATCACTTCCTTTCCTTGGAATTTCATTCGTGGACCAATTTTTCCTTCAAGTTTAGGAAACACAAAGTATCCTTCTCCATAATCTGCAAACTGTCCCAGCGGACCCGGGTTTTCCTTTAACCGGTCAAAAATATCTGTCATTATTTTAAGGGTTTATTGATAGAATAAAAGTAACAAACAAAGTTAACGATTATTCCTTTAAAAAAACCTTTTGTAGCATGACAAAAGGTTCTTTTAAATTGTTTATTGAATGTTTTTTACTTTATTAATTCAGTTTTGAACACTTCATCGTAGTTGTGTACACAGTTATTTACAAATCCTTGTTCAGCCATCCATTTATCGCTGTAAACCTTAGTGATGTATCGCGAACCGTGATCTGGGAAAATAACCACCACCACATCTTCTTTCTTAAAAGGATGAGCGTTTGCGTACTGAATGAGTCCCTGCACAGCTGCGCCACTGGTATAACCGCTCATAATGGCTTCTTTCAATGCTATTTCACGTGTTCGGTAAGCCGATAATTCATCATTTACCCGAACAAATTCATCCACTTTGTCAAAAAGGAGCGCACCAGGAATCAAGTTTTTTCCCATTCCTTCTATTTGATAAGGATGGATGTCGTCTTTGTTGATGTGACCTGTATCGTGGAATGTTTTCAGGATCGATCCGTCAGCATCTACGCCAATCACCTGAATATTGGGATTTTTCTCTTTCAGGAATTTCCCAGAGCCCGACAGTGTGCCTCCTGTCCCAGTACATGCAATAAGGTGAGTCACTTTTCCACCAGTTTGTTCCCAAATTTCGGGGCCAGTGGTTTGATAATGTGCATCAATATTCAGTTCATTAAAATATTGATTGATATAAATAGAGTTGGGTGTTTCAGCTGCAATCCTTTTTGCTACTTCGTAATACGAACGGGGATCATCTGCGGGCACATTGGCAGGACAAATATAAACTGTTGCTCCCAAAGACTTTAGATACGCTATCTTTTCTGCTTTTGTCTTGTCACTTACGGCAAGGATACAGTGGTAACCTTTAATGATACAAACCATCGCAATAGAAAAACCGGTATTCCCGGAAGTGGTTTCCACAACGGTGGAACCAGGTTTCAGTAATCCTTGCTTTTCAGCAGCTTCGATGATGTGTACCGCTATTCTGTCTTTGGTAGAATGTCCCGGGTTGTAAGATTCGAGTTTCGCATATACGGTTGCAGGAATATCCTTCACCACGTTGTTTAGTTTAATCATCGGAGTATTGCCGATTAAACCAAGAATGTTATCGTAGACATTAGTCATTTTTCGTCATTTTTTCACTATGAAACCGAATGCAAAATTACGAAAAATTAATTACGTAACAATGTTTGCAAGCAGTTATTCAGCAGGATGCCCTATTTGTAAAAGAGTGAATATAATTCGCACAGCTGAGCGCAAAAATCACGCCAAATTTAAATTTTGTTAAAAACTACGCAGAACAGATCAAAAACCTTATTTTCGCAGGATTGAAATTTGCTTATGAAAAATTGGAGTTTTAAGCAGTGGAATACTGTTCTTGGTTGGATTATCTTCGTAATTGCCTTTTTTACCTATTTATCCACCATTGAACCCAATTTCAGTTTTTGGGATTGCGGCGAATATATTTCTTCAGCAGTAAAGTTAGAGGTAACGCATGCTCCAGGAGCCGCTCTTTTTCAATTGGTGGGCGCAGTTGCAGCTATTTTTGCATTGGGCAATGGTGAAAATTATTCCGTGGTGATCAATGCCATGTCGGCCATGTTCAGTGCATTCACCATTCTGTTCCTTTTCTGGACTATTACACACTTGGTTCGCCGCTTATTTAATAAAGATTTTAACGAAATTGCCCTACGTCAGGAAATTTCTATTTTATTTGCTGGTGCAGTGGGGGCCCTTTGTTTCACATTCTCCGATACGTTTTGGTTTTCGGCAGTGGAAGGCGAGGTTTATTCCATGGCATCCATGTTCATCGCTCTTTTGGTTTGGCTCATCACCAAATGGGAAAACGAATACCACGATGTGGATAACGAAAGATGGCTCATCTTAATATTTTTTGTAACCGGCTTATCTGTTGGGGTTCACATGATGTGTATGCTTGCGATACCAGCAGTTTGCTTAATGTATTATGCAAGAAATTATGATTTCTCGTGGAAGAGTTTTATGTGGGCTAACCTTATTACGCTTGTGATTTTGGGTGTTGTTTTTAAAGGTATTTTCCCGCTCATTATGACGCTTTTTGGCAAGATGGAGATTTTTGCAGTTAATGGGTTGGGTATGCCATTTCACTCCGGAACGGTCATTGGCTTTATTGTTTTGATTGCATTATGTTATTATGCCATTAAATATGCCAGAAGAAGTGGCAAAAGTATATATCAAACCGTGGTATTATCGGTTATCTATATGGTGATCGGTTTTTCTTGTTGGATGGTGATTCCTATTCGGGCAACGGCTAATCCACCGATGAACCTGAATAATCCAGACAACGCGATCGGTATGCTCGATTACTACAACCGGGAACAGTACGGAGACTGGCCAACCTCTTATGGGCAAAATTACACCGCTTATCTTGATGCAAATGGCATTCAGAAAAACGAAGACGGAAGTTTTAAAAGCCAGAAAACAGGAGATGTTTACGAGAAAGATGAAAAAACAGGAACCTACCG
>MKTK01000008.1:82808-157750 GCA_001898255.1 Chryseobacterium sp. 39-10 | reverse complement strand
AGATCAGGTTAGCTTCCTTCCAAGAATGTTCAATGAGGATAAAAGTGTGATGGAGAATTATGTTTCCATGTATGGTGCACCCGATTTTTCCTTTAATTATGATAACGAAGATGTCGCCGATAATCCGGAAGCCAAGAAAATTTTTGAAGATTTAAGAAGGAAATATGAAGACGGTTCCATTAAGGCATCCGATTATCTTAAAGTAAAACCTTACAATTTAATCCACGTTCAGCGACCTTCTTTGGCGCAGAATTTAGATTATTTCTTTACGTTCCAGAATGGATACTATTTTGTAAGATACCTCATGTGGAATTTTGTTGGTCGGCAGAATGACCTCGAAGGAAACATGGAAAACAACCGCGGAAACTGGATATCAGGGATTCCATTTATCGATAATGCCATGTGGGGCGACCAAAGTAAAATGCCTTCCACTTTTAAAAATGAAAGTACGGTCAAGTTTTTCTTCCTTCCGCTGATTCTGGGTCTTATCGGTTTCTTTTTTCAACTCAACCGTGATTTTGGAAGATTTTATGCCATTCTATCACTTTTTATATTGACCAGTGTAGGCATCATTTTTTATACAGGAGTGAAACCATTTGAAGTGCGCGAAAGAGATTATGCCATGGTAGG
The DNA here is from genome assembly GCA_001898255.1 of Chryseobacterium sp. 39-10. GTDB lineage: Bacteria > Bacteroidota > Bacteroidia > Flavobacteriales > Weeksellaceae > Kaistella. The sequence goes on along the minus strand of MKTK01000008.1, from coordinate 157,120 downwards.
TTCTTTTTACGCATTTGCCATCTGGATTGGTTTGGGAGCAGCCGCGATATTATGGTTCTTTCAGGAAAAGGTGAAATCAAGCGCCGTCAATATCGTCGCAGGCGTTGTTCTTTTGGGTATTCCTTTAATGATGGGTTTTCAGAACTATAATTCACACGACCGAAGTCATCGATATGCAGCATACGATTATGCATATTCCACGTTAAAATCGCTGCCCAAGAATGATATTCTTTTTGTGTATGGCGACAATGATACCTATCCCATTTGGGGAATGCAGGAAACGTCTGGTTTACGGCCAGATGTAAAAGTTGTAAACTTCACACTGCTTTCTACGCCTTGGAATATCGATCAGGTGAAAAGGAGAACCTACAATTCTATGCCCGTTCCTTCCACTTTAGTGCACGAAGAATACCGTGATGGTTCCAATGATCAGATTTATCTGATGAGCAAAGATGAATGGAAAAATATATTTGCCAACCTTAAAGATCAAGGAGCGCCCGAAACCGAAATGGCACCCTTCAGAAAGTATCTTGAGCAAGATTCGATGACGATGAAAGAAGCGGTCAACTTCCTGAAAAGCAAATCGGCGGATAAAGATGAGATCCTGAAAATGCTTTTTGGCGAGGCCAAATATGAAAAATTCAATTTCCTTCCGGTATCCAATTTTGTTTTGCCGGTCAACAAGCAGAATGCCGTAAAGTCAGGAATCATTAAACCTCAGGATTTGCCACAAGCGGTGGATCAGATTATGATTAAATACAGCAGCAACAGCATGTTTAAGAATAACCTGATGATGCTTGATATTTTGGCTAATTTCAATTGGGACAGGCCAATCAACTTTTCTTCTGGCGGTATTTATGATGCCGAAAATATCTTTTACCTGGGCGATTATCTTCAGTTCGACGGATTCAGCTACCGACTGGTCCCCATTAAAACAGAAGAAAGAGAAGATGGTGAAATGGGCAGGGTGGATGCTAACTCCCTTTACAATATTGTGAAAAATTATAAATGGGGAAATTTCAAAGATTTGAATGTTCATTTTGATGAAACCTGCACCCAGAATATTGTAAGTTACAGAAGTTCGGCAAGCCGCGCTGCAGAAGCACTCGCACTTTCGGGGCAGAAAGCAAAAGCAATCGAAATATTGGATTTGGCTTCCCGCGAGATTCCGGTTCAGAAATACAACGATCCGCGATCACTCAGTTCCATTGTTTACGGATATATTGTTTCCGGTCAGGAAGCGAAAGGGTTAAAACTTGCCGATGAACTGAAGAAAGGAATCTTTGAAGAATACGATTACTACGCTTCACTGTCGCCCTATGAACAACGTTTTGTGAGCCGGCAAATGCGTAAGAAACCTGTGGAATACTCGCTGGTGACTGCAGCAGTTTCGGATGCCTATAAAAAAGTGGGTCAAAAGGAAAAAGGGTACGATTATTTAGTGAAATCGCTGGAACCTATCGATAAAAGATTTAATGCATTTGTGAAAGATTTGCAACAGATGGGTAAAGAGAAAGCGATAGAAAAAGCAGATGGTGTTCAGAAGATTACACCATTTTACACCTATTTATTTGATGTGATGAATCCTTATGATTCCACCTATGCGAAAGAAAAAGAGGAGCAAATCACAACGGCAGTCATTAAAGCCACCCAATAAAGTACCTTCGGAATGGAGCGGTTTTGTGCTTTCCTGCGAGGCGTCAACGTGAATGGTACGGCAATGAAAATGGCAGAGGTTTGTCAGATATTTTCTAATGCTGGTTTGCAGGATGTTTCATCGATTTTGGCTTCAGGAAATATTTTGTTTTCATCCGACTATAAAAAAGAAGATTTGAAAACCATTCTTGAAAAAATGATGTCGGATCATTTCAGTTATGACGCATTTTTGTTCATTAAAAGTTTTGGCGAAATTCAGCAGATTGCTACACAAAACCCTTTTGAGCCATCGCCAGAAAAGCATGTTTATGTTTTTTTCGGAACTGATGGTGTTGAGCAAATTCTTAAGCAGGAATTCAACCTTCATCTGCCAGCAAACGATGAGCAAGGATGCATTGTGGATAAAACCTTTTATTGGAACCTTCCAAAAGGACTTACGCTGCAATCTGCATTTGGAAAGATTTTGGGCAAAAAGTCCTTGAAAGATCAACTGACTTCTCGCAACATCAACACAGTGGAAAAAATCCTGAGAAAGTTGTAATTCTATTGCCCCTCAAAAGAACAGGGAAATTGCTTAAATTTGCTGTTATTTACCTCTTTAAAATTTACATTCAGCATGATTCAATATCTTGAGAACATTCATCACAAAGATTCGAAAAACTTTTTCCTTATTGCCGGTCCGTGCATCATAGAGGGCGAAGATATGGCGCTTAGCATTGCCGAAAAAATAATAAAAATTACAGACCAGTATAAAATCCCTTACATTTTTAAGGGAAGCTTCAAGAAAGCCAACCGAAGCCGCGTCGATTCATTCACCACCATTGGAGAAGAAAAATCGCTGGAGATTTTAAAAAAAGTAGGAGAAACTTTCAATATTCCTACCACCACTGATATTCATGAGAACGAGCATGCCGCTTTGGCAGCACAATATGTTGATGTTTTGCAGATTCCTGCATTTCTGGTGCGTCAAACCGACCTTTTGATTGCCGCTGCGAAAACCGGAAAATGTGTAACGCTGAAAAAAGGTCAATTCCTGTCGCCTGAAGCCATGAAGTTTGCAGTGGAAAAAGTAAAAGATTCAGGGAATAATAAAACGGCGATTATCGAACGGGGAAATTCTTTTGGCTATACGGACTTGGTGGTTGATTTTCGAGGAATCCCCATGATGCAGCACTATGCACCGGTCATTTTAGATGTAACACATTCGCTGCAACAGCCCAACCAAAGTTCCGGTGTTACAGGTGGCCGACCCGAACTTATTGAAACCATTGCCAAAGCCGGAATTGCAGTAGGAGCAGATGGACTTTTTATCGAAACCCATCCTGATCCCAGCTGTGCACTTTCGGATGGAGCCAATATGCTGAAACTCGATAAGCTCGATGATTTACTACGTAAATTAACCCGTGTACGAGAAGCAATTCTGTAATTTTTTGCTATCTTTAAAGCCAAAATTTTCCTGTCTTGAAAAAAATATTTTTACTCCTGGCATTGATGCCGTTGCTCGCTTTTTCGCAGATTAATCTTAAAGTTTTAGACGAAAACGGTGTTGCAGTTTCGGAAGCCAATGTTTCCTATAACAACCAAACTTTCAGTACCGATGCAAAGGGTTTCGTAAAAATTCCGATGGCTACAACGGAGCAGGCACTGTCGGTCACTAAAGAGGCGTTTCGTGGATTTAATAAAACCATTAAGCCCAATCCTAAAATTCAGAATATCAACGTGCTGTTTGTGAAATCAGAGAAGGAAACACAGATTCAGGAAGTTGTTTTTCAAAAAAAAGGAAAGCCAAAAGTGACGGATCTTACCTCAATCGAGATTTCGGCAAAAGAAGCGCAACAAGTTGCATCGCTTTCGGGCGGGGTAGAAGGGCTCCTAAAAACGTTACCCTCTGTTAATTCCAACACCGAGCTTTCGTCCCAGTACATGGTTCGTGGCGGTAATTACGACGAAAATCTGATCTACATTAACGATATTGAAATTTACCGTCCTTTCCTCATCAGAAACTCCCTGCAGGAAGGGATGAGCATCATTAATCCTGACATGGTGCAGGCCGTCAATTTTTCGCCCGGTGGATTTGAAGCCAGGTATGGCGACAAAATGTCCTCATCACTCAATATCTATTACAGACAACCGACAAAATTTGAGCTGTCTGGTGAAGCCAGCTTAATCGGTGCGCGCCTTTCCACAGGATTTACTTCCAAAAACAAGAAATTGGCAGCGCTTTTTTCGGGTCGATATAGAAATACCAATTTAGTATTGAACACCCTTAATGAAGATACCGATTTCAACCCGCAATACATGGATTTTCAGTCCTATATTACTTATAAATTCAATGAAAAATGGGATGCATCCTTCATTGGTTACTGGAGCAAAAATGATTACGAAATGCTTCCAAAAATTAAAGATGTTGATTTTGGTACGCTTCAGATGCCCATTCGGCTAAGCGTTTCTTATAACGGTAAAGAAGACGACCAGTACAAAAACATGATGGGGACGGTTTCGCTGAACTTTAAACCTAATAAAAAATGGAGAATCTCACTCGATAATTTTGCGTATCAGAACAGGGAACGCGAGTATTATTCCATTGCTTCTGGTTATATGCTTCAAACCTATAATCCTGTAACGCAGGAACCTGTTGTATCCTACGATGTGGGCGGACAAATTGATCATGCAAGAAACGATCTTTTGGTTAAAACTTATGGAGCTCAGCTGAAAACCCGTTTTTCGCCCGATGCCAATACGGACTATGAATTAGGGCTAAAATTCGAAAAAGAAAACCTGCAGGATTTTACCAATGAATGGCAACTTGTGGATTCCTTGGGCTACAGTGCTCCGCGCAACTGGGCTAATCCAGGGACATTGGATCCTTCACAGCTGAAACTGCGTTATCATATTTCCGGAGCCAACCACATTCAGCCCACGCGGATGTCGGCGTACGCACAATATTCGAAGAAGTTCTTCTGGGGCGATAGCCGAATTTTTGTGAATGCCGGTGTACGTGCTTCTCATTGGGATTTCAACAACGAAACCATTGTGTCGCCCAGAGCTCAGTTTGCCATTAAACCCAATTGGGACATGGATATGCTTTTCAAAATATCTGGCGGTGTTTATTACCAGTCTCCCTTCTACAAAGAGATTAAGGATTTGAATGGTAACTTTAATTCGAACATTAAGTCGCAGCGTTCTATCCAGGTGATTCTTGCAAATGATTATGAATTTAAAATGGTGGAAAGACCGTTTAAATTGACTACAGAATTGTACTATAAAAAACTGAATAATTTGATTCCTTACTATTTGGATAATGTGCGGATTCGCTATTCGGGTCAGAACAATTCCGAAGGATATGCATACGGAATTGATGCGCGGCTTTTCGGCGAATTTGTGCCTGGTGTTGATTCTTGGGTTTCTGCCAGTTATGCCAGAGTTTATGAAAATATTGATGGCAAAGGATACATTCCGCGGCCTACAGATCCGCGTTTCAGATTCTCCATGTTTTATCAGGATTATATGCCCAAATTTCCATCAATGCGTGTAAATCTGACGTTGGTTTATGCAAGCGGATTACCTTCTGGAACGCCGGTTTCATTTGACGATGCAGGAAAACCGGATTATAATGCACCTTATCAATACCAAAGAAGTTTGCCTGCTTACAAAAGAGTGGATATTGGACTGACCAAAGTGTTTATCGACCAGAAAGACAATAAGGTAAATGGTGGTTTCTGGGGAAATTTCAAAGAACTGTCCCTTGGTGTGCAGATTTATAATGCGTTTAATATTCAGAATACCATTGCCAATCAATGGATTACCGATGTGGGAAGCGAGACCAGCAGTGTCTACGCAGTACCGGTTCGGCTCACCGGAAGATTCTTCAATGTCAAATTAGATTTTAAACTCTAAATAAATTTTTCCCCGGTTTTAGTCGGGGATTTTTTGTAACACGGAAAAATTAGATTTTTAGAAACTTACTTCTTAGAACGTTCTGTAGATTTTATCGGCAAAAGCATCACCGACATATGTGCTAAATTGGACAAAAAATTCAATTTCGACAAAGTGTAGACAATATTTTTAATGAAAATAAATTATAAAAAAAATGTGGAATTGAAAAATATGTGCGGATAAACAGATGAAATTTTTCAACCCAACACCTCACATTTGACTTCGTCGAACCACATTGTTAGATTTTCCAACACTACTTTATGCAATATAGCTTTTCAACTTAATTTTCAAGAAATTCAGTCATTGTTATAATCTTTGTAGACTCAAATTGTTTCAAATCTAATAAGTCTTTATCTCCAGTAATTAAAAAATCAGCTTTTGAATCTTTCGAAAGTGAAAGCAAAAAATTATCTTTTAAATCTCTACAAATTTCAGCTTTGCTTTCAACAACGAAAAATTCCGCATATTCTTGGACAGTTTCAATCAACATTTCGGTATCTTCCTGGTTAAAAAAGCGTCTAAACTTCGGCCTTTTAATCACCTCCAAAAATTCTTCTAATAGTTCTTTACTGAAAACTAAAACGCACTTTTTAGAAAATATAATTTCATCAAGTTGAGCATAATTTTTTGAAATCAGAAAACTTATCCAAAGATTAGTATCAATAATAACTTTTAACGAGTTATTTTGCATATCGTCTTGCTCTTACTTTTTCCACTTCATTTGTTATTTCTTCCAAGCTTGGTGCAGATTTAGAGTTTGATCTCAATTTTTTTAAAACCTCTGTGAATCCCTTTTTTGAGTCCTCTTTTATAGAAATCAAGTCTAACTCAGCCAAATTTTTAAGCAATTTAACGGCTTTTGGGTTTAGAATATCTATTCTTATACTTGTGTTCATCATTTCAAATTTATTGTTATTCAAATATATGAAAAGTTTTAAAGTGTGATCCAGGTTGTGTTATGTTGCCTGTTAATGCTAATGAAGAAGTTGCGACTTGGCAAAATCTACCATTTTTTGAGCCAGCTGATTCTGTTGCTCTTCACTGATATTGCTGAAGCCATGATTCCCCTTATCAACAATTACCAATTCGGAGATTATGTTACGATTTTGAAGTGCGGTGCGCAAATTTTCAGATTCAGAGAGTGGTACCACCTGATCTTTGTTGCCGTGAAGGATTTGCGTGGGTACAGCGTTATCTACAAATTTTAATGGCGAGATAGAATCCATGAATGTGTTGATCTCCGGTTTAGTTTGGTCCGAAATGAGTTTTCCCGTCACTGCAAAAATGAGTTTACTACGAATGTCAATAATTTTGGGGGCAAAAAGTTTCATGATCCACAATTTGAATTTTCCGGCATTCACCTGAAAAATTGCACTCAGTTCTGTGGGGCCAAAATTGTCCAACACATAGTTGCATTTTGATGAATAATGGGCAAGATCTGCATCACCCACAAAATCTGAATCTGCAGAATAGGCAGCCAGCAGCGCGAGATGTCCTCCTGCAGAACCGCCCCATGTGCCTATGTTATGAGTGTCGAAACCATATTGTGCGGCATTCTTCCTGACCCAACGGATGGCGTCTTTGGTATCTTCAATCATTGCGGGAAAATGAACTTCCTTGCTCGCCAGGCGATAGTCGATACTCACCACTGCAAAGCCATTGTGAAGAAATTGAAGCACTGTTTTCTCAGTGTAGGTATCTGCCGGAATGTCCTTGTTTCCTTCTACCCAACCGCCTCCATGAATTTGTATTACGACAGGAAACGATTTCTGATCCTGTGTTTTGGGAAGAAAAATGTCGAGTGCAACCTTCTTTCCATCTACCGTTTTATAGGGAATATCAGTATAATGCCGCGAACTGTCCGGAACTTTTGTACTGATGGTATAGTTTTGCTGGGCAAGCATAAATGATGCAGCGAGAAAAAAAGTCGCGAACATCACTTTCAGTAAAAAGGAATTGTTTTTTTTCATAAATTAAAGATAAGTTAGCAGCCAAAACCTTTCATAATGCTCATCAAAAATAGAAAGATGAAAATTATTGCTGAGGAAGGTTTTTCTTTTTTGTTTTGTTGCTGAAGTTTAAAGAACGAAAATAGTATTATTTCTTTTAAAACTTTTCATTTTTTTCCTTGGAAGAGTTTTCTACTCCGTTTTCAGCAAAAAGTAAACTACTTGTTGATGATATAGAGCAAACTGCCTACGCTAACAGTTATCCACAATGCAACAGCAAGTAACAGAGGTTTAACACTGATGGTTCTAAGAACTGAAATCGTCAGAGTGGTCCCGATTAGAAATAAAGTAAGATTCAATCCGGCTTTCGATAGTGTAAGAATGTAAGGCGTCACCACTGATAGACTTGGTATAAAAGTGTTGAGACCAATGGCACCGATGAAGAAAACAATAAACCAAGGGATTTTTACTTTGCTTGATTCATTCTTAAAAATAAACATAGTCATCAGCGAAACTGGTATAATCCACAAAGCACGCGCTAATTTTACTGTAGTAGCAATTTTGAGTGCTTCACCTCCGTAACGATTGGCGGCACCCACCACCGAACTGGTATCGTGAATTCCCACCGCGGCCCATAAGCCGAACTGCTGTTGCGACAAATGCAATGCATGCCCGATTACAGGAAACGCAAACAACGCAATAGAGTTGAGCGTGAAAATAATAGCCAGTGCCAAAGAAATCTGGATACTTTTTGCCTTAATAATAGGCGAAACGGCTGCAATAGCGCTCCCTCCGCAAATGGCGGTTCCCACTGATATAAGATAAGCAAGCGGCTGCTCGATTTTTAAAAGCCGACCTAATGCGTAACCCGCCACTAAAACGGTTGAAATACTGAACACCGTTAGAAGAAATCCAGATTTACCGGCGGCTAACGCTTGTTCGATATTCAGCCCAAACCCTAATCCAACGATCGATATTTGTAATAAGAGATGGATGTATCGGTGGGTGAACTGCGCAAAAGGATTGGCCATAAGAAGGGCGAAAACAAAACCCAAAAGCAGAGAAAGTGGTGAGTTTGACCACGGCGACATGCAAAAAACCGCAATCATAACATACGCCCATTTGGTGACGGATACTTTGTTCATTTTTGATTGAATTAGGGCACAAATCTCCGCAATATTGCGCAACTGTATTCATACAAAAAAGTGATGGTTAATAACTTTTAGTTATGGCTGATTGTTTTCAGAAAAAGTTCCACAATTGGTGACTGCTCACCGGTTTGAACCATCGAATAAAATTCACGGGGAATGGAGAAAGAATCAATATCAATAACTTGCAGCAAATTGTTCTTAACCTCATGAAAGACGGAACTTACTGAGAGAAAAGCAAATGCCTTTGAATGGATTAAATAATTTTTCATGGCCTCGCTGCTTCCTAAATCAATAACTGTCTGTAAATCGCCATACCGATAGCCGTGGCGCCGAAACGCATCTTCTATATATTCCTGCGTTCCCGAGCCAATTTCTCTGGTAACGAATTCATAGTGATACAAGTCTTCTATGCTTAGTAGTTTTTTTATCCTGTTTTTTGCACTGGTAACCAGCACAATTTCGTCTTTTCGAAAGGGCTCGTATGTAAAGGAAATCGACTGCATTTTACCTTCAACGAAACCCATGTCGATTTTATTTTTCTCTAATAAACCGGATATTTTTTCAGAATTGTTCACAATCAACTCAATCCTGATTTGAGGGTAATATTGATTGAATTTTGCTAAAAGTTCTGGAAGCACATATTGGGCAATGGTGGTGCTTGACCCAATTTTAAGATGACCTTTCTTGATTTCCTCCAAACCATTCAGTTCAAACTCGAAATCCCGATTAATGCTCCGCAGTTTTTCCACGTATTGCAAAAGTAATTTGCCGCTGGGTGTCATTTCGATGCTGTTTCCCTTTCTTACAAAAAGTTGGGTTTTCAGTTCATATTCTAACTCCCGGATGTGCTTGCTTACTGCGGGCTGAGAAATGTTGATTTCTTCAGCAGCTTTGGTGAAACTCAACCTAGTGGCGACGGTATAAAAAACGGTAAGTCGGAAATCAAACATAGCACAAAAATCACTATTGAAAAATGGAAATCATGTAACGCTGCAAAATTACGGATTGCCGATGAAAAATACACGGATCAACCATTATTCTACTCAATCGATTTTAGTCGGTTAAGCGCGATTTCCCTTTCTCCAAATTGCCTATTCTGTTCTTCCTGCTAAATGGAACCAAGAAGATATTTTTTGCCTTGATGTTTTCGACGATAATTAAACCAATAATCCTGAACAATGATCTGCCAAACTTCCAGTTGCCGAAGCAAGTACATTGATTTCATTATTCATCCGAAGCACGCCCATTAAAGCGAAAATAAGTGCTTCTTTGTAATTGATCACCGGGTTGTCGGGGATGATGATTTCAGCTGATGTTTTCGCTTCTATGCACTCCACCAAATAAGAATTGTAGGTTCCGCCACCTGTAAAAAGCACATTTCTGAATTGATGCCTGTTCAATGTTTCCGCAATTTGATGTGCAGCATGTTCAGTGAAAGTGGCTAAATGATTTGCCGCCGAATCATCCGACCATAATGGCGAAATGTTTTGCATTACCCACTCTATTCCTAATGATTTGGGTGCGTCTTGCTGGTAATAATTCAAACTGTTTAATATGGAAAGCATTTCCTCATCAACGACTCCCGTTCGTGCAAAACTGCCGTTTTCATCATAAGTTTTACCGAGTTTTTGAGACAGCGCATTCAGCACAATGTTGACGGGGCAAATATCAAAACCTATTCTTTGCCCATCTTTTTTAAAGGAAATATTCGAGAAGCCGCCAATATTCAGGCAGGCGTCAAATTCTGAAAAAATAAGTTCATCACCGATAGGAACCAATGGCGCACCGTTGCCGCCCAGCAAAACGTCCTGACTCCTGAAATCGTAAACCACCGGAATTTTATTCACTATTTTAATGGCACGTCCGTCACCGATTTGCAGGGTAAATTTTCGTTGTGGCTGATGAAAAACGGTGTGTCCGTGGGAACTGACGACATCAATGTCGGTAAGCTGATGCCGGTCAATGAAAGCTTTGGTGGTTTCTCCCAAAAAAAATCCGTACGCTGTATGCAGTGCAAGCAGATCTTCTGAAGAAAGATGGATGGCATTTCGAAGTTGCTTTTCCCATGTTGGGGAGTAGGGAATGGTTTCGGCGTTCAGGATTTGATAATTCCACGTCCCGCCTGTATTTTTTTCAAAACTGGCGTGGCAAATATCCAAACCATCCATACTGGTGCCCGACATTAAACCGATAGCTTCGTACATTCCTGAAAATTTAATTAAATGTATTGAAAAGAATTAAAAGAGCAAAACAAATGAATTACTTGCTCTTTTCCGGTATTTTTTTGGCATTGATGTTCCCCGAATTGTTAAAGAAGGTGTACTCGGAAAAGTCGTCTTTGGCTTTCATCCCTTGGGCGCCTACTAATGTGGAGCCGTCTTTATCTGTTACAAAAACGGTGTCGGAGGTATAAATCAATCTTTTCACCTGATCCCATTTTACCGATTGCATGGCAAAAATTTGATTTTCGCTGGTGACGATTTTTACATTTCCCCGGGCTTCGTACATTTTTCTTTTTTCGTTAAATTTCGCATATTTAGCGGTAATTTTTCCGGGTTGCTTGGGTTTTGTTTTATCATAAAAAAGGATACTGATTCCCTTTTTAGCCACCACATAAGGTGAATCGATAAATTCATATTTCTCAATCAGTGGCGCCGTTGCCCTAAGCTTGATGATTCCGGAATCGCGCTGAATAATATTGGCGTTATTAATGATTTGTGAAGGAAAATTGTTGTTGCGATTTTTGTTGATCTGCGTAAGATCTTCATCACAGGAGATAAGCGCAAAAAATATAGCACAACCATAGATGGCGGCTATATTTTTACGGTATATTTTTCGGGCGAAATTCATGTATTAATCATACAAACGTTTCACAAACCAACGGTCGGCAAAGTTGATGCCTATTTTTAAATTAACAAAATTCTGACGAACCAAGTTGTTGGCAGTTGTTCCTCTTTGTCCCAGTTCAACCCCAAGGTCAATTCCGCTCATTCGGCTTGCCCCACGGTTTTCGAAAGGTAATGTAACACCTCCGGTAATTGCAAACTGATTAATGTTGGTGCCGTTAAGTTGCAGATTGCCTTTTTCATAATATGCACCATAACGATAAGTGACGCGAGAAAAGTAATTACGGAAGTTATTATAATTGGGCAAATACCAACCACCCGCAGCAATGCGATATGAATTATGATTTTGAAAAGGATTTCCTAAAAACTGTACGGTTTCTCCTTTTTTAAAGTTGAACTGTGTTCCAAAAAACCATCTAGCATCACGGCCATAACCTGCTCCTAAAGAGAATTCCATCGGAATCAGGTTTTTCTGGTTATTTTGCTTTTGATCCAGAATAGCAATATTATTTTTTACCTGACCTGTGGTGTAAAAATACGTACTGTTGGTGTACAAAGTTTCCATTTGTCCTGTATTACCAAATGTAAATGTTCCACCTAACGTCAGTTTTCTGTCCTTGGCAACATTTTTTTGGTAGGCCGTTCCTAAAGTAAAATTAAATGATTTAATCTTATTTTTGGTTTCGTAACCATTCAGCAATTCTGAATCCGAATAGGCCACTTCATTCAGATCATACAAATTTCCGAAAAAGAAATTTGTTCTCAACCCCAATGCAAATTCCGGAGTAACCTGGTAGGAAAGCGCTGCCTGAACGGTACTTAAAGATCCCTCACCAGTGAAAATATCATACCTGTTGACAACATCATCCACCTTTTGTTGGCGAATAATGGAATACTTCTTAGAGCTGTATGGTTGGTAGCCCATCCCAAACTTCACATTTTTAGAAATAGGGAAAGCAATCGTGATATTAGACAAATAGGTTGAGTGCTTGGTAATGTTCAAGTTACCTTCATTGGTTTTGAAAAAGTTGTTTTCGTTTGTTCCCTCCACTTTTAGTGTGGCGAGTTGCAGGTTTTTATTCGCAGCCGGATTACTAAAATTGAAATTGTTATTAAAATCCCAAATGTAAGCCGTAGAAATACCGCCCATCGCGCTAACATCCACTGTGTTATCATACTTCACATCGCCAATTCCGAACGCAGCGTAAGGAGAATTACCAATCGATTGTGCATCCATAAAAAAGCTTGCAGCAACGAGTGGTAAAACAAAAAGTTTTTTCATTCTTTATTTTTTGAAAATAATGCGCAAATATCTTAATTATTACTGAATTGTGAAAATTTCCTTTGGTTAAAGTTTGTTAAGTGTAAAAGCGATAGTACATGGGCCAAGGCATCATCTAAAAAGTGCAACGCTCACTATTAAAATAGCTACAGTAAGTTTTTAATTAAAACCGTTTTTCTTATTTTTACCCCATGAACTGGGAACAAATTGTAGGTCAGGAGAAACTTTGCAAATTGCTGAAAGAGAGCATCAACGATAATAGGGTGAGCCATGCGCAATTGTTTGTGGGCAAAGACGGTTATGGTACTTTACCATTGGCAATGGCTTTTGCCAAAGAAGTTTTCCGCAAAGAAAACGAAACTTCTGCCTCGAAAGTAGAAACATTGAATCACCTCGATTTGCATTTTAGTTTCCCGGTCTTTAAAGAAAAAAAAGCAGGGCTGTCTTCGGCTTTCCACGAAAAATTTCGGGAGATGATTCTGGAAAATCCTTATGCCGACGATGAAGACTGGAGCAGAATATTGGAATCTGAAAACAAGCAACTCACCATTTATGCCGACGAAATTGATGAGCTCAATCAGAAATTTTCGCTGAAGAGTTTTGAAGGCGGCAGCAAAATTCTTATCGTTTGGCAAGCCGATAAAATGAATATTCCTGCGGCCAATAAATTTCTAAAATTCCTGGAAGAGCCACCAAAAGGAACCTACATTATTCTTACTGCCGAATCTTCCGATCATATATTACCCACCATACTTTCGCGTACGCAGGTTGTCGAAATTCCCAGAATAGACGATGAAGCCATCAGGAAGAAGCTACAAAATAATCCTGCTGCAGGTACGCTTGATATAGATGGACTTGTTTTTCAGGCGCAGGGAAACTGGAATTTGGCACAGAAATTATTGAATGCCGATCAATCCGACGCTGAATTCGACCAGCTGTTCATTAGCTGGGTGCGAGATGCCTTTCAGGTGAAAAAGAAACCAGAATTTCTGAAGAATATTGTATTGTGGGCGCGCGGAATAGCCGCATGGAACAAGGAAAAGCAGAAAAATTTCCTTAGTTTTTGTGCCGAAATGTTTCGCCTTGCTTTGCTGCAAAATTACGGCAGCAGTGATTTGGTGTATAAGAAGATTGATGCCAGTGGTTTCAAATGGGATGCATTTTCCTCCTATATTCACGGGGCAAATATTGTGGCAATTCTGGATGAGATTTCGGGAGCCGCCTATCACCTGGAGCGCAACGCCAATCCTAAAATTGTGTGGACCGACATGGGCATTAAACTTTCCCGTTACATCCACAAAAAACCGTAAAGCGCGATCTTATTGTTTGCAGAAAGCTATCGTTTTTTTCTTTTCATTTTAAATCATAATAATCTGTGCGATCTTATAGATTTACTGCAGAGGTTAGTTTAGCTTTTTCTGATCTTCTCAACCTTTTTGTAATAGAGCTGTTCTCATAAGGGAAGTTTAAATATTGCTTTGAATTTTTTAACTGTTTTCCTGCAATGGGACAGTATGTTTAGCAGCGCAATATTAATTTTAAATGAACTTGTTGGAAAAAGTCAATCAATCGATTGATTAATTTCAAATGTTTGTTACCTTTGCACCCGTCAAAAATGTGATCATCATGATTTCAAAAGAAGAAAATATTTTATTCGCTGCGGAAAAACTTTTTGCCGAAAAGGGTTTCGATGCCACTTCTACGCGGGAAATATCGACGGCTGCCAATGTGAATGTCTCCATGATCTCGTATTATTTCGGTTCTAAAGAGCAATTGTTGGAAAATCTTTTTGAATACCGAATGAAAGAGAGCACGAGTTTTATGAAGGAAATTGTTGCAAAGCAGAACCTCAATGAATGGGAAAAGCTCATCATGGTGGTCAACCGATATATCGATAGGGTAGAGCAGCTGAAAGAATTTTACAGGGTAATGCAAACGGAGCAAATTACCAATAAAAATCCAAGAATCAACGAGATTCTAAAGCGCTCCAAACTCGGATTTATAGGCGGGTATAACGAACTGCTGAACAAAGGGTTCGAAAATAAGGTCTTTACTAAAAAGCCAAAAGTTGAATTGGCGCATGCCACCATCATCGGGACTGTATTTTATGCATTTAATGGTTTGAAGATGTATAGGGAATACAGCGGGAATAAAAGTAGTGAGGAAGCATATAAAACAGAATACTTCAACGATTTGAGACAGCACATTAAACAAATATTAAAAGACCTTTTAGGGTATGAAGAAAAATAAATTAGGGCTATTTCTACTATTAGGAGCGGCATTATTAAGCGCTCAGGAAAAGAGAATGCTCACCTTGGATGAAGCAGTGGCACTGGGAATTCAGAACTCCAAAAATCTGCAGATTGATCAGCAAAAAATACTAGACGCACTGGCCAATGTTGTTGATGCAAAAAACGGAATGCTGCCTACCCTTAAAGTTTCCGGTAGTGCACTTGCGCTCGCCAATGCCAATGTGGATCTCAAAATGTTGCCTTCAGGTCAGGGTGGTGGTGCGCCAAAAGCTCATTCTGCTTTTTTTGGAAATGTGTCTGCTTCGCTTCCGCTTTTTGCTGGAGGAAGGGTACAATACGGAATACAGTCTGCAAAATTTCTTGTGGAAGCGGCGAAACTTAGTACTCAGAATGATCAGATGGCGATGGCTTATACGGTATCGCAGGCCTACAATAATTTATTCAAAGCCCATCAAGCCATTAAGGTTTTGGAAGAAAATCTGATGGCTTCAAAAAAGCGTGACGAATCTTTCCAGAAACTTGAAAACAACGGAATTGTTGCCAAGAACGACCGGCTAAAGGCCAATCTTCAAACCTCGGATGTGGAATTGCAGTTGCTGGACGCACAAAACAGCGCCAGTATTGCCAATATCAATATGGATTTGATGCTGGGTTTACCTGAAACAACGATGATAGAAACAGACCCCAACTACATCACAGCACTTGCAGATCCTGATAGTAAAACCATTACCTATTATATGGAACAGGCGACGTCAAACAGAAGAGATCTCCAAGCATTCGATTATCAAAAGAAGGCCGCCGCACTTGGGACCAAAGCTGCCAAAGCTGAACATTGGCCAAGTATTGCACTAACCGGTGGTTATATTGCTGCAGACGTACCCAATATTCTTACAGTTACCAACGCGGCAAATATTGGGATTGGTGTGCAGTATAATGTGGACAATCTCTGGAAGAAAAATTCATCTTTGCTGAAGGCACAATCGAAGGAGCGCCAAATCGAACTTGGCCAAGAACTGCTGTACGACCAGATAAAGCTTGAAGTGAATCGTGATTTTCAGAACTCACAATTCGCTCAGAAAAGAATTGGTGTTTACGAAAAAGCAGCAGCACAAGCCAACGAAAATTATAGGGTGGTGAATAACAAATACAATAACGGATTGGCAACCATTACCGAACTTTTGGATGCCGATACCGCACAAATTTCTGCCAACGTGAATGTTATAAATGCAAAAGCTGATGCAATGTTGGCTTACCGAAAACTATTGCAATCATCAGGATTGTAACTAATGGCACTATACGAATGACCATCTTTCTACTTGTCTACTTTAATTAAAATGGGATCAACAAACTAACAAGCATTCCCTGATCCGACAAACTAAAAATAACTTACAATGAGCAATACCCACGAACCGGAACTTTTCCCGGAACCTAAAAAGAAAAAATCATTATTGTTTCCTATTATTCTTGCCGCAGTAGTACTGATTGGAGGATTCTTCGGTTACCGTGCATATTCGTACGGTCAAAACCATGAAGAAACCGATGATGCACAAATTGCGTCTAATATGAGCCCTGTTATTTCGAAAATATCTGGTTATGTAACCGAAGTAAAAGTGAAAGACAACCAGTTTGTAAAAAAAGGCGATACATTGATTGTGCTTGACAATCGCGATCAGAAGATGGCTTTAGAGTCGGCGATTGCGGCATTAGGAACGGCCAGAAGCAATGTACAAACGGCAAAAGCATCAACCAATGCGGCGGCGCAAAATATCAACTCAACCCAAGCCGCGATCAGTACAGCCAATGCGCAGATTGAGGCTGCAAAGGTGAATGTGTGGAAAACAACGCAGGACCTGAAGAGATATGCTAATTTGGTGAAAGATCACACCATTACGCAACAACAGTATGAAACTGCATTGGCCGCAAAACAGTCTGCAGATAAACAGTTGCAGGTATTGGTAGACCAAAAAAACCAGGTCTCTCAGCAAACTGGGATTGTCAATTCGCAAACGGTGGCAACTTCTGAGCAGATTGGCGTAGCCAGTGCCGTCGTTAAACAGCGTGAGGTTGATGTTGATAATGCCAAACTCAATTTGTCTTACACCGTCGTTTTGGCTCCTGAAGATGGTTTTGTGGCGAAAGTGCCTGTTCAAAAAGGTCAGTTTTTACAAGCCGGCTCGCAGTTGTTTAGCTTGGTTCGCAATAATGATAAATGGGTTGTTGCTAATTTTAAAGAAACCCAACTCTCCAAAATGGTGGAAGGCCAGAAGGTAGAAATCAAAATTGATGCTTTCCCCGACCAGCAATTTAGCGGTGTTGTTTCCTCTTTTTCACCTGCGACAGGTTCTTCATTTTCAATTTTGCCTCCGGATAATGCCAGTGGAAATTTCGTGAAGGTGGTGCAACGGCTTCCGGTGCGTATTGATTTTGAAAAACTTGATCCGGCAGTGATGAAAAAACTTCGCGCAGGGATGAACGTGCAAACCACAGTAGTTCTTAAATAAAAAAAGTAAATAGGCAGTTGGATCTTCATTCTAATTTTGATTTAAAAACTGCATTTACACTTCAGTATGGAAGATTCATTAGTTGAATACGGCGCAAGACGTGTCATTATTACCATTACAGCCATTCTTTGCGCACTTTTGGAGATTGTGGATTCCACGATTGTCAATGTTGCTCTTAATGAAATGAAGGGAAACTTGGGCGCCACGCTTTCGGAAGTTGGATGGGTTATTACCGCGTACGCCATTGGAAATGTGATTATTGTGCCTATGACCAGTTGGCTTTCCCAGCAGTTTGGGCGGCGTAATTATTTTGCGGCCTCCATTATTATCTTTACCATTTTCTCTTTTCTTTGCGGCAATGCAACCAATATTTGGGAGCTTGTCTTTTTTCGGCTTATGCAGGGAATTGGCGGTGGAGCATTGTTGGTGACTTCCCAAACCATTATTACCGAATCTTATCCTATTGAGAAAAGAAGCATGGCGCAGGCAATCTACGGTTTGGGGGTAATAATTGGCCCTACTTTGGGGCCGCCGCTGGGTGGTTACATTGTTGATAATTTTTCCTGGCCTTATATTTTTTACATCAATATTCCCATCGGAATTGCCGCCACATTAATGACTTTGCAGTTTGTGAGGAGTCCTCGGTATGCAGAAAAAAGAAAAGCGAAAGATGTGGATTGGCTTGGTATTGTATTACTGGCAGCATTTGTTGGATCTTTACAGTATATTTTAGAAAAAGGGCACGAGGAAGATTGGTTCGATAGCCATGTTATTATTATTCTAACGGTAACGGCCGTGGTAGGATTTATCCTTTTTTTGTGGAGAGAATTTACGTTCCGTTATCCTATCGTTGAACTTCGGGTATTAAAAAATGGAAATTTGAGGATTGGTACAGTGATGTCGTTTATCCTTGGGTTCGGTCTTTATGGTTCTACTTTCATTATTCCACTTTACACCCAAAGCATCTTGGGTTGGACTGCGCTTCAATCGGGCGCATTGATGATTCCCGCCGCATTAACTACCGCTTTTATGATGCCCTTCATTGGTAGGTTACTGACTAGAGGAGCCAAACAACAGGTGTTGGTTTCACTCGGTTTACTCATCTTTTTTGTATACAGTTTTTGGGGATATAAAATTTTAACCCCCGATACCGGCAAATCCGATTTTTTCTGGATGTTGATTGTGCGCGGTGCAGGTTTGGGATTACTTTTTATTCCGATTACATCGTTGGCATTATCTACTTTAAAAGGTCAGGAAATAGGTCAGGGTGCAGCATTTACAGGAATGATGCGACAGTTGGGTGGCTCGTTCGGTATTGCGGCTATCACCACATTCATAGCCAATCAAACCACGGTTCACCGAGCTGCATTATCCAATCATTTGGATGCCAATAATTTTGACGTTCAGCAAAGGATTTTGGCATTAAAGGCAAGTTTTGTTCAGAAGGGATTTACGCCCGATGCAGCGCTTAATGCTGCGTATAAAATGCTGGATTCGGCGGTGATGAAGCAAGCAACCGTTTTGTCGTATATGGATGTTTTTCTGTACTTAGGTATTCTGTTTTTGGTTTGCATACCGTTCGTATTGTTTGTAAAACAAAAGAAGGGAAGAGAGGTCATTGATGTGAGCGATGCCGTACACTAAACAAATGCTTTATATCGTTAAATGTAACGCTACGGTAATTATTCACTTGTTTTTTTACCGTCGTCAATCCTGATATGGGTTGCGTTTTATGGGCTGATTAGCACTTTGTTTTTGTCAGGAACATTAAAGTTTTGTTAAAGTTTTAGTTTTGGCATTGCTTATGTTTCATCAGACCAATTTTACGGTGTACTTTTGCGGCTTATTATGAAAAAACAAGGAATTGTTTACATGCTTTTGGTGGTTTTTCTCTTTTTTATTGGAGGAAACAAAATGGTTTTAGCCAATACACCTGCCCATGCAAAAGTTCCTTTTGCTCCGCATTCTCATCATAAACATCATCATCCTGCTGCAGGATTTGTAAAGACTATTGATAACTTTCTTACGGAAGTGGTTTATTCTTCGGATGTTGAAGAAGATGAACCATCACCGGTTAACCTTTCGCAAAGTGCTATTGTTTTTTCACCGGTAGTTATGTTTGCTGCCTTTCTACAAACGATACTGAGTACAAGCGAAGAATCGAACAGAATACTGCTTTCACCGTTTGCAGTAACCGTTAAAAAATTTCTGCTTATTCGTATACTCCGAATTTAAAAAAAATACTCTTGTTAGTGTTTCTTTATTATTTTTGTCAATGGTAAAGATGCATAAATGTTGCAAAACCAATGCAACCTTTACGGAATCTATAATCCGGATCAACTTAAGATTATTATTTTAAATTCAAATATTATGAAAAAAATCGCTGCAATCGCTGCAACCGGTTTACTGCTATTATTGACAAACTGTACGAAGAAAGAGCAGGAAAAAGAGGAAAAAACTGTATTTCCCGCAACCACCGCTCTGCAGAAAGATACCATCGTTAACAAAGAATATGTGCCCAAATTCAATCGGTAAAAAATATTGAAATTCGTGCTCAGGAGAAAGGTTTTTTGGAGAAGATTTTCGTTGATGAAGGCCAATATGTGCGTGCCGGACAAACGCTTTTCCAGATTATGCCACAAATTTATCAGGCAGAATATATGAAAGCCGCTGCGGAAGTGGAGCAGGCCAAAATTGAACTTCAAAATGCATCCACTTTAGCCAGCAACAACATTGTTTCGAAAAATGAAAGAGCAATGGCCAAAGCAAAATTAGACGCAGCAAATGCTGAAGCACGTTTAGCACAAATTCACCTTTCCTTCACCAATGTTCGTGCTCCTTTTTCAGGAATCATCAACCGCCTTCCACTTAAATTGGGAAGCTTAGTAGATGAGGGCGACTTGCTCACCACACTTTCTTATAATGACCAAATATACACCTACTTTAATGTTTCGGAACCTGAATATCTGGATTACCAAACGCACATTGCAGAAAGAGGCGATCAGCATGTAGATTTGGTGATGGCCAATGGTGATGTTTTTCCGCAACAGGGAATTGTTCAAACCATCGAAGGCGAGTTCGATAATGAAACCGGAAATATTGCTTTTCGTGCGAAGTTTCCTAATCCTCAAAAGCTTTTGAGGAATGGTGAAACCGGAAAAATCCGGATGAATGTTCCGGTTAAGAATGCGCTCATTATTCCTCAGAAAGCCACTTATGAAATTCAGGATCAGACCTATGTTTTTGTGGTTGATAAAAACGGAAACTTAAAATCCCGAAACATTAAAATTGCTTACGAGCTACCTGATATCTACATTGTTTCTGAAGGTCTGAAGCCAGGTGAAAAATTCCTGATAGAAGGAGTTCAGAAGGTAAAAGACGGACAAAAAGTACAATTGAAGTATCAGGATCCACAGCAAGTGATGAAGTCTTTAAAACTGAATGCTGATTAATTTCAAATTTAAAAAGAATCTGACTCATGTTTAAAAGATTTATACGCAGACCTGTGCTGTCTATCGTGATCTCGCTGATCATTGTTTTTCTTGGGATTTTATCGATGTTGAAACTTCCCATTACCCAGTTTCCGTCTATTTCGCCCCCAAAGGTAAATATCACGGCTGAATATCCGGGAGCCAACAACGAATTGCTCATCAAATCAGTTGTTATACCGCTGGAAAGAGCTATTAATGGTGTTCCGGGGATGAAGTATATGTCTTCTGATGCAGGTAATGATGGTGAAGCGTCCATTCAGGTAGTGTTCGATTTGGGAACCGATCCTAATGTTGCCGCAGTAAACGTTTAAAACCATATTTCTTCTGCCATCAACAAACTGCCTCCACTGGTGGTGCGTGAAGGGGTGAAGATTACGCGTGAAGAACCGAATATGTTGATGTACATCAACTTGTATAGCGACGACCCGAAAGCCAATCAGAAGTTTCTTTTCAATTATGCCGATATCAACGTGCTGTCCGAATTAAAAAGAATTTCTGGTGTGGGTAACGTTGATATTTTGGGAACCCGCGAATATGCGATGAGAGTTTGGCTGAAACCCGATCGGTTAACCAGCTACAATATTTCTGCTGATGAGGTGATGCAGGCATTAGATGAGCAAAGTATCGAGGCGTCTCCTGGGAAAACCGGGGAAAGTTCCGGCAAGCGCTCTCAATCCTTCGAATATATTTTGAAGTATCCAGGCCGATACAGCACAGAGGCACAATACGGAAATATCATTCTTAAATCTAAACCTGATGGCGAATTTATCCGTTTAAAAGATGTAGCCGATATTGAGTTTGGCAGTTCCATGTACGATATTTACTCGACGCTGAATGGTAAACCTTCTGCGGCCATCACCGTAAAACAATCCTATGGCTCCAACGCCAGCGAGGTCATTAAAAATGTGAAAACCCTGATGGAAACGCTTCAGAAAACAAACTTTCCGAAAGGAATGCATTATGAGCTGAGCTACGATGTTTCTCGATTTTTGGATGCTTCCATTGAGAAAGTGGTACACACCCTTTTCGAGGCCTTTATTTTGGTGGGGATTGTTGTATTTCTATTTTTGGGCGACTGGCGTTCAACGTTAATTCCGACCATTGCAGTTCCGGTATCTCTTGTTGGTACTTTTGCCATTATGTCGGCGTTCGGCATTACGCTCAACATGATTTCGCTGTTTGCTTTGGTAATGGCCATTGGAGTAGTGGTCGATGATGCCATTGTCGTCATCGAGGCCGTGCATGCGAAAATGGAAGAAAAGCATCTCTCACCGCTTAAGGCAACGGAAGAAGCCATGCACGAAATCAGCGGAGCCATCATTGCAATCACATTGGTAATGGCTTCCGTTTTTATTCCGGTAGCATTTATGAGTGGACCCGTGGGTATATTTTATCGTCAGTTTTCCATTACCATGGCTTCGGCAATTATGCTTTCGGGTATTGTCGCACTAACGCTCACTCCTGCACTTTGTGCATTAATTTTGAAGAGCAAACATGGTAAAGCAAAAAAAGAAACACCAGTTGAAAAATTCTTGGGAACCTTCAATAATTTATTTAATATAGGTGCCGGAAAATATAAGAATTACTTGAATAAAACCGTTACCAGAAAGGTGATTACCTTTTCTTTGCTGTTGATTTTTTGCGGTTTTACCTATTTGTTAAGCAATAAATTACCGTCTGGATTTATCCCAGCTGAAGATCAAGGAATGATTTATGCCATCATCCAAACACCGCCCGGCTCCACATTAGAACGAACCAATCAAACGGCGCTGCAGCTGCAAAAGGTATGTGAGAAAATTGATGGCGTGCAATCGGTTTCGTCCCTTGCCGGTTACGAAATCTTAACAGAAGGAACAGGTTCCAACTCCGGAACATGTCTCATTAACCTCAAAGATTGGAAAGACCGCAAAGAATCTGCTGCAGAAATTATTGAGCAGCTGGAGCAAAAAGCCAAAGAAATCCCTGGCGCCAATATTGAATTTTTTCAGCCGCCATCTATTCCAGGTTATGGTGCTGCCGGCGGTTTTGAATTGAGGTTACTCGATAAAGCAGGAAGTGGCGATTACAAGAAAATGGAGCAAGTAAGTACCGACTTTGTGCGCGAACTCCGGAAAAGGCCTGAATTGGGTTCAGCTTTCACTTTTTATTCTGCCAGTTTCCCTCAGTATATGCTAAAAATTGATAATGATTTAGCCGAACAAAAAGGAGTAAGTATATCCAAAGCGATGGATAATCTTTCGACCTTAATAGGTTCAGACTATGAAACCAGCTTTATCCGTTTCGACAGACCTTATAAGGTTATTGTTCAGGCAGGGCCGCAGTATCGCGCGTTGCCAGAAGATCTGCTGAAACTGTATGTGAAAAACGATAAAGATCAGATGGTGCCTTATTCTGCTTTCATGACGCTTGAAAAGGTGTATGGGCTATCAGAAATTACACGGCACAATATGTATAATGCTGCCGAGGTAAGTGGAACTCCGGCACCGGGCTACAGCAGTGGGGAAGCCATTAAAGCCATTCAAGAAGTGGCCGACAAAACACTCCCAAGAGGTTTTGGTATCGACTGGGCGGGGATTTCCAAAGATGAGGTTTCTCGTGGTAATGAAGCTATTTATATTTTCCTTATTTGTTTAGGGTTTGTTTATCTTATTCTTTCTGCTCAGTATGAAAGTTTCATCTTGCCATTGCCGGTGATCTTATCACTTCCTACCGGTATTTTTGGTGCATTCCTTTGCCTGCAACTTTTTGGCCTTGAAAACAATATCTATGCACAAGTTGCCATGGTGATGTTGATTGGATTACTGGGGAAAAATGCCGTGCTGATTGTAGAATTTGCCGTACAGAAAAATGCCGCGGGAACAACAATCTCCGAGTCGGCGGTGGAGGGAGCTTTTGCTCGTTTTCGACCTATCTTAATGACATCTTTTGCTTTTATTGCTGGTTTATTGCCATTGGTATTCGCAACAGGGCCAGGCGCCATCGGTAACCGAACTATCGGTACAGCCGCATCTGGCGGGATGCTGATCGGAACTGTTTTCGGCCTGTTCATTATCCCTGGTCTTTATTATGTTTTTGCCACTTTTGCTGCTAAAAACAGATTGGCTCATTATGAAGAAGAATATCCATTAACCGAACAAACTGAACCTTACCAACATGATGGAAAATTTGAAGATTAAACAAACACTCTCCGTAGCCGCAATATCTTTGTTTCTGATAGGTTGCAAAGCACCGATGGCTACTGTAATTCAGGATAAAACCAAAGAAACCATTCCGGAATCTTTTAACGAGAAAACCGCAGAAAATTCGACCAATTCGGGAACGGTTCCGTGGAGAAATTTCTTTACCGACCCGAATTTGGTTACTTTGATTGATACTGCTCTCAAGAATAATCAGGAACTGCTGATTGCACTTCAGAATATCGAGATTGCCAAAAGCAATGTATTGTACACCAAAGGTCGATTGAAACCCACTGTAGCAGCCAAAGTAGGTGCAGGCGTGGATAAGGCGGGACGATATACCAGTGAAGGTGCCGGCAATGCCACTACAGAAATTGAACCCGGCAAAGAAATGCCTGAACCACTCGGTAATTTCGAAGGTGGTTTAGTAGCAGATTGGGAGGTTGATATTTGGAAAAAACTTCGCACCGAGAAGGAATCGTCTATTGCCCACTATCTATCAACGGTGGAAGGGAAAAATTTTGTACTCTCTACTTTAATTGCTGAGGTGGCAGATCATTATTATGAACTTCTTTCGTTAGACAACCAGTTGCAGATTATTCATCAATACATCGATCTTCAGAAGAAAGCACTCGAAATCGCCAAAGTTCAGAAACAAGCCATGGCGGCCACGGAATTGGCGGTGAAAAAATTTGAAGCGGAACTCGCTAAGTCGAAAGCGACAGAATACGATATTCTGCAGCAGATCACCGAAAAGGAAAATGAGATTAATGCGCTTCTGGGTCGCTATCCTCAGCCGATTGTGCGCAGTAGCGAAGGCATGATGAGCACAATCCCGCAAACAGTTTTCACAGGACTTCCCGCGGAACTTTTGGCCAACAGACCCGATATTAAGCAGGCAGAATTAGAACTAAAAGCTGCCAAATTAGATGTGGAAGCAGCACGAAAAGAGTTTTATCCGAGCTTGGCGATCTCTGCATCGTTGGGGTTAAATGCTTTTAAACCGTCTTACTTGGTGAAAATGCCTGAATCTGTTGCCTTTGGTTTAGCGGGTGAATTGGCAGGGCCACTCATCAATAAAAGTGCAATAAAAGCCAATTTTCAAACGGCAGATGCGCGACAGTTGCAAGCCCTTTATGAATACGATAAAACAGTGATAAATGCCTATTTAGAAGTAGCCAACCTGATGTCTAAGGTCAAAAATATGGATCAATATTATCAGCTGAAGCATCAGGAATCGCAATCCTTGGATCAGGCGATTGATATTGCCAACCAATTGTTTCGCAATTCAAGAGCCGATTATTTGGAGGTGCTGATGAACCAGCGTGATGCTTTGGATGCGAAAATGGAACTCATTGATGCCAAAGAAAAGCAACTTTCTACTGTTGTCGATATCTACAAAAGTCTCGGCGGCGGTTGGAAGTAATAGCGATATTGTCTTTTTTCGCGATAAAAATAAGAAACCGTCTCACCGCTGAGGCGGTTTTTTCAAGATGGACTAAAGTTATGGCGGCGAAAATTGGCTTTGTTCTGAAGAGTAGTGACCATAAGTTCCATATTTCTTATCCTCGTCATTAACCTTCTCTATCATAATTCTGATTGCTCAATAAATGCTTAGCGTTATTTTTAGTCATGGCTGGGTTCAGGCAAGTGAAAGTAGGGGCCTTTTGTACTTTTTAATGATTGTATAATCTTTTCAAAGTTGTCGTCGGTTGGTTTTAAATTAATGTACTTATCCACAATTTTCCTGTGTTTGTAGATGATAAAAGTGTTTTCAACATCAGGATTAATTTTGTTGAGATATGCGTCGGAAATCCGATCAGAATAAGACGGGACAAAGGTTAAAGCGGTATTCACAATTCCCATTTCAATCCCCAATTTTTTTAATTGGTTTTGAGTTTTTTGGTGATCATTGGCGTTGTTGCTTTCAACAATTAAATAGACTTTCAGTTCTTTTTTTCTTAGCGTGCCCTGTTTTTCCAAAAATCTACACCATTTTTCTACGTCTTCATTGATGGATTTCCTTCCTACAAAATACAAAATCCCATGGTAACGCCCGTATTTGCAAACAGGGCATGTTGTTGTTCCTTCGTCCGGTCCAAAAGCATGCGTGGGTGCAAAAGAAGGTTGATCTTCACCAATGTGCAATCCTGATTTTATTTTTGAGTTCATCTCCTTCGGATAATTCGGAATGTTTAATCCCAGAACAATTGGGTGTTCAGCAATCTGCATGTTGTCTTTTAATACGACTCTTACCACACCGCTACCGCCCCGATTTTCCTGCGGGTATCTTTTGAAATGAGGGATCAGCAAGGGGTCGTCATCAAAATTAATTTCGTCGCTGTAGTATTCATTTGCAACATCGGGCTCTTTGATGGATAAATGAATGTGTGCCGGCATTGTTTCTTTCGGATAAGGCGCCGGACGAATCGTTTTGATCATGTAATACCCGTTTTTGTCGGTTTTTACCCAGCCACGGATATGTCCGTGTCGTTTTGCTCTTTCGTCCATTGCTGGTGATGGAGAATAGTAACCGTTGTTATCTGTTTGCCAATAATAGATAATGACATCCGCAGCAGGCGTTTTGCCGTCTAACTGAAAAACGTTACCCGTTAGAATCAGCTTCTGTCCTTTTTCGTTCCATCCGGGACTGGTCACAACAGACGGGATTTGTTTGGGAATGCCTACATACATCAGCTCACATCCATCACAGCCGCCACCTACAACTTTGGTTTTGTTCGTCTGTGTTTTTTCATTGGTTTGTCCGTTGCAGTTGGCTAGTAACCATAATGCAATCAGGATGTTGCATAAGACTAATTTTTTCATTGTTCAGTAATTTTTTGCAAAGATGACAGAACAAATGAGCGCAGAGCAAATGAAATAGCGCAAGACGAGTTTACAGCGTGGTATGCTGAGTATGCCGTTCAAATAACACCCTGAAATTTTTGGCATAATGACGGCTTAGTCTTAAGAGCGTGCCGTCCGAAAGCGAAATGTCGTAGTCTCCATTTTGTCGTGACTGCATTGAAGAAATTTTCGCCATGTTGACAATATGTGATTTATGAATGCGAACAAACTGTTGCTGATCCAGTTTTGTTTCTAGAGATTTTAGGGTGTCTGTATGCAGATATTTTTTAGACGAATGATAAATTTCTATGTAGGGCGAGTTGGCCGCGCAATAGAAAATGTCGGTCGTTTGTAGCAACACTTTTCGATGATGTCGATCTGCCACCAGAATCGACCGAATTAAATGTTTGTTTTCTAAGTTTTCCTCTGCTTTATTGCGACTGGAAGGCGTTTGATGTCTTTTATAATAGAATGATAAACCCAATGCTAAGAAGCTGTAAATAATGATGGTTTTAATGAAATAGGCCGACAAACCAAAATGGAAAGTCTGCCAATAATCGAAGGTATGCACATAAAAGGTTTTCGAAACCAACCATATCCATGCGCCATAAGAGAAAAGCTGAATCACGCTTGCAGCACAACCGAGGAAAAACTTTTGTGTGTTTTTGCGAGTGAGTGTCATTGCTTTTATAAACAAAGCCATCATGGGTAAAAACAACAACCAGTAAGTGCTGAATAATAAAGATTCCGAGATAAAGAACGAACTTTTTTGAAACACCGTCACCCAAAAATCCAATACCATATTGGTACATAGAAATGCGAACGTGCCAGTAATGATCCAGAGATGCATTTTGCGCTTGCTGCGAAATGTTAGATAGGTGGGTTGAATCGTCATGATGTACAGGGTATTAAAATCGTTAAAATGACATTGTTTACCGTAAAAAATAGGAAAAGGTTTAGTTATTGATTGTTAATCTTCTTTGCCATTCCAAATTCAAATGACTGCCTTTTCTTTGTTCTCAATAACTCGAATTCCTTTATTTCTACAATATTTAATCGTGAGGTTGTTTTCATGGTCTGCAGATCTATTTTTTTAAGGATATCGCCGTTTAATCGTCATGCTTAATGGAATGCAAATTACACAAAGATATTAACTATTGCGTTTGCATCAGTTTTTTTTAAACCTCAGATATATTTCTCTAATTTTTTTATCTTTATCGAAATTTATTTGCATGAAAAAATTATTAATCGCTGCATTCATAGCGGTTTCTGTAGCGGGTTATTCTCAGTGGACTGCACCAGCGGCAAGTCCTCGGCAAACCGTGGAACAGCAATTTTCTATGTCGAAAATCTCCGTAGATTACGGAAGACCAGGCGTAAAAGGTAGAAAAATTTTTGGCGATCTTGTGCCTTATGGTCAGGTTTGGAGAGCAGGCGCCAATTCATCCACTAAGATAGAATTCAGACAATCCATTAATTTTGGAGGGGAAATTGTTCCTGCTGGTATCTATGGATTATTCATTGTGCCTACAGAGAAAGAATGGAAAATCATTCTGAACAAAGATTCTCAACAATGGGGTGCCTACGAATATGATGCTAAACTGGATGTAGCTGAAGTGACGGTTCCAGTGCAAAAAGTTGCCGATAAACAGGAGTATTTTGAGATTTCACTGCAACCGGTTGATGATAACTCGATTAATCTTGTCTTTAAATGGGATGATGTAAAAGCACAGCTTCCCTTAAAAACCGGAAAACCGGAAACCGTTTCTAAAATCGTTGATAAGCTGAAAGAAATTCGAAAAATAGAACAAGACGCTGCTGCAAAAAAATAAGCTTGAAGGAGAGGTAATCAGTCCTGATTTTAATGAAAAATACTTGTTCATTTTTCGGTTGTAAAAGTGGTTTCGGCATGCTACTTTTGTCATAGTAATGGGCAGCTGCCGCAAATTCTTAAGTAAAGATGAAACTCTCTCCGACCATAATGTACAAAGCATCCTGCGATAAAAATCCAGATTTTGAAGGTGTATTTTGGATGGCTGTAAAAACCACCGGTATTTTTTGCCGGCCTACATGCACGGCGCGAAAACCAAAGTTCGAAAACGTGGAATTTTTTAGCAACACAAAAGATCCAATGTTGAAAGGGTATCGTCCTTGTAAAGTATGCAAACCATTAGAAAACCCTAACGAAACACCTGCAGGGATACAGCAGTTGCTGAATGAGCTTGGCGAAAATCCGATGCTTAAATTTAAAGATTATGATTTGGTGAAACGAGGTCTGGAGCCGGCTGCCGTTCGCCGTTGGTTCCTTAAAAACCACGGAATTACCTTTCATGCTTTTCAACGGCTGTTCAAAATCAATTCTGCTTTTAAGAAATTGAATGCGGGAGAAAATATCATCGATGCGGCAATTGACAGTGGCTACGAAAGTTTGAGCGGTTTTAATGAGCAGTTTAAGAATATCTTCGGTGTATCACCAAAAAATGCGAAGCACGAAAAAGTGGTCGATTTGAAAAGGATTGAAACGCCGCTCGGTACCATGATTGCTTGTGCCGACGAAAACGGAATTTGCATGCTAGAGTTTTCGGACAGAAAAGCACTTCCCACTGAATTAAAAGACATTTCCCGATATTTTAATGCCAATATTATTCAAGGAAATAATCCTCATTTTATTTTATTAGAAAAAGAGCTGCGTGAGTATTTTGATGGGAAAAGAGAATTTTTTACGGTGCCGCTTTCTCCTGTAGGAACAGATTTTCAGAAGAAAGTTTGGGAAGTATTAAGAGAAATTCCCTATGGATCTACCAGAAGTTATCAGGAGCAGGCCAATATTTTGGGCAATACTAAAGCAGTGCGTGCCGTGGCGAATGCCAATGGATTAAATAAAATTTCGATTATAATTCCCTGTCACCGCGTGATAGGTTCAGATGGAAAGCTTACCGGATATGGCGGCGGAATCTGGCGGAAACAAAAATTGTTGGAGTTGGAAAAAGCCATTCTTTTTTAAAGTTTTTTTATGAGTATTTTTGATTCGATATGCATGACAATAAATTTACATTCTTCTATTAAATATGACCATGAAAGAAAATTTTCTGCAACCCACATTAGAAAATGAAGTCGTAAAGTTGGTTCCACTTCAGGAAAGTGATTTCGAACGATTGTATGCCGTAGCGTCAGATCCTAAAATTTGGGAACAGCACCCTAATAAAAACCGCTATGAAAAAGAGGTCTTTCGTAATTTTTTTGAAGGAGCTATTTCGTCTCATGGTGCATTTTTGATTTTTGACAAGGCGACTGATGAAATTGCTGGCAGCACAAGGTTTTACAGTTATGATGAAGATGAACCTTCAATTTTTATTGGGTACACGTTTTATGCAACAAAATTCTGGGGATCAAAGCTGAACCCGATGGTAAAACAACTGATGTTGGATTATATTTTTGATGAGGTGGAATTGGTAAAATTTCATGTGGGTGCCGAAAATTGGCGGTCGCGACGTGCTATGGAAAAACTTGGCGCCGAAAATCGCGGGCCTATTACTGTGGCCTACTATGGTGAGCCCGACCGAAAGAATGTAGAATTCTGGATTCGAAAGAAAGATTGGCTGCAGCGGGAAAAACCTTAACAAATTCCTATTTTGCCGAGCAATCCTGAAAAAGTTCTGCACCAAAATAGAAAACAAAAAGCCACGCAATGCCTTTAAGCGTAAAGAAAAGCAGTCCGCCAATGCCTACTCGTTTAAACCATTTTTTAAAAGTAGAGTTTTTGTTTTGTTCGGGTTGTTGATTGTCCATATTAAAGGATTTTGCCCAAAGGTAAATATTTGTTTTCGAATGAATGTGAAAATCGTTCATAAAACTTTTAGGGCTTTGCGATAAAACCTTTGCGCTAACTGTTAATATTTCTTATTTTTGAAGCATCTTTTCAAAATCAAATAAAAACGAGAATTTAGATATGAAAAAAATTGTATTAGGAATTGCTTTGGCCAGCTTCGTCATCAGCTGCAAGAAAATTCAAGCAGGTTCCAACAAAGGCGTTATTAAAATGGAGGAAGGTGCAGAGCGATACAGCGATATTGCAATTGGTTCCAGCGACGGTGCACACAGTTCTGCAGCAGAAGCTGGCTCAGGTACTGTGAAAACCAGCGTGGATATTGACCTGAACGGTACTGCACTGAAAGGGTATAAAAACGGACTAGAAGAATCTATGATTGCTTTCCTGAAATCTGATGGCTATAAAAACGCAGCCGACGATGCGGCGTTGAAGGATAAATGGTACAATTTTGATCAGGTGAATTTTAAAATGGGTTCGGCTAACCAACTGGAAGCAGGTTCTTCAGTGCAGCTTCAAAACTTAGCAGCAATCCTTAAAGCATATCCTGATGCTAAAATAAAAATTGGTGGCTATACTGATAAAACAGGCGACGAAGCGGTAAACAAGAAATTATCGCAAGATCGTGCAAATTTCATTAAAGGAGAATTAACCAAAGCTGGCGTAGGCGCACAAGTTCTTTCTGCAGAAGGATACGGTAGCGAATTTGCCAAAGTTGCAGCCGATGCATCAGACGCTGAAAGAGCTACTGACCGTAAAATGGCAGTTCGTTTTGCAAAATAATACTTGTTTTTTTGCTGAGTAAATTTCAAAGATGTAAATAATTTGTGTCATCAGCAGAGAACAAATAACCC
Source organism: Chryseobacterium sp. 39-10 (assembly GCA_001898255.1). Taxonomy (GTDB): domain Bacteria; phylum Bacteroidota; class Bacteroidia; order Flavobacteriales; family Weeksellaceae; genus Kaistella. The sequence continues at coordinate 125,353 of MKTK01000008.1, read as the reverse complement.
TTAAATGTCTTGCGCTTGCGGGACATTTTTTTTAATTTTACAAGATTAGCAGAATTTAAATTAACAATATATAATGCAGGAAACACTTAACTACATTCACGATAACAAACAACGTTTTGTGGATGAACTTTTTGAATTACTAAAAATAGCATCCATTTCTGCCGATCCGGCGTACAAGAATGAAGTGCTGCAATGTGCTGATGCCGTAGCAAAATTTTTGAAAGATGCAGGTGCCGAGCATGTAGAGGTATGCCAAACGGCAGGTAATCCTATCGTTTACGGTGACAAAATCATCAATCCTGATTTGCCCACCGTTTTGGTGTATGGCCATTATGATGTGCAACCGCCGGATCCGCTCGATTTATGGAAGAAACCACCGTTTGAACCTTACATCGAGAAAACAGATTTGCATCCCGATGGCGCTATTTTCGCCAGAGGTTCTGCCGATGATAAAGGACAGTTTTTTATGCATCTGAAAGCATTCGAAGCCATGATGAAAACCAATACATTGCCTTGTAATGTGAAGTTTATTATCGAAGGAGAAGAAGAAGTGGGCTCGGTTAATCTTGGTGTTTTCGTCAACGAGAATAAAGAAAAGCTGAAGTGCGACGTTATCCTCATATCAGACACTCATATTTACTCGAACGAGCAGCCAACGGTAACTACAGGTTTGCGCGGACTAAGTTATGTGGAAGTAGAAGTGGAAGGGCCCAACCGTGATCTTCATTCCGGTTTGTATGGTGGGGCAGTACCCAATCCGATCCATGTACTGTCTCGAATGATTGCGCAGCTTATTGATGAAAACGGGCATATCACCATTGATGGATTTTATGATCATGTTGAAGTCGTTTCAAATGACGAGCGTGCAGAAATGAACAAGTTGAAAGACGATCCGGACGGTTTCAAAAAATCGATCGGATTAAGTGGAGTAGAAGGAGAAAAGGGATATACTACATTAGAAAGAACATCGATTCGCCCAACACTCGATTGCAACGGCATTTGGGGCGGATATACCGGTGAAGGCGCAAAAACTGTGATCCCTAGTAAAGCTTTTGCTAAAATATCGATGCGCTTGGTGCCATATCAAACACCAGATGAAATTACGCAGAAATTCACCCAGTATTTCGAGAAAATAGCGCCAGCCAACGTCAAAGTGAAAGTAACGCCACATCACGGTGGTATGCCTTATGTTTTACCGAGTGATACCAAAGAGTTTCTGGCTGCCAAAGAAGCCATGCAAACCGCATTTAGCAAAGAAGTGCTGCCTTACAGAAGTGGTGGAAGCATCCCGATTACTGCAATGTTTGAGGAAATGCTCGGTGCAAAGTCGGTGCTTATGGGATTTGGGTTAGATTCTGACGCGATACATTCACCCAACGAGCATTACGGGTTATTCAATTTCTATAAAGGGATTGAAAGTATTCCGTTGTTTTTTGAGAATTATTCTAAGATGTAAGAATATAATTAATTGAACCATTATCTTACCTCGATGCCTCTGTAATATGGGTCATCGAGGTTTTTTTAATGCTTAAAATAACAATTATTGAAAAATACTATGCATGCATAATACATTTTTTCATTATATTAGCGAAATTGCAATGTTCGCGGCATTGGTTATGCAAAGTATGACTAATAAAGCGTTTTTGAAAAAAGAGACTTTTAGAACTGGTTTTAAGAATCCTCTATTTTTCCTTGCAGATTGTGTTTTTCGTTAAAACAATTTAATAACTATAGCAATAATGAAAATATTAGTTTGCATCAGTAGTGTTCCCGATACTACATCAAAAATTAATTTCACGGCAGATCATTCTGCTTTTGACAAAAATGGGATTCAGTGGGTCATCAATCCGTTGGATGAATTTGCTTTGACTAAAGCGATAAAACTTCAAGAGTCTCAAGGAGCTACCGTAACCGTGGTTAATGTGGGCGACACCGGAACAGAACCTGTCATTCGTAAAGCATTGGCAATTGGTGCCAACGATGCAGTGCGCGTTAATGTTGATCCGAAAGATAGCTATTCTACGGCCAAAGAAATCGCTTCAGTGGCGCAAAATGGAGGGTTTGATTTAATTATCTGCGGTAAAGAATCCATTGATTATAATGGTGGTGCTGTACCTGGAATGGTGGCGCAACTGCTGAATCAACCTTTTGTAAATGCTTGTGTTGGGCTGGACGTAAACGGCAGTGAAGCCACAGCAGTGCGCGAAATTGAAGGTGGAAAAGAAACCATTTCGGTAAAACTTCCGGCAGTCATTGCTGGACAAAAAGGTTTGGTTGATGAAAAAGACCTAATCATCCCCAATATGAGAGGAATCATGTCGGCCAGAACGAAACCACTACAAGTACAAGAACCAGTTTCTGCCGAAGTAAAAGTAGAAGGTGTTTCTTTTGATGCAGTTCCGCCAAGAGCAGCTGTAAAAATGGTTGCTCCCGACAATCTTGATGAGCTGGTAAGACTTCTGCACGAGGAAGCAAAAGTAATTTAATTCTCAATTTTCAACATTTAAAAAAATTTAAAATGGCAATATTCGTCTATGCAGAAAATATAAACGGGATCTACAAAAAAGCCGCCTTTGAAGCAGTGTCTTATGCAAAAGCAATAGCAGACCAGGCGGGCGATACCGTCACTGCAATTACCATCAATCCTACCGATTCATCAGATTTGTTGTATCAGTATGGGGCAAGCAACGTGATCCATATCAAAGATGAAGGTTTGAAAAACTTCAGTGCAAAATCGTATGCACAAGCTTTAAACGAAGTGGCAACCGGCAACATTATCGTGTTTCCTCATACCACCGATGCTTCATCAATAGCACCCATGTTGGCAATCATTAGAAATAATTCGTTGATTACTAATGTGCTGGAAGCGCCGGAAAGTCTTTCTCCGTTTACGGTAAAAAGAAGGGCGTTTTCAGGAAAAGGTTTCATGCATGCAAAAGCTGATGCGGCAGGAGTTATCGTTACCGTATCTCAGAATGCGTTTGGTGTAAAACTTAATGGCGTAGCGGGCTCAGAAGAAATTAAGAATTTATCGGTGGTGAACGATGATACCAAAGTGCTTTCTCACGAGCAAAGTTCAGGTAAACTGGATCTAAAGGAAGCCGAAATCGTGGTATCTGCAGGCCGCGGGCTTAAAGGTCCTGAAAACTGGGGGATGATTGAAGAGCTTGCCTCAGTTTTGGGTGGCGCAACAGCTTGCTCTAAACCGGTGTCGGATATAGGTTGGCGACCTCACACCGAACACGTGGGACAAACAGGAAAAGCCATTTCACCCAACCTCTACATTGCGGTAGGAATTTCCGGAGCCATCCAGCACTTAGCGGGCGTCAACTCTTCTAAAACGATTGTTGTCATTAACAGCGATCCAGAAGCGCCTTTCTTCAAAGCGGCAGATTACGGAGTAGTAGGCGATGCATTCCAAATTATCCCTGCACTTACCGAGAAAATTAAAGCATTGAAAGGGTAAATCTCTTAGAGAATTCAATAAAAAAAGGAACTCCAATTCGGGGTTCCTTTTGTATTTGTCGTGAAAAAAGCTATTTACCAAGATAAGATTTCAAAATCTTACTTCGGGTATTGTGCTTCAAACGTTTGATCGCTTTTTCCTTGATTTGTCGTACGCGTTCACGGGTAAGATCGAAGGTTTCACCAATTTCTTCTAACGTCATCGGATGTTTACCGTTAAGACCGAAATACAGTCTCACCAAATCGGCTTCTCTTGGCGTTAGGGTCTGCAAGGCACGTTCAATCTCAATTTGAAGCGATTCCAACATCAAATCCTTATCCGGGCTTGGAGATTCTCCGGAGCGTAAAACGTCATAAAGGTTAGAGTCTTCACCTTCCACAAGCGGTGCATCCATCGACAAGTGACGACCGGAATTTTTCATGGATTCCTTGATGTCTTCCTCACTCATATCCAGCACTTCAGCCAATTCTTCCGGAGAAGGTGGTCTTTCATTTTCCTGCTCCAGGTGCGCATACGCCTTGTTGATTTTGTTGATAGAACCAATCTTGTTCAGCGGAAGACGCACAATTCTGGACTGCTCGGCCAATGCCTGCAAAATTGACTGACGAATCCACCAAACGGCATACGAAATGAATTTAAAACCTCTCGTTTCGTCGTATCTTTTCGCGGCCTTCATCAACCCAAGATTTCCCTCGTTAATAAGGTCGGGAAGCGAAAGTCCCTGATTCTGATACTGTTTAGAAACAGAAACCACGAAACGCAAATTCGCTTTAATTAGTTTTTCAAGCGCAACCCGATCTCCGGCACGAATCTTTTGGGCCAGTTCCACCTCTTCATCAGCGGTAATCAGGTCTACTTTCCCAATTTCCTGCAGATACTTGTCAAGTGATGCGGTTTCCCGATTGGTAACCTGTTTTGTAATTTTTAGCTGTCTCATTTAAAAAATCAGCCCACTTTAGGACTGCATTTTATTATACGACAACAACAACCAAAAGGTTACATTATTTTAATTTAGTACTTCTAACCTTTAGAATAAAGATGTCCCGAAGGGACGATTTAATAAAGAATAGGACGAAATTCTACAAAATAAAATCACAACAAAATTCTATTAAAAAAAGAAAACAATTTTTGCATTCGAATAAAAAAACTCATCCTGAAAAAAAATCCAGAATGAGTTTGAATCAATCAATGTAGAGCTCAATTATTTAATGATTAATGTCGTGCTTTGCTTTTTACCCTGCGACTCATGAAGGAGGATGTAGTTTCCTGTTGTTGCCTTGATGTTCACGGTGTTTTTACCTTTATTTACCCAACCTGAGTAAACAATTTTTCCTGAAACATCGTACACGGCAATCGCTCCGGATTGTGTGGCTTCATAGGTAAATATTCCATTGCTTGGATTAGGAAAAATTACACTTTTCTCAGCTTTTGCTTCTGTTGTTGCAGCCGTAACTCCGCATAAAAACGGAGAATAAGTGACCAAACCCAAAGAGGCGATGTCAACCTGATGGGTAATTACTTCTTCCACCATTTCGGCTGTGGAAGTTTCACCTTCTCTCCAGCAATTGTTTTTGGCACTTACTGGGTTGGGTGTATTATTGTAGAGTGCATAAAGCTTTCCGCCGTTTCCGTTGTCTTTAAAAACGTTGTTTCCAACGCTTCCCAATGTGCCGCCACCAAGATCTGCTGTCGTGGTATTTACCAGCGTGATGCCCCATAAACTTCCGCGAATTTGATTGTTCTCAACCTTGAAAGAACCGTTTCCATACAGGTTGATGCCGCTTCCTCCATTGGCAGCAACAGTTTCTGTATTATTGTTCGTTAGGATATTACCTGCAATGGTACCTGAACAATTGTTCCCTGTTACCGTAATTCCATAGCGGTTGTCGGTTACAATGTTGCCCTCAATCTGAACCTGATTGGCAACACCCAACAGCGATGAAACAGAGATGGCGCCTACTTTATCATTGGCCCGGTTGCCAATCACGGTATTGTTTAGCACCTTCACCAGCCCGCCAGCGCCGCTTGGTCCCATATTGATTTGAGGACGGTTAGAGTTGAGTTTGGTATTTCCCTGAAGATAATTGTTGGTAAATTCCAGTGCAACAGAGGAGTTGGCACCAGATGCAACTGCCGGTAAGTCGTTCTCGATGAATTTTGAGTTTTTTACCACCGGATTTCCCGTTGAAAAGTTGACCGCTGCACCAGTAGATTGTCCTGATTTAAAATATCGAACAGTACAGTTATCCATCTGGAAATTTCCGGTCAGTGCCTGTATTCCTCCGCCATATTCCAGCACAGTGTTTTTGAAAGTGGCATTGGCCGTAGATTCTAATCGAATTCCTTTAAATATAACCGTGGGATCTGTGGCTGTAATCAGCAAATTGGTGGCAGTTGTATTATAGACACCTGCAACGGTTAGTACCAATCCACCGTCAATTTTTACCGTAGTGTTTTCATCCATTAAAAGCGTGTCGCCGTTGCTGATGGTAACGTTAGCAGTCATTTGGTAATAAGTGCCATTGTTTACAAAAACTGTAGGCGCTGCTGCAGAAAGTGACGAAAGGGTATAAGTTACCCCGGTTCCCGGGCTGGTAAACTGAGCCCACAGGAAAGTGGATATAAAACTCAGTACTAAAAGGGAAAGTTTTTTCATAAATAAAATAATTTGCTTCAAAGTTAAAAAATATTATGCGAAGACTATAAACGTGCGGATAAAATTGCCGACTTAATTTTATATTTTTGAAGAAAAATATCCACCATGAACTATTCGCCGATAATTGTAGGAACTATGCGCTGGGGAATTTGGGGTGCACATTTTTCTAAAAAACAGGTGCAACAAATGATCTCCACTTGCCTTGAACATCGGCTTACCACGTTCGATCATGCTGATATTTATGGAGATTATTCCACAGAAAAGCTTTTTGGTAATGCTTTTTCCGAGATGAAAATCGACAGGCAACACATCCAGCTTATTTCAAAATGTGGCATAGAAATGCCCTGCGATAGCCGAAACTATAGGTTGAAATCTTATAATTGTTCAAAAGATCATATACTGAAATCTGTAGATAAGAGTTTACAAAACCTCGGAGTTGATTATTTGGATTTGCTGCTGCTTCATCGCCCGTCGCCATTGATGGATCCGCACGAAATTGCCGCGGCATTCGGTATCCTGAGAAGCAGTGGGAAGGTGTTGAACTTTGGGGTTTCCAACTTTTCAGTGTCGCAGTTTGATCTGTTGAATGATCTTTTTCCATTAAATACGAATCAAATTGAAGTGTCAATTAATCACACGGCTGCTTTTAGGGACGGCACTTTGGATCAGATGATGCGCCATAATCTTAGTCCGATGGCTTATTCGGTGATGGGGAATTACTTCTCCGAAAGTACCGCGCAGAACGACCGCATCCGCCAAGTACTGATCAATCTGTGTTCCAAGTATGAAGCCGAAGAAAATCAGTTGTTGCTTTCGTTTTTGCGGAAACATCCTGCAGGAATTCTTCCTGTTGTTGGCACTTCAAAACCGCAAACGATTCTAAAATTTAAAGAAAGTTTGAAGATTGAGCTGGATCGTGAAGACTGGTTTATGCTGCTGGAAGCCGCCGAAGGAAAGGAGGTTCCGTAATAAAAGGAATATTTAGTGATGACCATTGGGCGGGAATTAGCGATTAAAAAAGCATGTCTTCAAAATAAAAAATTGGTTTTATAAGATATAGTTGTATCTTGCACCCGTTTTTATATCCGAATTCAATATTTGTTCATCCATTGTTGAGTTTCATTTATAATTTCAGCAAGTATTAATTTTTTAATTTTTTTAAGATGAACATTTTTGTTTCAAACATCAACTACGCAACAAAAGAAGAAAAGTTGCAGGATTTATTTTCAGAATTTGGAGAGGTAAGCTCTGCCAAAATTATCACCGACAGAGAAACCGGAAGATCAAGAGGTTTTGGTTTCGTAGAAATGGGTGACGAAGAAGGAAAACAAGCTATCGAAGCCCTAAACGGCAGAGAATTAGACGGTAAAGAACTTAATGTTTCTGAGGCAAAACCAAAAGAAGACAAACCAAGAAGAAGTTTCGATAACAATCGTGGTGGTTACGGTGGAAACCGTGGCGGCGGTGGTTACAACAGAGGCGGCGGTGGTTACGATCGTGGCGGTTCTAACTGGTAAGCTATTTCTAGAAAATGCAGGTGGTCAACTCGAAAGAATTGACCACTTTTTTTATCACTTCTTTTTGCGAATCAGCAAGTAGGCATTGTTAAAATAAAACAGATTATTTTTTTCTTTGGTAATGGTCAGGTTGCTAAAAAGGAGTTTAAGGTGATAATCGCCTAAATCATGCTCCAGTGCTATTTCAGGAAGTTCAATGTCTTTAGGTTCTTCACTTGCGTGCTCCTTTACTAAATTCAAGAAAGAGGATTCAAGATTCCATTTTTCTTTTCCATTCAAGCTAATCACCAGATCTCTGGATGGATTGTATTCTTCGGAAACAGTAAACACATCATTATCAATCTTCATTTCTGCGTTGTTGAAACTGGTGACCAACATCATAAAATCATAATCCTTCACTGAGTAAAACTGATTTTTACTAATGAAAACGGCTTGGTTATCCCAATTGTTTTTGGTGATTTTGGTGTCTTTAAATTGAGCTCTTATCAATGGTTCTATTGATCCAAAATCTTTACTATTGATGGATTTGCTTAAAAGTTTTTTTTCTGACGGCTTTAAGAGCGAGTATAGATAATCCTGTTCGCCACGCTGGGCAAGGAAATAAAATTTATTGGAAATATCATCTGCCACTGTATCTGAAACCTTCTTTGAAAAATTGACGGTGCCTTTGTCCAAAAGCTGATTTTGCGTCAATACCTTATCAAGTTCTGTTTTTTGGCTTCTTTTTGCCACAGCAAAAGTATTGAGGTAAGGCATCAACAATGAGAAAAGTCCAAATAGAAATAAGCTTAGAGGTATATATTTTATGGTGGTTTTCTTTGCCAATACAAAATACAAAACGACAGAGCCCAGCCATAACGCAAGCAGTAGAACAAAATACCTCGGTTCTGTGTATCCATATGCCAGTATTCTTGTGAAAATAGCGATGAATAGGAGGATGACAAGTGGAACTAATGTGTAATAAAATATTTTTGAAAAGACCCGAACCCAAGATTTCGCCGAGATTTCTTTAAGCGGATGAACCAGGAGTAAAGCCAAAATGCCCACCACAGAGTACGCCAAAATCAGGTAAGAAACCCAACCTCGAGGCAACTGCCAGTGGATCAGTATTTTTGCGGAGTAAAAGTAAAGAATAACAGCGTAAATCAGCAGTAGCGGAATGAGAATGTACTGGGTGAAAAACTTCAGGATAATCGGGTAATTGCTGTCTCGCTCCAAATAGGACAATCCTTTTTCATTAAACAAGAGAAAAATAAAACAACTACCAAAAACGGCCAAGAAAGAAAAAGTGTGCAGGTATATCCGGTAATTAAAATTAAAATCGAACAGTTTGTCTACCGCTAAAATGGCCAATTCTACGCCTCCTGTCAATACACCGGTGAAAATGGCTGTTAGCACAATATTGATGAATAAATTTTTGTTGTATTGCCAAAAATTCAGTTCTCGCCTGTCGCCTATGAACGGTATAAATGAAACCAACAGATGGCTTAGCAATGCAGTGGGAAAAAGCAGAAATGCATAATGATCTGTAAAATCTTTCTCCGATTTCGGCAAGATGAAGAAATACGAAACCAAAAAGGCAACTCCCAACAACTCAAGAAGCATCCTTTTGCCAATGCGCTGCGATAACATATTAAGAGCAAACATCACTGAAATCCCCAACATCGAAACGATGGCAAACTTCAGGTAAAAAAAATTGATACCCTTCGATTGAAAATTGACCTCGTTAAGACAAATGATAGATATGGCAGCCAGAAAAGCCATGAGCAAAACCATGAGATCATTACTAAAAACATCGGTAGCTTTCCGGAAAATGCTCTTTACTCTTTTGATCATCTTTGTGGTTTTTTATTGATTATTACAACGGTCCTTTTTCGTTCATGTTGTTCACTTTTTCTTCTTTTTTTTGATCTTTTTCTTTTTTCCGCTTTTGGTTGAAGTAAGTTCCTCCACAAAATCACTTAAAGATTGATCGAACAATTCTTCTTTGTCTGCTACAGGCACAACGGTGGTTTTAATTTCGAAAAACTGGTTAAGATCTTCAGCATGTATCCATTTTTCTTCTAGCAAAACCTTCAGCATTTCAGCACCGGAATTATCGAAATATTTTTCGATGCAGTTTTTCAATTGAAAACTTCTGTAATCTGCGAAAGGAACAGCCACGTGGTACTTGAAAATTCTTCCCTCTTTTTCGGGGGTCAAGAATTCTTTCTCCACCAATATTTTCACAAAAGTAGATATGGTGTTGGGGTGCGGTTTGGGTTCAGGATAATGGGTTACTATTTCTCGCATATAAGCCGAACCTAGTGGCCACAAGATCTTCATCAATTGTTCTTCTGCAGGGGTAAGCGGATTGATCTTCATAAATATTTTTTGGTAAAAACAATCAGTATTGCGACTGGATATGGGTATAAAGGTAAATAAAAGAAACGAAAAGCGCGATGCAAGCCCCGGAAATAACCTCTGATACGGTGTGTCTTTTCAGGATAATGCGCGTGATGCCTACCAGTGCTGCAATTCCCAGCCAAATGAATCCCAATAAAGGGTCTTGAGCGAAAAAAAGTGCCGCTACAAAAACATTGAAAGCCGTATGCATGGAGCTTTTGATAAAATAATTACTGATCTGCATCATAATAAGAAGAACCATGACAAAAACGATCACCAAATCAATAGTGGAAGTTTTAAAATATTCATAAGCTAAATACGAAAGCAGCGCTGCCGCAATAAAGAAATACAAACTTTTTCTCTGAGATCGGTTCGATACGTCCATGTTGGAGTATCGACCTGTTTTCACGTTCCAGAATATCCATAAACTAACGGGCACAATAAGTATAAGAATAACAGGTAAAAACTTACTGATGGATTGTTGCCAGGTGAAATGCACTGAGCTGTAATACATCATGTACAAAACAATTGAAGTAAGCGGATTAAAAAAATTGGAAATAAAAGCGGATACCTGCTTTACCGCAGATGGTAATTTTGATGACATAGGATGATTATGGTTCAAAAATAACGATTTCTGAATTATATCATAAGAAAAATGTAACCTTAAATTGGGGAGAAACACAAAGATTTTTAGTATTTTTGTGCCATTATTTTCTACAAGCATGAAAGAATTTTCCAAAGAAGTTTACCTTAAATGGTACGAAGAAATGACAATGTGGAGGAGGTTTGAAGACAAATGCCGATCCCTTTACCTAAAACAAAAAATCAGAGGATTTCTACATTTATACAACGGCCAGGAAGCGATTCCGGCAGGGTTTGTTCACGCGATGGATCTTACCCGAGATAGCATGATTACCGCTTATCGTTGTCATATCCATCCTATGGCGATGGGTGTGGATCCGAAAAGAATTCTCGCAGAACTTTGCGGTAAAGCTACCGGAACTTCTGGAGGAATGGGCGGCTCTATGCACATCTTCAGCAAAGAGAAGAGATTCTACGGCGGACACGGTATCGTGGGTGGTCAAATTCCTTTGGGAGCAGGTATCGCCTTTGCAGACAAGTATTTTGAAACTGGTGGGGTTAATATTTGTTTCTTCGGAGATGGAGCATCAAGACAAGGGTCACTGCACGAAACTTTCAATATGGCAATGAACTGGAAGTTGCCAGTGGTATTTGTTGTGGAGAATAACCAATATGCGATGGGAACCTCAGTAAAAAGAACAGCAAACCACGAAGATATTTATAAATTAGGTTTGGGGTATGAAATGCCATGTTTGCCTGTTGATGCTATGGATCCGGAAAAAGTGGCAGAAGCTGCTTATGAAGCCATCGAAAGAGCAAGGAGAGGAGATGGGCCTACATTCATTGAAGCCAGAACTTACCGTTACAGAGGTCACTCGATGTCGGATGCTGAACCTTATAGAACCAAAGAAGAGGTTGCAGAACACAAGAAAGAAGACCCAATCGAGATTGTAAAACAAAGAATTCTTGACCATAAATGGGCAACAGAAGACGAGCTCAATGCAATGGATGAAAAATCGAGAGAGTTTGTGGAAGAGTGTGTTGAGTTTATGGAAAACTCTCCGTACCCAGACCCAGAGAAAGTGTACGAATACGTGTATGCACAAGAGAATTATCCATTCATCGATAAATTAGAAAACTAAAAATTTAAATCAGCGGGTTTTTTGATGTTTGATATTTTTTTTGAACTTCATTACCTGTTAAATTATATCCTATTAAATTATGGCAGAAGTAATCACAATGCCCCGTCTCTCCGATACAATGACGGAGGGTAAAGTGTCGAAGTGGCACAAAAAAGTGGGCGACACGGTAAAAGAAGGCGATATATTAGCAGAGATCGAAACCGATAAAGCCGTTCAGGATTTTGAATCAGAAATCACGGGAACGCTGTTGTTTATTGGTACGGAAGAAGGAAATTCTGCGCCGGTAGATTCTGTTTTGGCCATCATCGGGAAAGAAGGTGAAGATATTTCTTCGCTCACTACAGGTGGGCAATCGTCCTCAGCGGCCGCCGGAGATTCACCAGAAAGCAAAAAAGACGAAGAACATAAAACCGAAAATGAATCCACCAGTGTAGAGCAGGTTACCGCAGAAATTCCGGCAGGAGTGGAAGTGATCACCATGCCTCGTTTGTCGGATACCATGACGGAAGGTAAAGTGGCCAAATGGCATAAAAAAGTGGGTGACGCCGTAAAAGAAGGCGATATTTTAGCGGAAATTGAAACCGATAAAGCAGTTCAGGATTTTGAATCAGAATACAATGGAACTTTGCTATACACCAGTGTAGAAGAAGGTGGAGCAAGCCCAGTAGATACCATTCTTGCCATTATCGGGCCTGCCGGAACAGACATTTCTGCAGTAGTTTCTGGAGGCGGCGCTAAAAAAGAAGCTGCACCCACTGAAAAAGTGGTTGCAAAAGAAGAAACAAAAGAATCAGCTCCGGCAGTTTCTTTTTCTTCCGACAGCAGAGTTGCTATTTCTCCTTTGGCCAAAAAAATGGCAGAGGATAAAGGAATTGATATTCATGCGTTGAAAGGTTCCGGCGAAAACGGAAGAATCGTTAAAAAAGACATCGAAGGATTTACACCAAGTGCGCAACAACCTGCAGCTGAAACTAAGCCAGTGGTTGCCGCTCAGCCAGCAGTAAGCTTTGTTCAGGGTGAAGATTCGGAAACGCCAAACTCACAAGTAAGAAACATTATTGCTAAGCGACTTTCGGAAAGTAAGTTCACGGCACCGCATTATTATTTGACGGTAGAAATCAACATGGATAAAGCCATTGAAGCCCGAAAAGAAATCAACAGTCTGCCTGATACCAAAGTATCTTTCAATGATATGGTGATTAAAGCGACTGCAGTGGCATTAAGAAAACATCCGCAAGTTAATTCATCTTGGGCAGGCGATAAAATCGTTCATCACGGAAATATCAACGTGGGTGTGGCAGTAGCCATTCCGGACGGTTTAGTGGTTCCTGTACTTAAAAATGCTGACCAAATGAACTATAATCAAATCTCGGCTTCGGTGAAAGATTTGGCTAGCAGAGCAAAAAATAAAGGTTTGAAAGCCAACGAAATGGAAGGTTCCACTTTCTCGGTTTCTAATCTGGGTATGTTTGGTATTGAGACATTCACTTCCATCATCAATCAACCTAATGCTGCTATTCTTTCAGTAGGCGCTATCGTTGAAAAGCCGGTAGTGAAAAACGGAGCCATTGCTGTGGGCAACACCATGAAGCTTTCGCTGGCGTGTGACCATAGAGTAGTGGATGGCGCTACGGGTGCACAGTTCTTGCAAACCCTCAGGACTTATCTGGAGCAGCCGCTTAGTTTGCTGCTGTAATCCGGTTGAATAAAATTTTTCTAATCCTTGTAGTTTTGCTGCAAGGATTTTTTTTGATAATATGAAATGATCATGTCGTGCAAAAATCTTAATCCTGATTAATCAAAGTACAATCGCCGAAAATACCAATTCCTTTTCGTAATTTTACCACCTATGATCAGAGCGAGAAATATACACAAGTCTTACGGTGATTTGGAGGTTTTAAAAGGGGTGGATATTCACATTCAAGAAGGTGAAGTGGTATCAATTGTTGGCGAATCTGGTGCCGGAAAATCTACTTTGCTGCAGATTCTTGGTACACTCGATTTGCCCACCAATCCAAAAGCATTCGATACCCACCTTATTCTGGACGGCCAATCTTTTGTAAACATGAAGGACAACGAACTTTCTAAATTTCGGAACAAGAATATTGGTTTTGTTTTTCAGTACCACCAGTTGTTGCCAGAATTTACGGCGTTAGAAAATGTGATGTTGCCCACCAAAATTTCCGGCCGCAATGAGAAAGATTCCTTAGAAAAAGCATTTTCTCTTTTTGAAGACCTTAATATTGCTCATCGCCTGCATCACAAACCCAACGAAATGTCTGGTGGTGAAGCACAAAGAACTGCTGTGGCAAGGGCACTCATCAACTCACCCAAAATTATTTTTGCGGATGAACCCACCGGAAATCTCGATTCTAAAAATGCCGATGATTTGCATCGCCTTTTCTTTGATTTGAGAGATAAATACAATCAAACTTTTGTTATTGTCACCCACAACACTCTTCTTGCCGATACCACCGACAGAAAACTGGTGATGAAGGACGGCCAAATCATCAGTTAAATTCCGGCTTTTTTCTTACATTAGCACATCAAAGTCCTTTGGGATATAGTTTATACAGAAATTACTCATCAACATCGTGTCTATAAAATTTCTTGCAGAAGACGACCGACCGCGGGAAAAATTTTTATTAAAAGGTAAGAATTCACTTTCTGATGCGGAATTGTTAGCCATTATCCTAGGGAGCGGCAGCCGTGAAGAATCGGCCGTAGAACTTGCACGAAAAATCCTGAATTCAGTCAATAACAACTGGCACAACCTGTCCTTACTGCATATCGGTGATTTAATTAAATTTAAAGGAGTGGGCGAGGCCAAAGCAATCTCGGTGGCTACTGCGCTGGAGATTGGGCGCAGAAAGGCGGCACAGGAAGTTCCGGAACGGGTACAGATTAGTTGTAGCAAAGATAGTTACAACCTTTTGCAGCCGGTACTTGCCGATTTGCAAACGGAGCAGTTTTGGGTGGTTTTCCTGAATCAGAACAATAGGGTTATCACCAAAATGGGGCTCACTTCGGGCGGTATTAACCAGTCGGTGGTGGATATTCGGGTGCTTTTCAAGCATGCGCTCGATCATTTGGCAACTGGGGTGATTATTGCTCACAACCATCCCTCCGGCAATCTGCAACCCAGTTCGCACGACATCAATATCACCAAACAAATTGAAAAGGCCGGAGATCTTTTACAGATCAAGCTTTTGGATCATATTATTGTTGCACAAAATTCATATTTCAGTTTTGCTGATCAAGGTCTGTTATGATTAAAAGATTGAAATATAACGAGATCGATTTCGCTAAATATTCCCAGTGTATTGAGAATGCTTGCCAGCGAAAATATTCGGCGACGAAAGATTTTTTGGATATAACTGCAGGGAAAAATTGGGAACTTCTGGTCTATAATAATTATGAAGCCGTGATGCCCGTCTGCTGCTTTAGTAAGTTGGGGCTGAAAATGGTTTATAATCCCAAACTTTGTCAGCAATTGGGCGTTTTTTCCCAAGAAGATTCCGTGGCGGTGAATGATCTTTTTTTTGAGTTTTTAAATAAGAACTATTGGGTAAGGTATTATGGTTTCAATGATATTAATTCATTTTCAAAACCATTGCAGAAGAGGAAAAATTTTTTGATGATGCCCCGAAGTTATGATGAAATCTATCAGAAATATTCTCCCAAAAGAAAACGAAAGTTAAGGCAGGAGCCGGAAATTAAAGAACATTCGGAAATTCGATACCACCTCGACCTTAATGAAGTGGAAGAATTTATCCTAAAAAATATGCGTGGCGCCGATCATCACCCGTCCGATCATTTGGAGTTCATGAAAATCTTCCGACAGTTTTATGAAAAACAACGGCTCGAACTCGTGGGGTATTACTATCATGGCCGGTTAACCAACGTTATTGCTTTGTATGAGGACGAGCTAACGGTGGCGTTATTGGGAACGTATAATGATGCTGAATTTGTGAAGATCAGTGGTGCATCCGTGTTGATCGATGATGCCATCAGAAAAAATATCCAACATAAAATTTTTGATTTTGAAGGTGGCGATATTCCCAATATTGAAGAGTTTTTTCGCGGTTTTCGCCCCGAGATGAAGCCGTATCCATGCTACGGCAATTCCAAAAAAGAACTGGTTAAGAAATTGTTTAGGTTGAAAAATCGTGCAAACTGAAGCCATGACGCTCAACAATGTGCTACAAAAAGGGAAGACTGAGAAAATTCTTTATCCATAAGGATTTGAAACATCAATTAAGCGACGGTTTTATTCTCAATGCAACTACTGGAAACGTTGATTGTGTTTTCTTTTAATTAAAATACTCGGAAACTGATGAAGTTTTATTGAATTAGAACATTTGTATAAGTTTCTTGTTGCAAAATATCTTAGTTTTGAAAACCGATATCTATAAATTTTTAAGTGAATAAAGTAAAAGAAATAAAATCTTTAACAGGTTTACGGGGAATCGCTGCTTTTTGGATCGTTTTGCATCATTATTTCGGAAGAAGACCTGAGGAAACAGACGGTTTTCTGGTGAAAACTTTACTTAATTTCAATTCCAACGGCTATCTGGCAGTAGATTTCTTTTTTATTCTCAGCTCTTTTGTTTTGTATTTATCGTATCAGAGCACTTTTGAAAATGCTGTTTCCACCGCAGATTACAAAAAATTTATGCAGAAAAGATTTGTAAGAATTTATCCGCTGCTCATCGTTATTGTACTTTTTTCATTTCTGTTTCTTTTTCCCGACAACTGGAATCTGCTGCTTTTTTATCTTTCGCTTACTTTCATTTTTCTTTCGGAACAGTACAGAGTCATGAATTCGCTGGATATTACGTGGTCGCTTGCTTGTGAGTTTATCATGTATTTTGTATTTCCGTTTTTAATATTGTTTTTTACAAAAATGCCAAAGTGGATGAAGTTTACTGTTCCTGTTTCCGTGCTGTTGTTCTGTGCAGTTTACTTGTTTCCGACCATTACTTTTTCGCAGAAAGGTCTGGTTTTGGAAAATATTCACAGCAGTGGTGGGTTTATCAATACACCAGTCGGAATCTCCGCTGTTATCAGGTGTCTTGCAGGCTATCTTCTGGGAATTTTCAGCTATCATTTGTACCTTTCGAAAAAGAAATTTAGTATCACATTTTTAGTTGTTTTAATTTTAGCATTGTTGTTTTTCAAAAAAATGGATGTTTTTATTCTAATATTGATTGCTCTTTTATTGCCGTCTTTAATAGCCGATCCGAAATCATTTTTATCAAAGTTTCTATCTTCAAAACCCGTTTATTTTTTAGGATTAATTTCCTATTCTGTTTATCTGGTGCATATTATACCGTTTACAATTATGTATTTCAATGAAGAATATTTAACACGGTTTGTGCCGCTGCTCGCATATAAAATCATTTGTATTGCTGTCACTTTAATTATTTCCACAATCACTTATCAATTCATTGAAATAAATGCCTCGAAAATGCTGAAACGGTATTTTCAGATTTAGCCAATTTAAATATTATCGCAAAATTTTGTTTATTAAAAAATAAAAAACAATTTCCTTTTACAATAAACAGCAAATTATCAGTACTTTTGCACACCTAAAAACTTTGGATGATTAATTCGCCCTATTTTCCGTATGTATTTGCATTCGTGCTTGCTGTTCCTTTTCTGATCTTCATGAGGCAGTTTGTGCATGCATATATCAAACTGAAAAATCAGGAAATAAAACTCCTCACCGTTAAAGGTAATGCTGAACAGCGTGTACAAGCGTATGAGCGGTTGACGCTTCTGCTGGAGCGGCTAAAACCTTCCAATCTGGTTGCAAAATTTGATCCGGATCTTGCCGTACACGAGTTCATGTTCCTCACTGAAAAAAGTGTGAATGAAGAGTTTGATTACAACGCATCCCAACAGCTCTATTTGCCCAAAAAAACTTGGAACCACGTGGTGAATAGCAAGAATAATATTATTCATCTGTTGCATAGTACTTATGATAACCTTAGTGAGAATGCTACCTTGCAAGATTTTAAAACCGTTTTTCTGATGAATTATATGAATGGTGAAGATTATATCGCAAAAACATTGGAAGACCTTAGAAAAGAAAATTTAATTGTAAATTAATAAATCATGATACCTAATTTTAAAGCCCATCCGTGGCACGGAATTGATGCCGGAGCCGATTCACCTAATGTTGTGAACGTATTTATTGAAATAGTACCATCGGACACGATTAAGTATGAAGTTGATAAAGCAAGCGGCTACCTGAAAGTTGACCGTCCGCAGCAGTTTTCGAACATTATTCCGGCGCTGTATGGTTTTATCCCCAGAACGTATTGCCATGACGAAGTGAAAAATTTGGCAGTAGAAAGCGGCGCAACTGATGTCACCGAGGGCGACCTTGACCCACTCGATATTTGTGTATTGAGTTCTCACAACATTCATTCTGGCGGCATGCTGATGGAAGCCATCCCCATTGGTGGATTCAAAATGATCGACAAAGGAGAAGCTGATGATAAAATAGTTGCTGTAATGAAAGGCGATCACGCGTTTGGCCATTTCCGCGATATTTCCGATTTGCCACAAGCAGAAGTGAAACGTTTGATGCATTATTTCTTAACCTACAAAAACCTTCCGGATGAACCTGCAAAATGTAGAATTCAGGAAGTATATGGCGCAGAGCATGCCAAGAAAGTCATCATGGCATCTCAACATGATTATGCCAATAAATTTGGTGGCTAAGTAAATTATTTTATTGATAATCAGAGACAAATGGAATCCATTTGTCTTTTTTTATTGAAAAGATTTTGATGCAAAAAACTGTCGATTTACATGCGAAAATTTTCAATACAGCACGAATTGGAATTGCTTCATGGCTACTTCTGAATTCTACCTGCCATTATGCGTTGCCCAGCCAACGTTGCACTTCTGAATCAGGGATAATGCGTAATTAACCATGACTCGACATTGAAAAAAATGATCAGAAGAATTGCAGCGGTCGGCTCTCTTGGAGCAAAAGGAGAGCGCTCATCATTGTATACCATTTGTTATTGAATAGACTCGAATGGAATTGATCTTTCGTTATCATTTTTCGTCAATGCAACAGCATTACAAATATTTCAAAAAGTATTGGCAGTTAAAAATATTTCTGTATTTTAGGGAATTCTTTTATTAACAAAAATTAACATTAAAACAAAGAACTAATCTATGAATTTTCTATTTTATCTAGTACCTGTTTTCGGTATTATTGCATTGGTTTACACTTTTGTTCAGAGCTCTTGGGTAGGAAGGCAAAATGCTGGAAATGAGCGAATGAAAGAAATTAGTGGGCACATTGCTGATGGTGCAATGGCTTTCTTAAAGGCAGAATACAAAATCTTACTGTATTTTGTTGTTATTGTAGCCGTTTTACTGGGAATTATGGGTGCCACCAATGCCAACTCCCACTGGAGTATTGGTTTGGCTTTTATTTTTGGTGCCGTTTTATCTGCACTCGCGGGATTTATTGGGATGAAAATTGCCACCAAATCGAATGTGCGAACTGCGGAAGCCGCAAAAACTTCATTATCAAAAGCACTTAAAGTTTCTTTTACCGGTGGTTCGGTGATGGGAATGGGTGTTGCGGGATTAGCAGTGCTAGGTTTAGGCGCCACTTTTCTCATCATCAAGCAGGTTTTTGCCCCCGATGCAGCGGTAAATACGCACGAAATGGAGCGTGCCATCGAAATCATCACCGGATTTTCTTTGGGTGCAGAATCCATTGCGCTTTTCGCAAGAGTAGGTGGTGGCATTTATACCAAAGCAGCCGATGTGGGTGCCGATTTGGTAGGGAAAGTAGAAGCAGGAATTCCGGAAGATGATCCAAGAAACCCTGCAACCATCGCAGATAATGTGGGAGATAATGTTGGGGATGTTGCAGGAATGGGTGCCGACTTATTTGGATCTTATGTTGCTACTGTTTTGGCCACCATGGTTTTAGGTCGCGAAACCCTTTCTCATGATGCATTTGGCGGTTATGCTCCAATTCTCTTACCGATGCTGATTGCCGGGACAGGGATTATTTTCTCCATGATCGGTACGCTATTCGTGAAGATTGGTGAAAAAACTGAACTCGATACTACACCTGTTCAAAATGCACTTAATCTAGGAAACTGGGGAAGTATCGTTCTTACCGCTATTTGTGCTTATTTCTTAGTCAATTATCTGCTGCCCGATACCATGACGCTTAGAGGTCACGATTTCACTAAAATGGGTGTTTATGGAGCTATTATAGTAGGACTTGTGGTTGGTACTTTAATGAGCATCATCACCGAATATTATACAGCAATGGGAAAAAGACCGGTGAAAAGTATTGTGAAGCAATCATCTACAGGGCATGCTACCAATATCATCGGCGGATTATCTGTGGGTATGGAATCTACCTTGTTACCCATTATTGTTTTAGCAGGCGGAATTTATGGCTCTTACCTTTGTGCAGGCCTTTACGGCGTTGCCATTGCAGCAGCAGGAATGATGGCAACCACCGCTATGCAATTGGCAATTGATGCATTCGGACCTATTGCAGATAATGCAGGAGGAATCGCAGAAATGAGCGAGTTGCCCAAAGAAGTGCGTGAAAAAACAGATATTTTGGATGCGGTAGGAAATACCACAGCAGCAACCGGAAAAGGTTTTGCCATTGCGTCTGCAGCATTAACGGCATTAGCACTTTTTGCAGCATTTGTGGGAATTGCAGGAATTGACGGTATTGATATTTACAGAGCCGATGTTTTGGCAGGTCTTTTTGTAGGGGCTATGATTCCTTTCATCTTCTCCTCCCTTGCAATTACTGCAGTAGGACAAGCTGCAATGGCAATGGTGGAAGAAGTAAGACGGCAGTTTCGCGAAATCCCCGGGATTTTAGAAGGGAAAGCTGTTCCCGAGTACGAAAAATGTGTCGCTATTTCTACGGATGCTTCCATTAAAAAGATGATGTTACCCGGTGCTATTGCATTAATTTCACCTATTCTTGTCGGATTTATTTTCGGACCTGAAGTGTTGGGTGGTTTCCTAGCAGGAGCAACGGTTTCAGGCGTACTGATGGGCATGTTTCAAAACAATGCCGGTGGTGCATGGGATAATGCTAAAAAATCCTTTGAGAAAGGGGTTGATATTAACGGAAAAATGTACTATAAAGGTTCGGAACCGCATAAAGCATCTGTCACCGGTGATACGGTGGGAGATCCATTTAAAGATACTTCAGGGCCGTCTATGAATATCCTCATCAAACTGATGTCGATTGTTTCTTTGGTTATAGCGCCTACTTTGGCTGTGCTTCACAAAGATAAAATCGAGAAAAACCGTGAAGCTAAATTGGAAGCTTTGCAACTCGCTGTTTCCGGTGCAGCAGTTCCTGTGGTGGAAGAAGAAGTGGTGATTACCGAATGGGCAAAACCTTCAGGAAGCGTCAACGAAACCGGAGATTTTGTGTACAACACAGGAAATCCTGCTGCCATTAAGCTGCCGACAGGTGAGACCCTGAATGTGGGCGAAAAAAGCCAAATTGCCCATCTTGCCAAGCAAATAGGGAAAAATGATCAAACCCTTCTTGAAAAAGGAAAATGGTTTACCATTGAAAACCTTTATTTTGAAACTGCAAGTGAAAAACTAAAAGCCGGCGCCGAAAAAGAATTGGATAACATTGCCAAATTACTTAACGCTTATCCCAAGTTGAAATTAAAACTAGGTGGATATACCGATAATACCGGGAATGAACAGAGCAACAAGGCGTTGTCGAGTCTGCGTGCGCAAAGTGCAAAATTGTACCTGATGAACTTAGGAATTCCTGCCGATCGCGTAGAAGCTGAAGGTTTTGGTTCTCAGTATCCGGTTTGTGCTGCCAACGATACCGACGCCTGTAAAGCACAAAATAGAAGAATTGATGTTCGTGTTTTGAGCTTATAGAAAAACCATTTTATATGAAAAGAGTCCGAAATTTTCGGACTCTTTTTTGTATCTGCCTGCAGCAAATTATTTGTTTGTCAGATATTGCGACAGCTGGTCTTTCAGGAAAACCCGTTTTTTTCGAAGCTCATTCAGATGTTCATCGGTGGTGTGATTTTCTTCATTTTCTTCGTAATGCTGAATAAGCGCATTCACTTCTTCGTAGTTGACGTACAATGAGCGGAACACTGAATCACGCTGTTTCATCTCGCTGATTTTTGATTCAAATTCCGGAAACTCGTGGACTAAAGTATGATTTTCCATGATTTAATTTTGAATGAATTAACGGATTAAAGTTAATGAAAATCAAATAGCAGTTCAATATGAAAATTGTCATTAAAAAAACCGGCTCATGCAAGAACCGGTCTGGAGACATTATTTTTTAGTGTAAATGCGAATTTCTGATTGGGTATTTCCGTTGTATCCTTTTTTATTGATCATCACTTTTTCAATTTTATCCTGCGGAAATTTTCTCATTTCAGCTTCGGTTACCTGATTTCCATCGATGTAAATGAGCGGTACATCATCGGAAGACACTTTGGAGCCAGTGTTCAGAACAAGTACTTTTGCTTTTTCCATTTTTGCGGCGTCTTGTGCTGCTTTTTCAGCTTGCTCCAGCTGTTGTTTAACTTCTTTGGAATTCAGCATTTTTTCCGCATCTTTAGCAGCTTTCTCGGCTTGTTCTATTTGTCGCTTAAATGCTTTGGAGTTGACCATCTTTTCTGCATCTTTTCCTGCCTTTCTAGCGTTAACAATCTGGATTTTGAAAGCGTTAGAATTGACCATTTTTTCTACTTCTTTTGCCTGCTGTTCTGCTTTTTTTGCCAGTGCATCTGTATGATTCATATTGATCCACTGATCGTTGTTTGCGGTGTTTTTTTGCAAATATTCAGCATCTCTTTTGGCATAGAGTTGATCCATTTTACCAAAAAGTACGTCCATCTCCGCATACTTGCTTTCCATAAGCTTAATCTTCTTCTGATACTCTTCGGAGCTGAAAATACCGTCGATTTTCTTGCCTAGATCATTCATCTGATCTCCGAGCACTTTCATTCTAGGATTATCAAAATCTTTTTTCTCTGAAAGTTTTCGATACTCATCGCCCTTCTGCCGAAGCTCAGCACTCAGTTTTCGGCCTTCATCTTCCTTCAATTGAAGGGATGATCGTATCGGGTCGATTTCTTGTCGCTTGGCCTGCACCGCATTCCGAAGATCATCTAAACTGGAAAGGTTTTCGGTCTGTTGAACAGGTGTATCCATTTTCGTGGTAATAGCGGCGGATTCCTGTTCTGATTTTCCATTAATGCCAGCTGTTTCATCTGTTTTTACAGGAGCATTCACTGCTTTTTCGGCACCAGACTTTGGGAGAATGGTGTCTTTTTTTAAGGCAGCAACCATTCTATTGATGACCAGGTTAGTTTCTCTGATTTCTTTATTTTTTGCATTCACCAGATAAATAAAAGTAAGTGCAAAGAGCAATGGCAAGGCAAAAATCTTTCGCGCATAACCAAACTTTGTTTTTGATTTTTTAAGCATTGTTAATCTTCTTTTAAGGTTGGAACTAAGAAACGGACTCGCTGAAGGAAACTGTTTTCCGGAAAAGTGACTTGCAAGAAGCATCTGCGCAAATGCTTTCGGGTCCGAGTTTTTTATGGATTTCTTGTCGGCGAGGTACTCGTGCACAAGATGAATCTCTTTGGTAATAAGGTAAAAGAAAGGGTTGAACCAAAACACGGAAGTGGTGACCTGCACAAAAATTTTGTCCCAGGTATGTTTCTGTTCAATATGAACCATCTCGTGTTTCAGAATCTGGCGGCCCAAATCCGATTGCATGTGAATGGAATTTTTCCAAAATAAATTTCTGAAAAACGAAAAAGGTGCCTCCTGCAAATCAGTTTCATAGAAGTTGATTCCTTGAAGTGTTTTCTTCGCGTAACGGTTTTTCAACCGCCGGATGCTAATTATTCCGTATAGAAATTTCACTACAAAATAGAAAGAAACCAATCCAACAGCGCAAGCAGCAAGTTGAAAATAAATGAAATCATGGCTTAAAGTATTACTTTGTTTAAAATTGCTTATCTTATTAATTAATAAGTATATGTTATTGCTTACTTCAAGTGTAAAATAACTTACTTTGAGTAAGGGTAAAAGAACACTCACCACCAAAATAGAGAGCAAATAAAACCGATTGTAGTGATGAAACGTTTTGTCTTTAAGAAACAATCGATAGTAGAGAAACATTACACCCGAGCATGCAATTACTTTCCCGAAATAGAGCATCAGCGGTTCCATCAATCTTTATTTTTGAGTTCGTTAAGTAGCATTTCCAGATCTTCAACACTGATTTCCTTTTTCTCCACTAAGAAGGATACAGCATCGGTATAGGATCCCGAAAAGTAATTTTTTACCAAGTTTTTTATGGATCTTCCGCTGTATTTTTCCTTGGAAACGAGCGGGAAGTATTCGTGCTGTCTGCCAAAAACACGATAATCCACAAAATCCTTTTCTTTAAGAACCTTCAGTATTGTAGACACGGTATTGGTATGCGGTTTTGGCTCAGGAAACTTGTCCAGCACATCTTTCAGAAAAGCGGTTTCAAGTTCCCATAAATATTGCATTACTTGTTCTTCTGCTTTGGTAAGTTGTGGAATCATTATCACTATTTGTTTAGTTATACAAATGTAGGTATTAATTTCAATTATACAACTATTTTTTTAGGTATAGATAAATTTTGTATTTAAATTGTTGATAATCAGTTGTAATTTTTAGTTGTATTCAATTAAACTTCTCTTGTCTTTGGTTGTGCATATTCTTTTACAAAACCTTATCTTTGCACACCTTAATTTTTAAACCGCAGAACGCAGCACGCCGACTGCCGAAAGTAATATCAATACTATGAAATGTGGAATCGTAGGTCTTCCCAATGTAGGAAAATCAACCCTTTTTAACTGTTTAAGTAATGCCAAAGCGCAGTCTGCCAACTATCCATTTTGCACAATAGAACCCAATTTGGGAACTGTTTCTGTGCCGGATCAGCGGCTTTTTGAACTAGAGAAATTGGTGAATCCCGAGCGGGTTTTGCCTGCTGTGGTGGAAATTGTGGATATCGCCGGATTGGTAAAGGGTGCTTCCAAAGGTGAAGGTTTGGGAAATCAGTTTCTGGCCAACATACGAGAATGTGAAGCGATTATTCATGTTTTGAGATGCTTCGATAACGGAAATATTGTACACGTTGAAGGTTCGGTGGATCCTTTAAGAGATAAAGAAATCATCGATATTGAGCTTCAGCTGAAAGATCTTGAAACACTGGGGAAAGCCGTTGATAAAGCAAAGAAATTCATTAAATCTGGAAAAAAGGAAGACGTTCTTACTTATGAAACACTGCTGAACCTGCAAAAATTTGTAGAAGACGGCAAAAATGCTCGCGAATTCCCAACCGATGATTTTACTCAGTCGGTGATTGATGAAGTGCACTTGCTCACCAAGAAACCGGTCCTTTATGTATGTAATGTAGATGAAAATACCATAAAAAACGGTAACGAATGGATAGGAAAGATTGAAGAAATGGCGAAGAATGAAGGTGCAGAAGTGGTGGTGCTTGCAGCTCAGATTGAAGCGGATATCAATGAACTGGAAACTTTTGAAGAAAGACAGATGTTCCTCGAAGAATTAGGACTTGAAGAACCTGGCGTGAACCGCCTCATCAGAAAAGCATACGATTTGCTGCATCTTCAAACCTATTTTACTGCCGGTGTAAAAGAAGTTCGCGCATGGACCATCGGAAAAGGGTGGACTGCACCACAAGCAGCGGGCGTTATCCATACCGATTTCGAAAAAGGATTTATTCGCGCTGAAGTAATAAAATACAATGATTTTGTTACATACGGTTCAGAAGCCAAAGTGAAAGAAGCCGGAAAATTGAGCGTAGAAGGAAAAGAGTATATCGTTCAGGACGGAGATGTGATGCATTTCCGGTTCAATGTGTAAGAACAAAAGAAATATCATATTATAACAAGCAGACCTTCTATGGTCTGTTTTTTTTTGCTGTTGCCGTAGCAGTCGCATTTCTAATTTGTATATTTGTTATCAATTCAATCACCTTCAAAATTCAAAGACAATGGCTAAAAAAGTGGCAGTCCTGATCGGTAGTTTGCGCAAAGAGAGTTTCAACCGTAAAATCGCCAACGAACTTATTCGGTTTGCGCCCGAGGGTTTGGCATTAGAGATCGTAGAAATTGGTTCATTACCCCTCTATAATGAGGATTTGGAGGAAGATTCACCAAAAGAATGGATTGACTTTCGGGAAAAAGTAAAGGCAAAAGATGCTGTTCTTTTTGTTTCTCCCGAATACAACAGAACCATACCTGGTGCACTGAAAAATGCGATCGATGTGGGTTCCAGGCCCGCTAAAAAAAGTGTATGGGCGGGAAAATCGGGTGCAGTCATCACCTCGTCACCGGGTAATTTGGGCGGTTTTGGTGCCAATCATAACATAAGGCAATCGGTGGTTTTCCTTGATATCCCAATGATGCAGCAACCTGAAGCGTATCTCTCAAAAATTAATGAATGCTTTGATGAAGATGGGAAAACCCTCAATGAAAGAACTTCAAAATTCCTCAAAAGTTGGTTAGAAAGTTATGAGCAATGGATTAGTTTATTCTAAATGAAATGTCATCATTTTGTTCAAAGGTTTTTTTAACTGAATACTCTATATCGTAGCCCATTAATCGCTTTTATGGTGAGTGATGTTTGTAACATTATGCAGGAGCACTTGACTAATCATTAGAAATTATTAATTAAAAATGAACAACCACGAAATTGATTACAAAATCCACGGTGAAGAAATGCAATGTGTGGAAATTGAGCTCGATCCCCAAGAATCCGTTATTGCAGAACCCGGAAGCTTTATGATGATGCCCGACGGAATTGCAATGGAAACCCTTTTTGGCGACGGAACCGAGAAAAGCATCATGGGAAAAATTTTCTCTGCCGGAAAAAGAATGCTGACTGGTGAAAATCTTTTTATGACGGTATTTACCAATACTTCCCATGGGAAGAAGCATGTCACATTTGCAGCACCGTATTCTGGTAAAATTATCCCTCTTGATTTGTCGAAGCTTGGCGGAAAAGTTATCTGCCAGAAAGACAGCTTCCTTTGTGCGGCTAAAGGAGTTTCGGTAGGGATTGAGCTTCAGAAAAAATTAGGCACCGGTTTGTTTGGTGGCGAAGGATTTATTATGCAAAAACTGGAAGGTGACGGCTTGACGTTTGTGCACAGCGGCGGTCATGTGATAGAAAAGCAGCTTCAGCCGGGGGAAGTCCTGAAAATCGATACGGGTTGCATTGTATCGTTTACCAAGGATGTGCAGTATGATATTCAGTTTGTAGGCGGTATTAAGAATTCTATTTTTGGTGGCGAAGGTCTGTTTTTTGCCCAGTTGCGGGGTCCAGGAACCGTGTGGGTTCAGACGTTACCGATTTCCAGGTTGGCGGGTAGAATTCTTCAGTATGCCACCACAAAACGCGGAGAGCAAGGAAGTATTTTAGGCGGTTTGGGCAATCTTCTTGATGGCGACGGCAGATAAGCTAAAATTAAAAATCATGAAAAAGACATTCGGAAAGGGATGTCTTTTTTTTGTGTTTACCGAATGGGTGGTCATGGGTAAATCCTCCCTTCTCATCTAAAAAGGAGGACACTTAAATCTCATCAAAACTTTTCCACAAAATGCTTCAGATCCGTTTACTTTGATTATTTTTGTGAGTTACCACTTTATAACGAAAAAAACGGTCGCCATCTAAAAATATGAGTGAAAATACTGCATCAAACTATTCCGAAGATAACATCAGAACCCTGGATTGGCAGGAGCATATTAGGATTCGCCCCGGTATGTACATCGGGAAATTGGGAGATGGTTCTTCGGCAGACGACGGAATCTATATTTTGCTCAAAGAAATCATCGATAATTCCATTGATGAATTCGTTATGAAATCCGGCAAAAGGATTGAAATTAAAATAGATGAAGGCAAAGCAACGATTCGTGATTATGGTCGTGGAATTCCTTTAGGAAAAGTTGTTGATGCCGTTTCCAAGATGAATACCGGTGGAAAGTACGATTCCAAAGCGTTTAAAAAATCTGTGGGTCTGAATGGAGTAGGAACCAAAGCAGTGAACGCACTTTCCGACTATTTCAAAGTAAAATCCGTACGTGAGGGAAAAGCAAAAGTAGCAGAATTTTCCAAAGGCATTATCACCGAAAACCATCAGGAAACGGATACATCCGATCGAAATGGAACCGAAATTACTTTTATTCCTGATTCAACCATCTTTACGCATTTTAGATTTCGAAAAGAATATATCGAGAAAATGCTGAAGAACTATTGTTACCTGAACCCGGGATTAAAAATAGTTTTCAACGGCGAAACTTACTTTTCGGAAAATGGTTTGAAAGACTTGTTGCAGGAAGAAATTGAAGGAGATATTTTGTATCCCATCATTCATTTGAAAGATGAAGATATTGAGGTCGCGATTACCCATTCCGATAAGTCGCAATCGGAGACGTACTTTTCCTTTGTTAACGGACAAAATACGACACAGGGCGGAACTCACCTTAATGCTTTTCGGGAAGCGTATGTGAAAACCATCCGCGAGTTTTTCAATAAAAATTTTGAGGCGGCAGATATTAGAAAATCTATCATAGCGGCAGTTTCCATCAAGGTAATTGAGCCGGTTTTTGAATCGCAGACCAAAACCAAGTTGGGTTCCAACGAAATGGAGCCGGGAAAAGAAACGGTACGAACCTTTATTACCAATTTCCTCAAAAATAAACTCGACAACTTTTTACATCAGAACCAGGAAGTTGCAGAAGCGATCCACCGAAAAATCATCATTTCGGAACGAGAAAGGAAAGAACTTTCAGGCATCCAGAAACTAGCGCGAGAAAGAGCCAAAAAAGTATCGCTGCATAACAAAAAATTGCGCGATTGCAGGCAGCATTACAATGATCAGAAAGCAGATCGTAAAGGCGAAACCATGATCTTCATTACCGAAGGAGATTCTGCGTCGGGCTCCATTACCAAGTCCAGAGATGTGGAAACGCAGTCGGTATTTTCGCTAAAGGGTAAACCGTTGAATTGCTATGGTTTAACAAAAAGAGTGGTGTACGAAAACGAGGAATTCAATCTGTTGCAAGCTGCACTAAACATTGAAGATTCGTTGGAAGATTTACGCTACAATCACGTCATTATCGCTACGGATGCCGATGTGGACGGAATGCACATTCGATTGCTGATGATTACTTTTTTCCTTCAGTTTTTTCCAGATCTTATCAAAAACGGCCATCTTTATATTTTGCAGACGCCGCTGTTCCGGGTAAGAAATAAGAAGGAAACACGCTATTGCTATACCGAGCAAGAACGTGTTAAAGCACTGGAAGAATTGGGTAGAAATCCGGAAATTACGAGGTTTAAAGGGTTGGGAGAAATTTCGCCGGATGAATTTAAACATTTCATCGGTAAAGATATTCGGCTGGAGCCGGTGGTTATTGGTAAAGACCAGACCATTGATCAGCTTTTGGAATTTTATATGGGGAAAAACACACCCGATCGTCAAACCTTTATTCTTGAAAATCTCGTGGTAGAAGATCCTGACATCGACAAAAAAGAAGTACTCAGCGATGCGTAATTTGGTGTGTTTGGGTAAAATAGAAACTCTTAAAGTATAAATCCAATGCGATTGAATAATAGCAAAAAAGCAGCTTATTTCAACTTCCTGGGAACCTTGGTCATGATGTCTTTGTTCATGGGTATTGGTGCCTATCTACTGGAACGATTTAAATATGATTATTTAGGAATCAGCAGTTCATTATTTGTTATTGTTCCCGTGATATTTGCATTGATTTTTTACTTTCGGGGAAGGCAGATTTTTGAATATGACAGTGATGGTGAAGCATTAAACTTTAAAAATAGAAATGTCATATTATTTTTAAGTAAACCGCTAAGTGACGAGTTTCCGAAGTATAAATTGAAAAAGTACGAGATTGTTAATTTGCTGATTATTAAAAGGTTGTATATTACCATAAGCAGTAAGAAAAATCAGCATATCATGCTTAAATATGATATTTCCTATCTCAGCAAGCAGGAACTTCAGGATCTGAAAATGTCATTGAACAGAGTCATTAAAGCAAATAAAGAAAGAGCGATAGAAAGTTGATGGAAGAACAGGAAAATCACCAAGAGGAATCACTGAAAAAAGTCTCCGGTCTTTACAAAGACTGGTTTTTAGATTACGCATCTTATGTTATTTTGGACCGTGCCATACCGTCCGTTTATGATGGTTTTAAACCAGTACAGCGCCGAATTATGCACTCGATGCGAGAATTGGAAGACGGGCGCTACAACAAAGTGGCCAACATCGTGGGAAATACCATGAAGTATCATCCACATGGTGATGCATCCATTACCGATGCCATGGTGCAAATCGGGCAAAAAGAACTTTTGATCGATACCCAAGGAAACTGGGGAAACATCTATACCGGCGATTCTGCCGCAGCCGCAAGATATATTGAGGCACGGCTTACCCCTTTCGCTTTGGAAGTGGTTTTCAATCCTAAAACAACCGATTGGGCAAAGTCTTACGATGGCCGAAACAATGAGCCCATCGATCTTCCGGTGAAATTCCCGCTGTTGCTTGCGCAGGGCGTAGAAGGAATCGGCGTCGGGCTGTCGACCAAGATAATGCCTCATAATTTTGTGGAGCTTATCAATGCATCTGTTCTTTACCTCAAAGGAAAAAAATTCGAACTTTTCCCCGATTTCCTGACCGGTGGAATGCTGGATGTTACGCATTACAACGACGGAGAGCGCGGTGGAAAAATCCGTGCAAGGGCAAGGATTACGCAGAAAGACAAACACATGCTTTGTGTTACCGAGCTTCCGTTTGGGAAAAATACCGGCGACCTGATTGATTCCATCATTAAAGCCAATGAAAAAGGAAAAATCAAGATCAAGAAAATTGAGGACAATACTTCCGACAAGGTTGAAATTAACATTCACCTCAATAACGATGTTTCGCCGGATAAAACCATTGATGCGCTGTATGCCTTCACCGATTGTGAAATACCAATCTCGCCCAATGCATGCGTGATTGTCGGTGACAAGCCAGAGTTTTTATCGGTGTCTGAAGTACTGAGAAGAAATACCGATCATACTGTTTCGCTGCTGCAAAAAGAACTGGAAATAGAATTGCACGAACTCCAGGAGCAATGGCACTTTTCATCCCTCGAAAGGATATTTATTGAGAACAGAATTTACCACGATATTGAAGAGGTGAAATCTTGGGAAGAAGTCATTAAAACCATTGATGAAGGACTAAAACCGCATACCAAGCATTTGCTGCGCGCCGTTACCGAAGAAGATATCTTGAGATTGACCGAAATACGAATCAAGAGAATTTCACGTTTTGACCTCGATAAATTCAAAGAAAATATTCTTGCATTGGAAGGGAAAATTGAGCAGGTGAAGCATCATTTACTCAATTTAATTGCCTACGCCATTGATTACTACAATAACATCCTGAAGAAGTATGGAAAAGGAAGGGAGCGCCGCACAGAACTCAGGGTTTTTGATACCATTGATGCTACGAAAGTCGCTGTTGCCAACGAAAAATTTTATGTGAACAGGGAAGAAGGGTTTATAGGTACTTCACTGAAAAAAGATGAATATCTGTTCGACTGTTCTGATATTGACGACATCATCACCTTCCAGAAAGATGGAACCATGAAAGTGGTGAAAGTGGAATCCAAAACCTTTATCGGGAAAAATATCGAACATGTTGCGGTATGGAAAAAGAATGATAAGCGCACCGTCTATAACATGATTTACCGCGAAGGAAGAGATGGGCCATATTACATGAAACGCTTTTCGGTGACCGGCGTTACCCGAAATACAGATTACAAATTGGCATCCGACAACAAAGGGTCAGAAATGCTGTATTTCTCTGCAAATCCCAATGGAGAAGCCGAAGTGGTAACGGTGTTGCTGAAACCTAATGCAAGAGTCCGCAAGAACAAGATTGAAATCGACTTCTCGGAGCTTGCCATAAAAGGAAGAGATTCCAAAGGAAATTTGGTTACCAAATACGCAGTGAAAAAAGTAGATTTGAAGGAAGAAGGTCACTCCACTTTGGCGCCGCGTAAAATTTGGTTCGATGATACGGTACGTCGCTTAAATCCCGATGCCCGCGGAAGTTTGCTCGGTACTTTTAAAGGAGACGATAAAATTTTAACCATTAATGCGAATGGTGAGGCCAAGCTTATTTCATTTGATTTGAGCAACCGATTTGATGACGAGTATCTCATTCTTGAGAAATGGAATCCTGAGCAGCCCGTGACCTGCATTTATTTTGACGGCGAAAAGAACATTTACTTCATCAAGCGATTCCTGCTCGAGAATACAACCAATGTTCAGACCTTTATGCCATCGGAACATCCGAAATCCTTTATCGAAAATATTATTGTGGCCAATAATGCCGCTGCCGAAATTGTTTTTGCCAAAGACAAAGGAAAAGAAAGAGAGCCGGAAACCATTCTTATTGATGATTTTATCGCAGTGAAAGGAATTAAAGCTATTGGAAATCAGTTTATTAAAGATAAAGTGAAGTCGATTAATATTATCATTCCTGAACCTGAAGAGGAGCAAAACCCCGGTTTTGATGAAGTAGAATCCGGCGAAGGCAGTATTTCCTTTATTGATCATGATGTGAAAGACGAAGATTTCCCGGATGAGGGAACCATTGGAAGTCTCTTCGACGAATAGAAAAAATCCTCCACAACATCGTTATGGAGGATTTTTGTATAGCTATAGCTTCAGTACTTATTCGAAAAGAACCATTTTTGCGCCGTCGAAAGCAGCAAAAACCATGGTGGGATAAGAGTCCTGATGAAAATAATTTCCTTCCGCATCCACTGCAATGGCTCCGGCAAAACCATCAATTTCACTAAGCTCAGCGAATGTTTTTTCGAATGCACTTTCAAGAGTCATACCATCCGTAACTCGCGTAACAATTTTTGCGGCGGTGGCATTGCTCACAATATCTTCGCCAACACCGGTGCAACTTACCGCACAAAAAGAATTGGCATAATTCCCG
Source organism: Chryseobacterium sp. 39-10 (assembly GCA_001898255.1). GTDB lineage: Bacteria > Bacteroidota > Bacteroidia > Flavobacteriales > Weeksellaceae > Kaistella. The sequence continues at coordinate 92,490 of MKTK01000008.1, read as the reverse complement.
GCCACTGTCGCAGAATCCGAAATTCGACCGACAATTTCAAAACCTTTTCCGCCAGTGGATGTAGCGGCCGCCAACTTTCCGTTGAAATCCAGCGCCACGCAACCTACTGTTCCTTTTCCGCCGTTTTTCAGTTTTTCTTCAAACTCTTTTCTGCGCTGCGGAATTTCGGTAGAGTAATCTGCAAAGCCGTTTTCTTTAGCATACGCTTTTGCACCGTTTCCGCCTAAAACACGGTCGTCTTCCTTCATCAGCACTTGGGCGACCTCAATAGGGTTTTTTACATTTTCAATATTAATAACGCCGGAGAACTTTTGGGTTTCGCCGTTCATCAGCGAAGCGCTCATCCTAATTTTTCCGTCACTTTGAATTTGCGAACCGGTTCCTGCGTTGAAAAGGGAATCATCTTCCAACAATGCAACCGCAAAAACCACCGTTTCTTCTGCAGAATGTGTTTTCATGTATTCGAAAGATTGCGTTGCAATTGTTCTCAGTGCATTTTGTTTGGCGATCTTCACGTCGTGGCTTTGGTCGCTTTCCGAGAAAAATCCACCATGGATCAGCAGTTGTGCCATTATAATTATATTTTAAAGGAAAGTGTGTAGGGTTTATACCGAATATTGAGAATTTACAATGGTAAGGTCTTTTGTTTTCAGATCGAAATGATCGTTTTGAGACATCACATGAACAACGAGATTATCGATGGAAATCGGTTGACCCAGCTCGATATTGGTAAGGTTGGTATCTTTAATGAATCTGCCATCAACCAAGATCACCAATCCTGAACCAATGGCTGTCATGGTTTGATCTTTAATGAAAAGTCCGGTATCTTCTCCCAAACCAATGCCGAGTGTTCGCGGATTGTTCACCACGGCCTGAAAAAGCCGCCCGATTCTACCTCGCTGTACAAAATGAGTATCAACGATGACGTTTTCGATAAAACCCAAACCTTGCGTAGTTTTAATTTCGCCTTTTAATAGCGCTTCGCTGCTGGAGCCCTGATAAATCATATTTTCTGACGCAGCAGCTGCCCCAGCCGATGTACCGGCATAGATAAAATCTTCTTCCAGGTATTTTTGCAAAACACTATCATGAAATCGAGTGCCACCAAGAATAGAGGTAAGCCGGAGCTGATCACCACCTGTAAACATCACTACATCCGCAGCATTGGTTCGTGCAGCAATGGCATCACTATTGGCTTCTTCCCGGTTATGAATGTCAAGAATGTTAACGTGTTTGGCACCCAAAAATTCGAAGGCACGTTTATACTCCGGACCCACAATTTGAGGAATCTGAGAAGCGGTAGTAATAATTTCGATCACGGAATCTTCGTTCAATCGGGATTCGCTAATGATCTTCCGGAGAATGCCTCTTTCGAAAAAATTAAGATTTTTTTCAACATTATGGTCGTAATCGGTTTCTGAAAAACTGCCTTTATTAACGGCGCCACCAATGATTACTAATTTTCCTGCTGGTATCATATTTTGCAAATTTAGAAAAATATTTAACGTTTTTCAATGTTTATTCAGTAATACAGTATAAAATTAAGTATTAACAAAATCAATGTTTTAACTCTTTTTTTGCAACGATATTTCCTTTTGAATCATTTTTTTTCGAAATTTGAATTGCTTTTCTACTATCTTTGAAATAAGAAATAAAAAAGTCGCCCTATTTTTTACATGCTTTTCTCAGTGCATGACTTTATTAAAAAACAACAAGACAGGATATGAAAATTGAAAAAATACAAGTTTTAAGAGGTCCGAATATTTGGAGCATCCGCAGGAAAAAGCTCATTCAGATGCGACTTGACTTGGAAGAAATGGAGCATTTGCCGACCAATAAAATTCAGGGATTTCGGGAAAGGTTGGCACAACTTATTCCTTCGCTGATCACCCACCGCTGCTCGGAAGGTGTAGAAGGTGGATTTTTTCAACGTGTAGAAATGGGAACCTGGATGGGGCATGTTATTGAACATATCGCATTAGAAATACAAACTTTAGCCGGCATGGATACCGGTTTCGGAAGAACACGTGAAACCAAAACACCAGGCGTTTATAATGTGGTGTTCTCTTATTTGGAAGAAAATTGCGGCGTTTACACGGCTGAACAGGCGGTTGAGATTAGCCGCTGCCTGGTGGAAGGTAAAGATTATGATCTGGAGCACTGCATTCATACATTAAAAGAGATTCGGGAACGGGAGCGACTTGGACCTTCTACAGGAAGTATTGTGGAAGAGGCAGTTGCACGCAATATTCCTTGGATTCGACTGGGTAAAAATTCTTTGGTGCAACTGGGTTATGGTGTTAATCAGCAAAGGTTTCAGGCGACCATCACCGGAAAAACAAGTTCTATTGCCGTTGATATTGCCTGCAACAAGGAACTGACTAAAAAGATGCTCGACGATGCCGCCATACCCGTTCCAACAGGAGATTTGGTGGTGGATGAAGAAGACCTGGAAAGAGTTATCAGACGCATTGGTTATCCGCTCGTATTGAAACCGTTGGATGGCAATCATGGTCGAGGACAAACCATTAATGTAAATGATTGGGAAACAGCTAAAATTGGACTTCAGCATGCGCAAACCGTTTCCAGAAAGGTAATTGTAGAGCGTTATGTCACCGGTTATGATTTTAGGGTGTTGGTGATTAATCATAAAATGGTGGCTGCTGCACGAAGAGTTCCGGCTAATGTAGTGGGTGACGGCGAAATGAATCTGCAGCAACTCATTGACAAAGAAAACTTGGACCCTCGTAGAGGATACGGCCATGAAAATGTGCTGACTGAAATTATCGTAGATAAAGATACCAACGAACTTTTGCAAAAGTTAAATTATAGCTTAGAAACCATTCCGAAAAAAGGGGAAATTGTTTATTTAAAATCCACAGCTAACCTTTCTACAGGCGGAACTTCCATTGACGTTACCGATATGGTGCATCCTGAAAATGTAACCATGTGTGAGCGCATTTCAAAGATAATCGGGCTGGATGTTTGCGGAGTTGACATTATGGCGGAAAACCTTACCCAACCACTGAAAGAAAGCGGCGGTGCCATTCTGGAAGTGAATGCAGCGCCTGGATTCCGGATGCATCTTGCACCAAGCGAAGGATTGCCTAGAAATGTGGCTGCACCGGTGGTCGATATGCTTTATCCGCAAGGTAAGCCCACAAGAATCCCGATTATTGCCGTGACCGGAACCAATGGAAAAACCACAACGACAAGACTTATTTCACACATTGTAAAAAGTAACGGTTATAGGGTAGGTTTCACCACTTCTGATGGCATTTATATCCAAAATACATTGCTCACCAAGGGCGACACAACCGGGCCTATTTCTGCAGAATTTATTCTTAAAGATCCCACCGTAGAGTTTGCGGTGCTGGAAACAGCTAGAGGTGGTATTTTGCGATCAGGACTGGGTTTTAGCTCTTGTGATATTGGTGTTTTAACCAATATCAAAGAAGATCATTTAGGGTTGAGTGATATTCATAATCTTAAAGATTTAACCCGTGTGAAAAGGGTGGTGCTGGATGCCGTTAAAAAAGAGGGCTGGTCGGTGATGAATGCAGACGACGATTACTCGATGAGATTGATGCCGGATATCGATTCTAAAGTCGCCATCTTCAGTTTAGACGAAAACAACCCGCATATTAAGAAATTCGCCAAGGAAGGAAAAATTACCTGCGTGTGCGAAGAAGGTTTCATCACCATTAAAAAAGGAGACTGGAAGATTCGCATTGCCAAAGCAAACAGCATCCCTATTACCATGGAAGGTAAAGCCAAGTTTATGATTGCTAATGCATTGGCGGCAAGTTTGGCCACTTATCTTTATGGTTTTGAGATTGAGGATATAGCCAATTCTTTGCGTACCTTCATCCCAAGTGCACAGCTCACGCCGGGACGTCTGAATGTCTTTAAATTTAAAAACTTTAAAGTTTTGATTGATTTTGCTCATAACCCTGCAGGTTACGAAGCCATTGAAGATTACCTGAAAAACGTTGAAGCCACAAAAAAAATCGGAATTATTGCCGGTGTAGGCGACCGACGAAATGAAGATATTTTTGAATGCGGAAAAATTGCCGGAAGAATGTTCGACTATATTATCATTCGTAATGAAAAACATTTGCGCGGGCGAACTGAAGATGAAATCAACGGACTGATCATTTCAGGCATTCAGGATTCGGGCAGAAATGTGACCTATGAAATAATTCCTAAAGAGATTGAGGCTCTGAAGCACGCCATCAGTATGGCAGAAGAGGGTACATTCATCACTGCACTTTCTGATGTGGTTTCCAATGCGATCGATTTGGTGCAGGAGTATCAACAAAAAGAGATCCTTGAAGAAGGACAATGAATTCGGCCAACGAATGTCATTAAATACCAACAAAAAAGACAGCAATAATTACTGTCTTTTTTTGTGCCCGGAACAGGACTCGAACCTGCAAGCCGTGAAGCACTCGCACCTGAAACGAGCGTGTCTACCAATTTCACCATCCGGGCTTGCGGAGTGCAAAGATAATTAAAAATTCATGTTTTACTATTTCTTTTGCCCGAAATATTGGCAGCAATCGCCTATTCAAAACCGCCCAATCGGGTTGGTTCGGATGGGGAAGGCCATTTTGCAGGTTCACCAGTCTTACTGTCGATCGGCATCTTTATTTTTTCGGCAGAAACTTTCTCGGGATCTTCGCTCGCCAGGTAAGCAAGTATAGCAATAAGGGCGACATTGTTTTTCACATCATCAAAAACAATTTTATCATAGGTGTCACGATTGGTATGCCATGTATAATTACCGTATGACCAATTGAGCGAGCCCAACATAAATGCAGGCACGCCGGCTGCAACAAACGATGCATGATCGGACCCACCACCTCCCGGTGTTCCTGGAAACGTTGTTTTAATTTCTTTTGTCAGCTCATTTGGTGCTGCATTGAGCCATCTTCCAAGGTAGTCGTAGGAATTCAAGAAGCCCTGTCCGCTGATGTTTGCAATTCGGCCTGTTCCGTTGTCCTGATTAAAAACCACCTGAATTTTGGGCAATTGATTTTTATGGGACGATACGTATGCGCGAGAACCGTTCAGTCCCTGCTCTTCGCTTCCCCAAAGTCCCACCACAATTGTCCTTTTAGGATGAGGATAGTACTTTTTTAAAATTCTTGCGGCCTCCATCATGGTGATGACGCCGGTTCCGTTATCGGTGGCTCCTGTTGCGCCGTCCCACGAATCGAAATGTGCGGAAAGAATCACGTACTCATCAGCTTTGTCACTTCCTTTTATTTCGGCAATGGTATTAAAAGTGGGCGCTTTTCCATGATCTTTAGATTGAGTGATGATTTTCAGTTGTGGCGAAACGCCGTTTTGTAGCATTCTGTACAGTTGTCCATAGCTTTCCAGCGAAATATCCACCACCGGGATTTTTTTGGTGCCGGCCGAAAATATTTTGTTCACACCAAAACCTTTCGACCAGTTGCTCCAGACAATTCCTGCAGCTCCCGCTTCTTCAAAGGGTTTATTCATGGTGCGCCACGAAAGGCCGATGGTCTCGAGTGATTTGCTCCATTCTTTTTGGGCTGCATCAGTGCGCTTTTTGTAATTCTGATAAGATTTTTCGGTAGCAAATTCTTTCCAATTATAGTCGGGTCTTCCGCTGGCTTCGTAAGGCGAAACCATGACCAGTTTTCCTTTCACCTGCGGCAACCATTTTGTAAAATCTTCTTTAGAGGTAAAAATAGGTAGCATCACCACCTCGGCAGTAATACCTTTGGCCGATGTAGCCGGGCTGAATGCCAGTTGCTGTCCTTCCAATGACTTGATGTAAGGTGTCACCATTTCCACGGTTGAAATTCCCCTTTCCCAAGATTTCCATTCGCCCCATTGTTCGTTTCTTGCGTCGATTCCCCAATTTTGGAAGCGTTTTACTGCCCACTGATGGGCTTGGTTCATCTTCGGACTTCCTACCAATCGCGGACCAATTTCATCGAGCAGTTCGTAGCCGAGCTTTTCTAATTGAGATTGGTTAAAGGTTTCTTCCATGATCGACTGTATCACCTGTCCCTTGTCTTGCGCATGAATTGTGGCCGATACAAAAACCGAAATCATTACAACTTTCGCAATATTCTTCATAAAAATTATTTTTAACGGTGGAAGATAATCATTTTTCCTGAAGCGGGATGCGCTGCCAATCCGATTTAATGGGGGCAAATTGAAAATGGGTATTGCTATAATACAGATTTTAGAAGAGTATGAAGGTGCAGGTTGCAAAAAAAACGATAGCTTGTACGATCAGCAAAATATTTATCATTATTTTTGTTGGTGGATTGAAGGTTTTTCTCATCAATGATGTGGTTGAACAAAGAATGAATCTTCCCTTATTCTGTTATTAAACAAAAAAATTAAACAAATGAATTTAATTATCCGATTATTAATTACAGCGGTTGTTGCCTACTTTTTGCCATATGTCTTGAAAGGTATACGCTTCGACAGTTTTTCCACCGCTATTATTTTTGCGCTGGTTTTGGCGGTTCTGAATGTAATTGTAAAGCCCATTCTTTCCATTTTAGGACTTCCACTTACCATTATTACTTTCGGTTTTTTTGCGCTGGTGATTAACGCACTCATCATCTTACTTGCTGCTAAATTTGTGAGCGGGATGCATGTCGATAGTTTCTGGTGGGCGTTCTTTTTCAGCATCGCACTTTCTGTACTTACTTCACTTATGAACGGAATTTTCGCATCGGGTGATTAATTAAAATAGAAAATCAACACAGCGTTTCCATTAATTGGAGCCGTTTTTTTGATTTTAATTTACCCCTCATCAAAAAGTGTGTCTTTATTTATATCTAAATTTTCTATTTTTGAGGCATACTTTATCGCTATGTACAAATGTATTGCTCCCTTTTTTGTTTTACTATTTTCTTTAACGATCGGTGCTCAGGAACTTTATCTTCCGAGAAATGTCAAGAAAGCCATCGCACAGGAAACCCGAACGCTTACGGGGAATCCTGGAAAAAATTATTGGCAAAACGGGGCGCATTACGCCATCGACTTTAAAGTTGATCCCGAAACAAAAGTGGTTTCGGGAAGCGAGCATATTCGATACTTTAACCGTGCCCCAGATTCGCTGAAAACCATAGTCATCAGGTTTGTAAATAATGTTCATCAACCCACTTCACCACGATCCGGGAAGGTTTCCAAGGATTTTCTTACCGATGGGTTAAAGGTTAAATCGCTTACCGTCAATGGTGAAAAGTATGAGTTGAAAAGTGATCGTTGGGAAACTTTTTATTCGCTGAAACTAAACGCCGCACTGCTTCCTAACTCCGAGAACAATGTCGCTATTGAATGGGAATATCCACTTTCAAAAGAAAGTGGGAGAGAAGGGATGATTAGCGGGGACACGTTTTTTTGCGCTTATGCCTATCCCCGAATTTCGGTGTACGACGATTATAATGGTTGGGATATGCTGCCCCATCTGGGTCGTGGCGAATTTTACAATGATTTCAGCACATATGATATATCTGTTGCGGTCCCCAAAAATTTCATGGTATATGCTACAGGTGTGCTGAAAAATCCTGAAGAAGTGTTGCAACCGAAAATCTTGGAAAGGTTTAAAAAATCCTTAACAACTGATCAGATTATTTCCATTGCCGATGATATGGAAGTCAAAAACCAAAAAGTGACCCTTCAAAACGCCTGGAACACCTGGAAATTCAGCGCAGAAAATACTACTGATTTTACGTTCGGCATCAGCTCAAGTTATGTTTGGGATGCGTCTTCAGTTCAGCTAAAATCGAAAAAAGTGAGTGTTCATGCGGCTTATCAAGCTGGTGGTAAAGATTTTGAAAAATATGTTCAATGGGAGAAATTTGCGGTAAAGTGGTTCTCCGAAAATCTGCCGGGTGTGGAATATCCGTTTCCAACCATGACTGCATTTCAGGGTTTTGCAGATATGGAATATCCGATGATGGTGAACGACAATTCCGAACCCAACAATTTGGCAGATTCCCGTCTCACTGCGGATCATGAAATTGCGCACACCTGGTTTCCTTTCATGATGGGCATCAACGAAACGCGTTACGCCTTTATGGATGAAGGTTGGGCAACTTTTTTTGAGTATCAGATTGGTGAAGTGGAAAATGGAAAAGAAATGAATGACGAAATGTTTAAGGATTTTCGGGTCAAAAGATACATCAGTGATCCCTCTCAGGAGCAAGATCAACCCATTATTGCGCTCAGTTCGCAAGTTTCAGGCGTCGGGTATGGCAATAACGCTTATGTGAAACCTGCTCTTGCTTACCTCGCCCTGAAGGATTTGCTGGGTGACGAACTTTTCAAAAAAGCGCTTCATCATTACATCATTACATGGCAGGGAAAGCATCCGATTCCTTGGGATTTTTTTTACAGCATTAATGCAGGAAGCGGCAAGAACCTGGATTGGTTTTGGAACAACTGGTTTTTCAGCAACCATTATATCGACCTTAAAATAAATTCGGCAAAAGTGGTGGGTAAAAACGTGGTGCTAACCATTGAAAATGTGGGCGGTTTTGCCATTCCGTTCAATGTGAACCTCACCGACACTACAGGAAAAATCCGTAGTCAGCATTTTACACCGGCCGTTTGGAAAGACAAGCAAAGCACTATCAAAATTACAATTCCGGCAAGTGGGACAGTACGATCTGTGCAGCTCGACGGTGGTGTTTTTATGGATTACACGCCGAAAGATAATTGGGTAAATCTTTAGCAATATGAAACAATTTAGAACCGCACCAATGGATAAGCTTACGCTGGCGCTCACCATTATTTTTGGTGCAATTTGCGCGGGTGTATTTGTGGCTGCAGTAATTTCTGTGATTTCTGGAGAATTGTTTATGATTTTTCCGGGAGTGGTGGTTTTGGTGGTGTTTGTCAGCAGTTACCTGATGATTCCTAGCATTTCTGTAGATCGTGAGGAAATCAGGGTGAAGAATTATTTTGTTAATTTCCCCATTAAAATAAGTGAAATTGCAGAGTTGAAAGAAGTGGGACGGCTTCAATGGGTCATCCGTTCTTTTGGGGTAGGCGGTTTGTTTGGTAACTTCGGTTATTTCAATGGAAATGACGTTTGGTATGTAACAAATCTTCGCAAAAAGGTACAGATTACAATGAGTTCCGGAAAAATTTATATGCTTTCTCCAGAAGCGCCAGAGGAATTCATTAATACCGTTAAAAACAAAAAAGATTCACCATAAATTGATTACTTTACTAGTTTCCATCAACTTTAAAGAGAACTTATGAAAATAAAATATACTTTGCTTGCCTTGGCAACACCGTTCCTTATGAATGCACAAAATGTGATGACGCCCGAAACATTGTGGACGCTCAATAAAATAGGCGTTACCGCCGTATCCCCGGAACAGTCCGCTTTACTCTATTCAGTGGGAAAAGTAGATCTGAAAACCGAAAAAACCAACAAGAAGAACTTTTTCCTCAATGTGAACAGTGGCGTTGCTACCGCATTGGATTTAGGGAAAAAATCTGTTATCCAGTGGGATAAGAATGGGATGTATGCTAAAGAAGGAGATCAGATTTTTATTTCCAAGGACAGTGGAAAAACATGGACGTTATTTTACGCCATTGGTGATGCAGACAATATTGTGATTTCTCCTGATGGTAAAAAAATAGCGTTCAGCAAAGAAGTTTTGGTGGAAAA
>MKTK01000008.1:59906-82785 GCA_001898255.1 Chryseobacterium sp. 39-10 | reverse complement strand
CCACCGCCATTGGGATTATTTTAATGAAGGAAAGTACAATCATATTTTTTGGGTTGATGCTTCCAGTTCGGTGGACACAGCCAAGGATTTGTTGGAAGGAAAAACATGGGATTCACCACAACGACCTTTCGGGGGTGCTGAAGATTTTGTTTGGAGCCCCGATTCCATGGAATTGCTGTATGTGCTAAAACCCTTGAGTGGAGCGCAATATGCACAATCAACCAATACGGATATTTTTGCATTTAACACAACAAACGGAACAACCAGAAACCTGACCGAATCCAATAAAGGATACGACACCAATCCCAAGTTTTCGCCCGATGGCAAATCCCTGACATGGCTGTCTATGGAGAGAAACGGATACGAAGCTGATAAAAACGACATCAAAATGATGGACTGGAAATCCGGTGCTGTCACCAATCTTACCAAGAATTGGGATGAGAGCATTACGGGTGACGTTTTCTTTGCAAAGGATTCCAAAACGCTTTACTTTACCACGGCATTCCGAGGAACAAAACAGCTTTTTTCGCTCAACCCAAAAACTTTAAAAATCGATCAGTTGACCAAGGGCAATTTCGATATCAATGAAATTTATAGCCAGGAAAAAAATACACTTTTAGTGTCCAGGAATGACATGAATCACAATCCCGATCTGTATGCTGTAGATGTAAAAAATGGGGAAATGAAACAGGTCACCAACGTGAACCAAGATAATTACGCAAAGCTATTGCCATCAAAAACAGAGCTAAAGATGGTGAAAACCACTGATGGCAAGGAAATGGGGGTTTGGTTTGTTTATCCTCCTAATTTTGATCCGGCTAAGAAGTATCCCACTTTATTGTATTGCCAAGGCGGTCCGCAGTCTGCGCTTACTCAGTTTTTTTCCACAAGATGGAATTTGGGTTTAATGGCGGCAAACGGTTATATCGTGGTGGCACCCAATCGAAGAGGAATGCCCGGTTGGGGAACGAAATGGAACGAAGAGATTTCCAAAGATTGGGGCGGCCAAGTGATGAAAGATTACCTATCAGCTGCAGATTTTGCCAAAACGCTGCCGTATGTTGATGGGGAAAGAATGGGTGCAGTGGGAGCAAGCTACGGCGGATACAGTGTTTTTATGTTAGCAGGTATTCATCAAAACCGCTTCAAAACATTTATTGCACATGACGGACTTTTCGATATGAAATCGTGGTACCTCACCACCGAAGAGCTTTGGTTTGCGAATTGGGATTTGGGCGGTTCACCTTATGACAATCCTGTGCCGAAATCGTATACCGAATTCAACCCAAGCAATTATGTGAACCAATGGAACAAACCCATCATGATTATTCAGGGTGGCATCGATTTTAGGGTTCCTTATGAACAAGGTCAAGAAGCATTTCAGGCGGCAAAATTGCATGGTTTGAAAACTAAATTTCTCTATTTTCCTAACGAAAATCACTGGGTGCTCAAACCTCAGAATGGCCTGGTTTGGCAGCGCGAATTTTTTGAATGGCTGAAGCAAACCCTTTAATGGTAAAAATTTGTAAAACAACTAACAAAGGCAAAGGAAACTTCCTTTATATTTGCACCCATAAAACCTGAACCATGGCTGAATTAGAAGTTGCAAAATCGACTAAAAAGATCATTAAAACCGCTGTTTCCAAAGAGCATGCATTGTGGCATAAAGTAAAGGAAATTGCGTTGGAAATTGCCATTATCATCTTTGCAGTTTCTTTTTCCATAGGGCTTCATTCATGGAGCGAGGATAGGCATGAGCAACATGAAGTTGCGGTTTTTCTTACAGGACTAAAGAAAGATCTGCAGAAAGATAAATTGGAAATGACCGCGGATATACTGGCGTACGAAAACCAGCGTCGCACTTTTAGTTATCTTGCAAACATTCCTAAAGGAGAGCATCCGTCGGAGGACAGCATTAAGGCATACACTCCTTTTTTCTACAATTTCACCGGTTATGGCGGGAACACCGGAAGATATGAAGGTTTCAAATCTTCAGGTAAATTGGGACTCATTAAGAACAATGAGTTGCAAAACGACATACTCGATATTTACGAGGAGAAAATTCCCATGCTTACTGTTTCCACCGATTTTTACAAAAATCAAAAACTTCGCTTTGCCGAGTATATTACGGAGAATACGGTAGATTTTCCGAACGGCAACCTGGCAAAAGTGCTGGCATCGGATCCGGTGCGAAACCGAAGCAGCATTTATTTAGCATCAGTGAACCAAATCATTGGCAAGTATCGCGACTGCATTATCAAGATCGATAACGTTATTGCTGAAATAGATAAAGAACATCCATCTCCGCATTAATAACAGTGAAAGGGAAAAATTTCGACTTTTGTTGATTAGAGCTCAACTCTGATGTTGAAATTTGCCTTGGTTTAGCGATGAAATTTAGCATAGATTCCGCAAGTAGAATTTAAATTTCAGCTTGTGGAAGAATTCTTGAGAATTGACTGCGATGGATGAGTATGTAAAAATTTTCACTTCTGCATTTTTATTAGAAGTATTGACAATAATAGATTCTTAAAGCTTGAATTCCAGCTTTCACCTGCAATGCTGGTGTTCGCAATCAAAGTACTTGACAAACCCTCTTTTATATCGTATATTTGCAGTCCGAAAAAATCAAGGATTTTCGGACTTAATTTTTAAACCGTAATTTAAAAAATGAAAACATCTGATTTTAATTTTCATCTGCCAGAACACCTTTTGGCAGAGCATCCAAGCGAGCACAGAGACGAAGCCAAACTGATGGTGCTGAATCGAAAAGATCAAACCATTGAGCATAAACTTTTTCGTGATGTGGTGGATTATTTCCAAGAACACGACCTTTTTGTATTTAATAATACCAAAGTTTTTCCTGCCCGTCTTTATGGGAACAAGGAGAAAACCGGAGCGAAGATTGAAGTCTTCCTCTTGAGAGAACTCGACAAAGAAACCCGCGTTTGGGACGTATTGGTAGATCCTGCAAGAAAAATCCGTATCGGCAATAAGCTGTTCTTTACCGAAGACGAATCTTTGGTGGCTGAAGTGATTGATAATACCACTTCAAGAGGACGAACCCTGAGATTTTTGTATGATGGTTCTTATGAAGAATTTCGTGCAAAACTGAAAGAGTTGGGCGAAACGCCGCTGCCGAAATACATCAAAAGAGCAGTGGAGCCGGAAGATGCAGAACGGTACCAAACCATTTATGCCAAACACGAAGGCGCAGTGGCCGCACCTACAGCAGGTTTGCACTTTTCGAAACACCTTTTGAAGCGTTTGGAAATCAAAGGAATTGATTTTGCTGAAATTACCCTTCACGTCGGCTTGGGAACCTTTAATCCCATTGAAGTGGAAGATTTGTCGAAGCACAAAATGGAATCTGAAGAAGCCATTATCGATCAGAAAAATGCAGATATCATTAACAAAGCAGTGGCAGAGCAGCGACGTGTTTGCGCTGTAGGAACAACTACAATGCGTGCTTTGGAAACCTCGGTTTCATCCAATAAAAAAATCGGACCTTATCACGGATGGACGAATAAATTTATCTTTCCGCCCCATGACTTTGGCGTGGCCAATTGTATGATTACCAATTTTCATACTCCAAAATCTACTTTATTGATGATGATTGCCGCTTTTGCAGGGAAAGATTTTATTATGCAAGCTTATGAAGAAGCCATCAAGAACGAATACAAATTCTATTCTTATGGCGATGCGATGTTGATTTTGTAAATCTGCTGATGTATTATATATAAAGGATTCTTAACTGAAATTGAATGCTAAGAATCCTTTATGCATTGCACATTTTACGTTGAATAGGAAATGAAAGATATCCGCACTTTATCGTTAGAGCAACTCACCGATTATTTTAAACAAATCGGTGAAAAGCCATTTCGTGCTAAGCAGGTTTATGACTGGATTTGGAGCAAAAACCTTCATTCTATTGAAGAAATGACCAATCTTTCCAAAGATTTGCGCGAAAAACTTGTGCAGGAATTTTCCATTAATCCGGCGGCAGTAGATCAACTCCAAAGATCTTCTGACGGCACTATTAAAAATGGCGTAAAATTACACGACGGCTTATTGGTAGAATCGGTTTTAATTCCTACAGAAACCCGTACCACGGCTTGTGTTTCTTCGCAAGTGGGCTGCTCATTGAACTGTGAATTCTGTGCCACCGCCAAACTGAAGAGGATGCGAAATCTGGAAGTTGCAGAAATTGTGGATCAGGTTGCATTAATTGACCGGCAAAGCAAAACCTATTTTGAAAGACCGCTGTCCAATATCGTTTTTATGGGAATGGGCGAGCCGATGATGAACTATAAAAATGTGGTAGAAGCCATCCGGAAAATTACAAAACCTGAGGGTTTGGGAATGTCGCCACGAAGAATTACCGTTTCTACTTCAGGAATTCCGAAGATGATAAAAATGTTGGCTGATGAAGATTTAAAGGTAAAGCTTGCTCTTTCGCTCCACTCGGCAATTGAGAAAACCAGGAATGAGATTATGCCGTTTTCAGAAAAATTTCCTTTAACGGAGATCATGGAAGCGCTGCAGTATTGGTATCAGAAAACCGGCTCTGTCATTACTTTTGAGTACTGTGTTTGGGGTGGAATTAATGATGATGACGAGCACATTAAAGCCCTCATTAAATTTTGTAAAAAAGTTCCTTCCAAGGTGAATCTTATTCAATACAATCCGATTGGTGAAGGCAAATTTGATCATAGAAGCGTGAAGGCGGAAGAAAAATATGTTCGCGAACTCGAAAAAGCGGGAATCACCATCATGGTTCGGCGAAGCAGAGGAGGAGATATTGATGCCGCATGCGGACAACTGGCGAATAAAGCGGCCGACAATTAACTGAAATACTCAATAAAGAATGTTCAGCCATAAAGGAAAAACAAGGACGAACCAACATAATCTGGCTTTGGCATCTTTGCTTTCTTTGGTCGCTGGTTTGGTGAATGTGGTTGGTTTTATGGCAGTGGCAAAACTCACCACTAATGTCACGGGTCATTTTGCGTTTTTTGTGGACGAGGTGTTTAAATTTCATTTCAAAGCTGCTGTTCATATCGCTCTTTACATTTTTTTCTTTTTTTTCGGCGCGTTTGTTTCTACCACTTTGGTGGAGCTTACTTATCGCGTTCGGCAGAACATGATTTACATTGTACCTACTTATCTGGAGGCGTTTATTCTTTTATTCTTAGGTGTTTGCGGTGGGTTTTTTATTGACAGAGATTCCGATGTTGTTGCGTTTATGTTGCTTTTTGCAATGGGGCTTCAGAATGCTCTGGTTACCAATATTTCTCATTCTGTAGTAAGAACTACGCATCTTACCGGTCTTTTCACCGACATGGGAATAGAATCTTCGCAGCTCCTTTTTTATAAAAACAAAAAAGACCAAAAAAGACTGCTCAAATCAATTAAACTGCGATTAACGATCATTTGTTTTTTCTTTTGCGGCGGGGTTGTTGCAGGTCTTTTGTATCCTTTCTTTGGAATCAGAACATTAATTTTGGGAACTGCAATTTTGTTCGTAGGTTTGATCTTTGATTACATTAACATCAAAATCCTTCTTCGGAAGCGCAAATATTAATCCAAAATGAATCGGCTTTTTACCCCTATTTTCATCTTTATTTTTTCGTTCGCGTTTGCACAACAACCCGAGATTTTTAAACTAAAAAAGTACGAAGTTGCCCAGCTGAGCGATACCATCCAAGAAACATCGGCTCTCCATTTTTTCAGAGGGCATTTATTAACCCTGAATGACAGCGGCAATACGCCGGAAATTTTTGAAATTAGTAAAAAATCTGGCAAAATTTTAAATTCTGTAAAAACTGCCCTTACCAATAAAGACTGGGAAGCCATCACCAGTGATTCACTCCATGTTTTTGTTGGCGATTTCGGAAATAACCGTGGCACCAGAAATGATTTGAAAATTTATAAAATTCCCTTTGATGGTAAACGTATCACCGATTCAGTGCAGACGATTTCCTTCTATTATCCGGAACAAACCGATTTCACGTCTCGCAATACCAACAATGACTTTGATGCTGAAGCCATGATTTTCCTGAATGGAAAAATACATTTATTTACCAAGGAATGGGTTTCAAAAAAAACCACACATTACATCATCAATCCAGACCTCTACCAAAATCAGCCGGCACAAAAAGTGGAAACTTTACCCACAGGTTATGTGGTGACCGATGCTTCCTATTTTCGCGGAAATTTGTATCTGGTGGGGTACACAAAAAAAACAGAAGTTTTTTTATCCATCTATAAGGAAACTGCGCCCGGCTTTTTCTTTAACGAAAATCCACGGAAATACTATCTTGGAACAGCCATTTCTGTAGGGCAAATTGAAGGCATTGCAGTGAATGAAGACGGAATTTATATCTCCGGCGAAGCATTTAAATCGCCCCTTGGGAAAGTACCACAAAGTTTCTATTTTATCCCGAAAAGTGCAATGCCCACCGACTAAAAATTCGCGCAATTGCTGCATTTTGTCTATATTTGTACGTTCAATCCATCACACCTGTTACCCATTATTCCTAAAAAGTGGCGAATATTGTAGAAGAAATTAAGCAACCGATAAATGAAGAAATGAAACTTTTCGAGAAAAAGTTTTATGATTCCATGCAGAGCAATGTTTCACTTTTGGACAAAGTTACCCGCTTTATTGTGACCACCAAAGGAAAGCAGATGCGGCCGATGTTCGTCTTTTTATGTTCAAAATTGGTAGGGGAGGTGAATGAAAAATCTTTTCGTGGCGCCTCGATGATCGAGCTTATCCATACCGCTACTTTGGTGCATGATGATGTGGTGGATGAAAGTTTCAAGCGTCGTAATTTCTTTTCCATCAACGCGTTGTGGAAAAATAAAATTGCTGTTTTGGTGGGTGATTATCTGCTTTCTAAAGCAGTTTTGCTCAGTACCGATCACAAAGATTTTGATTTGCTGGCAGTTATTTCAAGAACCATTCGTGAGATGGCAGAAGGCGAATTGCTTCAGCTGGAAAAAGCCCGCAAGTTGGATATTACTGAAGATGTTTATTACGAAATAATACGCCAAAAAACGGCTACATTAATTGCTGCCTGCTGCGAAATTGGTGTGCTTTCCAATACATCGAATGAGGAACTGGCGTTAAAAATGAAGCAGTTCGGGACGTTCACCGGCATGGCTTTTCAAATTAAGGATGACCTTTTCGATTATCTAACCTCCAATATCATCGGAAAGCCAGTGGGCATCGATATTAAAGAGCAAAAAATGACATTGCCTTTAATCTATACGCTGAGAACTGCCAACGAAAAAGATCGCAAATATTATTTTGATACCATTAAACGGTACAACAACGACACAAAACGCGTCAAAGAACTCGTTGAATTTGTGAAAAAATCGGGCGGACTGGATTATGCCATTGGTGTTATGAAAGATTTTCAGCAAAAAGCACAAAATATCTTGGATGAATTTCCTGATTCGGACGCAAAAAAATCACTCCACCTGATGCTGAGCTACGTCATCGAACGTAAGTTTTAATCCCTTACCATCTTTTCTTTCTTACGTACAAAAATGTAATGATCGAGATGAGTGCCATTACGCCTAACGTAACGAAATACGACGATTTGAAGTGCAGTTCCGGCATATTGTCAAAATTCATCCCATAAATACCTGCAATAAAAGTAAGCGGAAAAAAATACATTGCATAAATGGAGAGCACCTTCATTACCTGATTGGCTCTTTGGTCACTCATGGCAAGATACATCGAAATAAGGTTGGTTACCTGCGCATTCAAATGGTCAAAATCGGCAATGACGTCTTTCAGTTTATCATTGAGGTCGGTTACCGAAGTTTCATCAAGCTGAAGGGTTTTAAACTTATCCACCCAAACTGCAGAAATATTCAGGATTCGGGTATTGAGCCCCGATTTTCTTTTCAGTTTATACAATCGCCTAATCTGATTGGTATTGTTGGAGTTTTTAAGGAAAATTTCATTCTCCAGATTGTCCATGGTTTCCAATAAACTCTGCGATTCGTCGTCGAAAGATTTCAACACTTTCAGCGCAAGGTTGAGGGCGATTCTGTCCGCCGAAACCTCTTTATTCTCGGGAAGTTGAATTTCTTTTTTCAGGTCGTAAATGCTGCGGTTCTTCATACGGTGAACGGTGATCACAGTTTCGTTCACCAGAAAAACACTTAGCTTGGTACTGATGTCGCTAATGGTATTGAGGTTTTGCCTTTCCAGTTCTGTGTTTTCGCGCATCAGGAAAAATTTCACATTGCCGTCCTGCTCAAATTTTGGGAGGTGATTGGGGTCGCCGGTATCTTCCAGCAACAAAGAATTAATACCATATTGATGATGAAGAAATTCGAGGTCTTTGTCTGTTGCTACTTCCAAATCAACCCATTCGCAGTGTTCGTTTCGGAAAATAATTTCTGTCGCCATACCGCAAATGTAAAAAATATTTCTGAGCGAAATTTGATGTTTTTTCAATGTATTAAATAAGAATTATATTTGTGAAAATTAAATTTCTATATGACGAAAAGTATCATTAAAGGAATTGGTCGCTATGTTCCTGATCATGTGGTGACCAATGATGATTTGGCCCAGCGTATGAATACCAACGACGAGTGGATCACCGAAAGAACCGGTATAAAAGAACGCCATCACCGCAAAAACAGAAACGACGCCGAAGAAACGACGGCCTATCTCGGTTTTAAAGCAGCAGAGATCGCCCTTAAAAATGCAGAGCTCACCGCAAAAGATATCGACTACATCATTTTTGCCACCCTTTCGCCGGATTATTATTTTCCGGGTTGTGGCGTGTTGGTACAGGAAATGCTCGGATGCGACACCGTTGGTGCGCTGGATGTTCGCAACCAATGTTCGGGTTTTGTATATGCCATGAGTGTTGCCAATGCTTTTATTAAAGCTAAAATGTATAGAAATATACTGGTGATTGGCGCGGAGATTCATTCCTTTGGTCTCGATTTTTCGGATGCCGGCCGGGGCGTTTCAGTTATCTTTGGTGATGGGGCAGGAGCTATTGTTTTATCGGCTACCGAAGATGAAAGTGCAGGTGATATTTTAGCATTCAATATGCACGCCGAGGGGAAATATGCAGATGAGCTCTGTACAAAATTCCCAGGATCTAAATATGGATGGAGCGATCGCATGAGACTTGAACCAGAGCAGGTAACCGATAGCGAAGTTTACCCCATCATGAATGGAAATTTTGTCTTCAAACATGCCGTTACCCGATTCCCCGAAACCATGGAAGAAGCGTTGAAGTCGGCGGGAAAAACCGTTGAGGATTTAGACATGTTTATTCCGCATCAGGCGAATCTTCGGATTGCCCAATTTGTGCAGCAGCGGTTTGGCCTTCCTGATCATAAAGTATTCAACAATATTCAGAAGTATGGCAATACCACTGCAGCATCTATCCCGATTGCGTTAAGTGAAGCCATAGAGCAAGGAAAAGTAAAAAGAGGTGATTTGGTATTGCTTTCAGCTTTTGGTAGCGGTTTTACTTGGGGTTCTGTTTTATTTCAATATTAACACTCAGGTTCATCATAAGTATTAAATGCGTCATTCGGCGCATTTTTTTTGATTCGTACTTGCTGACAATACCTATTTAAGTTAATCCGCTGAATGACATTTGTCAACGCTGATAATTGTCATTTTTAAAAACAACATCATATGCTGCATATCAGCGTAAATTTACATGTGTTTAAAAGCGAATTAAATAAATCAGAATAAAGATGTCAACAAAAGCAAAAACAGAGAAGTACGTCTATTCCTTCGGTGGAGGAAAAGCAGATGGCAATGAATCCATGAAAAACCTGCTCGGAGGAAAAGGAGCAAACTTGGCCGAAATGGCTGGTCACAAAAACCTTAAACTTCCCGTTCCACCGGGATTTACAGTGACTACCGAAGTTTGTACTTATTACTATAATCACAATAAAACCTATCCAAAAGATCTTGAAAAACAAATAAAGGATGCATTAGCAGATGTTGAAAAGCTAATGGGCAAAAAATTTGGAGACCAAAAAGATCCTTTATTGATGTCAGTTCGTTCCGGAGCAAGAAAATCAATGCCGGGGATGATGGATACTGTTCTTAATATTGGGCTCAATGATGACACTGTAAAAGGGTTAATTGAAAAATCTGGTGACGCTAGATTTGCCTACGATGCCTACCGCAGATTGGTAATGATGTATGCTGATGTTGTCATAGAAAAAGCGGGCGGCATGGAACCTGCCAAAGGAAAAGGAATCCGAAAAATTATGGACGAACGCCTTGAAGAAATGAAAAAAGCAAAAGGCGTTGCTTTAGATACTGAACTTTCTGCGGAAGATCTCAAAAAACTGGTGAACGAATTTAAAGCTCTCACTAAAAAACACTTGAAAGTAGAATTTCCAGAAAATCCTTGGGATCAGTTAATGGGTGGCGTTGGCGCAGTGTTCGCATCATGGAATGGCAAACGTGCTATCGAATACCGACGTATTGAAAGAATCCCGGATGAGTGGGGAACTGCGGTGAATGTTCAGGCCATGGTTTTCGGAAACATGGGCGACGATTCTTGTACCGGAGTTGCTTTTACCAGAAATCCAGGGAACGGCGACAATCATTTCTATGGTGAATATCTGATTAATGCACAAGGCGAAGACGTGGTTGCTGGAATCAGAACACCAGCACCCATCAACGAAACGTCCAAGAATGACCATTCTAAAGATTTGCTGACGTTGCAAAAATTTATGCCAGCACAGTATAAAGAACTGGACGATTTTCAGAAACGTCTGGAACAGCATTATAAAGACATGCAAGACATCGAGTTTACCATCGAAAGAGGAACGCTGTATATGTTGCAATGCCGTGTCGGTAAAAGAAATGGTGTTGCCGCAGTAAAAATGGCGACCGATATGTACAAGGAAAAATTAATCGATGCTGATACAGCAGTAATGCGTGTGGCACCCAATCAATTGGTTGAGTTATTACTTCCGATGATTGACCCTGAAGAAGAGAAGAAAAATAAACCCATTGCCAAAGGCCTTCCTGCTGGTCCTGGAGGCGCCGTAGGCCGAGTTGTATTCACTTCTGAAGAAGCTGTGGAATGGGGACTGAAAGGTGAGAAAGTAATTCTGGTAAGAGAAGAAACTTCGCCTGAAGATGTTGACGGTATGCATAAATCACAGGCCATTTTAACCACCAAAGGAGGAATGACTTCCCACGCTGCCTTGGTAGCAAGAGGTTGGGGTAAATGCTGTATCGTAGGTTGCTCAGATATTGAAATTCATGAAAAAGACAAGTATTTTGTCAATAATGAAGGCAATAAAGTGTATGAAGGCGACTGGCTTACCCTGAACGGAACAAAAGGAGTGGTGTATGATGGTGTTCTTGAACTTTCAAACTCTGATCTTAATAAAAACGAGGCCTACAAATCATTGATGAAATTGGTGGATAAAGCCAAAAAATTGGGTGTAAGAACCAATGCTGATACGCCAAAAGATGCAGAACAAGCTGCCTATTTCGGTGCAGAAGGAATCGGACTTTTCCGTACAGAGCACATGTTCTATGGAGAAGGAAGTGAAAAACCACTGTTCCTGCTGCGAAAAATGATCATGAGTACCACAGTGAAAGAAAGAAAGTCTGCTCTTAACGAGTTGTTTAAATTTGTGAAAAAAGACATCAAGAGAACACTTGAAGCCATGGAAGGCAATCCGGTAACCATCCGTCTTCTGGATCCGCCATTACACGAGTTTGTGCCTCACGATAAAGAAAAGTTACAGGAACTTGCCAAAGAACTGGGCGTAAGAATGAGTGTTTTGAATCGCAGAATCCTTGCTCTCCACGAAAATAATCCAATGTTGGGTCACCGTGGTGTACGTCTTGGTGTTTCCTATCCGGAAATTACCGAAATGCAAGTTCGCGCCATTTTTGAAGCAGCCGGCGAACTTCAGAAAGATGGCAAAAAAGCATATCCCGAAATTATGATTCCTGTGGTGATGGGACGCCATGAATTGACTCACCAAAAAGTAATCGTTGACAAAGTATATGCAGAAGTTATCGAATTATTAGGTCTTAAATCTATTCCTTATCTCTACGGAACAATGATTGAAACCCCGAGAGCTGCACTAAAAGGAGATTCTATGGCGAAAGTAGCCGACTTCTTCAGTTTTGGAACCAATGACCTTACCCAAATGTCGTTCGGATTCTCCCGTGATGACATTGGCGGATTCCTTCCTAAGTATCTCGACCTGAAACTGCTTCCTGAAGACCCGTTTGTATCTATTGACCAAAGTGGTGTGGGAGAACTGATTAAAATCGGTGTAGAGAAAGGTCGTTCTGTAAAACCAAAATTAAAAGTAGGTATTTGCGGTGAACATGGTGGTGATCCAGAATCCGTAAAATTCTGCCATCATCTTGGAATGGATTATGTGAGCTGCTCACCGTTCCGTGTTCCTATTGCACGCCTTGCAGCGGCACAGGCAGCGATAGAAGATAAAAAATAATTAAGTTTTTTGTGTTTTTAAAGCAGTCACTTCTTAGGGAGTGACTGCTTTTTTTATGGTGATTTGGCGATAATAAATGAGGCGCGCCTGGCTGAAATCAATCAAAAAAAGCGTTAGAACCTCCAATCCATATCGCATCTTTCTTATTGAAATCCACGTTGACCATTGCAACTTTCGTCATTCGAACCAAGTGTTCCATCAATTTCGGGCGATCCTGATCTTCCTGCCATAGGTAAAGCAAACGAATTTCAGCTTTGGAAAATTCGCCATTGGGATCTTTAAAAAGAGGAGCATAACTGACCTTTCGCTGAAGAATGTAGTTTTCTTTATCCTGAATGGCATCCAAATCACGCAGCGTAGGATTGAGATTAACACCGCTTCCGGCAAAGGAAAACAGTGGCTTCAATACAAAATTTGCTAGCGACTCATCAGCAGGAAATTCGTGTGCAAAATAACTTTTCGGAACATATTCGTGGTGCAGTTTGGGCAGCAAAAACTTGGATATTTTAAAGAACCAATTGGGGTGAGTTATCCATTTTACATCCAGTTCTTCACGGAAATCAAAAGCAATTTTAAGATCGGGAATTTGGTCCAGTTCATCAAAAATAACACGGTTGTAAATCCGTTTTATTTCAGTAAGTCGGCCGTCTTTTTCATAATACAGCTTTTTTCCTTTTTTTTGAACTTTAGTGAGGCATACAATTTCGATACCCAATCTTTTCTTGGTAAGGTAGAAGTCGATGTTGGTCTTCTGCTTTTCCGGAAAAATCTCCATAAGGATTACATTCTCCGGGTTTTCGTCGCCTACAATTAATCTTTTTAGTTCGAGGTAATATTCTTCATCCGAAATCTGTGGCTTAATTTCCTTTAGAAATGGATACACCTGAACCAATGCGTTATGAAGTTCTTTCTGAAAACAATAAAGCGTAGGAAATGCCTGTAGCTCGATGAGTTGTGGCACAATTTCTCCTTTTTCATTTTTACAAATTCCAAAATCGATGGTGAAAAAATGGGGCTGCTTGGTGTCGTTGGGTACATTGCATTTTTCCGGGATGGCAGCGCTGAGCTCCTCCGGCGACATCGCCTTGATTTGAGTAATGATACTTTCGCATGCGTCCTTTAGTTTACCTCGGAAATCTTCGGTTAAAAAAATAGGGCTTTCGGAAACCCTAAACTGCGGAAAAATACCGCCTGCTTCCTCCAAGATATGAAGAACTTCGCCGTACTTTTCCGGTGTAAATGCTGCATTAAACTGTTCTCTGTATTTTGGAATCATGGTCAATTTGATTAATGGTAATTGAGAAATTTGCCGATTTTTCACACGATGAAATTAGCTTTACGCCATTTCTACTTCTTTCATAATTTGCTGCGCAGCATTGGAAAGGAACCGTGGTAAAATTTGCTGTTGCGTAAGTATAATTTTATCTGGATCGTCCATTCTGTCAATGGTTTCGAAATATTTTTCGATACCAAAATTTTCGATCATGGCTTCGCGGTTTTCATCTTCTTTTAGGTTTTCGATCATGCCTTTGGAATCGGCTTCCGGATGAAATTGCGTTCCGAAAATTTCATCGGAAAAACGAATGGCCATCACAGCACGCTCCAAATGGATATGCGGGCGAACTTTTTCTAATGCCATAATTTTCATTCCCATCTCATCAAGTTTTTCGTAGTTGGGCTCTATCAACTGAAACGCTCTGGAATCTACTGCATAAAAGGGATCTGGGAGATTTTTCAATAAGAAATCCTGTTGTCCCGCTTGGGTTTTGTGTATCGGCATCACCCCAAAAGAGTACGATTTTCTTTTGCAGATATTGCCCAATTGCCAATGTATGCTTGCCAGCTGAAAAGAATGGCAAATCAAAAATGCAAATTTTTTCTGTTCCGAATTTTTATTGTGCATCCAGAGCTGCTCCAAAAAGTGACTGTACTTTTGTTCCCATTCGAAACCTTCAAAATGCGGATTTCCGGGACCGCCAGATGAGATGAAAATATCAAAATCATTTACCTCCGGCATTTCATTTTTGTACCGAACGTCAAAAACAGTAATGTTTATTTTTTCGTTGCTCGTTTCTTTAAAATGTTGCGAAATCTCCTTTATATTGCGCATTCCTTGGTTTGCTTTGTTATTGTTCATATCAAGCAAAGCCAGTTGTATTACTTTCATCTTTTTTAAAAAATTAGGTGCAAAATTAAGAAATATTCTATGAACGGTTTGAGGTTCAGGTTGTCAGTGCATTAGCAGTATCCGGTTTCGGTTTCGGCAATCATGTAATCTACCACTGCTTTCAGGTCGCCTGTTTTTTCGTACACTGCCAATTGCCGGTCGGCACCGGTTCCGTTTTTCATAATTTCCCAGGCGTATTCTACTTCGTTTCTGCAATCAAGTTCGTCCACAACATCGTCAATAAAAGCCAATAATTCTTTAAGCAAATCAACATACGGAACGCTTGTTTCCTTTCCAAAATCGATTAAATGAGCGTGGATACCGTCCTTGGATGCGCGCCATTTATTTTCATTAAGAAGTAATCGGCGATAACTTCTAAAACTTAAATTCTGCTGATGAAGTTTGTAAATTTTAGCTGTTAATGCCTGCATAATTGCAGCTAAACAAACAGTTTCCTCCACTTTCATTGGCATATCACAAATCCTGAACTCGATGGTAGGGTAGAAGGGATGTACCCTTAGATCCCACCAAATCTTTTTGGCGTTATCGATGGTTCCGGTCTTAATCATCAGGTTGATGTAAGCATCAAACTCTGCTGCAGAGGCAAAATAACTGGGAATTCCGGTACGTGGAAACTTCACAAAAACTTCCTGCCGATAGGATTTGAAACCCGTATTTCTGCCAATCCAAAATGGTGAATTGGTGGAGAGCGCATAAATGTGCGGTAGGAAGTAGCGCATTACGTTTTGGATCCGGATGCCTTCTTCCCGATCGGGAATGCCGATATGTACATGCAGCCCAAAGATCAGGTTGGAGCGGGCTACGTCGCCCAAGTCGCTCACAATTTTATCGTATCGGTCGGCTTTGGTAATCGGGTTATTCTCCCAGTTAGAAAACGGGTGGGTGCCACCGCCGGAAACACGTAAACCATTTTCGTGAGCCACTTTTATCAGTCGGCAGCGAAGATCGGTAAGTTCCTGCTTTGCTTGCTTAATGTTCTGGCAAATTCCGGTTTCCATCTCGATGACGGACTCGTGCATCTCATGCTTCAGATTTTCGTGCAGGGTTGCTTTTCCGCCTTCAATAATTTTGGAAACATGGGAAACCAGATCACGACTCTCAATGTCGATGATCTGATATTCTTCTTCTACGCCTATGGTGAACTTATGCATAATCTGTTCTTTTTTTCGTCAGTTGTTATTGGGCAGCAATTGCTCTCTTTATTTGATGGAGTTTTTCACAAAAGTGCCCCAAGAAATGTTGGGTTTTCCGGGTTTGTATTCTTTTGCTTTCTCGATAGCCAATTTTGCAGCATGTTCCACGATCCAAGCAAAATTTTCTTCGCCCACTGAATTTCTGTCGGCGTCTGGTGCCGGGTTACAAAAATCAATAGCATAAGGGATTCCATCACGAACGGCAAATTCTACCGTATTGAAATCGTAACCCAATGCTTCATTCATTTTAATGGTATAATCGTGGATGGTTTTTAGCAGTTTTTCTCTCTCTTTTCCCTGGGTTTGATGGGTGGTTGCATATCTTAAGTGATGTGGGTTTCGGGGTTCGTAAGGCATGATGTGGACGTACTTTTTGCCCAGACAATATACCCGATAATAATCTTCAAAAACGATTTCTTCCTGCACCATCATCACCAATTGTTCGGTTTCACCCAGTTTGTTCCAGAGGTCCTCTGCATTCTCCACGCGGTACACGTTTCGCCAGCCGCCACCATCATGAGGTTTCATGTAGGCAGGAAAACCGATGTAATTGAAAATGTAATCCCAGTCATGTGGAAATTTCAGATTTCGGAACGAGGTTTCTGTGGTGTTGGTTGGTCGGTCGTTGGAAGGCAACAAAACGGTTTTCGGTAACGGAATTCCTAATTTAGACATCAAAGCGTTGTTGAAGAATTTTTCATCAGCACTCCACCAAAAAGGATTATTGATGACGTATGTCCCGTTGAGCGCTGCATTTTTTAGGTAAGCGCGGTAAAAAGGTACATCCTGAGAGATGCGGTCAATAATTACGGCATATCCGTAATCGGCTCCCTGTTCCAGTTTGTCGATCATCACGGGTTCTGCTACTATTTCGCCTTTTCCAAGTTCGTTCACTTTATTGATAAATTCCCATGGAAATGTATCTTCCATTCCGAATAAAATACCTACTTTTTTCATAATACTTTTATTTGATTTTTAAATAAATATATACTTAATGATGATTGTTTACAGTTCAAAAACAATCAGAAAAACCGGCCGATAAAAACAGGGAATACCATTCTCCACAATGGCCAGTCGTGTGCTATCCATTTCTGTTCATCGTACCAATGGTCAATTCCTTTACTGGCAAGAATGCCTGCCATTTCGCGGGTTGGCTCCAGGCAAATATCTTCATCCGATGTGCTGAGTACGATGTGCATGTGCTTGTATTTCCAAGCTTCATCATTGCGTACAAATTCCCGCGGACAATTAAAATAGACCAATTCGTTGCTGAAGCCGTCCATGAAATTACGGATGCTAAAAGCCCCTGAAAGGCAAAAAAGATGAGACACAACATCCGGAAACCGAAAGGCAAAATTGGCAGCGTGATATCCACCAAAACTTGCGCCGGCCACTGCAACGCGGTGTTCTGCATGCAACTTTTGGATATAAGGAACAAACTCCATGATCAGGAATTTTACATACAATTCGTAATGATGGATGCGTTGCTCAGGACTGATGTTTTTGTCGTAAAAACTTAGTTTGTCTATGGTTTCTACATTGTAAAGCTTTACCCGACCTTGGTCCACAAACCAGTTGATGCTTTCGTTCAGTTTAAAATCGTGGTTCTGGGTGTACTGTCCCTGTGAGGTGGGAAACATGATGATGGGATAGCCAAAATGGCCTGTCACCTCTACTTTTAGCGACATTCCTAAAATATGGGAATAGTAATCTGTGTGTTCTATTCGGGGCATAGCTGATGTTTATGGTTGATTGAAATTAATGCTTGTTATGCACTTGGTTTATTCTTGGGTGGAATAATATTGAGAAACGATTCTGTGATTCTTTTTGCCGCATCCTCCAAAAGTTCCTGGATCCGTTCTTTGCTGTTGGATTTGTAGACAATTCCCACGTGATAATCCAGCGGCAGGAAGCGGATAGCTTCTTCACATTGAAATGCTTGATAGTCGGGATGTTGTTCTTTGGCCAAGGCAATGATTAACCCCGCCGAAAAACCAGTAGGTTTGGCTATTTCGTAAGGAATATTTTTGAGCAGTGCGTTTTCAATT
Source organism: Chryseobacterium sp. 39-10 (assembly GCA_001898255.1). Classification (GTDB taxonomy): domain Bacteria; phylum Bacteroidota; class Bacteroidia; order Flavobacteriales; family Weeksellaceae; genus Kaistella. The sequence continues at coordinate 64,858 of MKTK01000008.1, read as the reverse complement.
TTTGCCCATTCGCGCCATAAATTGATGCCGCTAGATGCTTCCACCATATCGGGAATGTGTGCGCCGCCCACTCTGGAAGAAGTTTCTAAGAAATACCATTTTCCATCGGCTTTACCTCGAATAAACTCGGTATGGGTTGCTCCGTTTTTTAGCCCAAAGCTTGTCAGTACTTTTTTGTTTACTTTATCCAGTACCTCGTACTCCTCGGAGTATCTGGCCAAAGTTTTGGTACGAAAAACGCCGCCTTCATGCGACACTTCCATGGGAGGAGAAAGATATTGTGAAGCCGAGGTAAAAACCACCTCATTATCGTAAACCAAGCTATCTACATGGAAAACATCGCCCGGTTTGAAACTCTCCAGCAAAAATTTGTAGCGTTCGTCACCCGTTTTTTCGATGGCGCGCCAAAGTTCTTCTTGAGAATGAACTTTCACTATTCCTGTGGCAGACGCTTCCGAGCGTGGTTTTAAAACCCAGGGCGAGGCCACGTTTTCTGCGAAATGGTTCACTGTATCATTGTTGAATACTGCTGAAAATTCAGGCACGTCAATTCCCGAATCTGCAGCTTTCTGCCGCATAGCCAGCTTATCACGAAAGTAACGGTGAGTGGTTTGGCCCATGCCTGGAATACGGAAAGTTTCGCGGATGAGTGCGGCTTTTTCCACATCATAGTCATCGAGGGCAATCACAGCGTCCACCTTTCGTGTTTGCATTAAATATGAAAAACCCTGTACCAGATGGTCTAAATTCCAGATGGAGGGCTCGGTTTCTTGCATATAGAACGCTTCATCGATAGCGTGCCATGGCCAATTTTTTTCCCTTAATTTATCTGAAGTAATTAAAAGGATGTCGTTGCCCAACTGATGCATTTCGTCCATGAAGTCATACCCCTTATAATAACAGGAAATACAGACAATTGTTTTTTTCTCCATATACCTTTTTTTGATAATTGATGGACTTTCAAAAAAAATAACAGTTTTTTATTAAATTATTAATAGTATAATGTAAAAAACGTTTGCAATTTGAAAATTCACTATCAATGATACAGAGAATTTTTTTAATGGACTAATTTTTTGCTAAAAATTTTCTAAAAAATCCACTAATAGCTGTACGCCGTAGCCAGTTGCGCCCTTTTCCTTCATATAGAGTACGTTTCCGAAGGCCACTCCTGCAATATCCAAGTGTGCCCAGTTGTGATGATCCCCAATAAACTGCTCCAAAAATTTACCTGCCACAATGCAGTCTCCGAAAGGTTTTGACGAAATATTTTTAAAATCGGCAACGTCTGACATAAAATCATCCTTCCACACGTCCCAAAGGGGCAGATTCCACAATCGCTGGCCGGTTTGATTGGCGGCTGTTTCAAGAGATTTCTTCAAATCGTCGTTATTAGAAAAGTAAGCGCCACAAGTGTAACCGAACATTCGTACTGCACTTCCTGTGAGGGTGGCCAAATCAATCAGTACATCGGTTTTATAATTTTGGACAAGGTAGGAGAGTCCGTCAGCAAGAGTCATTCTGCCCTCGGCATCGGTGTTCAGCACTTCAATGGTTTTGCCATTATAGGCAGTAACGACGTCGCTTGGCGTGTAGGCATCGTTGGAAACTGCATTGTCGGTAATGGGCAAAACAGCCACCACATTCACCGGTAACTTCAATTCTGCCGCGGTGATGAGCGTGCCAATTACTGCCGTAGCACCGCCCATGTCGGATTTCATGTAATGCAAATTTTCCGCTCCTTTGATGGAAATTCCGCCGGTGTCGAACAATACGCATTTGCCAACCAAACCTGCGGTTTTTGCGTTTTTTAAACCACATTGGTATTCAATGACGGTAAATGCGGCCTCTTGAGAACTTCCCTGATTAACAGCAACAAAAGCCCCTAAGCCCAACTCTTCGCATTGCTGACGATTATAGATGCTTATTTTGAAACTATACCTTTTTGCCGTCTCCTTCAGAAATGCTGAAATCTGAGCTGTCTTCTTGAAATTCTGCGGCTTGTTGAGCCATTCCATACAGGCAAACTGACCTTTGCAAAGCGCCAATGTCTTAAGTTGAATTTGTTCGAGATTTTCAACTGACATTTCCGAAATCACGATATTTGTTGCGGCATTCCATAATGGATGTTCTTCTTTAAATGGATACTCATATGTTCCTAGGTACAAGCCCTTTATAATTTCTTCTTTCTGCCGTTTATTGCTATTGAATACTTCAACAGAGGTTGGCTCTGCCTGTATTTTCTTCCTGAATTGATAGCTGAATTTTGCAGCTGTTTGCTGTAATTCATTATCTTTTGGATCATTGCCCAAACCAATCAGATAATGGACCGCATCATTTTTAATAAGTACAAAGGTTTCATCCTTTTTTCCTGAAAACTGTAGGTCAATATGTTTGTTGAAGTGCTGATTTTCCTTCTTCCATCCTTCTTCGGTGTAAAAGGAAAATTGCTGATTGATTGGTTTTGTATTTTTATTGGTAAGGTTGATTTTCATGTTTTTAGTATTCTTTTAATCTGCGACGATGTTTATAAGTTTGCTACCATTAATGTGGAACCAATGATTACTTCGTTAGGGTCCGAAACTATCCACGACATTCTGCACAAATTCCGTTCGCCAGAAACTTAAATTCTTTATAATCATAATTTTGAGGAAGCTGAATGTGATCAAAACTCACTTCTTCCAAACAAACGGTTTTCTTGCATTTGTTGCAATAAAAATGCAGGTGCAAATCATGATGATGGTCGCTGTCGCAATTGTCGTGGCACATCAAATACTGGGTGGTGCTGTTTTCCTGAACACCATGGATAATGCCTTTTTTTTCGAAGGTTTTGAGTGTTCGGTAGATTGTGCTTCGATCGGCATGCGTCAACATTTCTTCAAGTTCAGAAAGCGAAACCGACTTTGAGGTATTAAGAAACTCGTTCAGCACCAACATTCGCATGGGCGTTGTAGGAATGTTTTTCTGGTTTAATATTTTATTGATTTTTTCAGCTTCCATAGAATGATGGAATAAAGGTAGCATTAATTTTTCGTTGTGCAAATGTTTTGGATGGGTATAGACCAGCGATTAATTACTTCAGTTTTTTGGTCTTCCAGCGGCGGCGAAGCCGCCGCTGGAAGATATTATTCATTGATTAAATCCAAAAACTGTTGTTCATCTAAGATGACGATCGTGCCAATATCCTGCGCTTTCTTGAGTTTACTTCCGGCTTTTTCGCCGACTACAAGATAATTCAGGTTTTTGGACACTGCAGAAATATTTTTTCCACCATGTTTTTCTACCATTTCTTCTGCTTGTTCTCTTGTAAATAAGGAGAGCTTACCGGTGAAAAGAAAAGTTTTGTTTTCTAATACCGTACTCAAAACCTCGTTGGTATTTTCGCCTTTTTGGAGCTGAACGCCGTATAATTTCAAGCGTTCGATGAAAAGCAGGTTTTCAGCATTCTTAAAATACTCAACAATACTTTCCGCGATTTTGGTTCCGATGTCTTCCACCTGACAAAGCTCTTCCACGGTTGCATTTTTCAGCTCTTCCACGGTTTCAAAATTTTTGACCAGTTTCTTGGCAACGGTTTCTCCGACATGTTTGATGCCAATTCCGTACAATACTTTCTCAAAAGGAATTTGCTTTGATTTTTCGATGCTGGCGATGATATTTTGTGCAGATTTTTCCGCCATTCGTTCCAGCGGTAGAAGCTGTTCTTTTTTCAATGTGTAAAAATCTGCCGGATTTTCTACCAGTTTTTCTCTGTATAATTGTTCGATGGTTTCGCTACCCAGATTTTCTATGTTTAATGCTTTTCGGGAAACATAATGAATCATTCGCCCCACAACCTGCGGCGGACAGTGCATTTCATTCGGGCAAAAATGAATAGCTTGATCTTCAATTTTTTCCAAAGGAGTTCCACATTCGGGACAGTTTTTAATGTACACAATCGGCGTCTGCAAAAGCGTTCTTTTTTCCGCATTGACGCCGACAATTTTTGGTATAATTTCGCCGCCTTTTTCCACATACACAAAATCGTGTTCGTGAAGGTCGAGTTTTTTAATGATATCTTCGTTATGCAGTGAAGCCCTTTTTACGGTTGTTCCTGCCAACAAAACCGGTTTTAAATTGGCGACAGGCGTAATGGCACCCGTTCTTCCAACTTGGTAAGCAACGCTCAACAATTCTGTTTCCACCTTTTCGGCCTTAAATTTATAAGCCATTGCCCAGCGCGGCGATTTTGCCGTGTATCCCAATTGTCTTTGCTGTTTTAATGCGTTCACTTTCAAAACAATACCGTCAATTTCAAAAGGAAGGTGGTGCCGCTCGGTATCCCAGTAATTAATGAACTCCTTCACTTCATCCATCGTTCTGCACAGTTTCGCCTGATCCTCAGATACTTTAAACCCCCAGTTTTTAGCTTTTGCAAGTAGCTCCCAATGGGTTTCAGCGGGATATTCTTCGGCAATATACTGATACAATACCGCCGAAAGGCCACGTTTTCTCACCTCTGCCGAATCCTGCATTTTTAATGTGCCAGCTGCTGTATTTCGGGGATTCATAAACAGATCCAAACCTTCTTCTTCACGTCCGGCATTGATCTTGTTGAAGTTTTTTCGGGTTAAGTAAATTTCGCCACGGATAAAAAAACGATTAGGAAAATCACCCTTTAATGATAAAGGAATATCCGAAATTGTGCGCACATTATTGGTAATTTCGTCGCCCTGAAAACCATCACCACGGGTTACTGCCTGCGCCAGTTTTCCGTTTTCGTACAAAATAGAGATCGACGCTCCGTCATACTTTAATTCTGCCACAAATTCTACCGGCTCACTGTCAATGGTTCTTAGTATGCGATTTTCCCAATCTTCAAGGTCATTAAAATCGTAGGAATTATCCAAGGAATACATTCTGTATGCATGCTGAACGGTAGGGAAATTTTTGGTGATGCCACCACCAACACGCAA
>MKTK01000008.1:0-59800 GCA_001898255.1 Chryseobacterium sp. 39-10 | reverse complement strand
TGCTGATGCAGTTCATCACGTAATTCTTCAATTTTTTGTTGGATATTTTCAGGCATTGTGGGAATGAATTTGAAGCAAAAATAATTAATGTTTTTCCATTTAAAAAATAGCAGGTCAGATCCAGCTATCAAAATTAAAAATTGGTAATACCACCTACTATTCTGGCTTAGTGGTCAATAAATAAAGCATTAACTTTAATTTAACACCATTGCAGCATTTATTTAAAAAAACGTTAATTTTTTCTTAAACTGCCGGTGGGCTGCTGAAACTACCTTTGCACGAAAATTAAACGCATGCATAAGAAAACTCAGCAGATCATTCTGTTATCTGTTTTAGGGGTTGTTAGTTTTTCTAATTTAACTGCTCAACAAACCAGACAAAAGAGGGATACCATTAAGAACATTGACGAAGTGGTGGTAACCGCCTTGGGAATTAAAAGGCAGGATAAATCTTTAGGATACGTCGCGGAAAAAGTGGGTTCTGAAGTTTTTGAAGAAACCCAAAACAACAACTGGTCTCAGGCACTGGAAGGAAAAGTGGCCGGTGTAAAAATTCAAACTGCGGGAGCGGGACCTTTGGGAACTTCTAGGATTACCATTCGGGGAGAAAAATCGATGAACATGAATGAGAATTTTGCGCTCATTGTGGTGGACGGTATTCCCCTGGGAAATTCGACTACCGGAACAGGAACGCCTGCATATGGCGCGGGATCGGGGGGTGATCTTCCTATAGATTTAGGAAATGGACTGAATAGCATTAACCCCGACGATATTGAATCGGTAACGGTTTTAAAAGGAGCATCCGCTGCCGCTCTTTACGGATCCCGAGCTGCAAATGGCGCATTGATGATTACAACAAAGTCCGGGAAAAGCAAGAAGGGAAAAGTAAGTGTTACCTTCAACTCATATTCCAGTTTTGATACCGTATTAAAGTGGCCGGATTGGCAGTATGAGTATGGACAAGGAACCATGACAAAAGATAAAAATGGACAGTTCTATTATTCCTACGGCGCTTCGGCAGATGGCGTAAGTACGGGAGGAACAAGTAGTGCTTTTGGTCCAAAATTTAACGGTCAGTATTATTTTCAGTACGATCCAACGGTGCAAGGACAGAGCTTGCAAAGACAGCTGTGGAGAGCTTATGAAAACAATGTAAAAGATTTCTGGGAAGTCGGTTCAACTTACTCCAACAGTGTTGCAATAGAAGCATCAAACGACAGAACTAATTTTAGAACGTCGCTTACCTACCTTACCAATGAGTGGATGATGCCTAACACGGGATTCAATCGTTTCAATGTGGCATTATCTTTTAGTCATAAAGTGACGGATAAATTGAGGATCTCTACCAAACTCACCTTCAACCGGACCAATAGTGATAACCTGCCTGCCACAGGATACAATAATCAGTCGATTTCTTACTTCATGATTTTTCAAAATCCCAATGTGGATTTGTCGTGGTATAAACCGATCTGGAAATCCGGACAACAGCAATTGGATCAGATTCATCCTTTTAGTTCATACATTGACAATCCTTATCTTATTGCTTACGAAATGCTGAATGGCGTCGACAAGAGAAATATTTTCGGCAATATTACCGCCGATTATCAATTCAACAAAAACTTCAGTTTAATGCTGCGTTCGGGGGTTGAATGGCTCAATGAAAACCGAACTACTAAAAGACCTTGGAGTTCCGCCAATTACGCCAAGGGTTTTTATAGAGAGCAATACATTAAAAATCAGGAATACAACAACGATGTTTTATTGAGTTATAAAGGGGAAGTAAACAAGTTCTCCATCTCTGCCTCTGCCGGAGGAAGTATTCGGTACAATGAATACATCATGACCGATTATCGTGCTGAAGGATTGAAAACAGCAGGCTTGTATCAGCTTACCAATGCAATTTCCCTGATCACAAAGGTACCAAGTCCTTACGATAAGCAAGTAAATAGTTTGTATGGATTGGTGAATTTAGCGTACGACAATAAGATATTTGTGGACATCACCGGAAGAAACGACTGGAGTTCCACACTTCCCAAAGCGAATCGTTCATTTTTTTACCCTTCCGTGAGCACAAGTTTTATTTTATCTGATATTTTTAATATTAAAAGTTCAGTATTTAATTATTGGAAGCTGCGAGGTTCTTGGGCCAAAGTGGGAATCGACGGACCTCCCTACCAATTGGAGAACTATTATGATGTAAGCGATTTTCCAGGAAGCGTTAACTCTCCTAACACCTATGCAAACCCTAACCTTAGACCAAAACAAAATACCAATATTGAAGCGGGTATGGATTTTGGCTTGATGAAAAGCCGAATTAATTTGAACTTTACGTTATATCAAAATTATACAGTCGATGAGATTTTCCCCGTCACCACTTTGTGGGAAACAGGATACGCTTACCGTGTAATCAATGGCGGAAAAATAAGAAACCGAGGAGCGGAAATTTCTTTGGATGCCTCACCCTTCAAGACCAAGCATTTTTCTTGGAAGGTGGGCGCGAACTGGTCATTCAACGAAAACCAAATCATGACACTGCCTGAAGAGTTCAATGGTAAACCTTTTACAATGAGTAATGTTGGAGGTGTGGTATTCTTCAATGCAGTAGTTGGTGGATCGCTGGGCGATATTTACGGGTATAAACTGCTAAGAAATGACAACGGTCAAGTTGTTTACCGAAGCAATGGTCTTCCTGACAGACCTGCCGATGTGGAAAAAGTAGGAAATGCCTTCCCAAAATGGCGTGCAGGGCTTCAAAATGATTTTAGAATTAAGAATTTTACTGTTAGTTTTTCATTTGACGGACAATACGGAGGTGTTGCCTATTCGCAATCGCACCACAAAATGTCGGAACAAGGAAAATTGCGTAATACACTTTGGGGAAGAGACAATCCCAATGGAATGGTGGTAGGAGAAGGCGTTGTGAAAAATGCGGATGGCAGCTATAGCCCTAACACCAAGCAAGTTGCCGTTTCTGCCTATTACGACGATTATTACAGAAGAGCCAACGTGGAAACCAATACGTTTAGCACCGATTTCATCAAGCTTCGTGATGTCCGAATTGCCTATTCGTTCTCTAAAAAACTCATTCAACCTTTAGGTTTGGAAGATTTCACCGTTGCCGTATTTGGGAAAAACCTTTGGATGTGGACGAAATTTCCATTGTTTGACCCGGAAGTGGCTACCCTGGATAACGCAACCATTACACCGGGCGTTGAGATGGGCCAATTACCTTCTGCGAAAACCATCGGCTTTCAGTTTAATGTTAAATTTTAATACTCAGAAAAATGAAAAAAATCATATTCTATATCAGCATCGTTTCTTCCGCTGTTGCAGTCCATTCCTGCAGTAGAGATTTTGAAGAAATCAATACCAATACCAGTAAATTAACCAATCCGTCGGTAGGCAGTCTTTTGGTTCCCATTCAGTATGAAATGGCAACGTACGGATACCAACGAGCCAACGATTTTTCTTTTGACATTATGCAGGTGGCGCTCGATTTTCCCAGTGAAGGCAATACTTACAGTCGATATTATTTAACAGAAGGTAGCGGAAGCGGCTACTGGAATTCATCTTACAAGTGGCTTAAGCAGGTGAAAAACCTACAGATTGCCGCAGACAAAGAGCAAAACAGAAATTATCAGGCCATTGCAAAGGTGCTTAATGCTTGGTTGACGGCGAACCTCACCGATGCTTTTGGAGATGTACCTTATTCTGAAGCGTTATCAATGGAGAAAGAAATAATGACGCCGAAATTTGATAAGCAAAAAGACATCTATACCCAAATTCTTAATGATTTGAAAGATGCCAATCAGCTTTTTGACACCACAAAAACTTTATCCGAATCTGATATTTTCTACAACGCCAACACGGATGTTGCAGGAATTGTGAAATGGAAGAAGTTTGGCAACTCGCTTTCTCTTCGTTTGCTTACGCGCATATTAAAAAGAAACGGCGAAATTAATGTGAATGCCCGAATTCAGGAAATTGTCAACAATCCTACCGTTTATCCCATTTTTGAAAGTAATGCCGATGGAGCAGGGCTGGATATTTCCGGGGTTGCCCCTTTTCTTCCGCCCATTCCGCGACCTCAGGATTTTACCTCGTATCGTGCAGCAGGAGATTTTTTCGTACAAACGCTGGTGGATAATAATGACCCCCGACTTAGTAAATTCTTTACCCAGGCAAAAGATCTCAGTAACCAAGATCTTGGTTATAAAGGAGCACCTTCCGGCTATGCATTGGGTACTGTTTTCAATTACACGCCATCTAACCTTAATCAGAACCTTGCCAAGGCGCCTTTAAGAATTTTGGTGATGACGTATTCTGAATTGCAATTCATCCTGGCAGAGCTTTCTTTTAAAGGAATTATCGCAGGGAATACAGAAAACTATTATAAAAAAGGAGTTTCGTCCATCATCGAACAATGGGGAAATACGGTTCCTGCAGATTATTTTAATAATCCTAAAGTTGCATACAATAATACATTAGAGAGAATTATGCTGCAAAAATATGTATCTTTATTCTTTGTCGATCATCAGCAGTGGTATGAGCAGCGCAGAACCGGGCTTCCTATACTACCAAATAATGGCGGATTGCTTAATGATGGAAAAATGCCGCAGCGATTTATGTATCCTAGTTTGCCGCGTGTTATGAATCCGCAAAATTATCAACAAGCCGTACAATCGATGGGAGGCGATGATATTAATACCCTTATGTGGTGGAATAAACCTTAAAACAATGAAAAAGATTCTCAACATTACAGCATTATCAGTAGGTGCTATGCTATTCGGGCAAACTCAAATTATTGCCCACCGTGGTTTCTGGAATGCCGACCCCAAAACAGCCAAAAATTCCATTGCTTCGCTGGAAAATGCACAGAAGATCAAAGTGTACGGAAGTGAATTTGATGTGCAAATGACAAAAGACGGCGTATTGGTTGTTAATCATGATGAACACATCAATAATGTGGAAATTGCAGAAACGACCTACAGCGAGTTAAAGTCGCAAAAATTGTCAAATGGAGAAACAATTCCTACATTGGAAAGTTATCTAAGTACGGGAAAAAAAGATTCTTCTGTTAAATTGATTGTAGAATTGAAACCCTTAAAATCGGAGTTTCGTGAAACAGAAATGGTAGGAAAGGCGCTGCAAATGATTAAAGGTCTGAAACTGGAAAATCAGGTGGACTACATTTCATTCAGTCTGCATATTTGTAAAGAATTAAAAAAGCAAGATGCTACTGTAAAAGTGCAGTACCTGAAGGGCGAACTGTCTCCTGCGGAGATCAAAAATCTGGGAATTGACGGCATTGATTATCATTATTCCGTTTTTCTGGAGAAACACAAAGATTGGCTTGCCCAGGCAAAACAACTCGGGCTTATTACCAATGCTTGGACGGTGAATGATCCTGCCATCTACCAACAACTTAAAGATTTGGGAGTCGATTTTGTAACCACCGATATTCCCGATCAACTTCTTAAAAAATAAACATGAATAAATATTTAGTGCCATTTTCGCTATTTTCAGTTTTGGTATTTTCACAACAGCATGCGACAGGTACCGTATTCGAAGATCTTAACAAAAACGGAATTATCGATCGAAATGAAAAAGGAATTGCAAACGTATCCGTTTCCAATGGAGCAGACGTTGTACTGACTGACAAAAACGGAAGGTACACGCTGCCAATACAAAGCGACAATATTATTTTCGTTATAAAACCCGCCAATTACGGCACCGCGATCGACGAAAATCAACTTCCCAAGTTCTATTATAACTACAAACCGGCAGGTTCACCCGCAAATTTCAAATACAAAGGTGTTGCGCCCACGGGAGATCTTCCGAAAGAAATAAATTTCCCACTCTATGCAAAAAAGGAGGATCCAAACTTTCAGATATTGGTGTTTGGGGATCCGCAATCGTACACGAAAAAAGAGATAGATTATTTCAGAAGAGGTATCATCAATGAGGTGAAGAACAATAAAAAGCAAGCCGTTTTCGGGATCAGCTTGGGCGATTTGGTGGGGGATGATTTGAATCTTCATCCAGATTACATCGCTTCTGTCAAGCAGTTGGGATTGCCTTGGTACAATGTGATTGGTAATCATGATATGAATTATGATGCCAAAGAAGATTCGCAATCCGACGAGACCTTTGAATCCCATTTCGGACCAGCAAATTATGCATTTAATTATGCTCATGTCCATTTTATTGTCTTAGATGACATCTTGTATCCCGACCCAAGAGACGGAAAGGGCTATTGGGGCGGATTTAGAAAAGAGCAACTGGACTTCGTTGAAAATGACCTCAAAAATATAGATAAAAACAAACTTGTTGTTTTGGCTTTTCACATCCAGCTTACGCCCGAAAACCCTGAGGATGATCACTTCAGGATGGAAGACCGTCAACGACTTTTCGATATCTTACAACCTTATCCCAATGTTTTGATGATGTCGGCGCACACGCACAAACAAACGCAGCTGTTTTACGGCAAAAAAGAGGGTTGGGACGGTATCAAAAAACTTCATGAATACAATGCAGGAACTACTTCGGGAGATTGGTATTCCGGCAGAGCCGATGCTATCGGAGTTCCTTTATCAACCATGAGGGATGGTACTTTTAGAGGGTATTCATTTATCGATTTTAAAGACAATCAGTACAATATTAAATACAAAGTGGCAGGTCAGCCGGAAGATTTTCAAATTAACATTCACATTCCTAAAGTACTGCCATATCCCGTCGATACCACTGCGGAAATTTTCGCCAATTTTTTCATCGGTGAGAAGAATAGCATGGTGGAGTACAGAATTGATGATGGCAACTGGAAAAACATGAAATACACCGAAACCTTTGATCCTGCTTATACGGCATCTGTCTTAGAATGGGATTTTACCGATAAGTTATTCCAGGGAAACCGTCCGAGCAATCCCGAAGTATCCAAGCATATTTGGTCTGCAAGGTTTTCAAAAAAACTTGAAAAAGGGCAACATACCGTTGAAGTAAGAGCTACCGATCAGTTTGGAAATAAACATGCAGCGAAACGAACATTTAGTGTGGAAGACGTTAAAATAATTCCTTAATCAAATTTTACTTTTTACTATTTTATTTTAACGGAGGGTTAGCTTGAAAAAGCTAACTCTTTTCATTTCATTAAAACTCGAATAATTTTTGAATTTTTTCTGCCACTTTCTGAGGATTGGGCAGCATTGTCTGCTCCAGTACAACATTAATGGGGACTGCCGGTACATTTAGAGAACCTAATGCTTCTACGGGTGCATCAAGATGTTTAAAACATTCATTCGTTATTCTAAACGCCAAAGCTTCGGCAAAGGAGTTCTGAATTTGTTCCTCCGTTAGCACCAAGCATCTGCCGTGTAATTTTACGCGTTCAAAGACCAGGTTTTCATCCAACGGAATGAGCGTACGCAAATCAATAATTTCAACCTGTCCCGGGAACAATTTTGCTGCCTCCTGTGCCCAAAATACACCCATACCGTACGTGACGACGACAAGTGTTCTTCCTTTTTCGACTTCCGAAGAATCTGGCTGCAGCACGATGTTAGCTTTTCCAAAAGGGAGTATGTAGTCTTCCGCCGGTTCTATGGTTTTTGCCGCTTCCGTTCCGGGGACTTTACTCCAATACAATCCTTTATGTTCCAGCATCACCACGGGATTTGGATCGTAATAGGCGGCTTTAAATAATCCTTTAAAATCGGCCGCATTGCTTGGGTATGCAATTTTAATTCCTTTAATATTCGCCAAAATGCTTTCTACGCTTCCGCTGTGATAAGGTCCGCCACCACCGTATGCACCGGTTGGAACTCGGATAATGTTGGATACAGGGAACTTTCCATGGCTTAGATAACATGATTTTGAAATTTCTGTAATCAGTTGATTAATGGCCGGATAAATATAATCTGCAAACTGAACTTCAACAATAGGTTTTAGCCCCACGGCGCTCATCCCCACCGTAGAACCAATGATATAGGCCTCCTGAATGGCGGTGTTGAAAACCCTTTTTTTTCCAAATTTAGTCCCCAAAGTTACCGTTTCGCGGAAGACGCCGCCAATTCTTTCGCCCACATCCTGCCCATAAAGTAAAGCTTCAGGGTGTTTCCACATGATTTCCTGAATGGCATGAATGGCGGCATCCACCATTACAATCCTTTCCTTTGCACCAGTGGGAAATCGAGTTCCTGTTTCTTTCACAATGGGCGTGGGCGCAAATACAAACTGTTCAACTGTTTCGGGTTGTGGGTCGGCGGCATTCATGGCTTTTTGGAAGGCGGCTTGCGTTTCCAAACGCGCTTTTTTTTCTATTTGTCTAAGGAGCTCTTCGTCCCATCCATCTTCCAAAAGTTTTTTTCGCAGCATTGGTCCCGGATCTTTGGAACGGTGTTTTTCCAAATCGGCATCATCACGATAGAACTCGCGGCGAACCCCTGAAGTGTGATGGCCAATCAATACTGTTTTTGCGCAGACCACGATCGGCCGTCGCTCGGTGCGCACAAAGTTCACCGCTTCTTGCATCGCTAGGAAACTCGCTGAGAAATCGGTGCCATCGACGCGCATTCTTTCTAACCCAACAAACCCCGCAGCATAGTCGTAAGCATCGCTGGTTCTTGCCTCTTCCTTGGTTACTGAAATTCCCCATTCGTTATCCTGCACCAGAAAAAGGATGGGCAACTGATGAAGAGCGGCAAACTGAAAAGCTTCTGCCACTTCACCTTCAGTTACCGAATTATCGCCTAAACAACATACAACCACCGGGTTATTTTTATACGTCTTTAAATTAAACTCCTGAATATACTTGATGCCTTGTGCAATACCTGTGGTTGGTATCGCCTGCATGCCCGTGGCAGAGCTTTGGTGAATGATCTTTGGAAACCCCTTTTCCACACTGGAAGGATGCGAATAATAGGATCTGCCACCAGAAAAAGGATCGTCAGCTTTTGCGAGCAATTGCAGCATTAACTGGTAGGGTTCAAAACCAAGTCCTAGCAGCAGGGCGTCGTCACGGTAATAAGGCGATACCCAGTCGTCTTCGGTCAGCTGATAGGCAGTGGCCAGTTGTATGGCTTCATGACCACGGGAGGTGCTGTGAACATATTTGATTGCCGCACGGTTTTCTTCATAAAAATCAGCCATTGCTTTTGCCATCATCATGTGACTAAAAGCCCGAAGCAAAACATCCTGAACGATACGGTTTTCTGTTGTTGTTTCCATTGCAAACAAAGATAATAATTTTGGCGAAAGACCAACAATGTCATAAAAATTGTTGGTGGTAGTGATGGATTTTCCCTGTGATTGATCCTTTTGTTGCACCAAAACTCAATTGTAATCATCGAGGAATTCAAGGGGTACGTAGTGTTTATTTCGCTTTATTTTTAATGGATTTCGCTTCCCGCCAACATCTTTGCGATATTTGTTAAATTTGCAACATGAATCAGGATACTATTTGTGCATTAGCCACTGCGAACGGGATAGGAGCGATCGGAATCATCAGAGTTTCGGGAGTACAGTCCTTGGAAATTGTGAATAAGATTTTTGAAGGAAAAGATCTGACGAAAGTGAAGTCGCACACGGTGCATTACGGTTTTGTAGTTGAGAACAAAGACCAAAGAATAAAGAATAAGGAAACCGAGAGCCAACAACCAACAACCGACAGCCAAGAAGTGATCGATGAGGTGATGGTTTCGGTTTTCAAGGCGCCGAAGACGTTTACGACTGAAAATTCAGTAGAGATCTCGTTTCACGGTTCACCGTTTATTGCCAAAAGAATTTTGGAGGTTTTGATTAAAAACGGTGCAAGAATGGCGAAAGCAGGGGAGTTTACGATGCGTGCCTTTATGAATGGACGAATTGACCTGAGCCAGGCCGAATCTATTGCTGATCTGATTGCATCCGAAAACGAAACGTCGCGCAAGGTGGCATTAAACCAATTAAAAGGAGGCATTACCAATGAAATTTCATTGTTGAGAAACGATCTGCTTAATTTTACTTCGCTGATCGAGCTCGAACTCGACTTTGCTGAGGAAGATGTGGAGTTTGCCGATCGTAGTGCGTTGAATATGCTGATTTTCCGACTTAAAGAGAAATTACAGGTTTTACTGGACAGTTTTCATTATGGCAATGCATTGAAGAACGGAACGGCGGTGGCCATTATCGGGCAGCCTAATGCGGGGAAGTCTACACTGTTGAATGCTCTGTTGAAAGAAGAAAGAGCAATTGTTTCGGACATTGCAGGCACAACGCGCGACACCATCGAGGAAGTATTGCACATCAAAGGGCATCCTTTTCGGTTGATCGATACTGCGGGGCTGCGTGAAACGAATGATGAAATAGAAGCCATCGGGGTACGGAAAGCCAAGGAAAAAGTTGAAAACGCAGAGGTTTTGATTTACTTAATTGATGCTGCCACTAAGGATTTTTCTGAAGATTTTAAACTGTTGGAGTCCATACTTCGGGCCGATTTGAAGCTGATTATCTGTGCCACCAAAATGGATGAAGTTTTGCCGACAGTGATGGAAGGTTTTGAAGAGAAACTTAGAGGAAACCTTGCGCGCGAATTTGATTTTATTCCTATTTCGGCATTGGAGGATATGCACCTTCACGATCTCAAAAACGAATTATCTTCTTACGTAGAGCTTTTAAAAAGCGAAGAAAGCAACGTCGTCATCACCAACCAACGGCATTATGAAGCATTGAGGCAGTCGCTGGCATCGGTAGAGCAGGTAGAAGAAGCGGTTCATGCGCAGCTCACCACAGAGCTTCTTTCTTACGAGCTTCGGAATGCACTGGAACATTTAGGTGAAATTTCCGGTGAGTTTACCAATGATGAAGTACTGGGGAATATTTTCTCGAAGTTTTGCATTGGGAAATAATCGCTGATTTCTAATACCATATTTCTACTATACAATCCGCATTAATATAGGAAATGTTGATCGTCTGCGAAAACACAAAATCCAGATAGAACTTAGAGCCCAAGCCATAAGATGACATGGGCGTAAGTATCGAATTTGGATTGTTTTGAAAATTAGCGGTTTTCTTTACCCAATACGATAGCTTACACTTTACGTTGTTTTTTATTTACTATAGCAAAAATAGAGTTTTTATAATAAACATATTGTGATTAAGCAGTTATTTTTGGGAATTCCAGTAGAATATTAATTATGTTTTTACTTTTTTCCTTTGTTAGTGTTTTGTTATCTTTAACCTCTTAAAAACTGAGAATATTAATGGCGTTTAACGAAGATTCAAGAGTCAAGATACCCGCAATTTTACATTTGTGTAGGCTTGGTTATCAATATATTCCGAGAAGTCAACAAGATAGAATTGAAGAAAATAATATTTTCCCTGAATTATTCTTGAATAGCATAAGTAAGATTAACGGGAATCTTTCTGAACAAGAAGTACAAAAAGTTTTAGATGAAGTAAGCTTAAAACTTAAGTATAATGACCTAGGTCGTGAATTTTACAAAAGTTTAGTAAACACTTCAGGAATTAAACTTATTGACTTTGATAATTTCAATAACAACAGCTTTCACGTAACAACAGAGCTAACGTGTAAAAATGGTGATGAAGAATTTCGTCCAGATATTACGATTCTCATTAATGGAATGCCTTTAGTCTTTATCGAAGTTAAAAAGCCAAATAATAAAGATGGGGTTTTAGCTGAAAGAAAGCGTATTAATAAGCGTTTTAGTTTAAAAGCTTTCAATGTTTTCACTAATATCACGCAGCTCATGATCTTCTCCAATAATATGGAATATGAAGATGGTGTTGTAGAGCCTATTATGGGAGCTTATTATGGTACACCTTCCAAAGAAGATGTTCATTTTAACTACTTTAGAGAAGAAGAAAATTTAGATCTTACACGATTATTACAGCCTGAAAATCAAGACTTAGAAAACTTAATTCTTAAAGATAATAACATTGTTGCCATTAAGCATACAGACGAATTTATTACCAATAAGGATTATAATAAACCGACCAATAGAATCCTAACTTCATTGCTTTCTAAAGAGAGATTGGCATTTATCCTACAATACACAATTGCCTATTTGGATGAAGAAAAGGCTGATGGTACAAAGGAAATTCAAAAGCATATCATGCGTTATCCTCAGATTTTTGCAACAAAAGCGATTGCAAGAAAATTGGACGAGGATGTTAAAAAAGGAATTATTTGGCATACACAAGGTTCAGGAAAAACAGCCTTGGCATTTTACAATGTTAAATTTCTGACGGATTATTACCAAAAGAAAAATACGATTCCAAAATTCTATTTCATTGTCGATCGTTTGGATCTTGCTATTCAAGCGAATAATGAATTTTCGAAGCGAGGACTTTTAGTTAAGATGGTGAATTCCCGTGCTGAATTCGTCGCAGACATGAAAAAAGTCGGTGCATTGCAGAATAATTCAGGTGAATTAGAAATTACCGTCGTTAATATTCAAAAATTCACAGAAGACAGTACTGTAATTGAGAAGATCGATTATGATCTCAACATTCAACGAGTATTTTTTATTGACGAAGCACATAGAAGCTACAACCCGAAAGGCAGTTACCTGGTCAATTTATTGAAGTCTGACCAAGATTCGGTGAAGATTGCCCTTACAGGAACGCCTTTGCTAAAAGAAGTTGCAAAGCAATATGACTCCAAATTAATTTTTGGAGATTACATTCACAAATACTACTACAATTCTTCTATCGCAGATGGTTATACTTTAAGATTAATTCGCGAAGCTATTGCTACCAAGTATAGCATGCAGATGAAGGATATCATTGATCAAATCAAGGTTTTGAAAGGTGATATTTCTAAGAGTGAAATCTTTGCTCATTCAAAATTTGCAGAGCCGATGTTGGATTATATTTTGGAGGATTTGTACTCTTTCAGAGAATATTGGCAAGATGATTCTTTAGGGGGAATGGTGGTATGTGACAGCGCAGATCAAGCAAGAGAATTGTTTAAGTTTTTTGAAAAGAAATTTGGAAAGCAAGAAACGGAATCTGTAAAACTTGTTGCTGAATCCAGAGCATCATACAAAGTCGAAAATCGTCCGAATCTTAAGGCTTCGTTAATTCTTCATGATGAAAACGACAAACTGATCCGAAAAGATCTAATCTCTGCCTATAAACTAGGGAAAATAGATATCCTATTTGTTTACAATATGCTTTTGACAGGTTTTGATGCCAAGCGATTGAAGAAATTGTATCTGGCTAGAGTCGTAAAAAATCATAACCTTCTGCAGACATTGACAAGGGTAAATAGACCCTATAAAAAGTACCGATATGGTCATGTTGTCGATTTCGCAGATATTACCAAAGAGTTTAAAGAAACCAATCAAAATTACTTTGAAGAGCTACAAGAAGAACTTGGTGACGAGATGCAATCTTACAGTAATCTCTTCAAGACTAGAGAAGAAATTGAAACCGACATCAGCAACATCAAGGACAAGCTTTTCCAGTTCGATATTAAAAATGCAGAAAACTTCAGATTGCAGACGGACGAGATTAAGGATAAAGCTCAGTTAGTCGAATTAGTAAAACTTCTTAATACTGCTAGAGAATTAAAAAATATTATTCGATTCCAAGATGAAACCGATCTATTAAATGCTTTAGATTTTAATAAGCTTAATCAGTTACTTAAAGTTGCTCAAGCACGACTGGATACTTTGAATTTAGTAGAAGAGATCAATTCAGATGCTGCAACTTCAAATCTCTTGAATATTGCTTTAGAAGATATTTTTTTCCAATTCGAAAAGGTTTCGGAAGAAGAAATGATTCTTGCGGATAAGTTGAAAGATCAATTGAGAAAAACAAGAGAAGAGTTGCAACGCAATTTTGATCAATCGTCACCAGAGTTTATCTCTTTACGTGAAGAACTTGAACGGATTTTTAAAAATAAAAATCTTGACGAAGTTTCGCAAGAAGATATGCGAGACAACATCGTTGTATTATCAAGAATTTATGATGAAGTAAAAGAACTCAATCGTAAAAATAATAACTTGCGAGAAAAATATGACGGTGATGAAAAATATGTAAGAATCCACAAAAGATTACTAGAAAAAAACACAGTTTCTGCTAAAGAAGCTCAGATTTATGATGCATTGATGCAGACAAGAAGCGTTGTTGATGGTATTTTCTTAAAAAATATCAACTTAATGCAAAATGACGAATACTTTAAAGAAGAAGTAATGAGTATCGTTATCGATCAATTTATCGATCAACAAAAAATGAAACTGGATTTTGATACCACCGAGAAGATTAACCATCTGATTGTTAATGAGTATCTTAATCAATTTAACTATCAATAAATAAAATGACAGACCAAGAATTTGTAACCAAAACCAAATTATTAATTGACGGACTTAAAAGTGTTTGTGCTAACTATGGTTTAGGGAATGATGCAAGCGAATTTAATATTATTACTCAAGTTTTTTTATATAAATATCTAAATGATAAGTTTATATACGAAGCTAAAAAATCGGATCCAAAATTAGCAAAAGCTGAAAAATTTCAAGATGCTTATGAAGCATTATCAGAGAACGAACAAAAATTTTTGTTAGCAAGAATCGGAACAAAGGCTGCTAAAATGAAGCCTGAACAGATGATTTCGTATGTTTATAACAAGAATAACTCAGAGAATTTTGCCGACATTTATTTTGATGGAACGCTTAGAAGCTTGAATGCGGATAACGAGCATTTGTATGCTGTAAAGTCTGAAGGTGGTGGAAAGGAAAAGATGTTTGATGATCTTAGTCAGTACATCCGAGATGCATCGCAAAGAGATGCTTTTGCAAGAGCTTTATTGAGTAAAATTGTAGATGTAAGCTTCGAGAAAATGTTCTCGGAAAAATATGATTTTTTCTCTACGATTTTCGAATACTTAATTAAAGATTACAACTCCGATTCTGGTGGGAAATATGCGGAATATTATACGCCGCATGCAGTTGCCAGAATTATGGCAGCGATATTGGTGACAGAAAAAGACAATGGTGTTAAGGCATACGATCCTAGTGCGGGATCAGGAACGCTTTTGATGAATATTGCGCATGCTATTGGTGAAAAAAATTGCAGTATTTATTCGGAAGATATTTCTCAAAAATCTGCCAATATGCTGAGATTGAACCTAATCATAAACAGCTTGTCGCACTCTATTCCGAATATTGTGAAAGGTAATACGATTTTGAACCCGAATTATCTGCAAGAAAAATTCGATTATATTGTTTCAAACCCGCCTTTCAAATTAGATTTTTCGGATTATCAAGCGAAGCTTTTATCCGACAGCTATAAAGCTCGTTTTTTTGCGGGTGTACCGAAAATCCCGAATGCAAAAAAAGATGGAATGGCAATCTATCTGTTGTTTGTACAACACATTATGTACAGCCTTTCGGAGAAAGGAAAAGCGGCTATTGTTGTTCCGACAGGATTTATAACGGCTCAAAGTGGTATTGAAAAGAAAATACGAGAAGAGTTAATTACTCGTGGTTGGTTGCGTGGTGTGGTGAGTATGCCGAGTAATATTTTTGCGAGTACAGGAACTAATGTTTCGATTCTGTTTTTTGATAAAAAAGCGGATAATGAACACATTGTATTGGTAGATGCTTCCAAATTAGGTGAAACGGTGAAGGAAGGTAAAAACCAACGCACCGTTTTAACCAAAGAAGAAGAAGAACAGATTATTTCTGCAATGAATACTAAAACGGCAATGGATGATTTTTCTGTTGTAGTGAACAGTGAAGAAGTTAAAGCCAAAAACTATAGTTTCTCGGCAGGACAATACTTTGAAGTGAAGATCGAATATGTGGACATTACCCCAACGGAATTTGCCGAAAAAATGCAAGGTTTTGAAAACCGATTGGCAGATTTATTTGCAGAAGGCAAGCGTTTGGATGCGGAGATTCAGAACCAATTAAAAGGGTTG
The DNA here is from genome assembly GCA_001898255.1 of Chryseobacterium sp. 39-10. GTDB lineage: Bacteria > Bacteroidota > Bacteroidia > Flavobacteriales > Weeksellaceae > Kaistella. The sequence continues at coordinate 43,879 of MKTK01000008.1, read as the reverse complement.
AGGTATGATATTTAATGATTTAATTGTTGAAAAGGACGGAATGATTAAAGGGCCGTTTGGAGGTGACGTAAAAAAGGCATTGTTTATTCCAAGACAATCTGATTCTTATAAAGTTCTAGAACAATCTGTAGTGATCAATAGAGATATTTCAATTGGAAATTATTATTTGGAAAAAGAATATGTAGAAAAAAAACTTAAAAGATTTATAGTAAAGAATGGAGATATATTAATTACTGGAGCTGGTACACTTGGAAAACTATATGAAATTAATAATTTAAGTTTTCCAGCTGTAATTAATCAAGCATTAATAAGAATTAGAGTCAATAATAATGTTGTAGATACTAGCTTTTTTAAGTATTATTTTAAATACCACATAATTAAGATGATTTCTGGTATTAATGGAGATTCTGTTATCCCTAATTTGCCACCTTTGGATATTATAAAAAAAACCAGAATTGATGTTCCAGATATTCCCACCCAACAAAAAATAGCATCCGTATTATCAGCATTGGATGATAAAATCGAGTTGAACAATAAGATTAACACCGAGTTGGAAGCGATGGCAAAAACGCTGTATGATTATTGGTTTGTACAGTTTGAGTTTCCAAATCCCGATGGAAAGCCTTATAAATCTTCAGGCGGAAGAATGATTTTTAACGAAACTCTAAAAAGAGAAATTCCTGAAGGTTGGGAGGTTTCAGTATTTAATGATTGGATTAAAAATACAAAGACAGGAGATTGGGGAAAGGATAAAATTGAAGGCAATTATACAGAGAGAGTATATTGTGTGAGAGGCGCAGATATTAATGGTTTAAATGGCAAAGGAGAAGTTAAAGCTCCTGAAAGATTTATTCTAAAAAATAATCTTTCTAAAAAGCTTGAACCTAATGATTTTATTATCGAAATATCAGGAGGCAGCCCTACTCAGTCAACAGCAAGAATTGCCCATTTAACCAAAGAATCATTTACAAGATTTGATACAGATGTTGTATGTTCCAATTTTTGTAAAGCGGTGACATTGAAGGATGACATTTTTGCTTTCAACTTTCAACAAGAATGGCAAAGATTATACGAGGCAGGAATTTTCTTTGGATATGAAGGGAAAACAAGTGGAATTAAAAATTTCCAATTTGACTCTTTTATGGAATCATATTATATTGTAAGGCCTGATAAAGAATTGGCGAAGAAATTTAATGCAGTTGCCTCCGATTTGGAGAAAAAAAGGCAATCCAATCTAAAACAAAACCAAGAGCTCGCAACTTTACGGGATTGGTTGTTGCCAATGTTGATGAATGGGCAGGTGAAAGTAGGGTAAAATACAAGAATTTATGATGAAAAAAATTTACTTTTTATTCCTATTGCTCATTTTACTAGGCTGTAAAAAAAGCAGTACAACAGACTCTACAGATTCTTCGTCAACTTCTTTATGGAGCAGTAATGATGATTTTATTTTGAACGATGACGAGGATCTTAATGGAACGTATTGCGCAGAAGTGGAATACTACAATCCCAGCACAGGAACAAGAAGTACATACGAACTGGATGTTGAAGTAGAAAATGGATATTTGGTTCAAATTGATTGGCCAAATGGTGGTTGGCTAGATGAAACTCACTTTAGCAGTGAAGATATTTCTAGCGGAGAATGTTCCTTTACAAGTGATCGAGGATATCAATACACTGTAACTTTGGGAGAAAAAGGAGGCGGTTGTTACAGCGACGGTAGAAGATTGCAAAATGCTGTAAATGAAGATGTAGAAAATACCACTTGTCCAAAATGCGGAGATGAAAAAGATGAATATGACACATATTGCAATTCTTGTAAAAGAAAAATAGAAGATGAAGAGCAAGAAAGACAAAACAAAATAGAACATACCTGCACCAGTTGTGGCGGTTACAAATTTTCATCATTTGATGATCTTTGTAATAATTGCAAAAGAAGGGAGGAAGAGGAATAGTAAAACAATAACATACAAAATTCGCTTCGTTAAGTGATTGGCTATTACCGATGTTGATGAATGGGCAGGTGAAGGTGAATTAAAACTAAAAACATAAATAACATATGTACAAACAACTCCAGATTGAGGTTTTTGAGTGGTTGAAATCCAAATACGATCAAGACAATAGTTTTACATTTTCTGTGCGCCAAAAAGCATCGAAAGGTGCAGAACTCAATTATTTTATTGGTACTGAGAAAAGTAAATATTTTGCAACCACATTTTGGTTTGTTCCTGTATCATATCCAGGTTCTTCAGGAGATCTACTCAGTTTAGTTTTCGATCTCAGGAAGAAAAGTGGTATTGAATTTTTTTTCCAATTGAACCAAACGAGAGATCCACAGGATTCACAAAATTCTTACGCACTTGAACTCATTAAAAATATAAAGGATAAGATAGGGGACAGGTTTGAGCATGTATATGCAGGTTCAGAAAATAATAAGATGGAGTTTTTCGGAGTGTATTCAACGCCAAAATACTCAAGTTTTCAAGACTTGTTGCCTGATTTAGAGGTGATGATATCAGAAATAATTCCGATTGTTGATGAAGAAATAAAAAGTCTTAAAAATATACATCCAGATTTTGTTGCACACCGTTTTACATCAAATGAACAAGAAAATATGCTTCAAAAAATGCATGATCGTTTTAAGCGCTATAAGATTGTAGAAGATTTAGAAAACGAGTTGGAGGAAGATGAAGAATTTGATGGTACTGCAGAACCCGAAGATTTTCGTCCACCCCTTAATCAAATTCTCTATGGTCCTCCTGGAACAGGAAAAACATACACTACTATTAGTAAAGCTGTAAGAATTGCCAATCCTGATTTTAATATTAATCAACCAAGAAAAGGTGTAAAAGAAGAATACCAACGTTTGGTAAAAGCTGGGCAGATTATGTTTACCACATTTCACCAAAGTATGTCTTATGAAGATTTTGTGGAAGGAATAAAGCCTGAAACCAAAGAAGGAAGAGTTATTTATGATGTGAAAGATGGATTATTCAAGTTGATTTCGGACAAAGCAAAAGACAATTGGATTAGTAATCAATTCAAAAAGGGTAAACTTTCATTTGAAGCATCATTTGAAAGACTGAAGGATGAATGGGAAGAAGATAATAGTATGAAATTCTCCATGAAAAGGGATGGGAACGAATTTACAATCATGGGTTTTTCTAGCAAATCTATTTCATTTAAGAAAGCAAGTGGAGGAACTGGGCACACTTTAAGTATTAATACACTGAGAGAACTATTTTATGGTGAACGTGAAATTACTTCTAAAGGAGTAGGAATTTACTATCCTCCAATTCTGGATAAACTACAAATGTATTCTAATAAAGGTCAGGAGGTTGAATTCTTCAAGAATTTTGTTTTAATAATAGATGAGATAAATAGAGGCAATGTATCTCAGATTTTTGGAGAGTTAATTACATTAATTGAACCAGATAAAAGATTAGGGGAAGATGAAAGAATTGAATTGAATCTTCCGTACAGTAAGGATGAAAAATTTGGTGTTCCTCCCAATCTATATATCATCGGTACGATGAACACTGCTGATAAAAGTGTTGAAGCATTAGATTCTGCACTTAGAAGAAGATTTGTGTTTGAAGAAATACTGCCAGATTACGATTTAAAGGAATTGGATTATACCTTATATGACTTTCAAGTATCCGATATTTTGAAAACAATCAATAGTAGAATAGAAAAACTTTTGGATAGAGATCATTCCATTGGTCATGCTTATTTTATTGGCAAAGATGCAACGACAATTATTGATTCTTTTTATCGAAACATTATTCCGCTTTTACAAGAATACTTTTTTTGTGATTATGGTAAAATTGGTTTGATTCTAGGATCAGGTTTTGTTCAGAAGTTGGAGAAGGAATCTGTTTTTGCTGATTTTGATTATTCCGATTCTTCACAATATGATCAGAAAGAAATATTTGAAATTATTAATCATAAAGATGATCCAGCAGGTTTTAAATTTGCACTTCAGACTTTGATGAAAAAATAAGATGATCGTAAACAATACCATAACGGTTTTTGAACACAAGAAAATTCTTTTCAATCCTCAAAAAAAGGAAGAGAGGGAGATTTTGGATGCGTTGGAAAATTATTATGGTCATTATTCTCCTTATTTTACTTTGATAAAAAATGGCGTTCAGTTTAATTCTTTTGTAGGCATTATTCAGGTTGGAGAAATTACCATTGAAGTTTTACCGAAAGCTGATCAATTTGGAGCAGAAAGATGGCGAACAATCTTAATTGATATGCTGAAAGAAGTTTGGGGATTTGATGTGAAGTCTTCTGGAACTTCTTCTCTTAAAATAAAGAACAATTCTATACTTGATTTATACATTGAACTTTTTATAAAAGAAGTTGAACTTTTACTTCATAAAGGACTCATCAAAAAATATAGAAAAGAGGAAGGGAACCGAACATATCTGAAAGGCGCAATTGAGTTTTCAAAACATATTTCTAAAAATTGTACACATCAGGAACTTTTCTACGTTAAAAGCACCGAGTATAGGTTTGAACATGTATTCAATCAAATTCTTTTTAAGGCATTAAAATTAGTTGGTCAGATTAATACAAATCCTTTGTTAAAAAGTAGAATAGGAAATTTATTTCTTAAGTTTCCAGAAATGCAAAATATTAGAATTTCGGAAACTTCCTTTGAAAGGCTTCATTTTGATAGAAAATCGATTTCATATAAGACATCCATTGAGATTGCAAAATTGTTATTACTAAATTATCATCCAGATATTTCCAAAGGATCCAATCATGTTTTGGCTTTAATGTTTGATATGAACAATTTATGGGAACAATTTGTTTTCGTAACATTGAAAAAGAAATTTAAAAGTTACCATGTAAATTCTCAGATATCAAAAAACTTCTGGAAACCAAGTAAAGGAAACCACTCAAAGATGCGTCCAGATATTGTGATGACTCATAAAGATTCAAATACTAATTTTGTATTAGATACGAAGTGGAAAAACTTAAATGGATATAATCCTTCTCCAGATGATCTTAGGCAAATGTTCACCTATCATCATTACTTTCAAGCAGAGAAGACTGCATTATTATATCCTGGTGAAAATTCAAAAATTATTGATGGATTTTATACAAATATCAAAGATCATACTACATTGTCAGATAAATTTTGTAGCGTAATTTATATATCAACTCATTCTCAAGTTAAAGAATGGCAAAATAAATTAGTTGAATTTATTGATATTAGTTTTCTTTCTTAAAACATGAGAAAGAAATTTAATTGTTGAAAATGATATATCATTTCTTGTCAAATCCCAAGCAGATAATCGAAAAATTTCCGATTATCTGTTTTTGTTTTCACTTCAGTCATTTGTTAAAAATTCACTATATTTGTAATACAATAATGTTATTTAAAATCAAATATCCTCATTAAATAATACCATTATGTTATTTAATTCATTATCTAAAATACAAAAAAAACTAGTAGCACATCTCCGTGAAAGACGATTGCAAATGAATCTAACACAGGAAGGATTGGCAGAAAGATCGGGTGTTCCGTTACCTACTTTAAGGAAATTTGAACAAAAAGGAGTGATTTCTTTAGAATCATTCTTGAAAATTCTTTCTGTAATTGGTGGTTTAGAAGAAATGGTTGATGTTTTAAAACCGGAGGAACAGCGTTTTAAATCTATTGATGATGTACTAAAATCAGAGGAAAAACCAATTAAAAAACGAGGAAGCAGAAAATGAGAATAGGCATTAATGAAATAAAAGTAGGATTGAATTTTGATTCAGGGATTCAACACGTAGGTCGTCTGGCAATTCGTGACGGTATCATCTACTTTCAATACGATGAAGAATTTCTGCAAGCCAATATCGAAATTTCACCGATAAGACTTCCTTTGCAACGGGACGTAATAGCGCTTCCAAGAGATCCTTTTGAAGGTTTGGCTGGTGTTTTCAATGATAGTTTGCCCGACGGTTGGGGAAGATTACTTTTTGATCGTATGTTACGGTCAGAAGGGATTTTACCATCGGATATTTCACCACTTGACCGTTTAGCGTACGTTGGATTGCAAGGTATGGGCGCTTTGGTTTATGAACCAGATCAAAGTCCAGATACTAGTAATGAGATGATTGATTTGGATATTTTGGCAACACAAACCGAAGAGGTTTTGGAAGGTGATTCAGACGACGTAATTGACGAACTTTTGGCTTTGAATGGATCTTCCGCAGGAGCACGACCAAAAGCAATGATTGGTGTTAACACTGATCGAACAAAAATAACGTATGGTACAGATCAGCTGAGTGGTGGTTTAGAACATTGGATGGTGAAATTTCCTAATGCTCAAGATGGAAAAGATGCTGGAGCAATAGAATATATTTATGCTTTAATGGCTTTAGACGCAGGAGTTAAAATGCCTGATGTGCATTTGTTTCACTCACAGAAAGGGAATGGATACTTTGCTGTAAAACGTTTTGATAGAGAGGGAAATAAGCGTTTTCATATGCATACGGTGAGTGGACTTGTTCACAGCAATTTTAGATTGCCATCTCTTGATTATGAGGACTTATTAGCATTGACAGGTGCTTTAACCAAAGATATTCGCGAGGTAGAAAAAATGTTTCGGTTAGCCGTTTTCAATGTGATGGCGCACAATCGAGACGATCATGCTAAGAATTTTTCTTTTCTAATGAATGAATTTGGAGAATGGAAATTATCACCTGCTTACGACCTTACTTTCTCATCTGGCCCAGGTGGAGAACAGAGCACAATAGTAATGGGAGAGGGTAAGAATATTACCGCAAAACATCTAAAAAAGCTAGGTATGGAAGCTAAACTATCAAAAGAATTCATTGACAATGTGATGGAGCAAACTCGTTCTGCACTTTCTACTTGGTCAGAATTATCAAAAGAATTTGGCGTTAGTCAATCCATTTGTGAAATCATTCAAAAGTCTCTACTTACATTTAAATAGTATTCTAAGTTAGGTCTGTTTACGTATTAATAAAAAAACAGAAGCAAAATAAATTTGCTTCTGTTTATTTGAAAATTTAAAAAGTCTGCGCTTTGTTTTTTTTCTTTTTCCAAGGCGCATTTTTTTTCCAATCTCCTGCCATAATACAGCCATAAGGAATCACTTCATCTATCACTTCACCCAATCCAAATTCTTCCATTTGGTTTCTTACGTTTTGTGCATTTTTGTAGGCACTTGGTAATTCAGAAATATCAATTTCGTTAGAGAAAAAGCGCACATCCAAACCTTCGGTTTCTTCTTTGAAGATTTCTTCGATTGGCTTTTCACCAAAAGATTTTTTGTGCTGACTTCGGCTGAAGTTTCTTCCGGCTCCGTGAGGAGCAAAACCCAAATTTCTTTCGTTAGTTGCTCCGGATACAATCAATACAGGTTCTGCCATATTCAGAGGAATTAGTCTGAAACAGTTACTGTCCGGAAGAAATTTTTCGTCCAAGGGAGTTGCTCCTTTTGCATGGTAAAACAAATCACCATCTCTGAATACGAAATTATGTTCATTCCAAAATCTATTTTCTTTTTCTATTTTTAATTCATTCAAAACCGCTTCGTGAATACTTTCGTGGTTTAATTTTGTCCATTTTCTGATAATTTGAAGCGCTTCCCAATAATTTTGACCTTCTTCGGTCTCAAACGGAATCCATGCGTTTACAGGCAATGTTTCCGGAGATAATTCTTTTCGGAATCGTTCTGCAGTTTTCATTCCTTTATCATAAAGCATTGCTCCTGGAGCTCTGGAACCATGATGTGTAATCAACATTGTGTTTCCTGTTTTTTTGGAAATTCCAACAAACATAAAATGGTTTCCATCGCCTTGAGTTCCCAAATGTTCTCTTGCGGTACTTATCAATTTGTCATTGTTCAAGAAAGGATTATTTTTGAATTCTTCAATCAATTCCAATGGCATTTTCATTTGATTTCCTCTTGCTCTACCGCCAATTCCGAAATAGGTGTGCTTGTGTCCAGCGTTTAAAACTTCTTCAGGATTCATTTTACCAAAATCCGTTAACATAACAGAACAACAAATATCTGCACTGTGCATTCCGGGATGAATGGCGTTTTTTGCAATCGCAACTCCACCAACAGGAATAATTCCTTTTTCACCAGTGGGACAAGCATCGGGCATTATAACACCACCAACAATTGTAGGGGTTTTCACTAATTCAGTCATCGTTGTCATCACTTTTTCTACATTGTCGATTTCGTTTTCATTTTCTGCTTTTATATTGACGACAAATTCTGCAGGTTCTTGAAGTGGAATTGGATCTGGACTTCTAAATTGTTCCAAATATTCTTGAGTTTCTTCTTCTGTAAATTCTGAATTGTTAATTGTTTCCAATGCTTCAGCGAACCATTTTGTTGGTCTGAAGCCCATTTCAATTAAATTTTGTCCTGTAAATTTCATGACTTTATCATTTTGTTGATGCAAAGTAAAAACTCTATTACGCAATCTTTTTGCGTAGTTAAATTTTTTTTATATTTTTCTGAAAAATTTTCAAAATGGCTTCGAATAAAAATGCTTTGATTCGGTATCATACTTTAGACAAGTGCTTCAGAAACCGCACAAAAGACTGGACTTTGGAGGATTTGATGGACGCTTGTTCTGATGCTTTGTATGAATATGAAGGGAAATACGATTTGGTAAGCAAGAGAACTGTTCAGCTCGATATCCAAACTATGAGAAGCGAAAAGTTAGGCTATAATGCGCCAATTGAAGTTTTTCAGAGAAAATTTTATAGATATTCAGATTCTAATTACAGCATAAAAAATATTCCAGTCAATGAAAATGATTTGAAAGTGATGAATGATGCTGTTCAACTTTTAAAGCAATTCAAAGACTTTTCGGTTTTTCAGGAAATGAATGGAGTTTTGCAAAAGTTGGAAGATTCTATTTCTTCTGTTAAGCAAAAATCCGTGATTCATTTAGATAAAAACGAACGCTTAAAAGGTTTAGAATTTATTGATATTTTGTATCAATCCATCATCAATAGAAAAGTGATTTGTATTGAATACCAATCTTTTAATTCGAGAAATAGTATTACTTACACTGTTTCGCCACAACTTTTAAAAGAGTTCAACAATCGTTGGTTTTTGGTGTGTTGGTGCGAAAATAAAATGCTTAATCTCGCTTTGGATAGAATAGTAACTATTGAATCTTCAAAAGAAAATTATATTGATAAAAATATTGACGGTGATTCGTATTTTGAAAAAGTAATTGGAGTTACTGTATCAAATGCAACTCCACAAACCGTTATTTTCAAAGTAGATAGAACTAATTCGCCGTATGTAATTACAAAGCCTTTTCATCATTCCCAAAAAACAGTTGAAAAATTGCAAGATGGTTCGCATATTTTTGAAATTCAAGTTCAACATAATTACGAATTAGAAAGACTGATTTTAGGTTTTGGAAAAAGTATGACGGTTCTTGCACCAAAAGAATTGAAAAGGAGCATCAAGAGAAATTTAAAGAATGCAATGGGGAATTACGAGATATAGGAAAATTAATTCGATTAGTTTTTATGTACCACTTTTGTACAATTCGACGTGGTTCAAAGTACTATAAACAAAGCAATCTTTAGATTCTGTATTGGGAAATAAATTTGTTTTCTTTTAGTTTCCTTTATTTTCTTTTATTTGATAATCAATAATTTACGATTATTTTCTTTTCGTATATTGTCCTTTGTTTGTATATTTGGTACATCTACTGTACACCTCAATGTTCTTAAAAGTATGAGATGTACTCCTCAGTTGAAGTCCGATGCTCCGTCCGAAATCATAATCCCCAAGGCAGTAACTTCTATTCCGGATGTAGAGGGTCACAAATTGGAAATCATCACGACTGCAAATGATCCTGCTCATAGTTTTGTCTGGATTCCTTCTTTAAAGACGATTGCGGGTGGAATTTCCGTAAGTATAGATACACATCTTTGGATGGCCGATACCAAGGGGTATGATGGAATTGACAAATGGGTGGGTCAGATAGATAAGATGAAAGCACTACATCCTTCCAAAGTGATTGCTTCGCATTACTTGAAATCGAACGATTCTCCAAAAGTACTTGATTTTGTAAGAGAGTATTTAGTAAACTACAAAGCTGCTGCAGAATCCAGTAAAACAGGTGATGAATTGTCAGAAAAAATGATCGCTAAATATCCGAAATTAGGAGGTGTTGATAATCTAAAAATGGGAGCAAAGGTTTTTAAAGGCGAAATGGAATGGGAACTAAAATCACCGTATCCAGCAATAGGGAATCATGTACTGGTAGATTTTGGTAAAGATTTTCAATTTGACTTAAATTTTATCGATAACCAGCAAATGCGATTCACTGGAACTACTGCAGCCAATAAAAATCTAGCTGAATTAGTACGATACACAGCGGTAGAAGTAAGCCCGAACGTATATATGGTGTATTGGAGTGAAGCAAGCACGAAAGCAAATGTGGTTCATGTACAAAATTGGAATACCCATGAAGTGTATACCAATATTGCCAATCCTGATGGAAGTTTTATTCATCTAAAAGGAACATTAAAAATAAAAGACTAAATTGAATCACTGCATTTAACAGGATATTCACAAAACTTAACGAAATGGTTCTACGACCGTAGTAAATTCTTATGCAGAGTGAAAGTGTGGAATTGAAAAGTCTAAGGTGTTGATCAACCTATATTTTTCAATTCCACATTTTTTTGTAATTTAGTTTCATTGAAAAAATATTGGCTACGTTTGGTCGAAATTGAACTTTCAGTTCATTTTAGCCCGCACTTCGCCAATACTTTTTCCGTTGTCCGCAATATTTACTCAACATTACGCTTCAATGCCAAATTAAATTTTACCTTTGTGATAGTATCAAATGATAGTATCATAAAATGAAACCACCGTACGAAATAACCACCGAAATTTTAAAATTTATCTCTTCAATTTCAGAGAAAATTGGAGAAGTAAATGCTAAATTTTTAATCAAATCGAATCCAACTTTAAGAAAACAAAATCAAATTAAAACAATTCATTCTTCATTAAGCATTGAAGGAAATACTTTGACGGAAGAACAGATTATAGCGATTTTGGAAAATAAAAGAGTTGTTGGTCCTGAAAAAGATATTCTTGAAGTTTTGAATGCTTTGGAAGTTTACAAAAACATCAACAAATTAAAACCAGATAATGAAAAGGATTTTCTAAATGCTCATAAATTATTACTTCAGAAACTAATTCATAATCCTGGAAAATATCGAAATCAAGGAGTTGGAATTGTAAAAGGTTCCAAAGTTGAACATATTGCGCCACCTTTCGAAAATATACCTTACTTAATGAAAGATTTGTTCAAATGTTTAAAGGACAAATCAGAATTGACTTTAATAAAGAGTTGTGTTTTTCATTATGAAATGGAATTCATTCATCCTTTTTTGGATGGAAATGGAAGAATGGGAAGATTGTGGCAAACTCTGATTTTAATGCAAGATTATCCTATTTTTGAGTTTCTTCCTTTTGAAACTTTGATTTCTAAAAATCAAGAAGAATATTATAAAGCATTATCTCAGTCAGACAAAGAAGGAAAATCAACAAAATTTATTGAATACATGCTTAAAGTAATTGACAATTCTCTTTCTGAATTGCTTGAGAATTCGAGAAAAAAACTTTCTGATGAAGATCGAGTGCAAATCTTTCTTGAGCAAAATGAAAATGAATTCACAAGAAAAGATTATTTGAATTATTTCAAAGATATTTCATCCGCTACAGCAAGCCGAGATTTGAAAAATGCAGTTGAAAATAATCTAACCATAAAAAATGGAGATAAAAAAACAACAACATACAGAAAACAATAATACTGTGTAAAACATTGTATTGGCAAAACCTAACGAAGTGGTTCGACGACCGAAGGGAACTCAAATGCGGGCTGAGGTGTTGAATTTCAAAATTTGAGATATTAATCCGCCAATATTTTTCAATTCCACATTTTTTTGATAATTTAGTTTCATTGAAAAAATATTGGCTCCGTTGGGTCGAAATTGAACTTTCAGTTCATTTTAGCCGGCAATTGGCAAAGCCGAATCTTCGATTTCTCCAAAGCTTTTTCTGTTATGCGCAATACTATGAGAACGTTATACATTTTAATTTTATTTACAATTTCACTGACTTGCTGCTCAAAAAATAATTCAGAGAATAAAGAAATTCTGTTCACAGATTACATGGAATGGTGGAAATACTATAATAATGAAATTCATTTGTCCTCTAATTTTCAAGCACTTGGTTCAGAAGAAAATGAAATTTCAAAAAAGCAATTTTTAGATTCCCTAAAAACTGGAAATTATTTACCAATAAAACATCATAGTAAAACAAATACGTATTACTTACAAAAGAATAAAAGTAATGATGAATCTATAACTTCAACAATAAAACAAGTAACTGAAATCCAACTTTTTAATTTATCCTGGGAAGGAAAAGAAATACCTGAATTCAATTTTACAGATTTATCCGGAAATAATTATACAAAGGAGAATACGAAAAATAAAACTGTACTTCTTAAAACTTATTATACAAATTGTCAAGCTTGCAACAAAGAAATGCCTGAACTGAATAAGTTTGTCGCTGAAAAGAACAGTCCCAATGTCATTTTCTTGAGTTTAGCGTTAGATGATGAAAAAAAACTAAAAAATTATTTAAAAAATAAGCATTATAAATATCATTTTGTCCCTGACCAAGAAGAATTTATAAGAACTAAACTGGAATCAGATATTTTCCCCACTCATTTTGTAATTGAAAATGGAATAATAAGAAAAGTAGTAAATGACGCTTCTGAATTGATTGTTTATATGAAAAATAAATAATTACTGCAGCTAATATAGAACTAGGGTAACCCCCAAATTCTCTATACCGAAATTAGCGAAAAATTTTCACGATGCGGTTATCCTGATTTCAGGATTCCGAAAGATTTTTTGAGCAGCTTGCTGCAAACCACTATTAATGCAACTTTTCCGCTCTTGCCTTTGCCTCTGATGTGCTCATTTAAAGATTTACAACCCGACCGTATTAGCAGAGTACGATTTTTTTTTGGAATGATGTGCCAGATATAGCTTGTCGTAAGTCTTTGCTTTGTTTGTGGTGTGATATCTCAAAGATACTCAAAATTGAAATCAATTTGATGACAAGTTATTTGAGTGCTCGAAGAGCTTCTAATCGCACAATACTTTAATATCAATCCACCTGTGGCATTTCAAACACGATGTACTTTGTTCTTGTTGTGAATTTTGCTGTATCCACGAGCAATAAATCAACATAAATGTATGCTGTTACAACTGAAGATCCAGATAGAGGGAATTTCTAAACCACCAGTATGGCGCAAGGTTTTGGTGCCGGATCATTTTACATTCGAACGTTTGCATCAGGTAATTCAGGCCGCATTTGGATGGTCTGATTCTCATTGTTATGCCTTTTCACCAGCGGGTTATGGCTCGGTTCCTCAAATTGGTGTGCCAGATGAAGGAGGGTGGATGGACACGGAAATACTTGACAGTAGCAAAATAAAAATCTCTAAAATATTGACAACAAAAGGGATGACGTTTTCTTATGTCTATGATTTTGGTGATGATTGGGTGCATAGCTTACAATTGGAAGATGTTACTGATGAAAAAGCCATCAGAGCAACGCTTGTTTCAGGAAAAGGTGCCTGCCCGCCGGAAGATTGCGGAGGCGTTTGGGGCTATGATAATTTAGTGGATGCCGTGAATAATACCTACCATCCCGAACATGATGATATGCGCAACTGGATGGGAATGGATGAAGGAGAAACGTGGGACAAAAGTTCTTTTGATTTGCATAAAGCACAAAAGGAGGTAGCTGCAGTTTAACTGTATTCAAACCTTTGCAGCTTATCCGGTTCTCTATTCGTCTATGAAAGGGAGTTATTCCTCATTCCAAAACGGCTTTATGAGGTGAAGAATGGTATGATGAAGGGATGTCCGTTATCCATTTGATGAATCGTTGTTTGTAAATTGCAATTATTCACTAAAGCGCTGTATCGCCGGAGACACCACAAAAACAATATCGATCCGAAGGAATATTGTAATAACCATGTGAATCTTAATGGGCTGCCTTGGTTTCCTACAACTAAGCCGCGAGAACTCTATAATTCTTCATTGCTAATGATGGTTCTGTTCGAAGTACCTTGATTTATTGTGTTGCAGGCAGCATGATTAGAAGATTGTGCGAATGGAGCGGGGCGAAAGCGAAAACTTGATTATTGTAGGATGTTTTTATTTTTGAATTTTTAGGTCGATATTGATGGCCAAATAATTATTGTCAATTTTTTTAATTAAACGTTTTGAAGTGCGTTTGAGTTCGTTAGTTCTTGGGTTAGTTCTCTCTGTTAGTGGAGCTTTTCTGTTTTTTGTGTGATGAAAGGTGCGATAAATACAAAACAGGACGTTGGTTTTCTAACTAGGGGTGCGAGTTTTCTAAATGCGGATGGAAGTTTTCTAAATGCGGGTGCGAGTTTTCTAAAGGCGGATGCAAGTTTTCTAAATGCGGATGGAAGTTTTCTAAATGAGGGTGCGAGTTTTCTAAATACGGATGGGAGTTTTCTAAATGCGGGTGGAAGTTTTCTACGTGAGGGCAGGGGTTTTACAAGTGAGATATGTAATATTTTTGAAAGTGGAATAGGCCTCAACAACATATTGGGGACTGTGCGTCGATACACATCTTGTGGCAGTTAAATGATGGTGAGTTCATGTTGGATTTTCGGCTTATTTGTGACAATGGTGGCCATTCATTTTGGTTTTTTGGGTGTTGGTTTTAGTTCGCAGCATAGTAATTTGTTATGAGTTTCCGGATTGACCATTTTTCCGCAGCATGAGCACACGGCCCTTGCTTGGCCTCGAAAGGAAAAAATAACACCTGCATTCACCATCCATCCATTAAAATTTGCAGTAGACTCGGATACCGCTCTGGTGGCATTATTTATTTGATTGAGACTGTAATTGCCGTTATCCTTTGGTTGGCCTTCAGGCAACAAATAGGTAGATTGCACCGCTATTTTAGGACCAAGCATGTAGCCCGTTTCTGCAAAAACACTGAATTGGCTTTGTTTGCCTAACTTATATTGATGTCTCAATTTGGCTGCAAAGGCGAAACCCGATGTTGTGCTTTTTGACTGGCTGTAAAGGTTGTAATCATAGTTCTGTCCATTTACCGAACTGTTTTGTGTAACCGAGAATGCCTCTTGTTTAAAATTAATATAAGCCGCATTTAAGATGGGCGAAATAGTATAAGAACCAAAACTAAAATTGGCTTGTACCCCCGCTTCGGTTTTAAAACCCGCTTGCTTCGGACTGCCGGTTCCTCTTGCCGCTATGGTTGGCGAACCTGTTTGCCCGGTAATATTGTAAGGCAAATATCCAGAGGTAGCATAATCTTTATTGCCACTAAAATACGCTATACCGGCATTAAAGCCAAAACTGATAACGCCGCCTGTAGCACCACCATAGTTGACTACACCGCCACTTGCACCGCCATATTGCCAAACCGGAAGATAAGCATTAAGACTATAATCAGTAGCGTTGCCCATATTATTAGCTGTTTTGAAATCAGAAGTTGGCATCATCATGCCTGCAGCCAGTGATAGTTGTAAAGCATTGTCTTTCTTGAGTGGTCTTGTGATTGATGCTGCCGCGACACCGCTATTTTTACTTTGCGGACTACCAGCATCAATTACTTGACAAGCAGGGCAATAGTTGGTTTCGGGAATTTTGTTTACTGGGACTATGCTGGCATTAAAATCTTTAGCGATGGTCTTCAATCGTTCGTAGGAGATTTTCCCGTTATCCGTTTTTAAAAAAGAGTGTAGATTTTCTTGAAATTGCTGTTTCGATATTCGATTGCTCTTTACCCCATCTTTGTTTTTGAGATGGAAATTCTTTAAATCATCGGATTCGATGCGGATAATTCGGTCGCCATCTGCTAATACGGCTACGCCTTGGGGATCTACAAAGATGTTCGGGTTAGTTTTGATTGCATTATATTCTTGACAAAAATAGGCGTGGGGAACAACATTGCAACCGAAATCGGCAATGTAACAATTCACCTCCCATTTTGACATAACGACATTATACCATGTATTACAATAAATAGTGTAAGAATAAGCAAATGCATTATTGATATTGATTAGTAACATAAAGATTAGTAGTTTTTTCATAATAATGGATTTTGAAAATTGAACGGACTTTTTCGTTTTGTAAATTAGTTTTTAATGAACTTCATGCTTTGGGGTTTTCCAGTTTGATCCATTATTTCTAGGATGTAAATTCCTTTGGGTAGTGTAGAAATATTGATTCTGTTTCCATTGAGCAGGTTTGTATTGACACGCCTTCCACTATAATTGTAGATGCTAATTTTACTGTTGTTTTTAAGGTTTTTGATCTGAATAAAATCCTTTGCCGGGTTGGGAAACAGCTGTATTTTATCGGCACTGTTTTCCGAAGTGGATAAGGTGGTGATTGAAATCGTTAGATAATTGCTTGTAGCAGCGTTTCCTGTGATGCAAATGACATCGCTTGTAAGACTGCAGCTGATGATATCTCCATTCATCAAAGTATTGTCTATATAGGTGGGAAGGTTGGTTCCCACATTGTTTCCGTTCTTTTTCCATTGAAAAATGGGCGAAGTTCCTCCCGCGTCTATAGTTGTACTGAACGTAACTGAAGTTCCTGCAGCAATGATGGTAGAAGGAGAAGCCGAGATGATAATCGCAGGCTTCCGTTGCCCGCCGGGATTGGCCGTGCTCATATCACAATCGCAGGCATCGCCAATGCCATCGCTGTCCAGATCTGCCTGATCGGGATTATATGTCAGTCTACAGTTGTCTATGGTATCTACAATACCGTCTCCATCGGTGTCCTGGGCATATGAAAAGCTGTTTGCCGCCAGTAAGAAGAGCATAAAGAATGTGATTTTGGTTTTCATTGGATATTTTTAAGTTGATTTTTCAAAATTCCGCTAAAACATAACACAAAAAAATCCCTAATAATAGGGATACTCGTATGAACAAGGAGCAATGGTGATTATTTTTTAAGATGCTTATAATACCAAGCGACCGCTTCGCCAAGGGAAGAAATGTGGAGCTTTTCGTAGATGTGCTTGATGTGGGTATTGACTGTGGAATAGCCAATTGCAAGCTTATCGGCAATCATTTTATAGCTTAACCCGTCGGCGAGAAATTTGAGCACTTCATTTTCTTTTGCAGTAAGTATCCTGGTATCCTGATTTGGTATAAAATATTCCAATACTTTTTTGGCAATTGCTGGATTCATCGACGCGCCGCCTTCATCTACCTCTTGTATTGCCTGAAGAATGCGTGTTGGCTGATCGCTTTTGAGGATGTATCCGCTTGCTCCGTTAGAAATACTGGTGAATATTTTTTCGCTGTCATCAAAAGCAGTTTGGATCAAAACGTTGATGTGGGGAAAATGAGTTTTAATTATTATTAGGCCTTCAATTCCATTGACCACCGGCATGTTGATGTCCATCAGCACAACATCTGGTTGATATTTTTGCATTTCCTGCAACACCTGCTCGCAGTTTTCCGCATCTCCCAAATATTGCATATTGTGATTCAGGGTGATGAGCGCTTTCAGACTCGCAAGTCTTTCCGGGTTGTCGTCGTATGCAAATATTCGGATCATATCATTACTTTTCTATACAAAAATAGCAGAAGGCAGGATTTATTTACAATCCCTAGATTTATGGATGTGGATCTTGACGCATGTCCCATTCTCTGTGGAAATCTCAAATTTTCCATTCATTTCGGAGGTTCTTTTTTTCATATTCTCCAGTCCGTTACCTTTTTTCTTCTGAGGGTTGAAGCCAATTCCGTTGTCGCAGATTTCCAGCAAATAATCCTGATCTATGATTTTGAACTGAATGAGAACTTCGTTTGCTTCACTATATTTAGCGGCATTGTTAAGCGCTTCTTTTACTATGAGGATGATATTTTTCCTGATACCAAAATCAGTAATTTCATCGTCGATTTGGTCATCAATCGCGATATGATAATTGATAGAAGTATTTACCAGTATTTCATTAGCAACATTGCGAATTCGCGTGCTGAGTGTCATTAGAGCATCTTGGTTAGGCCTCAAACTCCACACGATATCACCTATGTTTTCGGATAATTTTTGAGATTGTTGCTGTATTTTATCAAGAATGGATTGGGTTTCCGCCAGATTGTTTTTCTGCAAATAGAGGGATGCCACTGCAGAATTGATTTGTAGACTGCTGAGCGTTGCGCCAATATCATCATGCAGATCTGCGGTAATCTTGTTGCGTTGTTCTTCTAAAGCCAATTGCTGACGGTAATAGTTTTTCTGTTTCAATAATTTCCAGCGGGTGAAAATAAAGAAAGCTATTCCGATGACCCAACCACCCAGCAATGCCCAGAACCAAAAAGTTTGATAAAAGGCCTTTTTAATGTTTAACAACAGTTTTTTCTGGATGGTTATTTTCTGGTCGAATTTATTGTAAATCCCAAATTCCAATTCATATTTTCCTGAAGAAAGACTGCTGAGAACCAGTGGGCTTTTATGCATGATGGGTCTCCATCTGCTGTCTATATTCGCAAACCTATACATCAGCCGCTGTCGTTTTCCGTTTTCCAGATCTTTTATGAGCGCCTTGATAGAGATGTTGTTTCCTTTGTTGTTGAGATTGATTTCTGATAATTGATTAACGCCCTTATCCGCTTTCCACCTTATGTTATTGATTTTAATTTCGTCAAAGTAAATCTCGGGTTTGTAAAAGGTATTCAATTTTAATGGTGGTTTAAAAAAGTTGAAACCGTTCACTCCGCCAAAAAATAGATTTCCATCCTCTGTTTTGTAAAATCCACGGTTGTTAAAATCCCAGTGTTGTATTCCGTCGTCTTTATCAAAATTAATGATGCTGTAATTTTTCGTGTCAATACTGCTTAATCCGTGTTGATGGCTGCACCAGATTTTCCCAAAGTCATCAATGATTAAGCCATAAATATATGTTCCGGCCAGGCCATTATTACTATCAAATTTTTTCAGAACCTTGAAGTTTTTATTCATTAAAAAGATACCTTCATTGGTTCCTGCCCAGATTTGCCCGTTATCTTTATCTTCCTGAAAGTAGAACGACTTTACTTTTGGCAATACATTTTGCAAAAATTCTACTTTTCCTTGAGGTTTCATTTGCGCCAACACCGCATCGCCACCGAGATCACTAATGATGATTCTGCTATTACTGATTTTATTGATGTAAAAAGGTGAATTGCTTTTTATCGAAGTCATTTTTTCTAAATTACCACTGTCGGTGTTGAGCCAGAATAGACCTTCTGTTGAGGAAATCATTGGGTAATTGTTGTCAAACGTTTGGAAGTGTTTTAGATCCCCTATTTTCTTTAATGACACATTGAATTTTTTGAGCATTTTTCGATTCTGATCCATGAGAGAAATTTCAACTGTATCGTCTTTCAATAGGTTTAATATCCAAAGCTGATTTTTCTTATGATCGGAATAGGCACTACAACTGGAATACTTTCCAAGTAAATTGGTTGTAGTATAGTTGTTCGGATTGAATATGAGCCCTTGGATAAGTACATTTCCATCTGTGAGGTCTGCAAAATTATTGGTTCCGAATACGGAAGTGTTTTTTATTTTTTCATTGTCAACATCGGAAGATTTTTTCAGTAATGTACCTTTAAAGTCCAATATAACCTGCCCCTGACCATCGTCGCACAACCAAAGTCTTCCCATTTTGTCGAATCCGAAAGAAAAAGTTCTCTCGAATCCTTTATTAAGGGTTTTCATTTTCCTGAAATTTTTATCCAGAAGGAAAGTTCCTTTTCTTTCTGTTCTGTAAATTATTCTGTCTTTTCCTACGGCAACATTCGAAATATTGTCGTCATTTGGATAAAAGTTCTCAACCTTTTGATATTGGTTTTTCAAAATAATAATACCATTACTTAAGGTTCCAAAAATTACATTGCCATTTTCTTTATCGTAGGCACAAGAGGCAAAAGTTACATTTTTAAATATCGGAAAATTCTGGAGGGGAAAATTAATTTTGTGTTTGGGGATATTATAGAACATTGCATTTTCTTTCCCTGTAAAGAAAATGTTTGAATTTCTGTCGATAAAAGGCATTCGCCAATAAAAAACATTACCTTGATTATCATAGATATGAACAGATCTTATAGGAGGCAAAGGAATTTGAACTTCCAATGTTACTTTTGCCGTTTTTACATCTAAGCTTGCGAGTTGCCAATCTTCATTGAAACACCAGATTTTGCCATGAGAAAAACCAATGGGTATTGCTGTCTTTGTTCGTGAATGTCGGAAAACGTCTATTAAGGTAAATTCATCCTTTTTATAATTATACTGATATAGACCACGTGTACTTCCTATATACAAATAGTTATTGTCCTCGGTAAAACCATATCCCTGCTGTAATGTGGTACAGTTTTTAAAGTAATGTTTGAGATTATACACCTTTACGGAAGAACCGTCGTACCGGTTAACTGCATCATTGCCCGTAATCCAAATAAAACCTCGACTGTCTTCAAACCGAAAATAATTGGACCCCTGCGAAAGCCCATCATCCTGTGTTAATTTATTGACCGAAAAGTAATCAAAATTTACCTGTGCCTTGATTTTTGAACCAAAGAGGATAAAAGATAAACATAATAGAATAGTATGAAGCCGCAATTTCTGAATAATGGAATAGTTTTGAAGCAAATGTAAAGAAATAAGTGTGTATTTGGCAGCCGTTTTTTTGAGACTGTTTCACTTCTGCATAAATTGATTATTCCCGCAGTTAAGATTTTAAAATTAATCCGAAGGTTTTCTGGAGATCCAATTGCAATTCAGGTAGTGGAATCGTTTTTGATGTGTTAGTGAAAATTAAAATGTTATGGACACCAAAAGATTATCCGCAAAATTAGAAAAAGCGCTGAGCGCACAAATGAATGTTGAAGATTTGCAATCGCATGTTTACCTCTCATACGGCATTTGGGCAAGTGATGAAGGTTACGAAGGTATTGCCAATTTTTTGTTTAGGCATGCTCAGGAAGAGCGTGATCATGCCATTAAGTTTATGCAATATATACTGAACAGGGGAGGGAAACCTAAGGTGGAAGCACTACCTTCACCCGGAAAGGATCCTAAAAGTTTAACGGACTGTTTTAATCTGGTTTTTCAGCACGAGGTTGACAATACGCAAAAAATTTACGAGTTGGTCGACATGGCGATGGCTGAGAAAGACTGGGCGACGTGGAATTTTCTGCAGTGGTTTGTACAGGAGCAAATAGAGGAAGAAACCTTGGCGATGGACTTAATTGATAAGTTGAAAATTGCAGGTGGAGATCGCGCGACTGATGAATCACTGTTTAACTTGGATAAAACTTTGGGAGTGATGCCTGATGAAGCAGAATCTGCCCGGGACGCGACCGGCACTAATCCTTGATTATTTTTAATGAATTTTAGAACGTGTTTAAAATTTAAACAGACGCTAAACCTGGAGAAAATTATTTTTTTCCAGGTTTTGTTTTCATCATGCACAGAAATGCAGATTCGTCTAAAGAAAGTTCTTTTTGTTTCTTGGCCAGTTTGATGGCTTCTTTCTGGAAATGGGTGAGCGTTTTTCCTTTCTCATAATGTTTAAAAACGCATGGATTTATATACGATTTTCTAGCGACAGCTGGTGTGTTTCCTAACTTTTCGCTCACTGCCTTTATTGCTTCCCGAATGTTTTTGCCGGTTGCGGTTTTGTTGCCTGCTGCTCCCGATTCATCTAAAAATTTCGATGCTAATACCGAGCCGCCCCAAGTACGGAAATCTTTTGCAGAGAAATCGGGACCCATGTTTTGATGAATATACTGGTTAAGATGTCTGGATTTTACATCGTGGATTTTATTGTTTTGATCAATAAATTTGAAAATTTCTTTTCCGGGCATTGCCGCTAGTTCCTTAATTATTTTTGAAAGTGCAACATCTTTCACCGATTTCTCTTGTAATTTCCCAGACTTTCCCAGGTAGTTGAATTGCAGGTTGCTTCCCTTGATGGCGAGGTGTTTGCGCTGTAATGTCGTTAGTCCAAAGCTTTCATTTTGCAGGGTGTACAAGTCGTTGCCCGGTCTAAAGTAGGCCACTTCCATCATGCGAACCATTGCGGCTAAAACTTTGGCGCGACCCATTTTCTTTTTTCTAAGATGGATTGCCATGTTTTTCCTCATCTCGCACAACCGATCGCCAAAATCAATCAGTTTTTTGAACTTGAGGTCTTCTCGCTTTTCTCTAAATTTGGGGTTATAGATGTATTGTTTTCGGCCCTTTGCATCGTAACCTGTAGCACAAATTTTTGCTCGTGGTGAAGCGTTAATTTCAACATGGGTCCAAGCCGGAGGAATTACCAGCGTTTTAAAATAACTGATTAATTGTTTTTCTGTAACCGTTGTGCCTTCACCGCTAACATAGGTGAATTTTTTGCCCGCTTTCTTTCTGTAATACATGTCCTAAAATTTAATTCTTGATGATAGAGTTTATATAAAATGTAAACAGACACTATATTGATGCCAATTAATTGTTGTTAAACGGCTTTGACCATTCTGATTTGCTGAAATTTCACATAATGATTTACCTAATATGCTTAAAATCATCACTATCAAAACTACGCGAAGAATTTGAGAAATTACTTTTTAGCTAGTTATTTATTTGATCCTCTGATTCTGGGGAAGATGACTTGATGACTTCAATTCTGCGGTTTCTTGCTGTGTTTTTGTGGCGTAAACCACTGTGTTCTGCTGGTCAAGATCTATTGTCATTTTTACTCTACAGTGGGCAAACGATGTCTACCTATTTTCAATTTGCATTATGATAAATTTTCATAATAAAATATTGGTCTCAGCATAATATTCGGGTAATTCTTATTCTTGCCACCGATTTTGGGGAAAAATAATTTTCATTTATAGCATAAAAACATCGAAAAAAATCATTTAATACGAATTTCAGAAGCTCTTGCATCAACTTTTTTTTGTCTTATTTTACTCTCATAAAATATGGGTAAAATATTAATGTTTCAATGTCAGAAGCTTTGTTTCAATGATTTCCAATTATATTACCGTTCCATTCTTTCAAAAATGGAGATGAAAAATGAATTGTGAATTTTATAATTTTTTAACATTTTTTAAAAAAAAACTACACATGTCAAATTATTTTCTAAATTTGAGATAATATATTTTGAATCTTTTAACATTTGAGAAAGTTAAGATTCATAGTATAGAAATAAAAATCCCTAATATTTTATTTTTTTTATGAGAAAAACAAGTTTGAAAGTCTCCTGTCTCATTGCCGTTTTCTATTTTGGAAATGATGCAATGGCACAAAGAGCATCGAAAGACACTGTTGTCAAAGAACAGAGGATTGAAGAAGTGGTCATGATTGGCTATGGAAAGCAAAAGAGAGGTGATTTAACTTCTGCCATTGCTTCGGTGAAGGCCGAGGACATTACCAAACAACCATCGACAACCGCTATGCAGTCGCTACAAGGAAAACTTGGAGGTGTAACGATTGTAAACACCGACCAACCAGGAGCCACACCGAGTGTTATTATTCGGGGATTAGGAACGGCGTTGGCAGGAAGAGATCCTCTTTACGTGGTTGACGGTATGTTGGTGCCCAATATCACCAATATTAACCCACGAGATATCGAATCGATCGACGTTTTGAAAGATGCCGCATCCACCGCTATCTACGGAATTAGAGCAGCGAACGGTGTTGTAATTGTGACGACAAAAACCGGTAAAAGAGGAAAAACTAAAGTAACTTATGATGCTTATTACGGATTTAAAACGATCCTTAATAGAGTAGAGATGTTAGATGCTAGTCAATACGTTCAATACTTTAATGAAGAACGACTGGCCAACGGTAAAGATAAGTTTCTATCACCCAACCAGCAATACAACACCGACTGGTTAAAAGAAATTACCAGAACGGGTGTCGTTCAAGATAATAACGTTACCTTGAGTGGTGGTGGCGAAAACGTAACCTATTTCTTAGGAGTGGATCACTTTACAGAAGATGGCATTTTATCGGGACAGGACTATAGACGAACAACGATTAGAAATAATAATATCTATAAATTGTTTAATAATAAGGTACGTCTTTCTCAGAACGTAAGTTTCTCTAATACCAAGGAAAATATTAAACCTCTTGGTGCTTTTGATACCGCACACAGACAAGCTCCTGTTGTACCTGTAAAATATGATAATGGGAAATGGGGATTGCCATATTGGAATGAAAATACAGGGCAGACAACGTATCCGGGATCGCAGCTCAATTCTCATGGTAATCCGGTGGCAGCAA
The DNA here is from genome assembly GCA_001898255.1 of Chryseobacterium sp. 39-10. Classification (GTDB taxonomy): domain Bacteria; phylum Bacteroidota; class Bacteroidia; order Flavobacteriales; family Weeksellaceae; genus Kaistella. The sequence continues at coordinate 19,497 of MKTK01000008.1, read as the reverse complement.
TATATTTTGCGAATGAAGTGGCCAAAACGAATACGCTGCAAGCATTTCTGCAGGCAGATATAGATGTTTTTAAAGATCTTGTTTTTACTTCAAGAATTGGTACTACTAAATACTGGTATACAAAAGAAACCTTTTCTGCTACAAAAGAGCAATGGCTGGCAGGAAATCCAACAAGAACGGAAGCTGAATTTTTGGTACTGAGAAAAGCAAACCCCAAAAATACAAGTTATGCAGACAACTCATTTGCTTTAGAAAATATTGATACTTTCCGCTGGCAATGGGAGAACTATGCTACTTACAATAAAAAATTTGGCAACCATAGTCTGACCGTTGTAGCTGGGATGTCTGCCGAAGAAGTAGGTGTTGGTGGAAAGATGAGTGGTACAGCGTATAATGTTCCTTCCAAAAGCCAATATTGGAGTTTAGATAACAGTACATCGAGTGATCTGCTTAAGGAAGTAGGACAATTGTATTACACGCCCATACGATATGCCTCTTACTTTGGAAGAGTGCAATATGACTATGACAAAAGGTATTTTGTGTCCGGTATTGTACGGCGCGATGGTACCAGCAGATTCAAAAAAGACGCAATGTACTGGGATACTTTTCCATCCGTTAGTGCAGGGTGGAATATCTCTAATGAAGATTTCTTGAAAGGTAATTCAGTTATCAATTTCTTGAAACTTCGTGGAGGTTGGGGTACATTAGGAAATGATAATACCGGTGCTATCAATTATTCCTCTGTGAAATCTGGTGGAGGCAGTCAAAATTACAACTATGTTTTTGGTCCTGGACAGGATTTAATCTTCGGCGCTTATTATGGATCACCAGCTCTACCTTTAGGATGGGAAATCACTAAAGAGTGGAGTGTAGGATCTGATTTTACGTTACTCAATAATCGTCTATCAGGATCTTTTGATTATTACCAGAAGAAAAATACCAATACCATCCTAAAAATTAGACCTTTAGGAACAAGTCCTTACGATGAAGATTTTTTTGACCATGGTGGAGTAGTGATGAACAAGGGTTGGGAAGCCGCATTAAAATGGAAAGATTTTTCTGCTTCCGGAGATTTTTCTTACGATATAGGAGTTACGTTTAATAAGAATCACAACGAAGTTACAGAAGTTAAGCCAGCTTACGGAGGAATGACTGGAGGTTCTTTGGGAAATGGAAAAATCACCAAGAGACTCGAAGTAGGGCAACCGCTCGGGGCATGGTGGATGTACGAAGTTGAAGGGGTTTATCAAAATCAGGCGGAGATCAATAGTAGTGCAAATATCGCAGGTACTAAACCTGGATATTTGAGATATAAGGACCAAAATGGAGACGGCGTGATTGATGATAAAGATAAGGTGTTCATGGGAAGCTATCTGCCGACCTACAACTATAGTGTTCATGTTGGATTTAATTATAAGAGTATTGATTTCAGCATTGACGGATATGGCTCCGGAGGGAATAAAATATACAATGGGCTGAATAGTACACGTTTAGGAGGTGAAAACGTTTCCAAATACATGTTTGACAACCGATGGACAGGTGCGGGCTCTACCACCTCGGGTCCAGGTGCCCGCAGAGACGTTGAGGCATCCAATTACTATCTGGAAGATGGCGATTATTTTAGAATCAACAACATTACCTTAGGTTACAGCTTTAAAGATCAAATTGAAGGGCTACGTAATTTGAGATTATACGTCACCGCACAGAATCCGTTTATTTTCACCAAGTTCAAAGGATACAGTCCAGAATTAAATTCTGATGGAAATCCTTATGGAACTACAGGTGTTGAATTATCAGCTTATCCAAATTTGAAAAGCTTTATACTGGGTGTAAATGTTGAATTTTAAAAAAATAGTAAAAAATGAAAAATAATATATATAAATATTTAATAGCGGGAAGTATGCTAATAGGTTTATCTTCCTGTGGAAATGATTTTCTTAATGTTGATTCCAGAGAGCATATTGATGCGGTAGATGCCACTACGGTGTATGATCCCGTTATGTTTGTTAATGGTACTTATGGGATGATGACCGATTGGGATTATGCGTTCTCCTGGTTGGGCGTTACAGAAATTATTTCTGATAATGCAGATAAAGGAAGCTCGCCTACTGATGGAGGAGGCGATAAGTTGATTTTGGATGATCTTCAACACACAAGCTCATCCGGCTCTATAGGAGCAATGTGGACTCGTTTTTATAAAACCATTGGTAGGGCAAATCAGTCCATAAGATATACCGAGAAGTTTGGGCTTACTGATGAGTCTTACAAAAACAGATTAATAGGAGAAGCTAAATTTTTACGTGCACTCCATTATTTTTGGCTGGTAAGAATGTTTGGAGATGTCCCTATTCAGGATCTGGACGATCCAACATCTTGGATTACAAGAAAGCCAAAAGCAGATGTTTACGCTTACATTGAAAAAGACTTGACCGATGCCATTCAGGTATTACCAACAAAAAGCCAATATGCTGCTGCAGATTTGGGCCGTGCTACCAAAGGAGCTGCCCAAGGATTGCTGTCCAAAGTCTATCTTTACGAAGAAAAATGGCAGCAAGCGTATGATATGGCTGGTGCTGTTATGAATTCAGGACAATACGGTCTGGAGCCAGATTATGCCAAGATTTGGAGATTAGACGGTGAAAATGGAGTTGAATCTTTATTCGAAGTTCAAGCGAGAGGAACATCGATCGCGCATGGTGTACATCAGTATTCTCAAACTCAGGGTGCCCGTGGTACCGGAGGATGGGGTTGGGGATTCAACGTTCCTTCTCAAAACCTGCTGAACGCCTTTAATGCTGCCGGCGACAATATTCGTAGAGATGCAACTATTATTTTCCGAGGCGAAACGCTTTATGACGGTAAAGTTGTTCCGGCAACTGTTGAAAACCCGATGTACAATGAAAAAGCATATTCCAGTGCTAACCTTGGTGATGCTGATGGAGACAAAAACATCCGGGTGCTTCGATATGCCGAAATTCTATTGATTCGCGCTGAAGCGGCTACACACATCGGAGCAGATGCAGCTACCCCATTAAACTTGGTTCGAGCCAGAGTTAACTTGCCTGCAATCTCGAGCCCAACCAAACAAGATGTTTGGAATGAGAGAAGATTGGAATTGGCATTTGAGCATGATCGTTGGTTCGATATTGTACGTACGGGGCAAGGTCAAGCCGCTATGTCTGCAGATGGTAAAACCTTCGTTGTTGGCAAACACGAATTATTTCCTATTCCTAATGATCAAATCATTCAGACTCCAGGTATTGGCCAAAATCCTAACTGGTAATTTTATATTTTTTAGATGACTATCAAAAAAATATCAAGATTCATTTTGGCAACTGTCACACTATTTTTGTGTGGCAGTTGTTCTAATGCAGGTACTGATGTTAACACAAATACAGTTCCGACAACACCCGCCAATCCAAATAATCCACCAGCTCCACCCAATAATTATACCGATCAGGAACTTGTCAAAATGGTACAGAGCGATGTGCTAAAATATTTTTGGGATTATGCGGAATTTAATTCTAAGTTAGCGAGAGAACGTTACCATACCGACGATCCGTATTATGATCAAAATACGATTTCTGTTGGTGGTTCAGGTTTTGGGTTGATGACGATTTTAGTAGGGATTAAGAACGGTGATATTACAAGAGCTGAAGCAGTATCCAGGTTAACCACCGCTCTCAATTTTTTACAAAATGCACAACGATTTCATGGTGCCTGGCCTCATTGGATTAACGGAGCAAGTGGTAGAGTGATCCCGTTTAGCACAAAAGATGATGGTGGCGATATTGTGGAAACAGCTTTCTTAGCCCAAGGGCTACTTTGTATTCGTGAATATTTTAAAGACTCGACCCTATCTTCGGAAACTTCGCTGGCTTCTAAAGCAGATGAACTATGGAAAGGTGTAGAGTGGAGTTGGTACACCAAAGGAGAAAACGTTTTATATTGGCATTGGTCGCCCAATTACAATTTTGAGATGAATCATCAGTTGAGAGGATACGATGAAACGTTATTGGCCTATGTCATGGCAGCTGCATCTCCAACGTATTCCATCGAAAAAGAAGTGTACACCAGTGGATGGGCCAGAAATGGTTCTATTAAATCATTTGGAGATCAATACGGAATTCCTCTGGTGGTGAATCATAATGGCGCTTCGGGTACTGTTGGTCCCATGTTTTTTTCTCATTATTCGTTTCTAGCTTTAGATCCTCGAGGACTTACCGACGGTTTTGTTAACTACGGAGATGCCACAACCAACCATGCGAGGATTATGTATAAGTATTGTGTCGCCAATCCAATGGGATGGCAAGGATATAGTTCTAAAAACTGGGGTTTGACAGCTAGTTACACCAGAAATGAGGATGGCAGTACCGGTTATTATGCACATCAGCCAAATAAAGATTTAGGAGTCATATCGCCTACGGCAGCTTTATCAAGCATGCCCTTTACTCCAACAGAAAGCATGAATGTTTTACGTTTTATCTATAATGAAAAAAAGAATGATTATGTTGGAGTAGCAGGGCCCTACGATGCCTATTCTGTTGCTCGCAATTGGGTTACTCCAAGATATTTGGCGATTGATCAGGGAACGATTTCACCTATGATCGAGAATCAAAAATCACAATTCCTCTGGAACCTTTTTATGAATGCACCCGAAATTCGGTCGGGATTGCTTAAACTGGGATTTCATTCGACGCAACACGGTTTTTGATGTAATGAATAAATTTAATTAAGTGAGAAATCTTTTACAGTTTTCCTAAAAAACTCTGATGAAGATCATCTCAGCAGATAAAATCCCCAACACAACAATTATTTAAACATGAAAAATACCTTCCTTAATTCTTGCCTTTTACTGGGGCTTACGCTAAGTTGTACAGCTCCAAAGCCGGTAAAAGCCAATTCAACAGAGAACCCTATACAGAACCTGACGGACCAGCAACTTTTAGATAAAGTGCAGCAAGATGCGCTGAAGTATTTCTGGGAATATGCAGAACCTCAGTCGCTATTAGGAAGAGAGCGGTACCATGAGGACGGAGTTTATCCTGAAAAAGATCCTCATGTCGTTACTACCGGAGGTTCAGGATTTGGCCTTGCTACCCTTTTGGTTGGTGTAGAACGTGGATTTATTCCAAGAAAGGAAGCCGTAAAACGTTTATCTCACATGATGGATTTTCTAGGACAAGCCGATCGTTTTCATGGTGCATGGCCGCATTGGATCAATGGTGAAAACGGAAGAGTAGTCCCTTTTGGGAAGAAAGATAATGGTGGTGATCTTGTTGAGACTGCATTTCTTACTTCAGGAATTCTTATGGTGCGCGAATATTTTAAAAATGGAAATGCAGAGGAACAAGCACTAGCCAAAAAATGTGACGAACTTTGGAAAGGAATAGAGTGGAACTGGTACACAAAAGGTGGTGAAAAAGTATTGTATTGGCATTGGTCTCCCAACTATCAATGGGAAATGAACTTTCCTTTAGAAGGATACAACGAATGTTTAATTACCTATATTCTGGCCGCCTCTTCGCCCACCTATTCCATTGATGCAGAAACCTATTATAAAGGATGGACGAGGAACGGAACCTATACTACCGATCAAACAAAATATGGTTTACCATTGTACGTAAAGCACAATTATGCTTTAGAATATGGCGGACCACTTTTTTGGGCTCAGTATTCTTATATCGGACTAGATCCCCGAGGTTTATCGGATAGGCAGATTAGCAATTATTTCGATTTGAACAAGAATCATGTTCTTATCGATTACAATTACTGTGTGGAAAACCCAAAACATTGGAAAGGTTATGGGCCCAATTACTGGGGACTTACCGCAAGTTACAGTAGAAATGAAGACGGAAGCGTGGGCTACAGGGCACATCAACCCACGGAAGATGTCGGCGTGATTACCCCAACCGCAGCATTAAGCAGTTTTCCTTATACCCCAAAGGAATCAATGGATTTTCTAAAATTTATCTACACTCAAAAACCTGAATTTGTTGGATCTGCCGGTCCCTATGATGCAACTTCTATCCATTACGATAATTGGTTCACCAATCGGTATTTGGCCATTGATCAGGGAACTATTGCTCCCATGATCGAGAATTACCGAACAGGATTTCTGTGGAAACTTTTCATGAACGCGCCTGAAATTCAACAAGGATTAAAAAAATTAGATTTCAAATCAACAACTTACGGAATAAAATAAGTCTGAACATATTGAGTTTTCCAACGTTAAACAATTTATAAATACAAACAATGAACTTTAGATTAAAATATCTTCCTCTTGTTTTCTTTGGGTTTTCTCTTTCTTTTGCCCAAGAAATTAAAGCTGAATTCAGCAAAGAAATAAAAGAAGTTAAAAAGATTTCTTATATTCTTGATTATCCTAAAGAGGCGAAGGGAAAGGTGCCACTAATGGTTTTTCTTCACGGTTCCGGAGAACGGGGAAACGATCTGGAAAAAGTGAAAGCAAACGGACCTTTCAAATATAGGGATGCCATGAAAGAGCCGGTGGCAATTTTAGCCCCTCAATGTCCTGCCAACACATGGTGGGACACCGATGCCATCTATCATTTAATCCAAGATATTCAGAAGAAGTATAATATTGATGAATCCAGAATCTACCTTACGGGTCTATCGATGGGTGGTTGGGGCACTTTGAAGCTTGCCGGGGAACATCCTGAGATGTTTGCAGCAGTAGCTTCGGTATGCGCACCGACAGATCGGGTGATGGTAGCCAATATTCAGAACTATAAAAATTTAAACATCAAGGTGTTTCATGGAGGTATGGACGATGTTGTTTTACCGGAAAATGCATTTAATTTTTATCAGAAACTTCATCCAGTCAACCCAAAGGCGGAACTTATTATTTTTCCTAATGATAATCATAATTCATGGGACTCCACCTATTCTGATCCGAAATTGTACGAATGGATGTTTTCTCAAAAGTTAAATTAAAAATAGATCATTTGCAAGATTATATTGCAGCACAATTAAATAAAAATTAAAATATACACTATATGAAACGAGTCGTTTTAATAGCATCACTGCTTTTATCCAATGCATTCTCCGCGCAGGAATTGGTTCATCAGCCGGTTCAGCACTTTCAAACTGCACAATACCAAACCCAGAAGAAGGCTTTTGTGGAAAATCTTTTGTCGAAGATGACCCTCGATGAAAAAATTGGTCAAATGAATCTTCCTACTGCAGGCGATTTCACAACAGGCCAAGCACAGAGCTCCGGTATCGGCAAGAAAGTGGAGCAAGGTCTTGTCGGTGGATTGTTCAACATTAAAGGCGCTGAAAAAATCCGTGCAGTACAAAAGGTGGCCGTTGAAAAATCAAGGTTAAAAATTCCTATGCTTTTCGGGATGGATGTGATTCATGGTTACGAAACCACTTTTCCCATTCCATTAGGTTTGGCGGCCACATGGGATATGGACATGGTACAAAAATCGGCACAGATTGCGGCGAGAGAAGCTGCATCTGCAGGAATCAACTGGACGTTTTCGCCGATGGTTGATATTTCGCGCGAACCGCGATGGGGAAGGGTTTCTGAAGGATCAGGAGAAGATCCTTATTTAGGAAGTGAAGTTGCAAAAGCGATGGTGTACGGTTATCAGGGTAAAAATCTGGCAGATAAAAATACCATTCTCGCCTGTGTAAAACACTTTGCTTTGTACGGTGCGTCGGAAAGCGGTAAAGATTACAACACAGTGGACATGAGCCATACCCGAATGTTCAACGAATATTTCCCTCCATATAAAGCTGCGGTAGATGCCGGCGTGGCTTCGGTAATGGCTTCATTTAATGAAGTGGACGGAATACCTGCCACGGGAAACAAATGGCTTATGACCGATGTTTTAAGAGATCAGTGGAAATTCGGTGGATTTATTGTAACGGATTATACGGGAATCAATGAAATGATTGATCACGGTATGGGCGATTTACAGGAGGTTTCTACTTTGGCCTTAAAGGCAGGCATTGATATGGATATGGTGGGTGAAGGATTTTTAACCACTTTAAAAAAATCTTTGGCTGAAGGTAAGGTGACCGAAGCAGAAATTACTTTAGCCGCAAAAAGAATTTTAGAAGCCAAATACGATTTAGGATTGTTTGACGATCCTTATAAGTATGGTGATCCGAAATGGGAAGCAAAAGAAGTATTCAGTAAAGAGAATAGAGCAGTGGCAAGGACAATTGCTGCCCACTCGATGGTTCTCTTGAAAAACGATAAAAATGTACTCCCTTTAAAGAAATCGGGTACAGTGGCGGTAATCGGACCACTAGTCAACAATTCACTCAACATGCCAGGAACCTGGAGTGTTGCCAGCAAGGGTAAAGAAGCCATCTCTCTGGTAAAAGGACTTCAAGACACCTACGGCAAAGAAGTGAAGTTTCTATCAGCAAAAGGTGCCAACATCGATTATAGCGAAAAGTTGGAGACCATTTACGCTGCTCACGGTAAGTTAACCGACCGAGATAACCGACCTAAAGAAGTATTATTAAAAGAAGCTGTGAACGTCGCCAACCAATCGGATGTGATTGTTCTTGCCATCGGTGAAGCCGCAGAAATGAGTGGAGAGTCCTCTTCCAGAGCCAATATTGAAATTCCGCAGTCCCAAATTGATCTGTTGAACGAGCTCAAAAAAACAGGAAAACCAATAGCTGTGGTACTTTTCACAGGAAGACCTTTGGCGCTTACCAACATGAAAGATGCGCCAGATGCTATTTTGAATACATGGTTTGCAGGTTCAGAAGCAGGGAATGCAATTGCTGATGTTTTGTTTGGAGCGGTAAATCCATCAGGAAAACTGCCGATGACTTTCCCAAGAAGTTTAGGTCAGGTTCCCATCTTTTACAACCATAAGAATACAGGAAGACCTCTAAGTGCGGAAAAAACAGATAAGTGCGAGTACGAAAGATTTCGCTCTAATTATATGGACGAGTGCAATACGCCTTTGTTTCCGTTCGGTTACGGATTGAGCTATACTACATTCGGTTATTCACCACTTTCAATTTCCAATGTTAATCCGAAAGGAAATCAAACCATCCAAGCATCGGTAACCGTTTCCAATACAGGGAATTTTGATGGAGCAGAGGTTGTGCAGCTGTACATCAGAGATCTTGTGGGAAGCAACACAAGACCTGTAAAAGAACTGAAAGGGTTCCAAAAAATATTCTTGAAAAAAGGAGAAAGTAAAAAGGTAACGTTTACTATTTCACCTGATGATTTGAAATTTTACGATAATCATTTAAAATACGATTGGGAGCCAGGTGATTTTAATATTATGATTGGAACCAACTCGCAAGACGTAAAAACTGAAAAAATAAACTGGAGTAAATAAAACAGTGCTTCTGCTACAGCCGCCTTCAACCGGGGGCGGCTTTTTAATATGAAGAAACTGTTTAGTTTTTACCAACTACGATTTCTTAGAATGTAAATTAATCGTTTTTTCTATGCTTTCGGATTCTTTTGAGCGTATTTTTCACTTTTCATTTTCGATTGAGCCCGCTAAATCTTCAAATAAAAAGCAAAAAATCCATCTCAAAATTTCTCCGAAATCAAAAGAAATAAAATCTAAACAGTTTCTAAAAATGATTGTGTTTAAAAAAGCAGATTTTTGTGGGAAAAGTGTAAGCGTGATGGTTCAAAATGATTCTCCGGCACCAAGTTTTTCTGAAAGAGCTGTAAACAATGATTTTTTTTCACAATTTTTCCATCCAAATGGCCATAGAAATGCTGCCATTTAAAGAAACCATCATAAGAATTTTCGGAAGAAGAATTTTTTTGTGATACCTATTAAATTTAAAATTAAGATGATAATGAATTTAAAATTTTCGACACTGCTCTTATTTATTTTTACCTTGAGTTTTTCTCAAAGTTTAAAAGTGATGTCGTTCAACATCAGACTGAGTTTGGATTCTGATAAAGAAAATTCTTGGACCCACCGTAAAAAGGAAGCTATTGATCTGCTTAGCTATTATCAGCCGGATTACTTTGGTGTACAGGAGGCAGTTCCTGAACAAATGAGAGATATTAAAAATGGCTTAAAAAACTACAATTATGTTGGAGTAGGCAGAGACGATGGGAAAGAAAAAGGAGAGTTTTCTGCGTTGTTTTATGACACACGTCAACTTGAAGTGTTACGCTCCGGAACCTTTTGGCTGTCTGAGACGCCAGAAAAACCTTCAAAAGGGTGGGATGCTGCTTACAACAGGGTTTGTACCTATGCTTTATTCAAAGATAAGAAATCTTCAAAAAAGTTTTTGGCCATGAATGTTCATTTTGATCATATCGGTAATGTTGCCAGGGTAAAATCAGCAGACCTGATTCTTAAAAAAATGAAGGAGCTGAATCCCCAGAATTTACCCGTGGTTTTAAGTGGTGATTTCAATTTAACTGAAGAAACGGAGCCCATAAAAATTTTATCCAACAGTCTTTCTGATACCTTCTACCATTCCGAAAAGCAACATTATGGTCCTGCAGGAACTTTCACCGATTTCAACGTGAACGTAGTGCCTAAAGAAAGAATTGATTATATTTTCGTGAAGGGTTTTAAGGTAAAATCTCACCGCCACATTAACGATAGGAGAGAGAATCTACTGTATCCTTCAGATCATTTTCCCGTTTTCACGGAGTTGAGGTTTTAGAGAAGAAAGAGGAAAGAGGAAAGAGGAAAGAGGAAAGAGGAAAGAAGAAAGAGGAAAGAAGAAAGAAGAAAGAAGAAAGAAGAAAGAAGAAAGAAGAAAGAAGAAAGAGGGAGATTTAATCCTTTATTCCTATTAATCATATAAAACAGGCGACGCTGAATATTCAATGTCGCCTCTTCTTTTATGTAGTATTATTAAGTTACGATTGTGCATTTTTGGGAATCCATACACTTACATTGCCTGCAGGAACAGGAAATTGGCCCCAACCTTGGTCGTCAATGATCACTTCGTGATCCGGAAAATGTCCCATAACATCACAGAATGATTGCCCCTGGTATAACTCACCAATTTCCATTGGTTTTTCGTACGCGTCTTTGTTGCTTAACGTAACGGCGCAAGCTTTGTGATCGTTATCTCCAAATCTTATCCAACCTAAGCAATTTGCATCTTCGAAATAGTCTTTCTGATCTCCGTAAGCATGGTCTTTTCTGGCTTTAATCAAAGTTTCTATGCCATAAGCTTTTTCAAGAAAAATTTCGTGATCACCTTCTTGGTAATGCGCTCCAAATAAATCAGGATAGAATATGCATGGATAGCCATCTTTACGAAGGAGTATTAAAGCGTAGGCAATCGGTTTGAACCAAGCCTGCACTTCTGCTTCCAAGGCCTGAAGCGGCTGGGTATCGTGATTACCAACGACGGTTACAGCATGCAAAGGATCGTGCTGGGTTAACGTATTATCGAAAATGGTGCGCAAATCATAGTTTCCCCCTTGGTGAGACGCTTCATAAAAGTTATGCTGTAAACAGCTATCGAAAAGACTCATACTGCCTTCAGTGGAGGCGATGTAGTTTTGTAAAAGATCGAGCTGTCCCGGAGCCCAATATTCACCGACGGCAAAAATGTTCTTGCCTGTGTTTGATCTTAACAGGGTTAGCCACTCTTTGAAAAAGTCGAAACCAACATGTTTCACCGCATCCAACCGTACGCCATCGAAATCAGTGGTATCGAAATACCATTTTCCCCAGTGGTTCAGTTCTTCTCTTACAAATGGATTTCGATGTTCAATATCGTTGTACATGAGGTAATCATAGTTTCCTTTTTCATTGCTGATCATCTGATCCCAACCTTTTTCCGTATATTCGTTCAGCACGCGGTAAATAGCTTTGGGTTGCCCTTCGGCATAATCCACGCCTGAAAAACAATTGAAATCCCAAACGAAATCGGAGTACTGAGTTCCTCTGCCAGCAAAAGTAAACTTGGTATAACTTTCAATTTCGAAGGGCTCCGAAACCGTTTCATCCCTATTGTCTTCATTCACCATAATCGCGTTGAATTTTTCCAGCTCATCGCCACCTGCTTTATGATTGAGTACCACATCAACAATCAATTGAATATGATGTTCTTTAATGGTTTTGATGGCCTCAAGATAAGACTCTTTTGTGCCATATTTTGTCGGGATGCCGCCCTTTTGATCAAACTCACCCAAATCATACAAATCATAAGGATCGTAGCCCACAGAATATCCTCCACCTGCACTTTTGTAAGCTGGCGGAAGCCAAACGGCAGTGATGCCTAACTCTTCAAGATGGGCTGCATTGGATGCCAATTCCGAATACAGTTGCCCGTTGCCTTCGCTGTACCAGTGGAAATATTGAATCAAGGTGTTGTTCATAACGGAATCTTATTTTTAATTAGAAAAAAGTACCATGAAAATTGCTTGCCAAGATTGTTAAGTTTCGTTATTTACAATTAACTTTTGGACTTATAAACCATTTCTATGTAATGGTTAAAAATAGGAATAAATGCGGAGGATCTGTCGTTTTCTTTTCTGAGTTTCAGACAATAAGTATGAATGACTAATTACTGCCTGTTCTTCATTTTCTTTTATTGCGAAACTCCTGCATAAAAACAGTACTTCCTATAAAATGTTTTCAATGCTTTTTATGGCTAAATCACTGTTTGGATTCACCCTGAAAGTCATCATTCTTTTTAGATTGACCTCTTCTCATTTGGGGTGGTTCTGGTATTTTCCTTCCACCATAAGAATACAGGGTTCATGCGTTTCTTTCTGTCCGCACATAACAAATTTTTTATCTTACAGCAGAAGGAGGGCATTGCCCCAATTCCGTGCTTCAGTACTATCTGTATCCTGCTTGACGATGATTTTCCTTAATGAAAGCGCGTAGCTCCTGTTGGGCTATTGTTTACTCGGATGGCAATGATGGAGTTCTTTAAGTAACTACTTTACAGCAATTAAAATGTCAATCTCCGCATCTGCCGGATTTTGAGCTTTCGCACCAAACACTTCAAAGTCTGCCGTAAATGTCCGGTCTAAATCCATTTCCCAAATCTTTTTCCATTGATCGATGATCAGTTCTTTTGACAGATCTCCTTTGGCCGAAAATTTCACATAGTTTCCTCCATCAAAGGATTGACCCATCATTCCATTGGGAATTTCGTTTAGGTTTTCCACCTTGCAACCCAATAGAGTGGTGTAGGGTTTGGTGTGGTCACTTTCATAATCCGTGTATATGCAATAGATTGTAGGGTCTATTTTGTTGGGGATGAGATCTAGGACGTTCTCATTCATAAATTGACTCCATAAATTACCAATATCTTTTGCTGCCTGATTGTTTTCGTTGGTTGTTCTTACCGCAATACCGATCACTTTAAAAGGTTCAATTTTTACTTTGTTCATTTTGCACTGTTTTTTAGTTAGCCCACAAAATTAAGACGGTTTTTTGAAAACCCTATGTCAAGGGTGATGAAAAATATTTTTCCCTGCAGATCTCAAAGTATTGCTGCAAGGTTATTTTGTGGGGTTCAGAGTGTTCACTGAGGGCAATGAGGTTAAGAATTCAATCCAAACGAAATGTTCTGAAATCTTTTCTTAACAAACAAAAAGCGATGAGCAGCCAATTGTCCTGTGTGCTGTACATTGCAAAAGGTTCAATGGTTCTCTCAGTTGTTTCGTTGGTTTCAGGTGAATGATAGTTTATTTTAACCAGCTTAAAGTTGGTCAGGGCTAATTGCAATGTGGATAGGTCGTTGCTTGTTCTGTTTTGATCTGCGTTTTGTCTGAATACCATCCGGTGGGAAAGCAGGTCGGCTTTATCTTTGGTATTGATTCGTAGAACCGATTTTATCTTGTTAATTGATTCAATTCCCTTTCAACATAATTTTTTTGCTTCATTTTCTTGTATTCAAACCATTTTTGGCGATTTTCATTTTCGAAATTGATGACATATTTAAATTCTTGAAAAGGTTTCTTTTTATCCAATGCTTTTAAAAGTTTGTTTTTCAATGGATTTTCGCAAACATTTTCAGCAAAAGATTTCATAATTTCATATGAAAATGAAGAATCCCAAATGTTGATTTCTACATAACTTTCCCCATCTCTATTCAATTCATTTACTTGTTCATTCCACGCTTCATTTTCTTCAAAAAAACTGTCATCAAAGTTTGGCAAACTAATTATTTTAAAATTTGTTTTATTGATGAATACTTTCATTCCACAATCAAAATCATTTTCAATTTCATTTATCAAATTTTCAAGGTATAAATTCATGATTTTTCAGATTTAAATTCAAATTTAAGAAATGAACATTTAAAAACATAATTTTGGAACCGATTTACGATAACGGAAAAAGTATTGACGAAATCGAAGCTTCGGCTTCGCCAATTGCCGGACAAATTGGAAGAAATGTTCAATTTCGACCAAGAGCAGATCGTGTTTTTTCAATGAAACTAATTTATTAATAAAATGTGGAATTGAAAAATATTGGGGTCGAAATATTTCTAATTCCCCCACTTCAACGCTTTCCCCGCATTTGAGTTCCCTTCGGTCGTCGAACCACTTCGTTAGATTTTGCCAATATTGTGCTACCCGTATTGTTATTTTATTTCAGGGAATTTAAAATCATTACCAAAAAGTGAATAAACAATATATTTTATAAATTCTTCTTTGGGAATCCGTTCTCCGTTAGTATTGTAAGAAATAGATAAATTATTTTCTACATTATAAATGATTAGAGCATGAGAACCCAAAGTGTCTCCGCCATGTCCATAAAAAATACGCCCATCAAAGTCCCAAACTGACATACCTCTTCCCCAATTTTCTTTCCCCAAAATAGGCGTCATTGTTTCTAATGTTTCTTTTTTTACTATTTTGTTTTTAAATAAACTATTGATGAAAATATTTAAATCATTTGGAGTCGAAACTATATCACCTACACCAATAACATTTGGAAAATAAATTTCTTCTTTTAATTTAGTCCATTCATTGTTAATAAACTTATAAGGATCGAATATGTTTTTAGGATTCGATTTTATTGAAAAGGTGTTTTTTAAATTTAATGGTTTTGCTATTTCTTCACTAAAGATTTTATCGTAAGATTTACTATACTTTTGTTCAAGAATTTTTGTCAACAAATAATAAGCGGAATTTGAATATTTTATTTGTTCATTAGGTTGGAAATTGACACCTTGCTTTATTATTAAATCAAAAATTTCGTTCTCAGGAACTTTCTTTGTTACCCACACATCTCCATCTTTTACAACATAACTTCCTAAACCACTACTGTGTTCAAGTAAATTTTTAATAGTTATTATCTCAGAATTAGGAATTTGTGGATAAAAATCAGATAGTTTATCTTCTAATTTTAACTGTTTATTTTCAATTAGTTTAAAAATTAATGTAGCCGTTATCATTTTGGTTACCGAGCCAACATGATATTTTGTATTGTTATTAAATTTCAGATTTTTTATGTTCTTTTGCCCAAAATTTTTATTATAAATTACTTTGTTATTCTTACATATTGATACACTTCCTACACCCAAATTATTATTTTCAATATATTTTAGAAATTTATTTAGATTTTCATATTTATATGTTTGAGAGAAAATATTTGCTGAAACTATTAGAGAAATAGTGGTAATTATACGTTTAAATTGTTTCATAGAGTTTTTATAATATTCTGACTATTGTTAATTTTATATAATGATAATCAAATGGTTATAAATTTTAATTTTTGACCATACGGTGCAATGGTGCGGTAACTTTGCTTCAATATTTTACAAAAAGCTTTTTTAAATCAAAGTTTGCGTGCTGTTCATTATGCTTACTAAACGTGCTGTGTTTTGGGCAGCTTCCACAGGATAGCGGCGTTCATTTCTTTTTTGTTATCCAACCTACATAAACTGACGACTGAAAAAAACGAATTGGTGCTTCAAAACCTGCTTCTTGCAACAATTCCGAAAGTCGTTGTTCTGATATGGCAAAAAGTTCATTTTCTATTCTGTTCATTCGAAAATTTATCATTTCTTCATCTAAGCCATCCGGCAAAAGAAGTCTGAGCACATTGAGATTTTGTTTGATTTGTTTTTTATCGCCAGTTATGTCAAGCATTACAAAAGTCGCACCCGACAACAACCTGTCGGAAATGTCTTTTAATAAATTTAATTTATTACCATTATCTTCAAGAAAATGCAGGACAAGCAGGAGTGTCGCTGCACTATATTTTTTATCAACCTCAAGGTCGGAAACCAAACCTTCAATTAAAGTCACGCTGTCGGAATTTTGAAGTTTTTCGTTTGCTTGTTTTATCATTGCAGGTGATGGATCAATACCTGTTATCATCCACTTTTCGGGCGCTTTTGCAAACCTTTCTATTTCGTTTCCCGTTCCGCAACCGACTACCAACAAATCTCTCGGTTTGGTATTTTTGCGTAAAAGTTGGGGCAAACAGTCTAAAAAATTGTGATAGTTTGGTATCCACGTTTCAACAAATTGATTGTAGCCAGCCGCTCTTTCGTTTTCAAAAATTTCTATGTTATTCATTTTATTTACTTTCTATAGAATGGTTTGTTATTTAGGGCAATAGGTTGATCATTTTTTGGTTCGTATCCAAGAAATTGTTTAGCAATTTAAGAATAATGTTTTTTTCTTAGTTGACTATCTTAAGGATCACCTTGGGGTATTTACTTTTCATATTATGCTGGAACAATTTGGCTGTGGAAAGTCGGCGGTGCAATGTAATATATTTACTAAATTGATTTGAACTTTGCTAAGGTACAGATCGTTAGTTCTTTCTGGTCTGGCTCATTTATGCTATGAGTTTTTAAATAAGAGAAACGCTAAATTTCATCTTCACCTAATATGATTTTATTTTATGTTTTATGGAATACTTTGGAAGTTCCAATTTGTTAGTATTTTCAATTTGTCGTTAGTTATTTGAAAGATTTGCAGCTTGCATTAGATTAGATTTTTAGCACAAAAATCGGTTGAAGCACCGCTTCCTTTCTCTTTCAAACACCTTGTTAGCGGCTACTTGTATTCTTCAATCGTTCTGAACGTCAGATTTACTCTCGGTTTTGTGATACGTTTTGTTGGTGGTAAACGATGTAACCAGTGGGTTTGTGTGGTGTCTTTCATAACCAACAAGCTACCATGTTCCAAAAGCAACTCTACTTTTTCGCCTGTCTGTTTGTGTTTGAAAGCAAATTTTCGTTCTGCCCCAAAAGTCAGTGAGCCGATAGCTGCGTTCTTTTTTAAATCGGTTTCTGCGTCGCTGTGCCAAGCCATTCCCTCTTCTCCGTTATGATACAAATTCAACAAACAGGAATTAAAGGTTTCACCTGTTTCTTTTTCTATCGCGGTTTTGAGCTTCAATAGTTCTTTTGTCCACGCCAAAGCATATTTGGTTGTGTTGGAATACGTGTATTTGAAAGTCTTGTCGCCATACCATGCTACTTTTCGTTTGGTAATGATTTTCTTTCCGAAGATAATTGCTTCATCGTTTCTCCATTCAATAGTGTTGAGCAATTTTTCAAAATAGTTGTCGGCTTCTTTTTGACTGAATAATTTGCCGAAATAGTTTACCGTTCCCTCGTAAGGAAGCCAATTTTTATTTTTATCTATAGTTTGGTTAAATAAATCCATTCTTTCATTTTTGATATTCGACTTTCGTACAATGTCCGCAAGGACAAACACCTTTTTTAATGGCTTCGTTTGCCGATGAAAATAAAGTGCGGTTTTCACGTTTGATTTTCTTGCCTGAAGCACAAGACAAAGTTCGATAAATTTTTAATTTAAAATTGAGACCAAAACGGATTTAGTGCTGATAGAGTTTGTAATGCAAATCGCTACCGGACATTTCGCTGTGCTGTATCATTGATAATTTATGGAATCAGGTAGTAGGTTTATAAATGTCGTCTTCTACCAGTGCTCCTGTTATGCCGGTTTTATCTTCTGATAAAGGGAAAAAAGCCATATCGTAACCATCAAACTCTTCCCGCTCAAATTCAAATGAAAACACTGCTTCATAGAAGGCTATTGCCCGTTCCATATCCGTCACAGGAATTTCAAAATAAACAGCAGGATTTGTTTTTTCTTTCTTTAATATACCAACAATCTTCTGCTGATTACCCAGCACTTCAATCGCCTGAGTGTTGCTCATAGGAATTAAAGAAAGTTGATTTTGATAGCGTTTCAATACCGTATCTGCAACATCAGCAAATGGCTCGCTTTTGAAATGGGGCAATGGATAGAACGGAACTATTCCCAATCCGGTAAAATCGATGAGTTCGGGCGCTTTGGTGCTGTCATCCATCATTTGTGCGTAGGTAATATCTGGAGAGAGTATCATTGTTCCTGCCTAAACTCCGATGTAGATTTTTCCTTTTTCAATTTCTGCTGTGAGCAATTGGTCTGCGCCTGATTTTTTCAGTTCCTGAAGCAGGTAAAAGGTATTTCCTCCCGAAACATATATAAAGTCGTTTTTGGCAAACATTTTTTTGATTTCGCTTTCTGTTTTTCCAGTAACATCCAATTCTTCGATGCTAATCCCCAATTGTTCAAAAGCATTTTTATCATCATTTATATATCCAGTAAATTCTTCGGGAACGGATGCGGTGGTGATAAAAGTGACCGATTTGCCGTGTACTGCATGACCTACAAATTCCTCGAAATAGTGGGCAACATCTGAAAAAGAAGAAGTTAAGAAAAGTGTTTTCATTACAAATACTAGTATAAAATATAAAAAATGATCGTAGGCATTCCTCAGCGATTATAATTTCGGAACGCATAGGAATGAATTGAAAAGATGAAAACCACTGCAAAGAGGGATATTATTAGTTTTTATAATATCCTAATTTTACGTCATGGCACATTGTGTTTATCTTTATAATTTTAATCAGAAAACAAATGAATTGTTTACTAACTAGCAGGGCGAAGGAAGTTATAAATTTCCTTTGCAACCGTAGCCACTTGCACAGGTTATGAGACTAGATGAACATGAACTGTATGCCTATAGCCCGTTTTTGGATATTTTAGAAAAAAGATTGGATTAATTATGTTTTAGACTATTTTGAAGAATAATCAAGATCTTCGAATTCGTAGCATACAATGCATCGATGAATAAAGTACTAGCATGACGATTGCTCACCGATTATACATCGTGCGCCATGCCGACCACATCATCGTCAAGGATCATGGGGAAATTGTGGATTGGGGAACGCACGAAGATTTGGCCAAAAAAATAATTATTACTATTCCATTTAAATTTTGCGAGTAGAAGTACTTTTTTTATGCGTTTTAGAATTCTCATACTGCATAATGCGGATGATAATGGAAATGATTTTTATTGATGTACTCACTTTGAAACAAAACTTAATTCATGCACTATCCATGCTTTATCCATGCTTTATCTATGCTCTATCTATGGAGTATGGTTTTGTTATCCATGTGCTATTTTGATCAGCGCTCGAACAAGTATACATTTGCTTTCGCTTTGCTTAAGCACGATTTTTATTTTTCATTTTTTTGATTATCCTAAAATCTAT
>MKTK01000007.1:172979-187684 GCA_001898255.1 Chryseobacterium sp. 39-10 | reverse complement strand
TGTGCTGGAAGCAGCCGGCACCAAATGGAATTTCCTTCCCTTTAAACCGGGCCTTGTGGGTGGACACTGCATTGGCGTGGATCCCTATTACCTGGCGCAGAAAGCACAGGAATTCGGTTACCATCCGGAGATTATCCTGGCAGGAAGACGCATGAACGACTCGATGGGTTCTTATGTCGCCTCTCAGGTCGTAAAAGCCATGATCAAAAAAGACATTGCGGTCAACGGTGCCGAAGTGCTGATGCTAGGAATCACGTTTAAAGAAAATTGTCCGGATGTCCGCAATACCAAGATTGTAGATGTGGTAGCCGCATTGAAAGACTACGGCATAAAGGTCACCATTTACGACCCCTGGGCAAAACCAGAAGAAGTAAAACATGAGTACGGACTGGAATGTCTTAACGAATTACCGGGATGTCATTCCGAGCGAAGTGAAACGGAGCGAGGAACCTCAGACGGAACGTCTGCACACCCATCATCCAGCCTGAAATACGACGCAGTCGTATTGGGCGTAGCCCACAACGAATTCCTGAACCTGGACCTGAACCTCAGCCTTAAAGAAAAAGCGGTGGTGTATGATGTGAAAGGAATTCTTGAAAACGCGGACCAGAAGTTGTAGGGCTCAGTTAGCGGGTGGGTAAATAAACACAACAGAAATGAATACCTTCCATAAATTTGTTTAGTATCCCAACAATGACTTAGGAGATTTTTGCGTTAAAAAAACGAAAATACTTTTTTCGAGCGATTGTACAATAAAGAAAAACATATAAAAATCCACACTGTCCGAAGCGCGGCAGTACGTTTCAATCGAAGAAACTACAGTAAATCCGCGCAAGTTTGTGGATTTTCTGGAAAAAAGAATTTTGGTTTTTAGCAAAAAGATCCAGTCTTGAATTTTTGGTTCTTTTGTTTCAAGACAAAAGAACTAAAGGAAGAAAACAAATTAATTATAATAAGTGGTAAAACAATGGCGTTAGCCTAAGATGAAAGAAAAAATGAAAATCACAGTTGTCGGTACCGGCTACGTAGGGCTTTCCAATGCCCTTTTACTGGCGCAGCACCATGAAGTGGTGGCGTTGGATATTGTTCCCGAAAAAGTGGCGATGCTCAATGCACAGGTGTCGCCGATTGAGGATCACGAAATCAGTGATTTTCTTCAAAATAAAAACTTACAGTTTAAAGCCACCACCGATCAGGAGGAAGCGTACCAGAACGCCGATTATGTAATCGTGGCAACTCCGACGGATTACGATCCGAAAACCAATTACTTCAGCACCAACAGTGTGGAAGCGGTGATTGCTGACGTTAAAATATACCGACCGCAAGCGGTGGTCATCATCAAATCCACGGTACCGGTGGGTTTTACTGAAGATTTAAAAAAGAAACTGGATTTTCAGAACATTATCTTTTCCCCGGAATTCTTGCGGGAAGGTAAGGCGTTGTATGATAATTTATATCCCTCAAGAATCATCATTGGCGAACAGAGCGAAAGAGCAGAGGTTTTTGCGGAACTCCTCAAAGAGGGGGCGGTCAAAAAAGACATTCCGGTGTTATTTACCCATTCCACAGAAGCCGAAGCGATTAAACTCTTCTCCAATACCTACCTCGCATTGAGGGTGGCGTATTTCAACGAACTCGACAGTTATGCGCAGACGCATCAGCTCGACAGCCGGCAGATCATCGAAGGCGTAGGTTTGGATCCCCGCATTGGTTCGCATTACAACAATCCGTCTTTTGGTTACGGCGGTTATTGCCTTCCTAAAGATACCAAACAGCTGTTGGCGAACTACGACAGCGTGCCGAACAATATCATTCAGGCCATTGTGGATGCCAACCGAACCAGAAAAGATTTTATCGCCGATTCTGTTTTAGCAAAAAACCCCAAGAAAGTGGGCGTGTACCGCCTGATTATGAAATCCGGTTCCGACAATTTCCGGGCTTCAGCGATCCAGGGCGTGATGAAGCGCATCAAAGCCAAAGGCGTCGAAGTGGTGGTGTACGAACCCGTAATGAAAGAAGAAACCTTCTTCGGTTCCCGCGTCACCAAAGATTTGGAAAGCTTTAAACAGGAATGTGATGTAATCATCTCCAACCGTAAAGCACCCGAACTTGCGGATGTGGAAGAGAAAGTTTATACAAGGGATTTGTTTGGGAATGATTGATTAAAAAACTAAGAAAGAACACGATTACATGTCTTTAAAAAAGCAGGCGGTGTCCTCCATGATCTGGACCTTTGCACAGCAGTTTGGTACACAGCTGATTACTTTTGCGGTAAGCGTTATTCTAGCGAGATTATTATTGCCCTCTGATTTCGGAACCATCGCAATGTTCACCGTGGTGATGTCAATAGCTTCCTCATTGGTGGATGGCGGGATGTCTTCAAGTCTCATTCGTTCTTCGGAAATAGATGACCGGGATTTATCGACGGTCTTTTGGTTCAATTTGGGGGTGGCGGTCGCCATGTATATCATTATTTTTTTGACAGCCCCTTTGATTGCTAACTTTTATAAAGTGGAAATACTGACGCCGGTCATTAGAGTGTACAGTCTCTCCATTATCATTGGATCTCTGACTGCGGTGCAGGGAACAAGGTTTACCAAAGCGATGGACTTTAAAACGCTGTTTAAAATTCAATTGCCCTCACTGATTATTGGAGCACTTGCGGCCGTGGTGATGGCTTATAATGGTTTCGGAATATGGACCTTGGTATTTTATCCGCTTATCCAGTCAGTCGTGGGAGGAATTCAGCTATGGTTTTATAGCAGATGGAGACCGCAGCTTATTTTTGATCGTGCGAAATTCAAAGAACATTTTAGCTTTGGATATAAAATGACTTTATCGGGGCTTTTAGATACGGTTTTTACAAATCTTTATACCATTCTCATTGGAAAATATTTTTCCAGTGCGCAGTTGGGGTATTATAACAGAGCAGATAACCTCAAACAATTACCGGTTAATAATCTGTCTGCGGCCTTGAACAAGGTTACTTTTCCCTTGTTTGCTAAAATTAAAGACAATGATGTCAAACTGAAAGAGGTGTATCAAAAACTGATGAAACTCGTGATTTTTGTTATTTCTCCGGTTTTGTTTCTAATGATGGTGGTTGCAGAACCGATGATTCGGTTTTTATTGACCGACAAGTGGCTGCCTGCAATTCCGTATTTGCAGGTGCTGGTACTGTCCGGGATTCTATATCCTATACATGCCTACAACTTGAATATTTTAAAAGTAAAAGGCCGTTCAGATCTGTTCCTGAAACTTGAATTTTGGAAGAAAGGCTTGCAAATCCTCACGCTTCTTGTTTCGGTATCGTTCGGAGTTATCGGTATTGTTTGGGGACAGGTCATATTTTCAGTGTTGGCATTTTTCATCAACACACACTATACCGGAAAGATGTTGAACTATGGCTCGATGCAACAGATATTAGACTTAATGCCGATCATATCACTTTCTGCATTTATTGCGTTAGTTATTTATTTCGCAGACCGTTTCTTTTTTCATAATTGGTTAGATTTGCCAAGATTATTGGTGCTGACCTTTTTATATGCCGGACTCTATTTGGGCACCGTATGGATTTTCAAATTCAAAGAAATTAATTATTTAAAAGATTTATTAAAAAAATGATTCCCGTAACCAAACCTTTTTTACCTCCACAGCAGGTTTACCAGCATTATCTTGACGGAATCTGGAAACGCAACTGGCTTACCAATATGGGGCCGCTTGCCAGTGATTTGGAACTGAGACTGAAGGATACTTTGAAAGTCAATCACCTGCTTTTTGTGACCAACGGTACCGTCGCACTGCAAATGGCAATTAAAGCATTAGACCTGAAAGGTGAAATCATCACCACACCGTTTTCGTTTGTAGCTACGACCAGTGCGATTGTTTGGGAACACTGTACGCCGGTTTTTGTGGATATTGATGAACATTCTTTAAACATCGATGCAGGCAAGATCGAGAAGGCAATTACCCCGAATACTACCGCTATTTTGGCGACTCATGTGTACGGAAATCCGTGCGATGTGGAGAAAATTGAAACCATCGCGAAAAAGCATCAGCTTAAAGTCATTTACGATGCGGCACACGCTTTTGGCGTTGAGGTGAATGGCAAATCCATTTTTGAATACGGTGATATTTCGACTTGCAGTCTGCATGCCACCAAGCTCTACCACTCGGTGGAGGGTGGATTGGTGGTAACCAAAGATGCAGCTTTGCTCAAGAAGTTGGCGTACATGAGAAACTTTGGTTTTGATGGTCCTGAAAGTTTTGCCGATTTGGGCATAAACGGAAAAAATTCCGAATACCACGCCGCAATGGGCTTGGCGAATTTAAAATATTTGGACGTAATTCATCAGAAAAGAAAAGAACTCACCGAAAGATACGATGAAAAACTGAAGAACCTGAAAGCACGAAGACCAATATGGCATGCCGCTTCGGAAAACAATTTTGCCTATTACCCGTTGGTGTTTGATTCGGAAGCATTGATGTTGCAATGTGTAGAGCTCCTAAAGCAGAATGAAATATTTACCCGAAGGTATTTTTATCCTTCGCTGGCTACATCCTTGCCTTATGTGAAGCCACAGGATTTGCCGTTGACTGATGATATTTCAAAAAAGGTTTTATGCTTGCCTTTGTATTATGATCTGACTTTGGAAGAAGTGGATCTGATTTGTCGATTGATATTAAGAGTTCAAAATAATTAATTATGCTGATTATTGGTGCAAAAGGCTTCGCTAAGGAAGTACTGGAAATTCTTCATCAAAACGGACAAACTGAAAACCTTTGTTTTTATGATGATGTTAGTGACGATATGCCTGAAAAATTATTTGGGGAATTTCCGGTCTTAAGAACCATAGAGGAAGCTAAAACCTATTTTACTCAGACTTCAAATCAATTTGTTTTAGGCATTGGAAATCCTTTCTTAAGAAAAAAGCTTTGCGATAAATTTGAAAGCATAGGAGGCGAATTGAGCACTGTCATCAGTAAAAATGCGGAAATAGGAAGTTTTGGAATACAGATCAGTTCGGGATGTAACATTCTTTCAGGAGTTAAAATTTCTAATGATGTTATAATTGGGAAAGGCACCATGGTTTACTACAATTCAGTGATTACACATGATGTTAAAATTGGGGAGTTTTGTGAAATTTCACCATCAACCAGTATCTTGGGAAGAGCCGATATAGGGAATTTTGTAAGTATAGGAGCAGGTTCAGTAATTTTTCCTGATGTTGTTATCGGAAGTAATTCTGTTATTGCAGCGGGAGCCATTGTTAGAAATAATATACCTGCAAATGTAATGGTAGCAGGCATCCCTGCAGTGGTAAAAAAAGAATTGATGTAAGACATGAATATGGAATTACCCAAAGTTAGCGTAGTCACCATCACCTATGGTCACGAGAAATACATCACGGAAACCCTTGATGGTGTGTTGATGCAGCAATATGAAGGTCCTATTGAATTTATTATAGCCAATGATAATTCTCCGGATGCCACCGATGAGGTCGTGAAAAAGTATTTCTTAGAAAAC
The DNA here is from genome assembly GCA_001898255.1 of Chryseobacterium sp. 39-10. GTDB lineage: Bacteria > Bacteroidota > Bacteroidia > Flavobacteriales > Weeksellaceae > Kaistella. The sequence goes on along the minus strand of MKTK01000007.1, from coordinate 182,157 downwards.
CCTGCACCAAGCAACTTTGAAATAAAATACACCAAACACGAAACCAACAAAGGCATGATGCCCAATTTCATCTGGGCATTGGAACAGGCAACTGGAAAATACATTGCCCTCTGCGAAGGCGATGATTATTGGACGGATCCGCAGAAATTACAAAGGCAAGTAGATTTTCTTGAAAAAAATACCGATTATTCGATGGTTGCGGAAAATAGTAAAGTTCTAGATGAAAGACACAACACATCTTATGTATTTTCTGATAAACTAAATAGTTGTGATGTCAGCATAGAAGAAATAATTATAGGAAGAAAATTTCATACAGCATCGGTACTTTTTAGAAATGAAAATGTAAAATTGCCAGCAAATTATGGTGAGTATCCTTTTGGTGATACCTTATTATTTGCTTTATTAGCAAAAACTGGTAAGATTAAGTATGAACCAAATATTTCTTTAGTATATCGTAGAAATGATGGTGGAGCATCTACCGGGAAGGATAGGTATTTGTGGGCACAAAATGTAGAAAAGTTTAATCTTTTGCTTAACGAATATCTTGATGGGAAATTTAAACAAATTCATTGGCGAAATATTTATTTAAATTATTATTCGGGTCTTAAGTGGTCGGTAAAAACAGGTCACATAGGTTTGGCTTGTAAATCCTTGTACAAATTTTTACAGTATAAAAAATAATGCACAAAAAAAGGATTTTAGTATTCATCAATTATTTTGGGAAAAAGTCTGAAACATTTATTTCTGACGAAATCGAGTTCCTGTCATCTCAGAAAGATGTGGATGTAACAATACTGCATTATGGAAAGGATAGTACAGAAAAAAAGGTAATGGGACTTTATTTCGAATCTAATTTTACAAAACGTTGGCTAAAAGCGTTGAGGAAGTTCGACCTAAAAATGTTTGCTACATTACGATATAAAAATGGACTGAACGGATCATTGGTTTCTCTCATTCCTTTTTTTAGAAAAAGTAAATTTGATACAATCTACTGCCACTTCGGTACAAACGGAAAACTTATTGCCGAGCTAAAACAATTAAAAGTGATTCCAAAAGTAACTAAACTCGTTGTAAGGTTTCATGGGCTCGATATGAATTTCACTAAATATCCGGTGGGGTTTTATGATATTTTAAATAGTTATGCAGATGAAATCCTGTTGGGTTCCCAATTCGCTTACAAAGATTTACGGACTTATCGGCTGAACAAAGAAAAATTGAATAAGCTTCCTGTAGGGATAATGAGAAAACATATCTCAAAAGAAATCTCAGATTTTCAACCGGAACAGTTTAATATAATATCAGTTGGAAGATTGATTGATTTGAAGGGATATTTGGTGGCATTAGATATTATAAACGAAATCAATAAAAGATCAATCAATTTTACTTATACCATAATCGGTGACGGACCTCAATATGACATACTTTCAGAGGTGATTGAAAGATATACGCTTCAAAACAAGGTAAAAATCATTAAAAGTTTAGATCATGCGAATGTTTTGGATATACTTCAAAAATCTCAAATTTATCTATATCCTGGTATTAGGGACCAAACAGGAAGGGCAGAAACCCAGGGTTTGGCAAATTTAGAAGCAATGGCTAACGGTTTAGTAATTGTAGCATCCGATATTGGTGGTGTTCCTGACTACGTAGTTCATAATAAAACCGGGTTTTTATGCGAGCCGGGAAATGTAAATCAGTTTGTGGAAAAACTACAATGGATTATGCAGAATTATTCTTCAGATGAAATAGTAAAAGTAAGACAGAATGCAATTACCGAAGTAGAAAATAATTACTGCCAAGAAAAATTAAATGAAAAACTACTGAACTTATTAATAGATTGATGCAACATAAAATCAAAATCCTTTACATCCAGGAAAACTGCAGCGGAGTAGTAAAAAATACGTCTTTCAAAAACCCTTTCAAGGTTCCAAACCTTGACAGGGTTAAAAGCAAATTATGTGATATCGTTTTACTATTTTTAGAGCATGGAAAGAGCGTTGCACAATATTGATGAAAATTTATTAGAAAGCATTAAACACATCTTTCTTAATGCGAGAAAAAATGTAACTCAAAAAATAAATCAAGATCTTATCTTGACCTATTGGCAAATCGGGAAAGAAATCGTTGAAACCGAACAGAAGAATAACATTGACAATCAAACCTCCAGACAGATCATACTCAACCTTTCCAAACAATTGACCAACGAAATAGGGAAAGGATTTTCCCGTTCCAATTTGTTCAATATGAGAAAGTTTTATATTGAATATCCAAATGTCCAGACGCTGTCTGGACACCTTGGAAACAAACCAACAGGAATATAGTACGTAAGAAATGAACAAGGAGCCAAATATCCACAACAACGAGTATAGTGACTTACTAAAACAAGCTGTAGAGCAGATTCTGACAGCCCGCAACTTTATTGCCAGACAGGTAAATAGTGGCATACAGTCTGCCTACTGGAACTTAGGAAAATTGCTTTTTGAAAAACAACTGGCAGAAGGATATGGTAGCAATGTAGTTCGACAACTTTCCACAGACTTAAAGTCAGAATTTCCGGATATGGGATTGTCCCCCAGAAATTTGTGGGATATGAAGCGGTTTTATGAACGCTATTATCAGGCAGATACAAAACTGCGACAGCTTGTCGCAGTATTACCTTGGGGGCACAACCTTCTTTTGATAAACAAAATAAAAGATGATGCCCAAATTCAGTTTTATGCAAATCAAGTGGCAGAAAAAGGATGGTCAAGAGACTTGTTACTAAACGCCATCAAAATGGATACCTACAGTCAGACTCAAAAACAAATAAAAACCCATAATTTTAAAGAAACTCTTCCCACCGTTCACGCAGAATACGCCAATGAGGTATTTAAAAGCTCGTATAACCTCGGGTTTTTAGGCATCATAGAACCTGTGAAAGAGTTGGAGCTGGAAAACCGGCTCATCGCTAAAATCAGAACCTTTATTTTAGAATTAGGTAGAGGATTTAGCTTTATAGGAAATCAATATCGATTGGAGTATAATAACAAAGAATATTTTGTGGATATGCTTTTCTTTCACAGAGGATTGCGTTGCCTGGTGGCTATCGAATTAAAAATAGGAAATTTTAAAGCCGAATATGTGGGTAAAATGAATTTATATCTTTCTTTACTCGATAAGTTGGAAAAGAAACAAGATGAAAATCACGCTATCGGTATTATACTCTGTGCCGATACAGACCATTTAGATGTAGAAATAGCACTTCAGGACATCAATAAACCAATTGGAGTTGCAGAATATCAGCTGTTACCCAAAGATAAATTGGAAAAATTGCTAATAAACGAACTGAAAAACAAACAATAAGCGATTAAAAGAACCCTGTCAAGGTTCCAAACCTTGACAGGGTGAACAGCAAACAGATATGCAGAACAAAATAAAAATCCTCCACATACAGGAAACCATGGCTTCAGGTGGGGTGGAAAGAAGACGTTTATCTCTAGCAAAACACTTAGATAAAAATATTTTTGACCAAAAGTTCATCTGCACATTTGCGATCGGGAATATTCCGGAAGAAATACGTGCAGAAGGTTTTGAAGTGATTCCTATAGGAAGATTAAAATCTCCTTTCGATTGGAAGCAACATCAAAAAGTACAGAAAATCATCGAGGATTACCAACCGGATATCATCCACGGTGCCGTTTTTGAAGGGGTTACGATGGCAGCAATCAATGGTTTTCTGAAAAAAGTTCCGATTATCATTTTAGAAGAAACTTCCGATCCTCAAAATCGTTCTTGGAAAGGGAATTTGCTGATGAAAATTTTTTCCAAAATAGCCGATAAAGTGATTGGAGTTTCACAAGGAGTAACTGAGGAATATTTGAAAGGGAAACTTCATCTTCCTGCTTCCAAAGCCATTACGATAAACAACGGTGTCGCGTTACCAAGAAATGTACAGGCAGGCGAAATCACTGAAGCCCGAAAAAAATGGAATATTTCCGAAACAGATTTCGTCATTGGTTCAACCGGCAGGATGAATCAGGACAGTCATAAACGTTTTTCGGATCTGATTAAAGCCTTCGCCGAGTTTTCAAAGGATAAGGAAAATGTTAAATTATTGCTTGTAGGCGACGGGCAGGAAAAAGCAGGATACACACAGCTCGCACAGGATTTAAAAATAGAAGAAAAAGTCATTTTTGCTGGGTATCAATCAGATGTTGCTTTGTTCTACCAGCTGATGGATGTTTTTGCCTTAGTTTCTGCACGTGAAGCGTTCGGATTGGTCTTGGCAGAAGCGATGCTCAATAAATTACCAGTTATAGCAACCAAAGTAGGTGGTATGAAATATATTGTGGATGATAAAGAAACCGGCTTTTTAGTTGAACCAATGAATGTTATAGAAATTATTGAAAAATTGGAAATTTTTTACCACAACCCGGGACTGAGACAACAAATGGGAAAAGCCGGATGGGAAAAAGCAAGCAAAGAATATACGGAAGAAGCTTATGTAGAAAGAATTGATAACCTGTATAAACATCTAATGAATGAATCTTAGAACATTTTATATACAAAATATTCATTTCCTTAAAGTAAAAAATATTTGCGCAAACCTTTTTATAAAAGGAATAAGGGCAAAAGGATCAAGAATTTGGTTCTTTGGAAAATCCTATTATAAAATTAGCAAGTCCTCTCATATCAATATCAAAAATGGTTTTTTATGTATTAATAGATTTATTACAAAAAAAGATCCTTTTATTGGTAATTTAGAAATGTATCAAAATTCGACTATTGATGTAGAAAATACGTTTTTTATCCATAGTGGTTGTGATGTTATGGTCTTTAAAAATGCAAAACTCAAGTTAGGTAGTGGTTACATCAATAGATATTGCAAAATAAGATGCTATGAAGAAATAACAATTGGAAACAATGTAGCCATTTCTGAAAACTTCACTATTTGGGATAGTGACGCACATGAAATTATAGGCAACGGCAATCCAACAGCTCCTATTGTAATTGGAAATAAAGTATGGATAGGTACAAATGTTACGGTACTGAAAGGGGTAACAATTGGTGATGGTGCTGTGATAGCTGCCGGTTCTTTGGTGAATAAAGATATTCCGGAAAACTGCCTTGCCGCAGGTGTTCCCGCAAAAGTCATCAGAACAAATGTTCAATGGAAATAAAATGTTTTCAATAATTATCCCATATTATAAAAAAAGAGAATACATTGAAAGATGTCTGGACTCTGTATTAGCTCAGACTTTTAATGATTATGAAATCATTTTAGTGGATGATGGTTCACAAGATGATATAACAAAATTAATACACAATAAATACCAAGATAAAGTTAAACTGATTATCCAGAAAAATCAAGGGGTTTCGGTCGCAAGAAATACCGGAATTGCAAATGCAACCCAACCCTATATCGCTTTTTTAGATGCTGATGACTGTTGGCATTCTCAATATCTGGAATTTGCTTCAAAAATTATAAACAATAATACGGATGTTAAAATAGTAGGTTCTCATTATTCGAGAGATAAAAAGATTTTAGAAAATTCATATGATGAAATAAAGAATAAGAAAATTGATCATTATTTTCGGGTTGCTGTTCAAAATACTTTGTTTCTGACTTCAGCTACAATTGTAAAAAGATCTTTTTTTGACGATAACTCTAGATTCAATCCAAACCTCAAAAGAGGAGAAGACATTGACGTATGGTTGCGAACGGTTGCAAGTGGTGGAAATGTCTTTTATGTTGAAAATACATTAGTGTATTATTCAGATGAAGATGTACATCAAGCTACAGCATCAATTGGTAATGTTGAAAATACTTTAGTTGGAGTTATTAATGAATATTATAAACCGCTGATTGAAAAAATAAACAATCCGGATTTTTCAACTTTTGTTTCAAAATACGTTTATTTTAATTTGTATCCGTATTATTTTAGTACAACAAATCATAACAAAGCAAAGAGAAATTTAAAACAAAATAAGTACTATTATTTTTTTCTTCATCTACCTTATTATTTGCCACTTTCTGTAGGACAAAAAATAGTGTCCAATAAAAAACTCAACAGATATTTACGCATGTATCTCAAATTCTTTTTAAGAAAAGTCTATTAATAATGAAAATCCTTCGTCTTTCCACATTCCTTGATTTTGGAGGAATAGAATCCAAAATGGTCAATCTTTCCTCTCTTGAAGATGTGGAAAACGAATGGGTATTTGTTGCTCTTGGTAAAGGCGGTCAGTCAGAAAAAAAAATACAGGCTAAAGGAAAAAGAACGGTATGCCTGCATCTGAATCACAAAATTCCGTCACTTTCCACCATCTGGAAATTGTTTCTCTTTCTTAAAAAAGAGAAGCCGGATGTGCTTCATACTTCGGGAGCAGAAGCCAATTTTTTTGGTTTTTTTGCCGGAAAATTAGCTGGAGTTAAAACGATAGTTGTAGAAGAAATAGGTATTCCCAACCATTCATCAAAAGCAAAAAAAATTTTTCAATATATTTTTAAAAAAGCAGATTGGGTTGTAGGAGAATCAAAAATTGTAGTTGATAATTTAATTCAAACGTACAAATTAAATCCATTAAAAACCAAAGTCATTCATAACTTCGGAATTTTTAAATCAATTGAAACTAGGAAAGATTTATATAAAATTCAGGAAATATTTAAAATCATCATGATTTCCCGACTGGAGCCGGTAAAAAACATAGAAGGCGTTTTAAATGTTGTCAAAAGATTAAAAAATGAAGGAAGAGAAATTCGACTTTCAATCGCCGGAAAGGGAAGTATAGAAGGAGAGCTGAAAAATTTAGTTCAGAATCTTGAAATCCATGAAAATGTAGATTTTTTAGGTTTGATCAGTGATCCATACCCTCATTTGTTGGAGGCTGATTTATATGTTTTGAATTCTCATTCTGAAGGTTTTTCCAATTCTCTTGTCGAAGCCATGTACAGCAAAACCCCATCTTTAAGCACTTCTGTCGGTGCAGCTCCTGAAATTATTAAAGATGGAGTTAATGGGTTTTTGGTTCCTGCGGATAATGAAGAAGCTTTATTTTTAAAAGTAAAAGAAATCACTCAAATGTCTGCTATGCAAAGAAAGCAAATTGGAGAAGCCGGACATAAAACAATCATTGAAAATTTCTCACTTGAAAATCATGTGGAAAAATTAATGGAAATTTACAAAGCATGAAAAACCTCCTCTTCATCACCTGGGATGGCCCGCAGACTTCGTATATGGAAGGTTTGTTTATGCCCATTTCCAATGAAAATTCCTAATAAAAAGGATTAAACAAAATCTATAAGTATGATTATAATTTTTAAATAAATTACAGATTATTGTAACTATGATTATAAGAAATATTATATTTGCCGCGAATTTAAAGTATAATTAAAACAATGTTAGCTTCAAAAGAAAGCCTTGCCCGTCCGCTTTATTTAAAAAGAGTAGAGCCGTTTATAGGTAAAAATTTGATTAAAGTTTTTACCGGACAGCGCCGTGTCGGGAAAAGCTATCTCTTGTTTCAGCTGATTCAGCTGATTCAGCAAAAAGATGCAAACGCAACCATCATTTATATCAACAAAGAAGATTTAGCTTTTGCAGCGATAAAAACAGCAGAGGATTTGAACAGCTATGTTTTGCAGCATAAATCGGAAACAGAAAAAACCTATGTGTTCATAGACGAAATTCAGGACATCGAAAATTTTGAAGCAGCACTTCGTTCTCTGGTTTTGGATAAAAATCTGGACTTATACTGTACAGGCAGCAACGCCAATTTATTATCGGGAGATATTGCGGGACATCTGAGCGGGAGATTTATAGAGATTCATGTTTATAGTCTTTCCTATGAAGAATTTTTGGTATTTCATCAGTTGGAAGACACGCCTCAAAGCTTAGATAAGTATCTGAAATTCGGAGGTTTGCCCTATCTTATCCATCTTTCGTTAGAAGATGAAATCGCTTTTGAATATCTGAAAAACATTTATTCCACTATTTTGTTCAGGGATGTAGTCAACCGGTTCGGGCTTCGCAATACGGTGTTTTTGGAGCAGCTGGTTGCATTTTTGGCATCCAATACCGGCAGTATTTTTTCCGCTAAAAAAATCAGTGATTTTCTGAAATCCCAGAAAGTGAATATAGCACCTAATCAGGTGCAGCTCTATATACAGCATTTGGTCAGTGCATTTCTGATTCATCAGGTCAGGCGATATGACATTGTGGGAAAACGCTTGTTTGAAGTAGGAGAAAAATATTATTTTGAAAATTTGGGAATCAGAAATGCTCTTTGGGGTTATCGCCCGGAAGACCGTGGGAAAATTCTGGAAAATGCTGTCCATAATCATTTGCTGGTAAATGGTTATTCCGTAGAAGTCGGAATGCTGGACAACAACGAAATTGATTTTATCGCCCAAAAGCAAGGCGAAAAACTCTACATTCAGGTGGCATTGACACTTAACGAGGAAAAAACCATAGAAAGGGAATTCGGGAATTTGCAGAAAATTAAGGACAATTATCCCAAAATGCTTGTTACAATGGATGAATTTTCGGGAAATACGTACGAGGGAATCATTACTTTGGATTTGCGAAGCTTCTTAACCAATAAATGGAAATAAATTAATGAAATCGAAAAACCTCCTCTTCATCACCTGGGACGGGCCGCAGACTTCTTATATGGAAGGCTTGTTTATGCCCATTTTTCATGAGATTTCAAAGAAGGAAAATGTCAATTTTCATGTGCTGCAGTTTACCTGGGCGGATGAAAAAAAGATTTCGCAGACCAGGAGTGCCGCTGAAAAAATGGGAATCACCTATTCCGCAATGCTGGTCATCAGAAAACCGACACTTTCTATCGGTAGTTTGATTACGGTTTTTACGTCGGTGGGGAAAATCAAAAAATATATCACCGATCATAATATTGATATTGTCATGCCGAGAAGTACTTTCCCGGCAATGATGATCAATCAGATCAAGAAAAGAGATTTTAGACTCATTTTCGATGCAGACGGTTTACCCATTGAGGAAAGAATTGATTTTGCGGGTCTTCAGAAAAAATCTTTCCAATACCGACTAATGAAGTCAGCCGAAACCAAAATCCTGAAGTCCGCTGATGCCGTCATTACGAGATCCCAAAAAGCCATTGACATCCACATCCGGAATATCGGAGAACGCTACCGGGGAAAATTTTCCGTGGTGTACAA
>MKTK01000007.1:128745-172894 GCA_001898255.1 Chryseobacterium sp. 39-10 | reverse complement strand
GCCGCAGATGTTGGAAATCTTAAAAAAATATACACAAAATCATAAAGCGAAGTTTCTGATCCTTACCGGAAATACGGAATTTGCGCAACAGAATATCCCGGAAGAATTCCAGACTGGTATCATCCTGAAATCGGTAAAATCCCATGAGGTCCCTTTTTACCTTAACGCCGCGGATATGGCTTTTGCCCTTCGCACCCCTTCATTCAGTATGCAAGGCGTTGCGCCGATTAAATTAGGAGAGTACTTGCTTTGTGGATTGCCGGTCATCGCTAGTAAAGGGATTGGGGATTCTGAAGAAATTCTACAGCATTTTGAAGAGTGTTTTTTATTCGATCATTCGTATGTTACAAAAGATCATCTTCCGGAAATCATGGCATTTATTCAAAAATCGAAAACTGTAGATCGAAGCGCTATTCGGGAGAAAGCTTTGGCTTATTTCTCTTTAGGAGCGGCAGCAGAATCGTACTTAGTTGCGTTCGAGAAGCGATAACCTCATGAAGTTTCGTCATAATCGAAACTCAAAAACCCGTATATTTGCCAGCAATGAAAATCCTGTACCTCACGAAATACACGTCGAAAGCGGCCAGTTCGCGAATGCGGAGTTATCAGTATTTTCCATATCTGGAAAAGCAAGGTTTTCAGATCGTTGTAAAACCCTTTTTTTCTGAAAGCTATATCAATGATTTTTATGCCGGGAGGAAAAATAAGTTAGCGATTATAAAAGCGTATATCCGACGTTTTTTTGTGTTATTCCATGTTTTTGGATACGACAAAATCGTGATTGAAAAAGAACTATTTCCTTATTTGCCCGCTTTTGCAGAACGTTTGCTGCATTTTTTCAGCGTACACTATATTGTGGATTATGATGATGCCATTTTTCATAATTACGACCAAAGTTCAAATCCTTACTTCAAATTATTTTTAAAGGACAAAATCGATAAAGTGATGCGGTTTTCCGATCTTGTCATTGCAGGGAATTCGTATTTAGCGGAACGAGCAAAAAAAGCGGGTGCGAAAAGAATTGAGGTTATTCCGACGGTCGTTGATTTGGAACGGTATGCTGTAAAGTCAGATTCAGCAATTGAAAATAAAAAATTCGTAGTCGGATGGATGGGCACGAAAACCACTTTTGAAAAGCATTTGCTTCCTTGTAAAAATTGGATTGAAAAAATTCAACAGTTGGATGCTGAAATTGAATTTCATATTGTGGGAATTCCGGAAGATCAGGGTTTCGGCAATCATGTCCAATGGATACCATGGTCGGAAGAATCCGAAAATAAAGAAATTCAAAAAATGGATGTGGGCATCATGCCACTGCAGGATTCGGTATGGGAAAAAGGGAAATGTGCCTATAAGTTGATTCAGTATGCCGCATGTGGGGTACCAGGAATTGCGTCGGATGTGGGTATGAACTCAGAGGTTGCCATCCCCAATAAAACCGGCTTCCTGGCGTATTCCGACGAGGATTGGATCAGCCGAATTTTACAATTGAAAGCAGATCGTGAAAAGAGGCACTACTTGGGACAGCATGCTCGGAAGTTGGTGGAAGAAAAGTATGGTTTGCAGGTGACCGAAAAGAAATGGAAAGAAATGTTGGAATTGATTTAGTATGCAAATAGAAATTTTTTCACATAAATATATAAAAATTTTTATGCTTATATCCATAAAAACTTGTAATAAAATGATATTTTTGTGGTCATAAGCATAAAAAATGATTGTACGCCCGCGCTATTTAGAAAATATAAAACCCTTTATCAATAAACCTCAGATAAAGATTTTGACCGGAATCAGACGTTCCGGGAAATCTACGGTTTTGCGTTTGCTTAAAGAAGAATTGTTTGTAAACGGCGTAAAGAAAGAACACATTATTACCCTTAATTTTGAAAGTTTTGCTTATTCAGAATTGGCAGAAGCACCTCAATTGTATTTGTTCATCAAAAATGAAATCAGAACCCAACACAAATACTATCTGCTGCTTGATGAAATTCAGGAAGTGAAAAATTGGGAAAAAGCGGTGAATTCATTTTTGGTCGATTTTGAGGTTGATATTTATCTTACGGGTTCCAACTCTCATTTATTATCGTCAGAATTAGCCACGTACTTGGCGGGAAGATATGTGGAAATTCCTGTTTACACATTGTCGTACAAAGAGTTCTTGGATTTTAGAAGTCATTATTTTTCCGAACAAGAAAATACCCAAAATCTATTTTTGCACTACTTGCGAATGGGTGGTTTTCCGGTGATTCATACTTTAGACTATACCGAAGAATCGGCGTATAAAGTGATTTATGATATCTATTCTTCTGTTATCTTGCGAGATACTGTGCAACGCTATAAAATTCGTGATGTGGAATTGTTGGAGCGTGTAATCAAATATGCTTTCGACAATATAGGGAATACTTTTTCAGGTAAAAATGTAGCCGATTATTTCAAAAGCCAACAACGAAAAGTGGAGGTCAATACGGTTTATAATTATCTTAATGCCTTAGAGGGCGCATTTATCCTGTATCGGGTTCCCAGATTCGACATCAAAGGGAAAGAAATACTAAAAACACAGGAGAAATTTTATGTAAGTGATATTTCCATTGTATATGCCACGATGGGAAACCGGGACAGGATGATTTCAGGAATTTTAGAAAACATCGTTTTTCTGGAACTCAAAAGAAGAGGATATACGGTTTATGTAGGAAAATTGGATCAGACGGAAATTGATTTTGTCGCTGAAAAACACGGGAATAAAATTTATATTCAAGTTTGCTATAAATTAGAAAATGAACAAACAGTCAATAGGGAATTTGGGAATTTGTTATCGATCAATGACCAATTTCCGAAATATGTGGTAACAATGGACGAATTCTGGAGAGATTCCATAGAAGGAGTGAAACATTTTTATATCACCGAGTTTTTATTAACGGAAACATTGTAACTGTATGCAGTACTAAAGACCGCTGAGGAATACGGCATACAGGTAACAGGAAGGAAATGGAAGAAAGTATTGGGAAATAAGTAATGGAAAAAAAGAAATATTTTGACGTAATACAGGTGTATAGAGGTATTGCTGCATTGTTAGTGGTCGTTCACCATACTTATGCTTCTTTTGAGCATTTTCATGATTTCAATATACCGACATTGGGTTTTCTGGCTAAAATCGGAAAATTGGGTGTAGATTTTTTTTTCGTATTGTCAGGATTTATTATCACATACACTACTTTTAAATATAGAGGTGACAGAGGATACCTCAAAAAATATTTTTCTGCAAGAGTTTTAAGAATCTATATTCCATATTTACCAATTGCGATTGCATTAATTATTCTTTATCGCATTTTTCCTTCGATAAGTGAATCCGATAGATCAATAAGTATGCTGACTTCGTTAACTCTTTTCCCCTCAGGTAATCCTGTACTGTCTGTTGCATGGACTTTGGTTTTTGAAATGTTTTTCTATGTTGTGTACGCTCTCAATTTTTTTTCAAAAAAGTTGTGGTATTTCTTTCTCACTGGTTGGATTGTATGCATACTTTCTGCCTCAGTCTTCAATTTGAAGTCAACTATTCCTATGGTTCAAAATTTTTTAAATCTATATAATCTTGAATTCATCTTAGGTGTATTGATTGCATATTTAATCAAATCTAAATACAAGCCAGATTTTAAGGTGATTTTTCCACTTGCGTTGGGTGGCATATTGGTATTTTTGTATATGAGATATTTTAATATTTCATTATTTGCATTCTCTCAGAATCTCATGTTTAGTTTATGTATGGGCTTATTTGTTATATTGGCCATATATTTTTGGAATAAACAGTTAAACGCGAAAAATGTATTTATGCTTTTGGGGAATTCAAGTTATTCATTATATCTTCTTCATAATCCCTTGCAGAGTGTATTGGTTCGTGTTGTCCCAAAATTAAATATTCAGTTGTTCATTCTGATAGAATTTTTGATGGTTATTGTTACCATCACTTTTGTTAGCTATCTTTATTATTTAATTTTTGAAAAAAAGATTATTTCAATGGTCAAAGAAAAACTGGATATATACCTTGCTTGATTTCATTTACATACCCATTATTGTTGTTCTCGGCTTAGGATTTATTCATCTTTTCCGCAGGGATTTGTCGGATCAGGATGCTTCTATGTTGCAAAAGCTGTTCTTTTTCCATCTGGTGATGGGGACGTATTACTGTTTCTTCATCCAGGGAGATGCGGTCGGTTATTGGCGGGTACCCAAAGCATATACGATAGATGCATTTAAGGATGGGTTATTCAACGGAGAAGGTACCATGTTTATGTATGCATTCAATTTTCTGTTCTCCAATTTGCTGGGAATGTCTTACCTGTCCAATACACTTTTGTATACACTCTTTGGATTTATGGGGCTCACTTTCTTTTATATGGTGGTGGTCAAAACAATTCCTTACAACACAAAAATTGGGGACTATGTGTTATTTCCACTCCTCTTTTTTCTGCCCAATCTTCACTTTTGGAGCAGTGGGGTAGGGAAAGATACCCTTCTCTTTTTGTGTATTGGCATGTTTGTATATGGACTTTTGAAACCACTGACCAGGATTCCTCTTATTGCCATCAGTATTTTACTCTCTTTAGCCATACGCCCACACATTACCCTTTTTTTGTTTGTAGGGTTTGGTATTGCGTATGTGATGGGCGGTAAAATTTCAGCATTTCAGCGTTTTGCCTTTTCGGCGATCTTGATTGGAGCGGGATTGGCGATCTTGCCCTCGGTGATGGAATTTGCCAAAATTGAAGAAGCATCCGCCGAAGGGTTTGATAAATTTGCAGAGGCAAAGGCATCGGTATTAAGCAGGGGTACGGCCGGTTCTGCCATTGATGTGTCTTCTTATCCTTTTCCCTTAAAAGTGCTGACCTTTTGGTTTCGGCCGTTCTTTTTTGATGTACGAAATATCAATGGGCTTATTGCTTCTGTTGAAAATTTAGTATTGGTGTATCTCTTCGTGAAAATACTGTACAGAAAGCCCATTCGTGCTTTTAAGGCAGCACCGTTTGTCATCAAAGGAATGGTAATTTTTTTGCTGGTGGGTACTTTGGCGTTTTCACAATCATTGGGGAATGTGGGAATCATGATCCGTATGCGGAATATGTTTCTGCCAGGATTCTTAATCTTTATCATGTGGGTGTTTTCGTATGAGAAAGAGTTGGCCAGAAAGAAGTGATCGTTGATGTTGCACAATTGAATATGGGTAATACTTAGATGCTAGGATTAATTGATTATGAAAATCGTAATTAGATTTTTTCCATATGTATTGGCAGTTTATCATCTGCTTTTTTCTGTGATTGCATGGAAGTATATCACTGTTCACAATGGTGATGCAGTACGGTATTGGTTTGTGGGTCAGGATTTGTCCACCGTTTCATGGGGCTCTTTTTTTCGTCCGGGTACAGATGTAATCAAGATATTCACTTTCCCTTTGGTGAAGTACTTTCACCTTCCCTTCTATTTAGGTTTTCTTATTTTTAGTTTGTTCAGCGGTTATGGTTTTTATCGATTATGGCGGCTTCTGCTAAAAATCGCGGGCAATAATTCCTGCGCATACCTTGCTGCCTTCATCCTGCTATTGCTGCCAAATGCGCATTTTTGGACCTCTTTCATTGGTAAAGAAGCTCCCTTATTTACGGCATTTGTACTGGTGACAGACCAGTGGTATAAACGGCGGTTGGGGTCTGCCCAGTTACGGATTTCTTTCCTGATCATTGCTTTTATACGACCTCACGTAGGTGTTGTGCTGGCGTTGGGTTTATTGATGTCCATTTGGAGCTCCAAAATAGTTACCCTTAAATATAAATCTATTATCAGTGGCGTTGCCTTTTTTGTAGCCGCGTTGCTGTATCAGTTGTTGTATATGATTACTGGTACAAGAGTAAATATGCTGAAGCGCATCCAATACCTCTATGAATTGCACATCACCAAACTACGCGAAACGCATGCGCATGTTCCGCTGGACGAATATACAGTTCCATACAAGATTTTCACTTTTTATTTCAGGCCTCTTCCCTTTGAAAAGACAGGTTGGCTTTATGGAATTTGGAGTGCAGAGAATGCCGTGTGCCTATTTATTTTTGGCCTTTCTTTGTGTATATTGATCTTCAACTATAAGAAATTACATCTTGGTTCATCATCGGTATTATCAGTGGTTTTTATCTTAGGTTATGCATTGATGTATGTCTTTGCATATGCGAACTGGGGGCTGATTGCCCGAACCAAAATTTTAGCACTGCCCATGTATGCTGCTCTCGTAATAGAGATGGTAAAAACAATGGCAACCAAAACAAAAACTTGATATGAAAAAGAAACTCATCCGCATCACCACCGTTCCTTTATCGCTCGACAAACTTCTCGGGAAGCAACTGAGTTTTATGAACTGCTATTTTGAGGTTATCGCCGTTTCATCAGATGGACCATATCTGAAAAGGGTTGCGGAAAAATTAGGAGTGCGCTTTAATCTGGTGGAAATGACCCGAACCATTTCGCCCGTACAGGATCTAAAATCGCTGTGGCACTTCTATCGATTATGCAAAAAAGAAAAACCGCAAATCGTTCATTCCCATACTCCAAAAGCTGGAATCGTAGGTATGTTGGGTGCAAAACTGGCAGGTGTGCCCGTCCGAATGCATACCGTTGCCGGATTGCCATTGATGGAAGCCAAAGGCATTAAAAGAAGAATGCTTGATGGGGTAGAAAAGCTAACTTATCGGTGTGCCACTCATGTATATCCCAATTCTAGAGGGCTTTATGAATTCATTCTACAAAATAATTTTACGGCTAAAGATAAGCTAGAAGTTATCGGAAACGGTTCTTCTAACGGCATTGATACCGAGTATTTTAGTCCGACTCAGATTGCTGAAGAACAAAAAGTACAGTTAAAAAAAGAACTGGGGATTCATGAAAAGGATTTCGTCTTCCTATTCGTCGGCCGCCTTGTGGGCGACAAGGGCATCAACGAGCTGATCAATGCATTCCACTCGCTCAAAACTGCTGAATCCAATAACAAGCAGTACGGAACACAACGTGGATATAAGTTGTTGTTGGTTGGTCCGTTGGAATCTCACCTCGATCCTCTGCATCCCGAAACGCTGAAAAAAATTGAACAGCACCCCCATATCATCATGACGGGTTTTCAGCAAGAGGTACGCCCTTTCCTGGCCATTAGCAATTGCCTTGTTTTCCCCAGTTATCGAGAAGGTTTCCCCAACGTAGTGTTGCAGGCCGGGGCTATGGAATTGCCCAGTATTGTTTCTGATATTAACGGGTGCAACGAAATAATTGTGAACGGAAAAAATGGACTGATTATTCCCTCGAAAAATACAAAGGCAGTAGAAGAGGCCATGCAAAAAGTAATGGACGATCGTGAGCTTTACAGGCAACTCAGAGAAAATGCCCGGCCGATGATCAAGTCCCGGTATGAACAGTCGGTGGTGTGGAATGCCCTGCTGGAAGAGTATGGCCGGGTGGCACCATGATAGCCGAACTCAGAAAGGAAAGAGGATAGCGAAGCGTGAGGAAGAAGTAAAGGAACAACATGGCTTGTTTTTTTATGTAAAATCTTAGCACTCATCATTTCCAACTTCAAACAAAAAGATTTATTTTTGCGCAATGGTTAAAAATCTCATTTTCACTTTCTTGGGATTAGCAATGATTTCATGCTCGAAAGAAACACAGCCCAAACCTTCCGGTGAGTTGCGCTTAGAGTATCCACAGCCCAAGTATCAGGTTTATTCCTCACCCTGCGGCTTTTCATTCGAGTATTCAGATTTTGCCCGTATTCACAATGCCAAAGAAAACTGTTGGTACTATATCGATTATCCGAAAATGAAAGCGAAAGTTTTTCTTACTTATTTCCCTGTTCATCAGGATTTGGGACTGCATGTGAAGGAGTCGGAGAAAATGGTGTACGAGCATACGATTAAAGCCACCGCCATTGATACGAAATCTTTTAGCTATCCGGAACGAAAAATTTTCGGTAATTTTTATGAGCTGAAAGGGCCAAGTGCTTCTAATCTGCAGTTTTTTGTCACCGATTCCACGCGGCATTATGTGACGGCCAATTTGTACTTTAACTCCCGCCCAAAACCCGATTCGTTGGCACCGGCAGTGGAGTACATTAAAAAGGACATGCTGCATTTAATCGATACATTCCAATGGTCAAAATAGAAATGGGAGTAACCTATCACAATTAAAAACAAAAAATAGAGAATAAATGAAATTATTAGTCGTTGGTTCGGTGGCATTTGATGCAATTGAAACCCCATTCGGAAAAACCGATAAAATATTAGGCGGAGCTGCAACTTACATTACACTGGCGTCGTCGGTGCTAAAAGTTCCTTCCGGAATTGTTTCGGTAGTGGGCGGCGATTTTCCGGAAGCAGACTTGAAGATGTTGGCTGACCGAGGCGTGAATATTGAAGGCATTGAAGTGGTGAAAGATGGCAAAACATTTTTCTGGAGTGGGAAATATCATAACGACCTCAATTCAAGAGATACTTTGGTAACGGAAGTAAACGTACTGGAGAATTTTGATCCCAAAATTCCCGAATCGATGCAGGACGCCGATATTTTACTGCTGGGCAACCTTCATCCGGGTGTTCAACTTTCGGTGCTGGAAAAAATGAACAGTCGCCCGAAGCTGGTGATCCTCGATACCATGAATTTCTGGATGGATTCTGCGTGGGATATCCTCATGCAAATGATTGCCAAAACCGACGTTATCACCATTAATGACGAAGAAGCCCGACAACTTTCCGGTGAATACTCATTGGTGAAAGCAGCCAAAAAAATCCATGAGTTAGGTCCCAAATATGTCATTATTAAAAAAGGAGAGCATGGTGCATTGCTGTTTCATGACGGTAAAATCTTTGCCATTCCGGCGCTTCCTTTAGAAGATGTTTTTGATCCTACAGGAGCCGGCGATACTTTTGCGGGCGGATTTGCCTCCTACCTTGCCAAGAAGGAAGAGTTTGATTTCGAAACCATGAAATCAGCACTCATTGTAGGTTCGGCAATGGCCTCTTTCACGGTGGAAAAATTCGGCACCGAAAAACTTCAGGAAATTACCGAGGCCGACATGATTGCCCGTATCAAAAGCTTTAAAGACCTTACCACCTTCGAAGTGGAAGTGTAAAGAACCCTTGTTTTATTATAGGAAGAAAATAATATGAAGAAAATAGTTGCAGTAATATGCCTGATGGGGCTGGCTCAGGTAGCCAATGCACAATACATGATTATTGGAAAAGACAGCATCTCGCTGGATCAGTTCCAGAAAGAATACCGTTATGGTCTGGAAAATAACGGCATTGAAAAAACCATTGCCGCAACAGAAGATTTTCATCTTCTGCAACAGTTTGCTGCAGAGAAAAAGGCGGATACCACCGCTTCGTTCCGCGAGAGCATGATGACCAAGGAAAGCGAGTTACGCAGCAAATTCTTTTTCCCAAAACAGGTTATCGATCCTGTTTTGAATGACTACTTAAAGGATTTGCAGACCGAAAAACAAGTACAGGTCTTTTTTGTGCAAAAAGCCGATGATGATACTCACAACTACCAGGAAATTTACAATGACGTAAAATCGGGCAAACTTAAAATTGAGGAGGCCATTTCGAAATACACCAAAGGAAACCCTGCGCCCTTCTACATTAAACCAGGTTCGTTAGACAATAGTATATACGCTGAGTTGAAATCGCTTCCACAAAACGGGCTCACCCACCTGTACGATACGCGGCGTTTTGTTGCTTTTGCAAAAGTGCTTAGCTCCAGACCTACATTGGGCTATCTTGTTTTTGGTACTATTTCTTATCCTAAAGATGACAAGGCAGAATCTTTACAATCAAAAATTTATGCTGATCTCAAGGCGGGGAAATCATTTCAGGAAGTGGCAAAACTGTACGGTGCCAACGAGCACGAAAAAGAAAATGGTGGAGTAGTGATGGGTTCTCCCACATTGCCAGACGAAGTTTATGCGCTTTTAAAAGGGAAACCAAAAGGATACTATACCCCACAACCCATTCTGTTGGGTGATCGGTATTTCGTTTTTAACATTTACAACATCGAGCCCTATGTGCTTACCGATAAAAACAGAGATTTCTACATTCGAGATATGAATTCTTCACTTTATGGTGAATTGCTGCAGGATAAAATGATTGCCTACCTTAAAGCCGATCCTACCTACAAAGAGTTTCCTGAGTTCCAGAACGTGAAAAAATCGTATCAGAGTTTTAACCTGGCCAAAGACAATTCGGTACTCTACCAGTACCGTAACCATAAAACTACAGTAGGCGATTTTCGAAAAACCATTGGCGACAAAAAAGCAGAAGCAGAAAAACTTTCTCCGGACAACTGGGGCGATTTGGTAGCCGCGATACAAAATCAGGATTTACTGCGGTTTTACAGTGAAGATTTTGCGATGCAGAAAGACATTAGGAAAGAACTCAACGAAACTAAAAAAGCTTTGTACTCGGGTTACATTTTCTCGAATTACCTGAACGAGCAGATCAAGCAGCACCCGGAATGGCTCACCGAATATTACAACCAAAACAAATCGAAATACGTGTGGGGAAACCGGGCAGACGGAAGGGTGGCTATCATTGCTGACGAAAAACTGGGCAAAGAAATAGAAAAAGAGATAAAGGACCCCAAAAGTTGGGAGGCGTTGAAAGCAAAATATTATGGTAAACTGAATGACAAAAAGCAAATCGTTGTCAATTTTGAAAAAGGAGAAATGACGGAAGATGCTGAGGTTTTCACGAAATACAAAGTTCCGTTTAAAACCGGTGTTTTTCAAACCAAAATGGGAGACCGCCTGGTGGTAATCGCAGTAGATAAAATTTTGCCTCCTGCACCCATGACACAGCAGGAAGCGGCCGAATCGTTGCATGATGCAGTGACCGAAAAGCTTTTACGGGAAACCATCAACGCCCAGAAAGCCAAAACAAAAATTGAAATTCAACCCGGTTTTATCTCCGCACTAGAAAAGAATTTTAAGAAATAATTATAAGAAAACATGCAGATAATATCGTGGAGAATGATAATTTTGCAAATTGTATAAAAAATGAACATGAACAAGAACGTAAAGTGGGCAATGATTCTCACCTTTTTCCTAAGCTTTTTAGGCGCAAAAATGAATGCACAGCTGAAGAGCGGGGAATTGGTGGACGGAATTGCTGCTGTGGTGGGTGACGAAATTATCCTGGAATCGGATATTGAAGATCAGGCCAATTATGCTAAACAGCAGGGCGCTAATGTAAGCAACAAATGCGAGTTTCTGGAAAGCATCATCAGCAACAAACTGATGATTTATGAAGCCAAGAGAGATACGTTGATCGAGAACCGTTCCGCAGCCATCAAAGAAAATGCAACAGGAAAATACAACCAGATTCTGGGGCAGTTTCCCGATGAGAAAGCGATGCTGGCCGCTTACAAGTTCAGAACGTCTTTTGAAATGAAAAAGGCAATTGAAAAAATTGATACCGACAATTACTATGGTCAGATGAAATATGGCAGAATCACCGATAAAGCCGATGTGACGCCGAATGAAGTGACCGATTTTTTTAATACATACAAGTTTCAGTTGCCACAGGTAAAAGACGAGGTTACCCTTTCGCAAATCGTCATGTATCCTAAACTGACCGATGCACATAAAAGTGAAATCATGGCCAAACTGAACAAGATTAAAAGTGATATTCAGGGCGGTGAATCTTTTGAAAGCCAGGCCAGGATTTACTCGGAAGATCCCGGTTCTGCAGCCAACGGCGGACTTTATAAAAATATTTCCAAAGGAAAAATGGTGAAACCCTTTGAAGCCGCGGCACTCAACCTTCAGGAGGGTGAGCTCTCGGAACCCGTGGAGTCGGAATTTGGTTATCACCTTATTCAGCTGGTGAAGAAAAGCGGTAAGCAGTACGATGCGCGGCATATACTCCTGAAAGCGGAACCCAACGCACAGGAAATTGCGTCGGCTAAGAAAGAACTCGACAGCATCAGGACGTTGATTATTGATGGAAGATTGACCTTTAAGGAAGCAGCATTTCGATTCTCCGATGATAAAAAAACCAAGTTTAACGCAGGCGTGATGACTTCCGAAGACGGATCCGACAAGATTGAAAAGCTTAACCTTCCCCCAACAATATCTTATCACATCGCAGGTTTGCACAAAGGCGATATTACTGATGTTTTTCAAGAAGAAGTACAGCAGCGCAAAGTGGTGGCCATTGTGAAGATTGATGACACCATCAATGCGCACCAAATGGATATTTCTACCGACTATGACCGCATCAAACAAATGGCTCTTAATAAAGTGAAGAACGAAATGGTAGAAAAATGGGTGAAAGAAAAACTGCCCAATGTCTTTGTCTCCGTCAACGACCGGTATAAAGACTGTACCTTCAAAACGGACTGGCGAAAAAGTGCTACTACAAAATAACTCATAATCTCTGCGAAAGCGGAGATTTTTTTATTCATCATCCGAAAGGAAACATCAATAGTTTTCTTTAAATTTGTGTCATGAGCAATTTTCTCGATTTTAACAGCGCTAAAAAATTCAAAGCCATGAACGACAGTCAGAACAAAATCACTCAACTTTTTGGGATACAATATCCTGTTGTTCAAGGAGGCATGATTTGGCATGCCGGGTGGCGCTTGGCATCAGCAGTGTCCAACTGCGGTGGTTTAGGTTTAATTGGTTCCGCGAGTATGTATCCGGATATTTTACGCGAAAATATTCGGAAATGTAAAGCGGCCACCAACCGGCCTTTTGGAGTAAATGTGGCGCTGCTTTATCCTAATTTGGAGGAAATCGTACAAATCATCATAGAAGAAGGGGTGAAGATCGTTTTCACCTCCGCAGGCAATCCCAAAACTTATACAGAGACTTTGCAGAAAGAAGGTATTAAAGTTGCCCATGTTGTGTCTTCCACTAAATTTGCTCTTAAGTGCGAAGAAGCCGGTGTAGATGCCATTGTAGCAGAAGGTTTTGAAGCCGGTGGGCATAATGGACGTGACGAAACCACTACTTTTTGCCTCATTCCCAATGTGAAGAAGCATATTTCAAAACCTTTGATCGCGGCAGGTGGTATTGCCTTAGGTTCACAAATGAAAGCTGCCATGATGCTGGGTGCAGATGGTGTTCAGATAGGTTCACGCTTCGCGGCAACTGTAGAGGCCAGTTCTCACATCAACTTTAAGAATAAAATCGTGTCGCTTAAAGAAGGCGATACGCAATTGACATTAAAAGAACTTGCCCCTGTACGGCTGGTAAAAAATCATTTCTATGATGAACTTGAAAAACTCTACGATTCCGGTCGTGACGCAGAAGCATTAAAACAAACATTGGGCAGAGCAAGAGCCAAACGCGGTATGTTTGAAGGTGATTTGGAGGAAGGTGAACTGGAAATTGGACAGGTTTCTTCTTTAATTGATGAGATTCTTCCTGTAGAAAAGGTTTTTGAAAACCTGATGTCAGAATTTCAAAATGCAAGGGTCACTTTCAGTTTTTAATAAGGATTTGTCCTTGTCTAACGATTTCTATAATCTAATATGGTTCAGCGAAAATTGTTTTGCTAGAACGTATTGAAAATCTAAAAAATCCGCTCTACAAATAGATTTGTAAAGCGGATTTTACTTTGAGGTCGATTGAATTTAAATGCTATTTAACCTCTTGTGCCTGTTTTTTTCTGGCTTGCCTGTCTTCATATTTCTTTACAATATAACCGACGATAAACGGGGCAGCCCACATGAGAAGTCTTCTTAAAAGTACTGGATTCATAATAATAATTTTTTGGGTCAAGTGTTTCAATAATTAAGCCAACTTTTCAAAAAAGTTTGATGAGAGAGAAAAAGGAACAATACTATTCTTTACAAAAAAATCCCACAAAGCTTTGTGGGATTCATTATTTAAAAGGTGTAGGGCTTATCCTTCGTTGTTTTCGCCTTCTGGTTTTGGACCGTCTTGAGCAGGTCTTGGCCGGTCGTTATTTGGCTTACCTTCCGGTCTTGGAGGTCTTGGCAAAAGTACTTTTCTTGAAAGCTTCATTTTCTTACGGTCATCATAACCCATGAATTTTACTTCCACTTCATCGCCTTCCTGATAAGGAACTTTGTCGAGTCTTCTCCATTCAATTTCTGAGATGTGTAGTAATCCTTCAGTTCCTTTTGCAATCGCTACAAAGGCACCAAAATCCATCACTTTTACCACTTTTCCTTTATACACTTCGCCTACCACAGGTACAAATGTAATTTCATTAATGGCCGCAATGGTAGCGTTGATGTTTTCTCGGCTTACACCAGAAATTTCGATTCGTCCGATTTCACCAATTTCTTCGATAGCGATAACGGTATCAAAATCTTTCTGCATTTGCTGAATAATTTTTCCACCAGGTCCTATCACAGCACCGATGAAGTCTTTCGGGATTTCCAATACTTCCATTTTCGGAGCGTGTGGTTTAACGTCGGCTCTTGGGTGATCGATGGTTTTAAGGATTTCCCCAAGGATATGCATACGGCCGTCTTTTGCTTGGTTTAAAGCTGTGGTCATGATGTCCATGGTTAATCCCTGGATTTTAATATCCATTTGACAAGCGGTGATTCCGTCTGCTGTTCCGGTTACTTTAAAGTCCATGTCGCCTAGGTGATCTTCATCTCCAAGTATATCGGACAATACGGTGAACTTTCCGGATTTAGGATCAGTGATCAATCCCATTGCAATTCCGGAAACTGGTTTTTTAATTTGTACCCCGGCATCCATTAATGCTAAAGTTCCAGCACAAACGGTCGCCATTGATGATGATCCGTTCGATTCCAGAATATCAGAAACAATTCTTATGGTGTAAGGGTTTTCTGCAGGAATCATGTTTTGAAGCGCTCTCTGAGCAAGGTTTCCGTGCCCCACTTCTCTTCGTGAAGTTCCTCTTAACGGACGAGCTTCGCCGGTTGAGAATGGTGGAAAGTTATAATGGAGGAAGAATTTTTCGTCGTGCTGAGATGCTACTGAATCGACCATATTGGCATCTTTAACCGATCCTAAAGTTACCGCAGTAAGCGATTGGGTTTCGCCACGGGTAAAGATGGCAGAACCGTGTGCTCCAGGTAGATAATCAATCTCTGACCAAATGGGGCGAATGGTTTGAGGGTCACGCCCATCCAATCTAATTTTATCATTCAGGATCATTTGGCGCATGGCCTCTTTTTCTACATCATGAAAGTACACTTTGGCAAATGGCTCTACTTCCGCTCTTTCTTCATCTGCATATTGAGACAGGAATTCTTCCAGCACTGCTGCAAAATTTTCATGTCTTTCTTCTTTGGCAGAAGGGGTTTTTGCGACGGCATACACTTTATCATAGGTTTCTTGCCACACTTTTTCGCGAATTTCTTCTTTGTGTACTTCGTGGGAATATTCTCTTTTTGGGAAAGCTTTCCCTACTTTCTCAGCAAGGCGTTCCTGTGCAGCGATTTGTACCTTAATTTCGTCATGGGCATATTGGATGGCTTCGATCATTTCTTGCTCAGAAATTTCGTCCATAATCCCTTCAACCATTACGATGGAATCTTTGGTAGCACCCACCATAATATCAAGGTCGGCTTTTTTCAGGTTTTCGAAACTTGGATTAACGGAAAGTTGTCCATCGATTCTTACCACTCTAACTTCCGACATAGGTCCGTTGAACGGGATATCGGTAATAGCAATGGCTGCAGAAGCGGCTAAACCGGCTAAATCTTCAGGCATGGCTTCTTTGTCATAAGAGATCAACGAGATCATTACCTGTACCTCCGCATGGAAATCTTCAGGGAAAAGCGGACGCAATACACGGTCCACCAATCTCATGGTAAGAATTTCTTCGTCAGATGGCCTTGCTTCTCTTCTAAAGAAATTACCAGGAATTTTACCTGCTGCATAGAATTTTTCTCTGTAATCTACCGTTAAAGGAAGAAAATCAACACCAGGATTTGCTTCTTTGTTGGCTACAACTGTTGCGAGTAGCATGGTTCCGCCACATTTTACTACGACCGAGCCATTGGCCTGCTTGGCCAGTCGCCCTGTTTCGATGGAGATTTCTCTCCCGTCTTTCAATTGAAATTTTTCAATCATTGCTTGTGGAGCATTCATATAATTGTTTTCGTCTTGGGCACTCCGTATGAGTGCGGTTAATATTTAATCTTTTTAAATTTTCGTTGGCAAAGGTAGTGATTTCTGATGAGTTAATGGTTTTTGAACGCTATAGATTATGATGGTATGCAACCATTTTGAACAGTTTTTGAAGGAAGTAAGGTTTTGATTTTCCTGCACGGGTATGGATCACATAAAATTTGTTATTTTTGAAAAGAATGCGTTCGAATATTAGATCAATTATTTAAAGGAAAACACCTATGATAAAAGCAGCTATTTTAGACGACGAAATTAAGGGAAGCACTTTGCTGAACCATAAGTTAAAAGAATTTGGAGACAGATTGCAGGTGGTTGCCATCTACAATGATCCACAAATAGCACTGCAAGAATTGAAAGAATTAGGTATCGACGTTCTTTTTCTTGATATTGAAATGCCAAAATGGAATGGATTTGAGGTGATTGCAAAGTTAGGGACTTTCGAATTTGAAGTGATTTTTGTAACTGCCTACAACGCATTTGTATTAGATGCTCTTCGGAGTGGTGCATTAGATTATCTGCTAAAACCTGTCGATCCCAATGAACTCACCAAGGCCGTAGAAAAACTTGAATTAAAGTGTAAGATGAGGCCTAAAGGAGTGGTTCACTCTCCTAGGGAAACAGGTCGCTTGTCTTTGTCAACTGCAGAGGGTATTTATTATATTAAAAAAGAAGAGTTGATTAAAGTTGAAGCCATGAGCAATTACAGTATTTTCAACCTTACTGGGGATAAGAAAATTGTAGTTTCCAAAACCCTTAAAGATTTTGAAGCTGTACTAACTACTCCACAATTTCTTCGGGTGAATCGTGGCACCATTGTCAATTTATCTTATATTAGTAAATACCGAAAAGGTGATGGCGGCGTTCTGGACTTGGTGAATGGTGAAGAGGTTGAGGTATCATCATCTAAAAAAACAATCTTGCTCGAATGTTTGGAGCGGCTTTAAGGATCCTAAAAATCTTCTCTTGCATCGATGATTATTGGTAGTTTTAAAATGGCAATACAGCCCTTCGCTCCCTGTGTTGCACGATCTACAAGGGTAAAAGATGCATTGGATTTTGGGTATTTATCATTCAGAATCTGAATTCGCTCTTGCACTGAAGCAATGCCGAAAGATTTTTTCTTGAAGCTCGGTACCGGTTCTTTTTTTTCTTTTAAACCAGCACCATTATCTGTTACCCGAACTTCAATGGCATCATCACTTAACTTTACCGCGACACTAATGCAAGCATGATCGGTAAGGTCATTTCGTAAACCATGGATAATGGCATTTTCTATGATGGGTTGCAACATCATGGGTGGAATCATGTAGTGTTGAAGGTTAATGTTATCTTGGTTTTCGAATTGATATTCAAATTTTTCGTCGAACCTAATGTTTTCGATTTCGGTGTAGAGTTTATTGATGTCCCATTCGGTTTGAAGTGGACAAAGCTCTTGGGTGGATGTTTCCAGAATCATTCGACTTAGCTTTGAGAAACGCTGGATAAGATTTCGTGCCTTTTGTGGTTCACTTTCTACAATATAGGCCTCAATAGAATTTAAAACATTAAAAATAAAATGGGGTTTCATCTGAGAGCGAATGGCTTTTAACTCACTTTCTGCCAATTTATTCTTTTGAATAAGTTCTTGTGCTTTCTTCGCTTCGAGTTCCGATTTCATTTTTAGCTGTCGGATTCGGAATCGGTTCCAACCTACAAACCCAAGAAGACTCAACAAAAGGAGCGCAATAAAACCATAGAGCCAAAATTGTTTCAATCGCAGCGCTGTCAATTCATTTTGTTGTTGCAAACTTTTATTTTTACTGTCCTTAAGCGATATATCCTGCTTGGCCAATTTTAGCTGTTGCTCATTTTCAAGATTTTGTAACTTTTCATTATCCAGTGCGGCAGATTGTAATTTTTGTTTTTGCTGGCTTTGATCTAACTCGGTGCGGCTTAATTCATTTTGAAGGAGTTGCTGCTGCATGGCCAAAGCGTTTAATGCTTGCTGATGCTTGTACTGATCTTCTTTTTTATCGAAATCGAACTGCATTTGTAAGCGCGTTACCTGTCGTGTATTGTCTTGGCTCACCAATTGGTCGTTTAGCTTTCTGCTGAGCTGATAATACACCATAGCACTATCCGGTACATTCAGATAGTTGTACACTTTCAGCAGTTGATCTGCACTTTCCTTTTGAACATCAATCGAGCTTACTTTTTTTCCTATTTGCAACGCTTCATCTGCCAGTTTTTTCGATTGTTGATAGTCTTTTGTTTTAAGATAATATTCGGAAAGACCAATTTTACTTACTGCCTGACTCTTGATGTTTTTAGAGGCAGTGTTGGTTTGAAGAGCTTTGTCGAAGTAAAAAAAAGATGAATCAACTTTGTTGAGGTTATTGTAACCGCTGCCCAAGTTATTGTAAATCTGAGCCAGCAGAACTTTATTATTTTCCACTCCTGGTTGGGCCAGTGCTTTGTGAAGATACCGGTTAGAGGTTTTGTAGTCTTTCTGTTTTTCGTAAATCAAGCTTAGGTTATTGTAGTTGGCTGCAAGCATAGGGCCTGCATTTATTTTGGTATAAAACAGAACGTTCTCTTCAAGAAGTTTTTTAGCCAACGAAAAATCGTTAAGCTGGAGGTAAATAGCCACTAAATTATTTCGAATAAGATGGGCGTTAACTTGATCGCCAATTGATTCCGCAATAGCGATCCCCTTGTTGTAGCTTTCCATGGCGACGGGTAATTTACCCTGCGAAAATTCAGCGTTGCCTAGTGCGGCAAGAATTCGGGGTATTTGCTTTTTTTGCTGATATTGTTTTGCCAGCTCGTATGCTCTCTTTCCGTTCTTCTCGGATGCTGCAAATTTTCCCTGATAGAAAAGGGAGGCAGCAGTAATACGTTCTAAATGTACCTGCATTTCCCTGTCCGATTTCTTTTTTACTACAGGTAAAAACTGTTCTATTTTGGCATAGGAAACTGTTGGGTTTTGGGGTGTGAGTTTTTCCAGCGCCGATACCAACTCTGCTTTCTGAATGTCAGTAGGTCGGGAAGTGGCGGTGTAGGAAGCAATTAAGTGATCGAGATTTTTGTCCTGTGCCGAAAGCATAAATCCTGTCAATAATAGGCAAAGCCGAAAAAAAGCCGATAGAAGGATTCTCATGGTATCATCATTTTATTAGTGGGACTAAAATAAATAAAATTCAAATAAGAACCCGCGAATCTCACTCATTGAAAAAGGGTGCTCACTCGTTGAGACTTGTTCTCCAATCATTTGTGCAAAATCGAGTTGAAGTGTTCGCTTACTTTGTTCGTGCCAAGTAGCAGAACGGTAGTAAGAAAATGCATAACCTCATGAAAATAAATATGATGCTAAAATATCAGCAATCACCAAGCTTACATGTAATGAAGAAAATGTTGATGTTCTTTTCCATAATTCCCTTTTTGGTTTCTGGGCAAAGAATCAAAACAGGGTTGGAATTGGGTAGTAAGAGCGAGAAAAAATATGTGTATACCATTACCTTTTCGGAGGTCACTAATCTTGCTTATCCAGGTGTACTTTCAACACTGTCGCTCATGCAAAATGCAGCAGTGGTCAACAATGGAGTTATTGTGTGGCCCGAGCTAACCAAGGTACAAAGTTCTTTGAGTAGTATATGCCCCTTTGTGCTTTATGGTTACAAAAAAAGTAGTTTTCCATCCGCTGGATCTTGTAATGTAATGGAAGATGGCCCTTTGGAATTTGATACCAAGTTTAATGGTGGCAAAAGATTTAAAATAACCATTCCTGCCAGTCAAGTCAATTCCGACACAAAACTTGTTATCGGTACTTATGCCGCTGTGCTAAAGTTACCGAACGGTAAAGTTCATCGGCTCAGCAAAGCCAGTGTACGGTCTTTCCGACTGATGGATATGGATTTTCCGCTTCGAAATTATGTAAAGTATATTATCGATGTTGATGGTGCTTGGATGAGTTTTGAATATGCGATAGAACGTAGTGTAATTAATTAAAATAGTTATAAATATCAATTAAAATTTACTAACAATGAAAAATCAATTTGTATTATCCATGCTTGCGGTAGGTGTATTTCTATCGGTGGGATTTACTGCAAGAGCACAGCGAACAGGTGGCGGGATTAAAATCGGTAAATCAGTCCCAATTGAGCAGAAACCAAATGGGCAAAAAAAATCAGATCGTGATAAGATTAGTGTATCGTCGAAAGAATCACCAAAATCCAACGATGATAAAAAGGTTATATCTTCATCTTTGTTTTCGAACGGAATTGGTAAAACTGTACAGAAGATGGTTATTCCTATTCCAGATAACGATATCGTAAAGCAAAAAACATTTGCCGACAAATCTAAACTTACCACCAGGGTGATTTTTGGGGGAAGCTTAAGAAGTGACGTATCTCAAATGCTTGGCAGAAGCTCAGTTGGAGGTAAACAGAAAGGTAAGAGCGAAAGGGCAGCGGGAGACGAATGGACAGACTGTGTTACTACGCCAGTGAAAGTGAGCATGGAGGACGACTCCTTCATGAATGTGTATAACGAATCGAAGAATACGTATCTTCTACCAGGTTCAGTATTTACCTTCGAAAATTTCTTCAATGGTTCTATGCAGCCAGAAAAAGCTAATCGTAACCCTATCCGTATTGCCACCACCTCCAAAACGAAAGGTGTTCCTTACGAAATTATTGAAAACCCCACTCGAATAGACATCATGACAGCCAAGAATGCGCTGGCCAACAGGACGCCTATTTCAAAAAAAGTGGGATCTTACAAAGGTAAGGTTTATGAAGTGTCCTCCGAAGCCGAGAGTATAATTTCTGTTTCTGCAGGTGCTTCTGGGTTTGGCGCCAAGATATTCGGTGCTATCAGTAGTGAGCGACAAAGTAACGAACGGCATTTGTTAATTGATGTAACACAGGAAATGTTCTCCATCATTGCAGAGATACCGGAAAATGGCGTATTTGTTAATCCGGAAGATGCCAAAAAGCATGGACTTATGTTTCTAAGTAGTGTTACGTACGGTTTTCGAGCATTGGTTTCTCTTAAAATAAAAATTAATTCTTATCAGGACGCGGTTAATTTTAATGCTTCATACGGTGGTGGTATGGGGTATGGTGCTGAGTTGGATTTAGAATCGATTCAGAAAGGACTTGGCAACAACACCGAAGTTAAAATGTATATTGTTGGGGGAAAGAATACCGGGTTTTTAAGTACGGATCGAAACCAAATTATTTCAAAACTGAACGAAGCGCTTCAAGAAATAACCACTGAAAATGCAGCACCAATTTACATTGATTTTCAGAACATGAACGGTAAGCAAATTAAGACCGTTAATGTTACCGATACATTTAGTCCTATTGATTGCGTGCCCAAACCACCAAAGGATAAGAAACGGGTGTACGATGTGGAGATTGACCTGAAGCAATTGACTTATAAAGAAGGTGATAAGATGGAAGAAAAAATTGGATTCGATGTATTTGCAGAACTTTTTGTAGGCAATCAGTCCAAAGGAAGGGTGCGATTGATGTGCCGCAATAAAGAAGGAAACAACGGTTGCAAATCGGTGCAAAAAATGATGAAGGGAAGCAGCTCGTCGTACACGGGCGCATCTAATATCTGGAAATTAGGGATGTCGGAAGAAGATTTACAGAACTCGAAAATTGTTTTAGGAACGTCTTATCTTGGTTTCTATGAAAAAGGAATTTACTCCGATCAACTCCAGCGAAATTATGGAAGATCCACAAACATGGAGTTGAAGAAAATGAGGAAATCGATGGAAAATACCCGAGAACCCAATATGTTGAAATTGCAGGCAGATATTAGAAGTAATGAAGCCGAATTCGATGCTCAAGTATTTGTTTTGGGTCGGGATGTAGATGTTAACTAATTCCTATGATCATTAAAAATAACATAACCATGAAATACTATTTCATAATAAGCTTTCTTTTGCTCCTTGGTGCTTGCCAGGGAGCTAAGGAAGAAAGCGAGAAAAAACTTCCTACTGCGTCAATAGAAAATGTTGCAAAAGATATGGCTACTGCTGATATTGGAGGGAAATGGAAGGTGGTAAAAGTGAGTGGTGGCCCAGTAGTCATCTATCCAGGTGGTCGTAAGTCACCAGCGGTAACCTTGGATTTTAATCGGGTGTGGAGTGGTGCCGTCTTCGAGTTTGCCCATGGGATCGGTTTTCTTTCGATTCCTGGAGCACAACAAGATGAAATAGGCAATTACAAATTGGCAGGAGATAAAATCATCTTTGATGGTCATCATAATGCAGAGCAGAAAGCTTCGTATGAAAGAAATGGGAATACCCTTATTATTTCTTTTACTCCAGAAATGTACCGCTCAACCTTAGCGAATAATGGTGGCTCCGGAATAGAGACCTACATTAGTTCTTCCATCGTATTTCATTTAATAAAAATCTAAACCATTATGGGTAAGCAGAGTATTTTAGGAATAATGATTTGGGCTTCAACTTTTATCGTGGCTCAGCAGAGTAGAATCCCCAAATGTTATCAGGAGCAGATTGCACAATCTGATAATTACATGATGCTCAGCATTGTGGAGGTGGAAGGCGATACGTTGTACCATTTGGAGAAAGAACCTAAAAAAGGAGTCGATATGATCACCGTTAACTCTTTTAAAGATAAAAATTGTAAAGAGATTAAAAGATCAATTGTCGGGGGTGTTGGTGGAATGCTAAAATACAAAAAGGCGAGAGTTATAGAAGTATTGTGGGCCAGAGAGGAATATCCTATGAATAATTTTTTAAAGAAAAAAGTTCCTTTAACGGTGACAGATAACTATTACAGAGGTGATCAGATTAAATTGGATCGGCATGAGCGCATCTTGCTTTCCGCCGTTGCTGGGCTACAAAAACTGAAAAAAGGAAAGGTTGCCAAGTCCTATAAATTCATCATCTTAAAACCAGTGTTTGTGCACAACGACCATTTCATTACCGATCCTACATCACTTTTGCCGGCGAATGGGCTGATGATGCAGTACGATGATTCGTATTGGATGTTGCTTGCGTATCCGGGACAATTAAAAATGTACAGAACAGATAAAGAAGGCTCCGAAATAAAAGAGGATGGTTATCTTTACCTGGGTTATAAAGAGAAATAACAGATTATGAAAGCAATGTTTAATATCCTTTGTTTGGTGCTATCAACTATTCAGTGCCAGAAACAGAGTGTTGTTGATAGTCAGCCAGCTCCAAAAGAAGTTAAGCTCGGGAAGCCAACAGAAATAAATCAGTCAGAAGCTGCAAAGAAATGGTTAACGCGTGCGATTGATCAGTATTTTCAACAAGAGCTTCCGGAGATGAAACCGATTACAACAGCCAAGTATTACGAGTACAAAACAGATGCAACCAATGTTGGCATGGACAGGGATGGTTCCTTAACCGAGAAGCAGTTTCGAGATAAATGGAAGGAAAGCTTTAATACAGACCAAGCGGGAATTGGTGAAGGATTTTTGATATCGGGGCAGGATTGGTCGAAAATTGAGGTCCAAAAATGTGAATTACAATCACACAATCAAAATAAATACTTTTTTGATGTCATCCTTAATGATCCGGGATTTAAAGAAAAATATAGCAGAACAATTGTGGTGGAAGATACCGGTAACGGTTTTCTGATCGCTGACATTTTAGAATAAAAAATACTCTGATACTCCAAATAAAAAAGCTGTTCCGAAAAACGAAACAGCTTTTTTGTAATTTTTAATCCGGATTATTTTCTTAATCCCAAATCAGCGATAATCGCTCTGTAACGGCTGATATCTTTACTTTTAAGATAATCTAACAATCTTTTTCTTTTCCCTACCAATTTTACCAAAGATTTTTCTGTAGCGAAATCCTTATGGTTTTTTTTAAGGTGCTGAGATAAGTGATTAATTCTGAAAGTGAAAAGGGCTACTTGTCCTTCTGCGCTTCCTGTGTCTGCATCAGACTTTCCGTGTTTTGCGAAGATTTCTTTCTTCTTGTCAGTTGTTAAGTACATTCCAATATTATTTTAATGATTATTATGTAACGGGTGCAAAAGTACAACTATTTTTTTAATCCCGAAAACGTTATTGATCCTGTGAATGGAGCGAAATAGAAAGAAATGTTAAAGAAATCTTAAATTTTACTTTGTAAATCCACTGGATGTCAGTAATTTTGCCGCAACACTCTTCCATGAAAAAGATTTTTATTCTCTTCTCTTTCGCCTCATTAGTTGTAATCACAGGATGTCATTCTGCGAGTGCACACGCTATTTTTGGCCGAGATACCAAAGTGAATAATATCATTTATTTTAATCCCGAAATTTTCCCCGACGTTGAGGAGATTAAAGAACCCACCTATTCCTCATTTTTCTCAGCGGTTTCGGATCGCTACGGACGATTTCGGAATTACAAAATGCTTCGTGTAGATGCCAATATTCCTTTTGATTCTGCCAACGCAGAGCTGTTGAAAGAATTCTGCGAAAACAACAATGCCGATTTGGCCGTGGTACCCAAAGTAAAATTTTTTAAAGTGGGATTGGGAAAATATGTATTTTCGAATCAGGTAGTGGTGAGTTTAAAAATATATGATGCCCAGGGAAATTACATCACAGAGACTAATTATGATACTTACCGAAAGAATGCAAGATTGTTGGGTTCTGCCGAAAATTCCATTAAAATAGGAACAGCGGGTGCAATGCGCAACATGGGAAAAAGTCTCCGGAAGTTGCATCATGAATTCGAAGCTCCCATCGAGAATTAATTTTCTGTTCATTTTAAAATCTTTAATTATTCGGTATTTTTAAGATTTTGAGCTATTTTTGCACTGTTCAAAAAGAATTGAGGTGGATACGCAGGAACTCATTTTTAATCCCGCAGATATTGCAGAAACGCTTAGTGAGCTTCATGCCGACGAGCGGCTTTTGGCGTTCCTGAAAGTGCCCAAGCAGTATAAAGCCGAAGTTTTTTCTCACCTAGATCCCGATTTTCAGGAAGAAACCATTCGGAGTATCGGCAGCGAAGAGGTTTCCGAAATTTTGAATGCCATGACGCCAGACGACAGAACGGCATTGTTTGAAGATTTTCCGGATGAACTCATCAAGTATTCCATCAACCACCTAAATCCGCAGGAAAGAAGAATTGCCCTGAAACTTTTGGGCTACCATTCCGATTCCATTGCACGTCTGATGACTCCTTACTACATCCAGATCCGAAAAGAATGGACGGTAAAGAGATGTCTGGATCAGATTAAGAAAGTAGGCAAAAAGATGGAAACCATGAACCATCTGTATGTTGTGGATGAGCGCAATAAACTCATTGATGATATTGCCATTGGTTCGCTGCTGCTGGAGGAAGAAGATACTTTGATATCAGAAATTACCGATAATCATTTTGTGGCCATTTCAACCATGACTTCCAAAGAAGATGCGGTGACCTATTTTGAAAAATATGACCGTACCGCTTTACCCATTGTCACTGAAGCCGGCGTATTGGTTGGTATTGTGACGATTGATGATATTTTGGATCAGATAGAACAGCAAAATACCGAGGATATTCAGAAATTCGGGGGTTTGGAAGCATTGGATTTGCCATATACCCAAACCGATTGGCTGGAGATGATTCGCAAACGAGCCACCTGGCTTATTATCCTTTTTTTCTCCGAAATGCTGACGGCATCAGCGATGGGTTACTTCGAACACGAAATTCAGAAAGCAGTGGTGCTGGCTTTGTTTGTTCCGCTTATTATTTCCAGTGGTGGTAATTCTGGTTCGCAGGCCGCGACGCTTATTATTCGTGCCATGGCATTACAAGAAATCACCCTGAAAGACTGGTGGTATGTGATGAGAAAGGAAATCGTATCGGGACTTTGTCTCGGTGGAATTTTAGGGGTGATTGGTTTTATCAGGATTATGCTTTGGCAGAAAGCGGGCTTTTTTCAATACGGCGATCACTGGGTTTTTATTGGGTTAAGCGTAGGCGTTTCGCTGGTGATGATTGTTTTGTGGGGCACCCTTAGCGGTTCTATGATTCCGTTTGTCCTTAAAAAACTTAAACTCGACCCTGCTACTTCTTCCGCACCTTTTGTTGCCACTTTAGTGGATGTCACAGGTTTAATCATCTATTTTACCGTCGCAGGGATTTTCCTTAGTGGCAAATTGCTCTGATTTTTCTTCTTTTCATCTGAATTTTAACCATTAAAGTAATGCATTTTGAAGATTATTTCACTGGTTCCGAGTATTACCGAAACACTCTTTGATTTTGGACTTGATGAAACGCGGATCATTGGGCGCACTAAATTCTGTGTCCATCCCGTTGATCTTGTCAAAAAAGTCGAAATTGTTGGTGGTACAAAAAATTTAAACATCGAAAAAATTCGCGCATTAAAGCCCGAAATTATCATCGCAAACAAAGAAGAGAATCAAAAAACTCAGGTGGAAGAACTGATGAAGCATGCAGATGTCTGGCTCACCGATATCGAGACTTTAGCAGATAATGAAAAGTTTCTTACCGATCTGGGAAAGCTTTTAAATAAAGAAGAGAAGGCCGCCGATTTTAATCTTCGAATAAGAAAGGTTTTCGAAGAAAACATCGTTTCACAACCAATAAAGGTGGCCTACCTGATTTGGAAAAATCCTTATATGTCGGTGGGCGGAGATACTTTTATCAGTAATGTTATCGAAAAACTGGGACTAGTGAATCTGTTGACAAACGAAACGCGTTATCCCGAAATTTCCATTGCAAAAATGCAGGAAGCAGATTACATTTTTCTCTCGTCCGAACCTTTTCCTTTTCGGCAGCAGCACATTGATGAGTTGCAAGCACAACTCCCCAACCAAAAAATAATCTTGGTGGATGGTGAAGCATTTTCGTGGTACGGAACACATCTGGCAAAATGTGCAGTTTATTACCGTGAATTAGTCACTCAAATTTGAGTTTTTTCTTTAGCCAAAAAAAGGAACGTTCTTGTTGAAGTTCCTTTTGTAATGATGAATGATTAAGATATTAGATCTTCGTCATTTGCGTCTTAATTTTTTCCTGCAATTGTGGCGAAGCGGCAACCAGCGGTAAGCGGAGATAATTTTTAATAATCCCTTTTTCTGCCAAAACCGTTTTGATACCTGCCGGATTTCCTTCTGCAAAGATGAGCCGGGTAATCTCCACCAATTGGTTGTGGATTATATAAGCTTCTTTCACTTTTCCGTCAAAAGCGAGTTGCACCATCGTTGAAAATTCTTTTGGATAGGCCTGTCCTACCACCGAAATGACCCCATTCCCACCTGCCAAAGTAACCGGCAGTGTATATTCGTCATCCCCGGAAACCAAGTTGAATCCGTCCGGTTTTTGTCGAATAATATCGAAATACTGTAAAATATTGGGTGCGGCCTCCTTGATCATGTACAAGTTGGGAAAATCCTTTGCCAACCGCAGTGTGGTGGATGCTTCAATGTTTTGCCCGGTTCTGGAAGGTACGTTATAGATAATGATTTTTTTGCCCGTATCTGCTAATGCTTTATAATGCTGGTAAAGCCCTTCCTGATTGGGTTTGTTGTAATAGGGCGATACCGAAAGTACAGCTTCAAATCCGGAAAGATCTGTTTCTTCGATCTGTTTTTTTACTTCCAGTGTGTTGTTTCCACCGATTCCCAAAACCAAAGGCACCCGACTGTTGTTGACCTTCACAATATGCTCCGTAACCTGTTTCTTTTCCTCAGCGGAAAGAGTTGCCGCTTCGGCGGTTGTTCCCAACACCACGAGGTAACTGGTTCCGTTTTCGATATTGTAATTGACTAATTTTGTCAGTGAATCATAATCAACCGACAAATCTTCATGAAAAGGCGTTACCAAAGCAACACCAACACCTTTTAAAATACTCATTTTAACTTGATTTAGGGATTTCAAAAATACAAAAATTAACATGATAATTTAAGAAAAAACAAACAACTTTCTATTCATATCTCTATATTTGCAACTCAAGATATTATCCTCATGAAAAATAGGTTGTTCGTTCTTGGTCTTGCCGCAATCACGCTTTCCGCTTGCAAAACTGCACTGAAGGTAAGCCATGTGCATACCGAGAAAAATATTTCCATTAGCAAAGATCTGCCGGAAGATCCACAATTTAATACCGTCATTGCGCCTTACAAGCAAGAGCTGGAAGGCAAGATGAATACGAAGATTTCCCACACCTCAGTCGATCTGAATAAACAGGGCGACAATAGCAACTTGGGAAATATATTGGCCGATTATACTTTTGAAGGTGCCGATAACTGGGCACGAGAAAACGGAATTCCAGGCGGGGTGGATGCCGCCGTTATTAATGTTGGAGGGATAAGATCCACAATAGGTAAAGGTGATATTTTGACCAAACATATTTATGAAGTAATGCCTTTTGAAAATGAGGTGGTTATCATGAAAATGAAAGGCGCTGACCTGAAAGGACTTTTTGATTATTATGCGAAAACCCAAAAGAATAACCCCGTTTCCCGACTTTATATTGAAACTGATAATGGGCTGACTGTGCAGGAATTGGTGAACGGAAAAGAAGTAGATCCTAACCGAACCTATTATATTGCGACATCAGATTATTTGGCTTTAGGAGGAGATAATATGACCTTTTTCAGCAAAGGCGAAATGATTGCTACCGGTATTAAGATGAGGGATTTGTTTCTTGAAAAGTTCCGGGCAAATCCTGAAATTACAATTCCCAAAGACACCCGCTTACTCTTTAAAAACAAGAAAAATAAAACCGATGAATAGAAAGCAATTCCTGCGAACCTTAGGTGGCGGAACATTGATGGCAACAATGGCACCCAACCTGCTACTTGCCGAGAACTTGAAACTAGTTGGTGAAAAAAAGGCGCATCAGTTGACGATTCTGCATACCAATGATCAGCATAGCAGAATAGAACCGTTTGATGCTACCTACAGTCGTAATCCCAACCAGGGTGGTTTTGCCAGAAGAGCGGCACTGATTCAGAAAATACGTAAAGAAGAAAGCAATGTTTTGTTGCTGGATTCGGGAGACACATTTCAGGGCACACCGTACTTTAATTTTTTTGGTGGCGAGTTGGAATTCAAACTGATGTCGATGATGGGCTATGATGCCTCTACCATGGGAAATCATGATTTCGATAATGGATTGGAAGGTTTCAAAAAAGTGCAGCCCAATGCGAAGTTTCCTTTTATTTGTTCGAATTACGATTTTAAAAATACAATTTTAGATGGATTGACCGTTCCTTATAAAACATTCAATAAGAATGGCATCAAAGTAGGGGTTTTTGGCGTTGGAATCGAATTGGCGGGCTTGGTCGGTAAAAAGAGTTATGGCGAAACGGTTTACCTCAATCCTATAGAAATTGCGCAGCAATATGCCGATTTTCTGAAGAAGGAGCAAAAATGTGATTTGGTCATTTGCCTGTCGCATTTGGGGTACGAGTTTAAAGACCTGCCGACCAAAGTATGTGACAAAATTTTGGCAGCCAAAACAGAAAATATTGATTTAATCTTGGGTGGGCATACCCACACCTTCTTGCCGGAGCCACAAACTTTTACCAATAAAAGTGGTAAAAATGTCTTGGTGAACCAAGTGGGTTGGGCAGGACTTCTCCTGGGAAAAATCGATTTTTATTTCGATCAGGATAAAAATGTAAAAAATATCACTTGGCACAATCACATTATTGATGATAAGATTTTAGTTTAAAAATGATAAAAAAATTAATACCATTCTTCCTTTTTATTTTTTCGGTGCAGGTTTTTGCACAGGTTATTTCATCCAGCAGATGGAGCGATTTGTTCTCATACAATAATGTGATTGCAATACGTGAAGATAACGGAAAACTTATTGCTGCCACCGAAAACGGAATATTTTTCTATACCCCCGCAACCGGCGAAATTACCAAACTATCTAAAGTAAACGGGCTTCATGAGGTGAAAATTACCGCATTCGATTACAACCCGGAAACTAAAGTTGGTTTAGTTGGTTACAAAAGTGGCGCCTTGGATGTGATTACACCCGATGGAATCACCTACGTGGTTGATATTCCAATTGCAACGGGCTACACAGGAAGTAAAACCATTAATCATATTTCCATCACGGGTAATCTCGCAGCTGTCTCCTCCAATTATGGAGTTTCTGTTTTCAGGTTAGACAAGAAGGAGTTTGGGGATTCTTCTTTTTTCAATAATGGTGGGGTTTACGAAGCAGCAAGGGAATCGGTCATTCGCGATAATACCGTTTATACCGTTACTGCAACAGGAATAAAGAAGCATACCATGGATGTCACATTCCCTATTTACTCGACCTGGACGGTGCTATCGCCAAACAATTACAGCCAAATAGCTGTGGGAGGAACAATAGGTTACGCTTCGGCCAACGCGGTTTTTATTGAAAAGAACAATGCTTTTTCTGCTATTCCTTATGGGTTTTCGAATGTGCAGGATGTATTTATTTCCAGTCAGAACGTTGTGGTAGCAGATATACAGAAGATCGTAGTGTTTGATTTAAATGGGAACTTGGTGAAGTCGTATGATACTGGTGAGAATGTAAATACCGGATATTTCAGTCAGTCTAAAGTATATGCAGGAACCCAACTCTCAGGGATGAAAAACGAAGCTGGTGAGTTGTTGAAACCTGATGGACCTTACAATAATCAGTCATATAAGCTAAACGTTGTAGGCAACCAGATCGTTATTTCCACAGGAGGTCGGGACGCTTATGACACTCCACTGTATAACTACTTGGGTTATTATCATTTTAACGGAACTAAATGGATTTATCCCGATTTTTTCAAGTCTTTTCCGGGTCCGCTCAATGTGTTGGACGTTGCCATTAATCCATCTAAACCCTCCGAAGTCTTTTTTGTTAACTGGACTCCCATCGATGGACAAAAGGGAATCTATAGAATGGAAAATGATGAATTCAAAAAGGTTTATGCAAGTACCGATGGTTGGTCCAACAGAACACATGGGCTGGGATTTGACGAGAATAATCAACTTTTCGTAACAGAATCTCAAAGTGTTAGCGGCAAAAGTGGATTTTATCTCTACAATGCGGCATCCGACAATTTTACTTTGGTCGATGTGGTGGCGTCAGGAAGTACCCAAAGACCATTTTTTAAGAACGGCATTATGTTTATTGCTTGTCCGTTTATCAATGGTGGTGGAATGATTATGTATGATTACAATCAAACGCCTTCCAACTTGGGGGACGACCGTTTTAAGATTTTAAGAAAAGGAAATAACTTGGCCGCAGATGGTACGGTTTCTGGAGCTATCGATAAGAACGATGATCTATGGATTGGTACCCGCAATGGCCTGCGTGTTATTTCTAATCCCAAATCTGCAATCGGAGAAGATAGTCCTCAAACAAGCCCCATCATTATTGAAGAAAACGGTATAGGTGAAGAGCTTTTCCGGGATGGCAGTATATTACAGATTGAAGTAGATGGTGGCAATCAAAAATGGGTTTCCATCGATGGCGGAGGTGTCTTTTACCTGAGCAGCAACGGGGAAAAAACCTTCAATCATTTTACCAAAGAAAATTCGCCGCTGCCCACCAACGAAGTAACAGGTATAACGGTAGACAACAAAACAGGCAAGGTGTATTTTGTGACATTGGATGGGGTCGTGGTTTACCAAGGCGATGTGCTAGATACGAATCAGAATTTCGGGGATGTATTGGTATATCCCAATCCCGTGGTCTACGCCAATTATAAAGGAAATGTGCGCATACGTGGTTTGGCGCAGAAAACCAATATCAGAATCACGGATGCTGCCGGTAATTTGGTTCATCAGGCAGTAGCTCGAGGAGGATATTACGAATGGAATCTCAACAACCAACGTGGTGCGCGTGTAGCATCGGGAATTTATTTTGTATTGATGACCAATGAAGATGCAACCGATACTGCAACTGCAAAAATTGCGGTGGTTAATTAGATGTTGATTTATCAGGGTTTTTTATTGTCTTATGTTAAATATGGCGACCATGATGCCGTTCTGCATTGCTTCACGAAAGAGACCGGTTTTCAAAGCTTTTTTGCCCGCGGAATTTATGCTGCTCGAAACAAAAAAAAGCCCTATCTATTTCCACTGAATCTGTTGCAAATTTCCGCTGCAGGAAACCCTTCAAAAAATGGATTGTCTGTGGTGAAAACCATGGAGCTGTGCAATGAATACGGCGATGAACATCTTGTAAAACACAGTTCCGTTTTATTTTTTGTAGCCGATTTTTTAAATCAGGTTTTGCAGAGTGAGCCAGTTAATTTGTTGCTTTTCGACGAAGTTTATTCTCTTCGAAGCCAAATTGCCATCGGCAATTTAGACGCTTATATGGTGTTTCTCGTGCGCTTTATCCAGATTTCCGGAGTTGCTCCTCTTGTTTCTCCATTAAGGTTTATAGATCCAGAGTCGGGTATTTTCAGCGATATACAAAATCATGATTTATTCACCCAAGATATCTCCGATATCTGGAAGGAAATTTTAGTATCTCCTGCACCTTACGATATTCGTATTTCTCGAAAATTAAAGGGCGATTTTGTAGATTCTGTCATGATTTATGGGCTGCTTCATTTCTCAGGATTTCGGATTCCCCGTTCGTTGGAGATACTTCGACAGGTTTACAGCTAAAAAAAGGTTCCCCGAAAAGGAAACCTGTGTGTCGTCTATTAATTAGATGTACATTTAATACTCACTTTCTGGCCGGGTGGTGGTTTTGTACACCTGCACTGCGAAAACAAATGATCTGTTTCTTAATGAAATTCCCGTACTGTAATGGGGATCCCGCGCGTATGCAGCCCTAGAAGGCACAATAATAACTCCCTGAAGATTGTAGGCGACATCGTCACCAATGTCGAAAGCTTTAAATTTTTGCAATCCTTCCTGGAACCCTTCTATCTCAAAAAAAGAATGATCGTACGATGTGTTGTACCGCTTGTTGAATGCGTTCAGCAAGCTGCTTTTGATGTAGTAATAGTTAGGATCCACTTCGGGTACACCGGTAGTAGCAATGGTATTTCTGAACGAAACGCCGTTTTGATAGCTCACTTTTCCATTTACTTCTCCAGAAGAGTAGGATATACTTGAACTCATTAACCGGATAATATCTTTGGGTTGAATCGCGGTACCGGGAGTGGGTTGCGCATTATTTCGGATGATGTAAATAACACCTGAAGACAGCGTAATAGGATTGAGGTTTTTAAGTTTTACATTAACTGTATCTGTGGCTGCAAGATCCTTGATATTACCTTTGGCATCAAGATAATGGGTCTGCAAAAAATCCTCTGCGGCCTGGTCATCATAAGTATTCTGCATTTCCACGCTTATTTCCGGCTGCTCTTCTGGTGTTTCGTCTCTTTTGCACGAAACTACGGCTACAGATAGGAATGCGAGGTAAAGAAGGATTTTTTTCATTGTTATATTATCGTTAAATTGCTGAAGTTTTTAATGCACAAAAGTATAAATAAAATATGAGAATAGATAAATTTTTATGGTGTGTTCGGTTTTATAAGACTCGAAGTATCGCGGCAGATGAAATTAGAAAGAATCGTGTTTCTGTTGGAGCAAGCCCCGTGAAGTCTTCTAAAGAAGTAAAAATTGGAGATGTGGTTAAGATAAGGAAAAACCAAATTGATTACCAAATGGAAATCCTTCAGTTGCCGAAAAGCCGAGTAGGGCCCAAGTTGGTAGCGCTATATATTGCCGATAAAACAGAGAAAGATCAATATGAACTTTTACAGATGCGAAAGTTGAATCAAGACTACTACCGAAACAGAGGTGAAGGCAGACCCACCAAGAAAGACCGCCGTGAACTGGATGATTTTACAGGTACAGACTCCGGCACTCCGGTTGACGACGACGGATGGGAGTTGTTTTTTCAGGAAAAAGAACTTGGTGATGAAGATTGAAGCTGTTCTATAATTTCACCAACAATAACTTGCGGATCTTTTTGGTCGGTATTCACCACATACTTGGCTCTTGCATAAAAAGGGTTTCTTTCGAAAAGGTGCTTGGCGATAAATTCAGGGATTTTCTCGTCCTCAATATGCGCAATTAAGGGTCTTTTCGCCTTTTGCATCAGCAGGCGTTGGGTGAGTGTCGCAACATTGGCTTGCAGGTAAAAACTTTCGGAATTCTGGTTGATAATTTCCATATTGTTGTAGTAGGTAGGTGTGCCTCCGCCTACACTCAGGATGCAGCTGACTTCGCGGGCTAATATTTCTTCCAACATGTTTTTTTCTTCGCGACGAAAGAAGATTTCCCCCTTATTTTGGAATATTTCGGTGATGGTCATTTTATTTTTTCGTGAAATTTCTTTGTCGAGGTCAATTAATTTTAGTCCCAGTTTTTTGCTTAAAACTTTGGCAATGTGAGATTTGCCACTCCCCATG
This sequence comes from Chryseobacterium sp. 39-10, assembly GCA_001898255.1. GTDB lineage: Bacteria > Bacteroidota > Bacteroidia > Flavobacteriales > Weeksellaceae > Kaistella. The sequence continues at coordinate 138,373 of MKTK01000007.1, read as the reverse complement.
TATCCGATGAGTATAATTATCATTGTTGAATTTTTCACAAATTACTAAAAAAATTTTGAGAGTTTAAAAAAAGCACTATCTTTGCACCACTTTTTTAGGTGACTGATCAGGGTTGAGAATTGAGTATTGACCAACCTTTATGGATAGATCTTCACTGATAAATTAAAGTGGCCGACCTGGTAGCTCAGCTGGTAGAGCAATACACTTTTAATGTATGGGTCCTGGGTTCGAATCCCAGCCAGGTCACAGCAAAAAATATCCGTAACTATTACGGTTTTTTTTTGCCTGCGTGGTGAAATTGGTAGACACGCCATCTTGAGGGGGTGGTTTCCTACGGATGTGCTGGTTCGAGTCCAGTCGCAGGCACTTATCTTCATTGAAGATGGATGGTTGAACACTGTTTTTAAAGTGTTTAGCGATAAATCTCTAATTTTCAATGACCTGGTAGCTCAGCTGGTAGAGCAATACACTTTTAATGTATGGGTCCTGGGTTCGAATCCCAGCCAGGTCACAAATTACTCTTAGGAGTATTTTTTTCATATTAATATTTTGTGATTTGGTGTTCGGTGGTCTTTGCAAAAAGACCACCGTTTTTTTATCAGTCCAGATGAAGATTGTCGATGAGTCGTACGTCTCCTACATGCACCACAATGAAGGCACGGTAATCTCGATCTTTATAGAAAAAGTCTGTTTTTTTTAAGGTGGCTTCCTCGGCAATTTCGAAATACTCTAGTTGCATGCCTTTTTCGTTTTCGAAAATGTCTTTTACCCGATCTTCAATTTCGTGAATTGTAATCACCCGGAACCAGTCGTTTACCTTTAATAATGTTTGGTGAATAATTTTGGCAGCGTCTTTTTGTGAGCTGCTCAAGCGCTCGTTTCTGGAACTCATAGCCAAACCACTTTCTTCACGATAAATAGCAACACCATGAATTTTAATGGGCAGTTTCAAGGTTTCAACGAGTTTTTTGATGATAGCCAACTGCTGATAATCTTTCTCGCCAAAATAAGCATTGTCAGGCTGTACTTGGCGTAGAAGTTCTTCCACCACTGTTCCAACTCCGTCGAAATGCCCTGGTCTGGATTTGCCTTCCATCTCTTCTTCCAATCCTTGAAAATCGTACGATTTGCTTTCCAGCCCCTGAGGGTAAATATCCGTTACTTCCGGCACATATACGGCATCAACCCATCCGCTTTTGTTTAGAATTTTGAGATCGTTCTCCACATTTCGGGGATATTTTTCAAGGTCTTCTTGATTGTTGAATTGTGTTGGGTTTACAAATATGGAAGAAATGACGAGATCGTTCTCTTTTCTTGCCACTTCGTACAGAGATAAGTGCCCTTTGTGCAAAGCACCCATGGTGGGCGCAAACCCGATTTTTTTTCCCATTTCTTTTTGTCTTTCGATGTAATTCCGGAGGGTTTGCCGGCTTCTGAAAATTTCCATAGCGTGTATATATCCTTGTAAAAGTAATCAAATTCTTTAAAAAATGATTGATTTGCTAGAAAATGTCGATGGCCAAAGGATGGTTTTTTATTGAAAAAATGGTAAGTGATGTTGTTTATTATTAAAATTTATTAATTAAAAAATATTCGCTTAAAATTTTGTAATTTTGCACTGTAGAATATTCTGCTCCAAAAACAAGAAGATCGAATTTATGCCGAACCAAAAAATTTTATATGTTACCACGGAAATGTCCCCTTATCAGGAAGACAGCAATATGGCAACAATGGTGAGCAAAATGGCTCTGAAAATGCATCAGGAAGGAAATGACGTTCGTGTATTTATGCCCCGCTTTGGGCAAATTAGTGAGCGCAAGTTCCAATTACATGAAGTGATTCGGCTTTCCGGGATGAATATTATTATCAATGATCTGGACCAGCCACTTATTATTAAGGTAGCGTCACTTCCGGGTGAACGTCTTCAGGTCTATTTTATTGATAATGAAGAGTATTTTAAAAGGAAACAATATTATACGGACGATAGCGGGCAACCGTTTGAAGACAATGATGAGCGTGCTATTTTTTTTGCAAGAGGAGTGCTGGAAACCATCAAGAAACTCAATTGGGTGCCTGATGTCATTCACCTGAACGGATGGATGGCGAGCATGATTCCTATTTACCTCAAAACTTTCTATAAGAATGATTCTTATTTCAACGATTCTAAACTTGTGCTTTCGGTTTATAATGAAGAAGACATGGCACTGAGCGAATCGGTAGAAGAAAAAATGAACTTCGACAATATTTCAAATCTTAACGCGTTTAAAAATCCGAGTTTTCATAATCTTATCATCGAGAGCATGGATCTGGTGGATACGGTTGTAAAAGGTGATGAGTTTCTAATCGACTCTCTTAGTGCAGCATACGACAAAACCCCAGTTTCCAAATCGGAATACATAGACGCAGACTCGATCGACCAATTATACTAAATTCAATTAAAAATTAATGTTAAAGGATATCAAGAAACTATTCAATATTGTTGCTTTATTAGCGATTGGAAGTTTAACCCTAATCAGTTGTGAATCTGATGCTGATATGTTGGGTTCTCAATTTTTTCAGAACGGTGCAGAAGGGATCGATGATGTAAGTCCAGTGATTGCTTATAATGTCTATAATAACGATTCATTGAGGATTCGAACAGACGGAATACAGGCCGATAGTGTGGTATTGGGAGCTTTCAAAGATTCGCAGTTTGGTCTGCAGAAATCTGCGTATGTCACTCAGGTTCGTCTTTCTTCCTATGCTCCGGATTTTGGAGCCAACCCTGTGCTGGATTCTGCTGTTTTGTCCATTGTCCCCAATTTCCGGATAGATTCTGCAACTACAACAACGAATGAAAATTATATTTTTCCTGATGGAGCCGTTCCCGCAAAAAAAGTGGTGAGCACCTATCCTGTGAAAAAATACGGAAATACCAAGATTGGCGGCAAAACGGTGTTCAATATCAAAGTTCATGAAGTGACCGATTTTCTTTACAGCCGTGCGGAAAAGTTTTATTCAGACAAAGTTGTGGGTACCGGAGCTTTGCTGGGATCAACAGTTTTTAAAGGTGATGTTAACTTGGTGCAAGTAACTAAAAAATCTGATAACAGTTCTCTTTTAGATATTGCTACTTCTCTTAGAGTGAAAATGGACAGTGCCTATTTCCAGAATAATATCATTAAAAAAGCAAGTTCGCCCGAGTTGGCAGATGTGGCCTCATTCATTCGATACATGAAAGGGATGAAAATTTCGGTGGATGAAAATGATGGTTATTTATTTAAGTTCAGCCCCAATTCTGTTACCCTTAAACTTTATTATAAGAAAGATAATGTAGCGAACGGTGTCACCACTCGTGTACCTAGCCAGTTCTCGCTTGATATGGGAGCAAGCAATGTTCATTATAGCCACATTGAATTTCAACGTGGCAATACCCCGTCTTACGCAGCGTTAAACAATCCTAATCGACAAAATGGTGATCTTCGAATTTATGCCCAAGGAATGGGTGGTGGAGGTGTAGGAATCAGAATTCCTGCAACAAAAATTGATGAATTAAGGAATCTCTACAATAATAATAAAATAGGAATTGTAACGGCCAAGCTGAGGATTTATACCGACCTGAACACTTGGAACAATACCTATGAGAAACCCAGAAACTTCCTGGTAAGACAAAGGGAAGTGAAGGATGATGGTACCTTTCAGGATTTTTATAGCTTCATGGCGGATATGTCGGCTTTAGGTTATTCCGGGAATTTTCTCTTGGTTAAACCTTATGAACTCAACCACAACCCGGCATATTATGACATAGGGATTACTCAAACTTTTAAAGATATTATTGAGAATAAAGCCACCAACAAAGATTTCATCTTGAATGTCGGTAGCTATACTACTGATGCATCCGGAGTTTTGTACGGAACAACTTACAGCTCATACGGTGCCCAGAATTTTAATAACAGATCATACACGCCGAATCGTGCAGTAATTGTGGGAACCGATGCCCAGAATGCAAATAGTGCAAAACTGATTGTGAGATACGGTAAAAAATTATAAAAAATTATTAAGTATATGTGTGGAATTGTAGGATACACAGGTTTTCAGGATGCCTATCAGGTAGTCATTAACGGGCTCCGACGGTTAGAATACCGAGGATATGACAGTGCTGGAGTGGTGCTGGAACAACCTCACCATTTTGATGTGGCGAAAACCAAAGGAAAAGTCGATGATTTAGTCGCAATTTCCAAAGATTTTGTAGGCAGAGCTCACGTTGGAATGGGGCATACGCGATGGGCAACCCATGGTGTCCCGAGCGATAACAACTCGCATCCGCATCTATCAAATAATGGTAAAATTGCTTTGGTTCATAACGGGATCATCGAAAACTACGATGTATTGAAGATTATGCTTACCGAGAAAGGATTTACATTTAAATCTGAAACCGATACCGAAGTGCTGGTGAATCTTATCCAATATTTCATGGATACGCATCCAGAAATGGATTTCCCTACGGCAGTAAGATCTGCACTGAATGAAGTATATGGTGCCTACGCCATAACGGTTTTGCATGACGATTTCCCAGGTGTTTTGGTGGTGGCGAGATTAGGTTCTCCATTGGCTATTGGTTTAGGAAATAACGAATATTTTATTGCTTCTGATGCTTCACCTTTTGTGGAATTTACCAAAGAAGCTGTGTACCTAGAAGAAGGACACATGGCCACGATCTCATTGGAAAAAGGAGTGGACATCCGAAACATTAAAGACAATGTAAAAATAACGCCTCAAATCCAGGAACTTAAGTTGAGCTTGGAACAAATAGAAAAAGGCGGTTACGAACATTTTATGTTGAAAGAGATTTTCGAACAGCCCAAATCAATCCTTGATACCTTGCGTGGAAGACTGCTGGTAGATGAGGGAATTATTAAGATGGCCGGTATTTGGGATCACTTAGAGCGAATTAATCAGGCACAAAAAATCACCATCATAGCGTGTGGTACTTCTTGGCATGCGGGATTGATAGGAGAATATCTAATCGAAGAGTTTGCGAGAATTCCTGTGGAAGTGGAATATGCCTCCGAATTTAGATATAGAAATCCGATTATTACGGAGAAAGATATCGTGATTGCCATTTCCCAATCGGGTGAAACGGCTGATACCATGGCAGCCATTAAGATGGCTAAAGAAAAAGGAGCATTTATTTATGGAATTTGCAACGTAGTTGATTCGTCTATTGCACGTATTACCGATGCTGGTTCTTACACCCATGCAGGACCTGAAATTGGCGTAGCTTCTACCAAAGCATTTACAGCTCAACTTACCATATTAGCACTTATTGCTTTGAAATTAGGAAAGCACAATGGTCATCTAAGCAATCAGGAATTTATGCGGCTTATTACCGAGTTGGATACCATTCCTCAGAAAGTGGAAGAGGTTTTAGAAGGTACACATCAAATCACAAAGGAAATAGCCAGAAAGTTTGTTGATGCACAGAACTTCCTTTATTTGGGTAGAGGGTATAATTTCCCTGCTGCATTGGAAGGCGCACTTAAACTAAAAGAGATTTCTTACATCCACGCAGAAGGATATCCTGCAGCCGAAATGAAACATGGCCCTATTGCATTGATCGATGAAAATATGCCGATTGTTATTATAGCACCAAAACAAGGCCACTATGATAAAATTGTGAGTAATGTGCAGGAAATTAAAGCCAGAAAAGGGAAAGTAATTGCGGTAGTAAACCGTGGAGATACCCAAGTGGCAGATATGGCAGATTACGTGATTGAATTCCCAGAAACTTCGGAATGTTTTTCACCCATTGTGGCATCGGTTCCTTTGCAATTGCTGGCATATTACATCGCAGTTTTCAGAGGTGCTAATGTAGATCAGCCAAGGAATCTCGCCAAGTCAGTGACTGTTGAGTAAAAAAATTGCTACAAATCATAAAATAATCCAAAGTTTTCTGCGTTTTGCAAAAAAATCAATGATTGTTTTTTCAAAAAATTATATATTTACCGCTTAATTTCAAAAAATAGCATGAAAAGAATATTTCTTGTATTATTATCCGCAACTGTAATTATTTCTTGTTCCAAACGTGGTGGGTCTTCTGCAGGACGGCCCGGCTCAAAAACAAAGGGAGAATTGGTACCTACCGGAAGCAAAAAATCTTTTGTCGCAGAAAGACCCTATGGAATGGTAGCCATCCCTGCAGGTTCTTATGTGATGGGATTAGCTGACCAAGATTTCACCAATACACCAGAAAAAGCCAACCTAAAAACAGTGACTGTTTCTTCCTTCTTTATGGATGAAACTGAAATTACAAATGCAGAATACAGAGAATTTATTAATTATGTAAGGGATTCTATTGCGCGTACCTTGCTTGCAGAAGCTGCTGGCGATGGAGGAAGTTCTGGTGACGGAGCTTCAATTGGCGATTTTGCCTATGCTTCTAAAAAAGGTGGAGACACCAAGAATGCCTATCAAGAATTTATGGAATCGCAGGGAGGAAGAGATGGATATAACGAATCTAAGAAACTAGATTGGTCTGTGCCGCTACGTTGGAAAACTTCCGATTATCCGGATGCTCAGTATGCTGAGATTTTAGAATCGATGTACATTCCACAAGCTGAACGAATCAATAACGAAAGAATTATCGACAGCCGAAAACTAAAATACGCTTACAATTGGGAAGATATTGAGACGGCTGTAAAAGATAAATCCAGAGGTTCTAACTACCTTAAAAAGGAGAGTATTGCTGTATATCCCGATACTACCGTATGGATTAAAGATTTTAATTATGCTTATAATGAGCCACTTTACGATGGCTATTTTTGGCACAGCGCTTATAAAAACTATCCGGTTGTAGGGGTTACTTGGGATCAGGCCAGAGCATTTTGTAATTACAGAACCAAAAGAAAGTCGGACTGGAACGAAAGCCAAAAGAAGAAAAAGCAAAAACCAATGGCATTTCGTCTACCAACTGAAGCAGAGTGGGAATATGCCGCAAGAGGAGGGCAAGAAAATGCCACTTATCCATGGGGCGGACCTTATCTGCAGGATGATAGAGGTTGTTACTTGGCCAACTTTAAACCGAAAAGAGGTAATTATATAGAAGACGAAAAGAAAGGAACCTATACCTATACCGCACCAGTGAAGAAGTTCCCTAAGAACGGATATGGCTTGTATGACATGGCAGGTAATGTGGCAGAATGGACCGAGTCTCCTTACAATAATTCTACCTATCAGTTTGCATCTACTTTAAATCCTTATTTGTCTAATCAGGCATACCGGGAGCCCAGAAAAACCGTTCGAGGAGGATCTTGGAAAGATGTGGGATACTTACTGATGACAGGCGCAAGAGATTACGAAAGAAAAGATTCTGCCAGAAGTTATATCGGTTTCAGAACCGTGCAGGATATTCCGGAAGGAACTGCAAAATTTAAAAAAAGAACCAAATAAAAACAAACAATAATTTAACTATTAAAAAATTCAAAGAACATGTTCAAGACTAAAGAAGCTACGTACAATTTTATCTACTCCATTGGTGCAGCCATCGTAATTTTAGGAGCATTATTCAAACTAACCCACTGGAGCTTGTTTGGCATTTCAGGGAATATGGTGTTGGCTATGGGTCTTGTGACGGAGGCCATCATCTTCATTATTTTCGCATTTGATGCACCGAAGAGCGAGGAATCTTATGCATGGGAAAATGTGTATCCCGAACTTTTAGACAAAGATGCTAAGCCCAATCCAAAACATTCCTCAGTTGGTTTTAAGTCTGCTGAAGTGCAAGAATTGGAAACATCGTTGTCTGATAAATTAGACAAAATGCTTGCTGATGCTAAACTGGATGTAAATCTGTTTGAAAGATTAAGAAGCGGAATTGATAAGTTTTCAAGTTCTGTAGATCAAATCAACCAAACAGTAGACGTTTCTGCTTCTACCAACAAATACAACGAGCAATTGTTGTTGGCATCAAGTCACCTTGAAAGCATGAATGCTTTGTACGCACTACAGTTGGCTCATGGAAAAGAGCAAACAGAGTATAGCAAAAAATATGTGGAGGATATGCAGAAATCTGCAGCTCACTCAGAAAAATTTAATGAAGAATTAGCAGGATTAACTTCTAACCTCAATAATCTTAACAGAGTTTACGGCGGTATGCTTAGCGCAATGAAAGCATAGTTTTCTAACCATTCTATAATTATTGATTATTAACAAAATTTACTAAAAAAAGAAATGGCACAAGGAAAACAAACCCCTCGTCAGAAGATGATCAACCTGATGTACCTGGTCTTCATTGCAATGTTGGCAATGCAGATCGATCAGGAAATCATCCGCTCATACAACGATACCAACCAAACATTAACGGATACAAGAGGTTTGGTAGAAGAGAAAAACGATAAAATTTTTGAAAAAACTTTAGAAGCAAAGGCGGCCAATACACCCGAAACTTACCAAAAACCTTTGGAAGAGTATCGCGGTTTGAAAGCCAAAGCCAATGATTTGGTATCCTTCATCGAAGGTGTAAAATCCGATTTGAAGAAAAAGTCAGATTATCAGGAAGGTGCAGATGTACAAGATAACTTTGTGGCACTGAACAGCACTGAATCGTCTTCCAAAAAATTCTTCGATGGTTCGGATGAAAATAAACCATCTAAAACCGCGGTTGAATTAAAAGGTAAAATGGAGGCCTTAAGAGTATACATCGATCAAACTTTCAGTGCAAACCCTGATCTTAAGAAATCGTTGATTCCTAGAGCCAATAAAAACTTAGCCACTGAATTTCCAAAGGGACAAACCATCAAAAACAAAAACTGGTTACAGTATAAATTCTACGGTCAGCCACTTATTGCTGCGCTTTCTAACTTGGAGGTGATCCAGAGTGAAGCAAGAAACCTGCAGTCGGATGCGTTGATGAGTATGCTTCAGGAAAAAGTGGATGCAGACATCAAGTTTGATGCTTATCAAGCGATTGTTTCTGCCCCTACAACTGTAATTCAGGGTGAAACAGCTCAGGGTAAAGTGTCGATTGGAAACTATTCTAGCAATGTTCCCGGACTTTCAATGCCTGGTTTAACTGTACAAAATGGGCAAGGTAGTGCGAATTTGAATACCAGCGCTTTGGGTGACCATAAATTCAGCGGAAAAATTTCGTTTACTGATGTGAACGGAAAGGTAGTAGAACTTCCTTACGACCATACTTATAAAGTAATTGCCGGTGCGCAGGAGCTTAAGGCACAAAAAGGTGCAATTGTAACGGCAGATAAGATGAATGTATTGTATCGTGGTTTACCAAACCCGGTTTCAGGTTCAATTTTAGGAGCTGATATGTCAGGAATTTCACTTTCTGCAGCTGGTGCTTCTGTAAGTGGAAGCGGCGGTAAATGGATTGTTTCTCCGGGAGCCGGTTCTACAGTAAAGTTAACGATTTCAGGAAAAGATCCTAAAGGAGGAGTTATTTCGCAGGCCTTTGATTTCAGAATTAAAAACGTTCCACCGCCAGTGGGGCAAATTCAAGGAAAAACTGTGGTTTCCATGCCAGCAAGTTCAATTCCGAATCAGCACGTATCTGCAGATATGCCAGATTTTGATTTCCCTGTGAGCTTCACTGTAAACAGTTTCATGTTTAAAGTGCCTGGTAAAGCAGCGATGATGG
>MKTK01000007.1:123900-128684 GCA_001898255.1 Chryseobacterium sp. 39-10 | reverse complement strand
CTGGATTGGGTGGACAGGCGCTGAAACAAATCCCGCCGGTAGTAATAAACGTACAGTAATTCCGTTATTGATTTGATATTTGATCAGTCATTAGTATAAATAAATAGAAATGAAAAAATTCATATTAGTACTTCTCACTTTAAGTTTCGTGGCTGTTGGTGCGCAAACCAAAAAGAAATCAACCAAGAGAAAAGCAAAAGCTAAAACAACAAAAGTGGCTAAGCAGGAAGCTCCAGAGGTTGTGCCAGAACCCGCAGTGGAAGTTCCTGCTGCAGGAGGTGTAGCAGTAGATGATACCCCGATAAACTCAATGTCGATCCTTAACGCAAAATCTCCTGAGTCTTTCAGAAAGTATCGCGAGATGGGCATGATAAAAAAAGGTGATTCCATGGTTTCTACCAAGATAAAACCTTTGGATTATGGCTTTATTGAAGATAAAGACGTACTGAAGAGTATTGTGGTTTGGGAAATTATTGATATGAATGACAAGATCAATCAACCTTTTTATCATAACGAAGATGGTGTAGTTTCGACTAACAAGTCGTTGTATCAAATTCTTTTTGAAGCCATCAATGATGGAAGAATTAAGGAAGTGTACGACGATGAAATGTTCACCACAAGATTAAGCCCGGATGCAATTCAGGCAAGGATTAAGAATGAGGTGATGAGTGATGCCGGTATCGACCGTCTGAACGAAAGTGGTAAACTGACGGATGCTGAAAAGAAAGAATTCACCAACGTTTATGAAACCAAAACTGAGAATGTGAAGGTTTTAAAAATTAAAGGGATGTGGTATATCGACAGAAGAGACAGTCAGATGAAATACCGTCTTTTGGGAATAGCTGCAATGGGTCAGGATCCTTCTACGATGGGTCAGTTTGGTCCGGATGGACAGCCGCTCGCCTCTAAAGATGAGTTAATTGATCTGTTCTGGGTATATTATCCAAATGCCCGTGATGTTTTGGCTAACTCTGTGGTATTCAATAACAAAAATCTTTCTTCAGATATTACCTTTGATGATATTCTGAACGCACGAAGATTTTCCAGCGTTATTTACAAAACAGATAATGGTTTAGGAAATGGCGTCATTAAGGATTATATTCCAAGAGATGCTGATGCACAAATGGAAGAGAGCGAAAGATTGAAAGCACAGATTTTGCAGATGGAGAATGATATGTGGAATTACTAAGAAAAATCATTTTATATACCATAAAACCTGAGTATCTTTACTCAGGTTTTTTTTATGAAGAATATTGATTATTGTATTGTAGGTGGCGGATATGCGGGATTGTTTTTTGCGCATCAGTTAATAAAGCATAACAAATCTTTTATACTCTTTTGTAAAGATGATAAAAGTGCATCGCAAGTTTCAGCGGGAATGATCAATCCGGCTGTGCTTAAGAAGTTCACTACCTTTTGGCTTGCACAGGAGCAGATCGATTTCCTTCGTCAGACATTAAATGAAATAGAACAGTACACGCACCATTATTACCTTATTGATGAGCATGTACATCGCATTTTTCACGATGAAGCCGAGCGGGAGTTATGGCTGAAGAAATCACACAATGAAGATTTAGCTCCTTTTTTGAATCCGCAATTTAAAAAGTTTGAAGGTGTTGTTAATCCTTTTGAAACAGGCGAAGTATTGCAGTCTGCACGTTTAAACGTAAAAGATTTTTTCACAGATATGCATCAGTTTCTTGAAATGGAACAGTGTATTATTTATGACAGCTTTCAATATTCATCGTTAAGTGCTGAAGGGAATTATCATGATTTCAAGTTTAGCCATGTTGTTTTTTGTGAGGGAATGGAGGTAAAGAACAATCCTTTTTTCTCTGATGTGGAAGTTCATCCAAACAAAGGGCATCATTTGACCGTTGAACTGGCTAAAGAATTAGATACTAAAGCAACCCTTAAAAAGAAGCATTTTCTTTTTCCCTTGGAAAATGGCCTGCATTACTACGGAGGAACCTACGATCGGGATACTGATGATCATGAAATAAATCCGAAAGCAGTTGAACAGTTAAAAAATGGTTTGTCTGAATTTTACCCACACGATTTCACCATAAAAGAAGTTGAATTTGGCTTTCGTCCTACCGTGAAAGACCGGCGGCCGATCATCGGAAATCACTCAGAACACCCCAATTTTTATATTTTTAATGGCTTAGGCGCACGTGGAGTACTGAACGGTTGCTTCTTTGCTCACGAATTGTATCATCATATCGAAAATCTAAAGCCGCTTCATCCAGAGGTGGACCTTATGAGATTTAAAAAACAAAAATCCTGAATCATCGATTCAGGATTTTTTGCAGAGAGGAAGGGAAATGAACCTTAGTACTTTTATTATCTGTATTTATATATAAAATTACTTATAATCAATATTTTACATATATTTGCATTAGTGAATATATGTTTTTTTTATATCTAAATATAGAAATATTAGCACCTAATTTAGCACCTATGAATTTCACCTTTAAACTGAAAGAACCTAAATCAGCAAAGGAAACTCTTATTTATTTTCGCTCATACTTTGACCGTGAAAAGAAGAACTTCATTTATTCGACAGGAGAAAAAATTAAGCCGGAAGAGTGGGATTTTCACAACAGATTGCCCAACGATTTGAACGGCAGAACAAAAAGAGCGGAAAATCATCGGAGCATAAAGAAGCAATTAGACCGTTATAGTTCATTGTTTGCGGAATTGGTTAATCGTTACAAAAATATGAACGAGGAACTGAATATAAATATCGTGAGAACTCGATTTGACGAAGAGTTCAAGAAAATAAAAATTAAAGACGATTTTTTCAGGCAATATGATGAGTTTATTGATGAAAAATACAATGACTACACAGGAAAAGGCATTTCAAAATCTACGAAAACCAGATATGAATACAATAAAAATTTGTTGGAAGAATTTCAGAATTATGAGAAGATAAAAATTACTTTGGGCAATTTCAATGAAAAGGTTTATAATAAATTTTTGAAATATTGCGTAGAGATTAAAGACCATTCCGCAAATACCATACACAGGGACGTTGGTTTGCTCAAAACTTTTTTATATTGGGCTTTGAATAAGAAATACACATACAATAATCACTTTATTAATTTCAAAAAACCGCCAAAATTCAGAACCGATGAAATAGCTTTGAATATGGAGCAGGTTGAAGCCATATACAATCACGATTTCAGCAAGAATAAGAAGTTGGAAAAAGTCAGAGATTTATTCATTTTCGGCTGTACGACCGGAATGCGTTTTGGGAATTATAATAGGATTTCAAAAGATGATATTCAAAATGATTTCATTAGGGTAATAGATTTAAAGAGCAAATCTAAAAACCTTTCAATTCCATTAAACAGTATTTCCAAAGCAATTTTAGAAAAATACGAATACAATCTGCCTTCTTTAAGCAATCAGAAAATGAACAAGTACATAAAGGAGGTTTTTAAAGAACTTGAATTTGATGAAGAAATAAAAAAAACAATGAAGTATGGCGACGAATTGATTGAAAAAAAATCGGAATTTTGGGAAAGAATTTCGTCTCATACTGCCCGACGCAGTTTCATTACTATAATGAAAAACAACAAAGTTCCAGACAAGATCATTATGTCTTATACAGGACACACGAGTTTGGAAGTCTTTAATGCTTATTACAGACCAAGTGAGGAGGATAAAGTGAATTATATGAACGAAGTTTTCAAATAATTATGGACAAAAAGAAATTATACGGACGCTGGTATTTTTGGGAAGAAATTATAGGCTATCCAATGATGCTTTATTATTGGATTAAAGGAGATAAAATTCAAAAAATGCTGTCTGAAAGAATTGAAAAAGCAAGACAGAAAGCCGAACAAATCACACTAACGGAAAAGAATAAAAATGAGTTTATTATAGAATATGAAAATCTGGATAATTTTTTCAGTTTTCATTTCAAAGAAATAGATAAATCCAGAAACCACAACTTCGAGGATAAGATCAAATATTGTTTGAAGCAATACAGAAAGGAATCCTCAAAACAATTAACGTCAAGTAATATGATGATACTTCAAGGAAATTTTCTGAATGGTGCAGAAAATACCTTGTTTCTGTATTTTGTATTGGACAAGAAAGTCAGAAGAGAAATCCGGTTGTCCGATATTATGATTGGGGAAAATTCATCAAAAATTTTCATTGATTTTTTACAAGACAAAAAATTCATCGACGAGAATCACAATCTACTTGTTGACCAAAAATCTTCATTTATAAGAATTCATCGTTTTTTGAAAGACCACCATATTATTAATCCGGATTTTCAAGATACGACCATTATCGAAGCAATGGAAAATGAATATAATACGAATTTTGATAAGGGAACGTTTTCAAGAGCCATTACCATAAAACCCAGTGATTTTGAAGAAAGTATCTATAAAGAATTATCGAAAATATTAAACATTAAGTATTAAATTTTACGCAATTGAGTAGAATTGCATAATTATTTATTCAAATCTTTCACTTTTGTCTGCAAATCAAATAATAAAATTATGCAGACAACCAATCCATTTCAAACCATTCTGGACGAATTAGGAGAAGTAAAAGACTTGCTCCATTCTCTCAAAAAAGAACCGGAAATCGAATTAAAAAGAAAGTTCTATTCTATAAAAGAATGTTCCGATATTTTAAAACTCGATTATCAAACCGTTCGCTCACACATTTTAAAAGGCAACATCAAAGCCGAACAAATAGGAAGATTTTACAGAATCAACCATTTGGATTTGATGAATGCTTTAAACGACATTAAATCGCTTAAA
>MKTK01000007.1:113937-123858 GCA_001898255.1 Chryseobacterium sp. 39-10 | reverse complement strand
TTACGAGTAGGCACGACTTACTATAAACTCATCGAAAAACCACAGATTTCGGGCGATAAGATTTCGATATTGGTTCGCTGGAATCGGGAAACCATTGTCAGCGACCACGGCAAAGTTTATGTTTCGGAAGTTCCAAAGTATGACGGCTTTTGCTGTATTCCTTCGCACTTGCAATACCGGCAGATAATTGATGGTTTTTACAACACTTACAAAGAAATTCCTTTTCCGCCTTGCGAAGAAAATATCAGCCAGAATGCTCTGAAAGAAAAAATCCAATTTTCCCTAGAATTTATGGAGCATATTTTCGGAGAACAAATTGAATTAGGTTTGGATTATCTGAAAATTTTACTGCAATATCCCATTCAAATGTTGCCCATTCTCTGTTTGGTTTCAAAAGAAAGAGCCACAGGAAAATCCACGTTCATCAAATGGTTGAAATCCATTTTCGGACTGAATATGACCTACATCAAAGGTGATTCTTTCAGTAGCCAGTTTAATTCAGATTGGGCTTCAATGCTTGTTGTGGCGATTGATGAAGTGTTCTTTGACAAAAAAGAAATTACCGAACGCTTGAAATACCTTTCCACCACCGACAAGGACAAGAAAGAAGCCAAAGGAAAAGATGCGGAAGAAATTGAGTTTTTCGGGAAATTCATTCTCTGTTCCAACAATGAAGACAATTTCATTCAGATTGATGAAAACGAAATCCGCTTTTGGATTATCAAAGTAAAATCCATTAAAAGTGAAAACACCGACTTTCTGAAAAATCTCGTTCAGGAAATCCCGTATTTTCTCCGCTATTTAATTCAAAGACCTTTCCACAGCCAAAAAGAAACCAGAATGTGGTTTTCTGCAAATGAAATCAGAACCAAAGCCTTGCAGAAATTAGTCTGGAAATACAACAGCAAACTCGAATCAAAAATCATTGAACTTCTATATGAATTTTTTGAAACTAACGAAGAACAGGAACTTCACTGCATTCCGCAGGATATTCTCAATATGATTAATAAAATGTTCAGAACCCAGTTTTGGACAATCAATGACGTGAGGAAAATCCTGAAAGAAATCTGGAAACTCGAACCACAAAGCAATTCACTTGCTTACATCAAATACGACCTTGATTTTTCCGGAAGTTTCTATCAAACCAACAAAACAGGACGGTTTTTCACGATAAAAAAAGATTTTATCCTTCAAAAATTTGATGAAATGATGAATTAATTGATTATGAAAAGAAAATCAAAGACTTACTTTTCATCAAAAGCCTCATCAAATTTTAAAACTCTGATTTTTGATGAGCAACTGATGAGCATTTAATAACAAATTTGATGAGATGATGAAACTTTGATGAGGGTATAAATATAACAATATCAGTAAAATACAACGTTTCCTCATCAATTCATCAAAATATTTCCAAAATCCAACATAACATTTTAAACCAATGAACTGCAAACAATTCAACTCGATAAAGTTGGAAGAAATCCTCTTTTCTGTCGGACATCTTCCAACAAAACAAAATGAAAAAGAAGCGTGGTTTCTGAATCCATTCGGAACAGAAAAGCAACCCTCTTTTAAACTCGATAAAAAACTAAATCTCTGGTATCTCCACTCCGAAGGCATCGGCGGAAACAATACCGATTTTATGATGAAATACCTGAATGCTTCGGTAAAAGAAGTTCTGGAATGGGTTGAAAAGCAAAATTTTTCTTCTTTTCAGCCGCAGAATGACATTCATTTGAAAAATTCAAAACCCAATTACACAATCACTGAAATCAAAGAACTTCAAAACGAAAACCTGAAAAATTATCTGCATCAAAGGGGACTTTCCGCAAATAGTTATCCTTTTGTAAAAGAAATTCATTTCAAAATCGAAGAAAAGAATCTTTATGCTGTCGGATTTGAAAACCTTTCCGGAGGTTGGGAACTGCGAAATTCATTCTACAAAGGTTCGCTTTTGAAAAAGGATATTTCCGTCATTAATCTTAATAATAATCACGGAAAAAACAAAAATGTTGTCGTCTTTGAGGGATTTTTGGACGCTTTGTCTTTTGTCGAAATGAAACGGTTTTTCAAAGGCGATTTGTTGGTAATGAACTCCATTTCGCTTTTAAATAAAACCAAAAACCATTTGCAAAACTATTCGGACATCAATCTGTTTTTGGATAACGACAGAGCCGGAGAAACCTGCAAAAATTCAATTTTGAAATCATTCCCCGAAGCCAAAGACTATTCCGGAATTTATGCTCTAAATAAAGATTTGAATGATTATTTGCTTTCTAAAATTCAAATAAAAACCGAAAAACGACAACAAAAAGAACGGAATCCTGAACCGGAACAACAGGAAAACGAAATCAACCAAACCAATCAAACTTACCGAAGAAAACGCTGATAATGCGGACGCTTATTTTTTACCAACTACTCGCAGAAGTTAGGAGCTCATTCGCAACTTTGAAGGTCGTTCCTCCCAACAAAGTTTCTCTTTCGCTCTGCGAGGCTTTTACCTGTAAAAAATAGTATAGAGTCCTGCATTTTGAATCTGAGTAAAATAGATGCAGGTTATTTCAAAAGGTGCGTAAAATAAATAAACGTTACTGAAAAACCTGAGTAAAAAAGACACAGGTATAATTTCATCAAATTTAAGAAAAATGAAGACATCAATAAATTTCAAAGCCGTAAAATCCGATTCTGAAACCCATAATTTCAGAAAGAAAACATTCGACTATATTCGAAAAGATTTAACTCCGAAAAATGAATATTGGCAGGAACAGAAAATTGCAGACCGACTTCAAAAAATCGAAACCTATTGCAAAGAAAAATCCGGACGAAAATTGCAGAAAAATGCAATGCCAATAAGAGAAGCCGTAGTTGTCATTAAAGAAAATACCACAATGCAGGATTTGCATAATCTTTCCAAAAAATTAGAGGAAGAATTGAAAATCAGGATTTTTCAGATTGCCATTCACAAAGACGAGGGGCATTACGATAAAGATACCAAAGAATGGAAACCGAACTATCACGCACATTTGGTCGCGGATTGGCAGGATTTGCAGACCGGAAAAACATTGAAACATCAATCGTTTCATTATTCCAAAATGCAGGATATAACAGCGGAATGTTTGGGAATGGAAAGAGGAATTTCCAAAAACGGAACGCAAAGACTGGAAGCCGTTGAATTTAAAATCAAAAAAATAGAAGAGGAAATCAAAATTCTGGAAGAAAGAAAAAACAATCTCCAATCCGAAATTGATTCCAAAAAAGAAATGGAATTCATCGTAAAAGAAACCGACTTTTTAGGTTTTCAAAGAATAAAAAGCGACAAGACGATTGAAAACTACCAAAAGGCACTCAAATCGAATAATCTCAGACTCCTGAAAAACAAAACCGAACTGGAATCCAAAGAAAAACAGATTACGGAACTGAAAACCAAAATCGAAAGTTTGCAGAAAGAAGTTTTCTTTTTCAAAAGCAAAAATTCCACACTCCTGACCAATCCGACTGTTTTTTCTGTTGAAAAGAAAAAATATTTGGATTCGGTGATGAATACTTTGGAGAAATCGATATTATACGAAAGCATAAAAATTCCCAACCTGCAAACGTTAAGTAAATCTGCCCTTAATGATAAAATGATAGAGATACTGGAAAAAGCTTCAAAAGAAAATCAAATTCCGGTTTTGGCTATTGAGGAAGTTTTTAGAAATCAGGAGAAAAATGAGAGGTTGTTTTCGTTGTTGAGTGGACGTAAAAATGATGAACGAATTGAAGAAAAAGAGAGTGTTGATAGAAAGAAAAGTGGCTTGAAACATTGATTATGGGGCGTTTGTCTTTAACCTTAATTTTAATTACATTTACTGCATATAAAATACTATTTTATAAACAATAATTACGGTAAGAATACAGAAAATAAAAAATGACAAGCATACAACAAAGAGCTGATTTACAAGCCAAAATATGGAAAATAGCCAACGATGTACGTGGCTCTGTCGATGGTTGGGATTTTAAACAATTTGTCTTAGGAACGCTGTTCTATCGTTTTATTAGTGAAAATTTCACTAATTACATTGAAGGTGGCGATGACAGCGTAAACTATGCCAGCTTATCCAATGATGTCATTACACCTGAAATAAAAGACGATGCCATAAAAACAAAAGGCTATTTTATCTATCCAAGTGAGCTTTTTGTGAACATTGCTAAAACCGCAAACACTAATCCAAACTTAAACACCGACCTCAAAGCGATTTTTGATGCCATCGAAAGCTCTGCAAACGGCTATCCGTCCGAGCCAGACATTAAAGGTTTGTTTGCCGATTTTGATACGACCAGTACACGATTGGGCAACACCGTTGAAAACAAAAACAGCCGATTGGCAGCTGTGCTGAAAGGTGTGGAAGGACTGAATTTCGGGAATTTTGAAGACAATCAAATTGACCTGTTTGGAGATGCGTATGAGTTTTTGATTTCCAATTATGCTGCCAATGCAGGAAAATCGGGCGGTGAGTTTTTTACGCCCCAACACGTTTCCAAGCTCATTGCACAATTGGCAATGCACAAGCAAACGAGTGTCAATAAAATTTATGACCCTGCTTGTGGTTCGGGTTCTTTATTGTTACAAGCCAAAAAACATTTTGATAACCATATCATTGAAGAAGGTTTCTTTGGACAGGAAGTAAACCATACGACTTACAATTTGGCTCGTATGAATATGTTTTTGCACAACATAAATTACGACAAATTCAATATCGTGCTTGGCGATACACTTCGTGACCCACATTTGCAAAACGACAAACCTTTTGATGCCATAGTGTCAAATCCGCCTTACTCTATCAACTGGATTGGGAGCGATGACCCAACTTTGATAAATGATGACCGCTTTGCTCCTGCGGGTGTGCTTGCTCCTAAATCGAAAGCAGATTTTGCTTTTGTGTTGCACGCCCTTAGTTACCTTTCAAGTAAAGGAAGGGCAGCTATTGTGTGTTTCCCCGGCATTTTTTATCGTAGTGGTGCGGAACAGAAAATTAGAAAATATTTGGTAGATAATAATTTTGTAGAAACCGTTGTCGCTTTAGCTCCCAACTTATTTTACGGAACTTCCATAGCTGTAAATATTTTGGTGCTGTCAAAACATAAAACCGAAAACAAAACGCAGTTTATTGATGCAAGTAGCGAAGATTTCTTCAAAAAAGTAACCAATAACAATGTGCTCGAAGAAAAACACATTGAAAAGATTATGGCAATGTTCGACAGTAAACAAGATGTTGAACACGTAGCAAAATCAATAGACAACAACAAAATTGCCGAAAACAATTACAATCTTTCGGTAAGTTCATACATTGAGGCAAAAGATAATCGGGAAGTGATTGATATTTCTGTGCTGAATGCCGAAATTTCAAAAACCGTAGAGAAGATAAATCAACTGCGTGCGGATATTGATTTGATTATTAACGAAATTGAGAATTAAATGTGGACAAACTTAAAATCATTCAATATTGATGACCATTTTCGTGACCTCACGAAAATGGTCGAAATTGAGCTAATAGCAGAAGCACTAACCTTTAAAAATCAACTCACAAGAATTTCTTGTTAGTTCGAAAAAATGATTAGATACGGAACAAAATGAGCGAAATAATTTTATACACGACAGATGACGGTTTAACGAAACTTGATGTTAAGCTCGACAACGAAACCGTTTGGCTTACACAAGACCAAATGGCTGTTTTATTTGGGAAAGCTAAATCCACTATAAACGAACATATTAAAAATATCTATGAAGAAAAGGAGCTTGAAGAAGCCCATACAATGAAGAAATTCGGAATTTCCGAATTTCAGCAGAAAGCTCATAATTACTACAATCTCGATGTTATCATTTCTGTGGGCTATCGGGTTAAATCGGTACAAGGAACTCGTTTTCGACAATGGGCAACACAACGCTTAAAGGAGTATATCGTAAAAGGGTTCACGATGGACGATGAACGCCTTAAAAACTTGGGTGGTGGTAATTACTGGAAAGAATTATTAGACCGTATCCGTGATATTCGTTCGAGCGAAAAGGTAATGTACCGCCAGGTGTTGGAATTATATGCCACGGCTACCGATTACAACCCTAAAAGCGAAGAGAGTTTGACCTTTTTTAAAATTGTTCAAAACAAACTGCATTATGCAGCTCACGGAAATACGGCAAGCGAAGTAATTTATTTGCGTGTGGACAGCGATAAACCTTTTGCCGGTTTAACCAATTTTAAAGGCGACCAACCGACGCAAGCCGAAGCGATGATTGCCAAAAATTATTTGGAAGAAAAGGAATTGAAAGTGCTCAATAATTTGGTAGCCGCTTATTTTGATTTGGCAGAATTAAATGCCATTGAAGAGCGGGAAATGCGAATGGCGGATTATGTGCGTGAATTAGACAATATTCTTGGTTCTACAGGAAGAAAAATATTGGAAAATGCAGGCAAAATATCGCATACTCAAGCCAAGAAGAAGGCAACCGAAGAATATAAAAAATACAAAGCCCAAACACTTCTCTCAGTAGAAAAAGATTATTTGAAAACGATCTCGGATTTGGAGAAAAAAGCAAAAAAGAAAGGGAAATAATGATTAAGGATAAATGGTTAATGGTTAATGTTTGTGTCAAACACATTAATAATTAACCAATTAACAACTAAAAATTATGATAAATAAACTATTACAAGGCGAAAAAGTGCAGTGGGAAACGCTTGGGGATGATAAATTTGTAGAGATTGCAAATAGTGGCAGAAAGCCTGTAAAATCTGAATTAAGAGTAGCAGGTAAAATACCATATTATGGTGCAAACAATATTCAAGATTATGTTGAAGGATTTACTCACGATGGAGAATTTGTTTTAATAGCAGAAGATGGAACAGCAAGTATTGAAAATTATTCAATTCAATATGCAACTGGGAAATTTTGGGCTAATAATCACGTTCACGTTATACGTGGAAAATCAAGGTTAGATTCAAGATTTCTATATCATTATTTACAAACTGTAAACTTTGTTCCTTTTTTATCAGGAGGGGGAAGAGCCAAATTAACTAAAGGGAAATTGATTGAGATCCCCATCCCCATTCCACCACTCGCTGTTCAAAAAGAAATTGTTCGCATACTGGATAAGTTCACCGAGCTTACAGCAGAGCTTACAGCAGAGCTTACAGCAGAGCTTACAGCTCGTAAACAACAATACGAATACTACCGCAATAAGTTGCTGACGTTCAATGAAAATGGGGGGGGTATAAGTGGTTGATAATTAATGACATAACAATGAAAACGAGTAATATTAGATGGAAAAATAATGATAATTCTTATCACTATATCGACTTAACATCGGTTAGTCGTGATAACAATTCAATTATCGAAACATCTGAAATCAATGCCAATAATGCCCCAAGTAGAGCCCAAAAATTAGTTTTAGAAAATGATGTGATTTTTGCAACAACTCGACCAACTCAACAACGATTGTGTTTAATTAACGAAGAATATTCTGGAGAAATTGCAAGTACGGGATATTGTGTTTTAAGAGCTAAAATTGATGATGTTTTACCAAAATGGATATTTTTTAATTTAAGTACTACTGACTTTAAAAATTATGTAGAAGAAAATCAAAGTGGTTCTGCATACCCTGCTATTTCAGATGCAAAAGTAAAAGAATACAAAATTCCCGTTCCACCGATAGAAGAGCAAGAACGCATTGTAGGTATTTTGGATAAATTTGATGCATTGGTAAATGATATTTCTATCGGGTTACCTGCCGAAATAAAAATGAGACAACAGCAGTATGAATATTATAGGGATTTGTTACTGACATTTCCACCAAATAGTTTGAGTGCATAATATGGGACAGTCATTAGAAGAAATAGCACAAAAATTAAAAAGCACTGATAAAAAAGTGCAGTTAATCTATGCTTTTAATGGCACAGGAAAAACACGGCTATCTCGTGAGTTTAAAGAATTGGTAGCACCCAAAAATATTGAAGGTGATGAAGATGCAGAAGATGAACAAGGAATAAAAGTTCTTTACTACAATGCGTTTACAGAAGATTTATTTTATTGGGATAATGATTTGGATGCTGATGTAAATAGAAAACTTATCATTCGCCCCAATGGTTTTACAGATTTGGTTCTTCAAGTTCTTAGAGAGCAAGGTCTTGATGGTAACATTATTTCCAATTTTCAGCATTACACCAGTAACAAATTAACTCCACGATTCAATGAAGATTACTCTGAGATTACGTTTTCGATGGAAAGAGGTAACGATGAGCTCATTGAAAACATTAAAATTTCAAAAGGAGAAGAAAGTAATTTAATTTGGTGCGTATTTTATAGTTTGCTGGAGCAGGTCGTTGAAGTATTAAATATTCCTGAACTTGAAAATCGTCCAACCAATACGTTTAATGATTTACAATTTGTATTGATTGACGACCCTGTAAGTTCATTGGACGAAAATCACCTAATAGAATTAGCCGTAAACTTAGCAGAACTCATTAAAAAAACAAGTAATTTAAAATTTGTCATATCAACACACAATCCGCTTTTTTATAATGTGCTTTACAATGAACTTGGGAATAAAGTGTGTTATATGCTCAATAAATTTGAAGATGGCACTTATGAACTTGTAGAAAAGAAAGGAGATTCAAACAAAAGTTTTTCATACCACCATTTTCTTAAACAAACCATTCAAGAAGCCGTTGATACTAACAGTATTGAAAAGTATCATTTTACGCTTTTGCGGAATCTTTACGAGAAAACCGCAAATTTCTTAGGTTACCCACAATGGTCAGAATTATTGCCTGACGATAAACAGACCTATTATAACAGAGTTATCCAATTTACAAGTCACTCTACATTGTCAAATGAAGTAGTAGCTGAACCAACAGAACCCGAAAAACAAATCGTAAAGTTTTTATTAAAGCATTTGGTCGATAGTAAATATTGGCAAGAAAAAATAGAAGAAGAAAATGTCACAGTATAAAACCATAGCAGAAACCAATAATTTCATCGTTCTTGATAATTATGAAAAATTTATTGGCGTAAATGAAGCTCCTGCCAGCTATCAAACCGAAGCTGCTTTGGAGCGGGAATTTATCCAAGATTTAATCAATCAAGGATATGAAAATCCGACTATAAAAACTTATGCAGAAATGCTTGCCAATGCAAGAACGCAACTGCAAACGCTCAATAATACCGTTTTTTCAGACAGCGAATGGAAACGTTTTGTAGAGGAATATCTCGACAAACCAGGCGATAATATAGTGGACAAAACCCGCAAAATACACGATAATTATATCCACGATTTTGTGTTTGATGACGGACACATTCAGAACATTTATTTGGTAGATAAAAAGAGTGTTATCCGTAACAAAATTCAAGTTATCTCACAATTTGAACAAAAAGGAACACACGCAAACCGTTACGATGTAACTATTTTGGTAAACGGTTTGCCTTTGGTGCAGGTAGAAATTAAAAAACGTGGAGTGGCTATCCGTGAAGCGTTTAATCAAGTGCATCGCTATTCAAAAGAAAGTTTCAATAGCGAAAATTCGCTTTTCAAATATTTGCAGGTTTTCGTTATTTCCAACGGAACGGACAGCCGCTATTTTGCCAATACCGTAAAACGGGATAAAAACAGTTTCGACTTTACGATGAATTGGGCGAGAGCTGACAATACATTGATTAAAGATTTGAAAGATTTTACGGCAACTTTCTTTCAGAAAAACACCCTGCTGAATGTGTTACTTACCTACTCGGTTTTTGATACGAGTGACACCTTGCTCATTATGCGACCGTATCAAATTGCTGCTACCGAAAGAATGTTGTGGAAAATACACAGTTCCTACGAAGCCAAAAACTGGAGCAAACCCGAAAGTGGCGGTTATATTTGGCACACCACGGGTTCGGGCAAAACTTTGACCAGTT
>MKTK01000007.1:97269-113901 GCA_001898255.1 Chryseobacterium sp. 39-10 | reverse complement strand
TTTTTGTGGTCGATAGAAAAGATTTGGATTTTCAGACAATGAAAGAATACCAACGCTTTTCACCCGATAGTGTAAACGGTTCGGACAGTACGGCAGGTTTGAAACGTAACATCGAAAAAGACGATAACAAGATTATCGTTACTACTATTCAGAAGCTGAACAACCTGATGAAAACCGAAGGCGATTTAGCCATTTATCAAAAACAAGTGGTTTTCATTTTTGATGAAGCACACCGCTCACAATTTGGCGAAGCACAAAAAAACCTGACAAAGAAGTTTAAAAAGTTCTATCAATTCGGTTTTACAGGAACACCGATATTTCCCGAAAATGCTTTAGGTGCTGAAACAACCGCAAGTGTATTTGGTAGTCAATTGCACTCGTATGTAATTACAGACGCCATTCGTGATGATAAAGTCTTGAAATTTAAAGTCGATTACAACGATGTTCGCCCGAAGTTTAAAGGCATAGAAACAGAACAAGACGAGAAAAAACTAAGTGCAGCAGAAAACAAAACTGCGTTGTTGCATCCTGTCCGTATCAAAGAAATTTCGCAATACATTTTACAGAACTTCAAAATAAAAACGCATAGAAATCAAGGAAGCGACAAAGGTTTCAATGCGATGTTTGCCGTGAGTAGCGTGGAAGCAGCAAAATTGTATTATGAGGAATTAAAGAATTTGCAAAAAGATAGTGATAAGCCGCTAAAAGTAGCAACAATCTTTTCTTTTGCAGCCAACGAACCTCAAAATGCTATTGGTGAAATCACAGATGAAACCTTTGAGCCGACAGCAATGGACAGCTCTGCCAAAGAGTTTTTAACCAAAGCTATCAATGACTATAATGCAATGTTCAAAACCAGCTATGGTGTGGATAGCAAGGAATTTCAGAACTATTACCGCGACCTTGCCAATCGTGTAAAGAAAAAAGAGGTTGACCTCATAATTGTGGTTGGTATGTTTCTTACAGGTTTTGATGCACCAACACTCAATACACTTTTTGTAGATAAAAACTTGCGTTTTCACGGTTTGATGCAGGCATTTTCACGCACAAACCGTATTTACGATGCTACCAAAACCTTTGGAAACATTGTTACTTTCCGTTATTTAGAACAAGCTACGATTGATGCCATTACCTTATTTGGCGACAAAAACACGAAGAATGTAGTCCTTGAAAAGAGTTACAAAGAATATTTGGAAGGCTTTACAGACATTGCCACAGGCGAGGCACGCAGAGGTTATGTTGATGTTGTAAGAGAATTAAACGAAAGGTTTCCTAATCCTGATGAAATCTTTACTGAGCAAGACAAAAAAGACTTTGCCAAACTCTTTGGCGAATACTTACGTGTAGAAAACATATTGCAGAATTACGATGAGTTTACACACCTCAAAGCCTTACAAACAATTGATTTAAACGATGCAGTAGCCGTTGAGCAATTTAAAGAAACACACTTTGTAACCGATGAAGAAATTGCAGCAATGCAAAATGTGGAAACACTTCCCGAACGCACGGTGCAGGACTATCGCTCTACCTATAATGACATTCGGGATTGGTTACGCAATCAAAAAAACGGAAAGGAAAAAGAAGACTCAAAAATTGATTGGGACGATGTTGTTTTTGAAATTGATTTGTTGAAATCCCAAGAAATCAACTTGGATTATATCCTCGAATTGATTTTTGAACACAACAAAAAGACCAAAGACAAAGCGAGTTTAATAGACGAAATCCGTAGGGTTATCCGAGCAAGTATCGGCAATAGAGCCAAAGAAAGTTTGGTTGTGGACTTCATCAATGAAACCGATTTGGACAGTATTCAAGACAAAGCAAACATTATAGATGCTTTCTTTGCTTACGCACAACAAAAACAGAAAACAGAAGCAACGGAACTAATCGCAGACGAAAACCTGAACGAAGATGCAGCAAAACGATACATTACCACTTCACTAAAACGAGAATACGCCAGCGAAAACGGAACAGAATTGAACGCGCTATTGCCAAAAATGAGTCCGCTCAATCCGCAGTATTTGACCAAAAAGCAAAGTGTATTTAGAAAGTTGGTTTTGTTTGTAGAGAAGTTTAAGGGAGTTGGTGGAGAACTTTAAATAATGGCAAAAATTGTTTCAAACAAGAAATACACGTTAGCAGAAGATAAATGGAGGTGGTTAATTTAATGGGGAAATCGCCCAAAAACAGGTTGAATAGAGATTAATAAATGTAAAAAAGATGATTTTTTCAAATAATATTGATATTTATTTCGATAGCCCAATGCCATTTGAGGCTAAAAATATTAAACCTTTGAATGGTATTACAGGTTTATATTTTATTTTCAGTTCTACAATTCAGGTGCAATATCCTTTTGATAAATCAAAGTTGTTGTATATCGGAATGAGTGAAAAAAGAACAAACAGTATAGGAAGTCGCTTAAATGGACATTTTGAGGGCAAATCAAAAAATGTTGGTTTAGTGAATTACAGAAAAGTTGAACCTCTTTGGTTTACTTACATCAACATTGAAATGTTGCGAAATATTTGGGATTTCAGAGTAGAAGATTTAGAAAGTTATTTCATTCTAAATTTTGTAGAGCATTATGGAGTATATCCAATCTGCAATAACAAAACTGGATTTGAAATTTTAAATAATACACTAACAACGAATTTTAAAATTGATTGGAGTTACTTTAAATAAAAATACAATGGCAGAAAATAAGGTAAAATCGGGCAAAGAAATATTAGATGTTTTTTTCAAAGAAATTTCATCTATCGAAAACGTTGATAAAACGATTGCTGATAGTTTGGCAGAATTATATACCAATGGGAAATTAACTGACAAGAATGTGGTTAATGAATTGCAAAGAATAAGAACAGAGAGTGGCAACGAAAATTAAAAGCATATCAATCGCAGGAATCAGAGGGATAAAAGATTCCGTTTCATTACCACTTAATGAAAAATCTGTTTTGCTCTATGGCGACAACGGAACAGGAAAAAGTAGCATTTCTGATGCTATTGAGTGGTTTTATACAGACAAAGTTTCTCATTTGTCGGGTAGTGAAATTGATTTGAAAGATGCTTTGCGAAATTCTTATCAAAAAGATAGCGACACCACTTCTATTGCTATTTCATACAACAGAAATGTAATTGATGCTACAAGAAATTTGTTTAGCAAAAGAGGGAAATTGACTTCTGAATTATCTAATTTGTCAGATGATTTTGAAAAATATTATTCCGCTTCTCAAAGCGAAAATTTATTGCTTAGATACCAATTCTTGCGTGATTTCATTGACCAGACAAAAGGCGATAAACTCAAATATTTATCGGATATTATCGGATTTTCAGAAGTAACCAAAACGAAAGATGTTTTAAGAAAGGCGTTTAACGCAATCAAATCGGAAATAAAAACGCAAAACTTTGAAGCACAAATCAACAATGAAAAACAAACACTAATTGCTAAAATTGGTGCAGCAGTCAGCCAAGAAAATAATTTGTTTGAAAAGATAAACGAAATTATTGAGCCATTAAAAACAGGAATTACAGTAAGCTCTATTGAAGATATTGACAAGGTTTTGAATCACATCAAAAAACCTGCAAACACAAAACAGATAACAGAACTTCAATTTTTAGAAAATACCAACAAAGCACTTTCAACACTTAAAAGTGAAATTTCATTTATTGACGGAGAATATCAAAAATATTTTTCAGAGTTCAATAAGATTGCCGAAGATGTTCAAAGCATTATGCAAACTTTTTTGGCAGAACTTTTAAAATCAGGAGAAACTGTTATTG
This sequence comes from Chryseobacterium sp. 39-10, assembly GCA_001898255.1. Taxonomy (GTDB): domain Bacteria; phylum Bacteroidota; class Bacteroidia; order Flavobacteriales; family Weeksellaceae; genus Kaistella. The sequence continues at coordinate 110,124 of MKTK01000007.1, read as the reverse complement.
CTAAGAAATATCACAAAGAGGATAATTGCCCATTATGCTTACAAGAAAAAAATCTTGAAGAATTAAAAACGGATATTCAACGAAGATTAAAAGAAATTGAGGAATCATCTAAAAAGAAAGTCACATTTGATACCGCTAAAAAATCTGTTTCCGACATTATCATAGAACGTCTAAAACGGCTTGAACTGACAGCGAACAACCCTTTATTGAACAAACAGGAAAATGAAAGTATTAAAAAGGCAATAAGTAATTTAAGCACCAAGCTAACTGAATATCAGAAAACAGCTAATGAAAAAGTTACTTCAGGAAATAAACTTCCTGCAAACGACACTTTGCTTTTAACGGAAGATGATTTCAAAATTCAAGAGCAGATTACGGCAAGATTTGAAGCAATACAAGCCGCAATCAAAAATGATAAATCAACCGAACTTTATGCAAATATTTCGGCAGCAAAAGATGCCTTTTTGAAAATCAAACGATTTGAAAAAGACAAAAGCAAATTAGAACACCAGAAAAATTCTTTAGAACTTATTTACAACGAGTTTGTAAAACGACAAAAAGAAGGATTGGAGAGCTTCATAAATACGTTTTCTTCATACATAAACGACTTTTATCAATATATGAATCCTGATGAACAATTTCACAAAATCAGGATTATAACTATGGGTGAAGAAGATGAATTAAACGGTATCACGATTGAATATAAATACAATAATGAATGGGTTTCGCCACCGCAAAAGTATTTCAGTGAATCACATTTGAACTGTTTTGGAATTTCATTTTTCTTGGCTTCGGTAATTGCGTTTAATAAGGAAAATAAGTTTGTCGTATTAGATGATGTAATTTCAAGTTTCGATTCAACACACAGAAAACGTTTTGCTGATTTGTTGTTTGAAAAATTTGCCGATTATCAATTTATTCTTTTGACACACGAAGCTGAATGGTTTAGTTATGTTCAACAATTAGCCAAAAGAAAAGGTTGGACAATCGGAGAAATCAAATGGACAGAAGAGAAAGGAACACACCTTGAAGAAAAACCAAACGACCTGAAAGAATTTATAGAACGAGAACTTGCAAATAGTTCAGTTGAAACGCTTGGAAATCCAATACGAAAATACTTAGAAGCTAAACTGAAAGACATTGCTCTTAATTTAGATGTAAAAGTTAGTTTCAGATTAAATGACGTGAATGAAAAGAGAATGCCTGATGAATTGTTGAATGAATTGAAATCAAAAATCAATAAAAGTGGCGGACAAGACATAAAAGCAAAAGTTCCCGTTATTGAACGTGTTGCAAATTCATCTTTGCTTGGCAACTTACTTTCTCACGATAATCCGTTTAACCCAAAACTTGGCGACTTAAAAGCATTTTGGGCAGACATAAAAGAACTTGAAACCATATTTTATTGTCAAGCTACAACCTGCTCACGACCAAAGGTTTCAATTAAGAATTATGACAACGTTGCAAAGAAAATAAGATGTGGTTGTGACACAACAAAATATGAATGGAAATAATATTTCACTAATCTAAAATACAAAAATGCTTGATTTTTATTTTAAAGATGTTGTAAGTTGGGTAAAATCTGACAAAAGAAAATCAACTTGGACAACCGTTTATAAACAATGGGAGGAAAATGGATCTCGAGAAAATTTATTTAGTGTTTTATTTCCTGAAAAATTAATTGGGGAATTTGTTGAGCACCCTTCTTGGAGTTTGAATATTACTAATTTAAGACCTGACTATGCACATTATTCCGAAAAAAATCCGCAATACTATAGATGGGGCATAGAATCGGAATACGAACCTATAGTATATCAGCAATTTTACAATAATATTTTCCCAACTAAAGTTGAAATCGTTGAAGAATTCCTACAATTCTTCAATCTTTATTTTGACACCAAAAACAATAGCTATATTAGTGTCAACATTATCTCTGAACAAAATGACGTTGTTAAAATCGTCAAACACAAAGACAATATAGAAATCAAAATTAAAACTCATTTTCTTAGACAGTTTTTATTCGCAAAGAAATTAGTGTTAGGCTTTCAGATGGATTATTTCAGAGATTCTGATAGAACTTTAACCGAACAAAATTTGAATGAAAGAATGCTGTTTGATGAGTTTGCTCAACTTTATAATTTTAATATCTGTTTTAAGGATTATTCTTCTATGGATAGATGTAATTCAGATTCAAGACTGTTAGCTAAATCAATTCTTTTTGGTTATGAAAGTCAAAATATACAAACAGACTATGAAAAATTAAACTCTGGTAAGTGTGAAGATTTCATTGTAGATGTTAACAACAAAACTGGAGATTTTATATACGAAAGTTGCAAAAAAAGTGAATTTCAAGAAACAAAATATGGATATTATACATCTGTCTTTTTCAAGAGAGAAGTTCTGCTAAAGTATTACAACAGTCCGAATATCTACAATATAGAAGATGGTTCTATTTTTATGAAAGGGTCTTGGAGGCTATATATAGACAATAATAATTATGATTTTGTTAGTGCTTATTTAGGAGATCTAAGAATTTTACCTCATTCAGAACAATTATATTGGAAAAGCTTTAATATTGAGCCCCAATCTGAAGTTGACAAACGTAGATTTGCTATAGACTTCTTATCATCTTACTATGATCCCGAGATTGAAGATTTAAAGTTTAAAAAAGAATATATTAGAGTAAATAAATTATGGCTCAAAAAATTTGGCTTTAATTTGTTTTCTACATTTGATGAAAATGATGTTCATTGCTTCAAAACAATGCGACTTCCATTAAAAAATGAAGCTACCGAATTAGATGTTCTTATTTTGAATTTGTGTAAAATCTTAATTGATTATTTAAATGTTAAATCTATCAATACATTTCTAACATCAGAACAGAAAGACTTAAGATCTATTGAAAAACTAGAAGTATTTCTTGAAATGCATAGTTTTAAAAGCTATGAAGACATCATAACTTTTTATAAAACATTGCAAAAATTACGATCGATTGGTTCGGCACACCGTAAGAATTCGGATTATAAAAAGTTACTTGCAAAACTAGGCTTTGAAAATTTAGATGAAAAAGGAATTTTTAAAGCACTGTTAAATGATGCAATAAATATTCTGAAAAATCTATCTATGCAAGTTGAATTTCAAAATTAATTTATGAACATTAATAAGCTTTTTTTATACTCTAAAAACACCGATGCATTCAGTTCTCAGAGAGGTTATAATTACCAGACATTAAAAACTTTGGAAACTTGGGTTGAAAATTATTTAGAGAATGGGAAAGATGATATATACTGTGAATTTGAAGAAGATATTTTTCAAAAGAATAATTTTGATAAAAATTTAAAATTCAGGCAAATAAAACTCTATTCAAGTAATTTTTCATTTAGTAGTGATGAAATAAAAAAATGTATTTCTCATTTTTTTATGTTATCTATTAAATCTGATTATAATGACTTTACAAAAGAATTCATTTTTGAAACCAATACAAATGTCGCAGCACAATATACAGATAATGATGCTAAATTATTAAAAGAATGGGTTGATAGCCAAAAGAATTTAGATGATGAAAAGCTTTGTCGATTTGCTGAAAAAGTGAAAGGAATTGTTACCGAATATATTGATAAACAAAAGAACAGTATAAAAGAAAATGAGACTGCGTCGGAAGCATTTGATATTTTTCAAAAGTTAGATGATAATTTCTGGAAAGATTTTACGAAACAAATCAAATGGAAATTCATAGGAGAATCACCAGATATGGAATTCTCAAATGTTAAGAAAAATATCGAAAACTTAATTTCTCAACTCACTTTTGATAGTGTAAATAATGAAGGTACTCAGGTCTTTGGCGTTTTATTGGAACACGTTTTTACCAGAACATCTCAGGTAGATAAAGAAAATAGAAAATTAACAAATGAAGATTTAGAAAAGTTAATTTTAAATATTGGTACTTCTGATGATAAATGGTACTCTTCAAAGTATGAATATTATAAAAATATTGCTCCCCCAACTGATTTTAGAGTAGGCGAATTCTTTGAAATATTAGACCTAGTTAATTACTGCAGAAGAAAAAAATATTTGCACAAACATAAAAATACGTGGAATCCGCTTCTGACCTTTTATTCTCGGAATACAAATATTGAAGATGATTTCAGAAGAAAAGCAATTTATGAAATTGTTTTTCTAAATAATGAATTTTATGAAGTTGATTATGAAAATTTGGATGAAAGGAATAGACCTAATGGAGAACTTTTTGGATTTGAGGAGGATGTAAGATTTTATTATAATGACATTAACAGTTTTAAAGATGCAGATGACTTAGAAAATGCACATATTCTAACTAACATCCTTTTTCCAATAATTGAAAATAAGAAAGTTAATATTTCAATTGATGAACTAAAAGATTGGTTTGTTCAACTATATCGTAAGATAAGTCAAAAATTATTATTGGAAAAAGATATTAATGAAAAATGTAAACTGCTTGAATTGAAAGGAAATCTTTTAATGGGAATAAATCACATTAGAAAACTAGATAACGTGGATTTTGTTAATTATTTTAATGATATATTAAAAATAGTTGCAGATGCTCCACTATTCAAATTATCACAATTTGGTGAACGTATTGATAAATACATTAAAATTTACATTCACAGCAATCTAGATGAAGATCGTAAAATAATAGCTGCACTTGAAAAATTTTCTGATAAATTATTTCCGTTGGTTGAAGATAGGGAAGGTAAAGTTAGATTGGCAAAAAGTCAAGTAAATAGAGCATATTCATATTTAAAGACTAATGAACCATCTAATATGTTAAAAGCATTAGACTTTTTTCACAAAGCCAAAGATAACTATCTTCAAGAAGATACAATAGAGGGTTTTGTTTTAGCTCTTTTAAATATATCACAATTATACAACTCACTGGGGATGCATTTTGCAGCAAAAAATTATGCATTGGCATCATTTAGAATGAGTGCGATTAAGGAATTGGTAAAAAGGCTTGAAAATAGTGTAGGCTTACTTTTTTATTCTGATTATTTGCAAGGTTCTTGGTTTAATGCTATTAATATTTTTAGCAAATATATGAGTCTTCGTTTTGATTCTAATTATGATAAAAATGATGCGGAGCAGGAAGGTAAAGCTATAAACTATATATCATTCATTTTGTATTCAATGAATAGGATTTCAACTCAATATAATTATTTGGTAGATGATTATTTGAAACATCTTGACTATGTTGGAGAAGAAATTATTAAGCCTTTATTCGCTAAAATTGAAGAAGAAGTAAAAACAGATGAAAAATTTAGTAATGGGATTGAATACCAAATTGATGATTTTCCACTTAATGATGTTGGAGACACAAGAATTATTCAATTTTATGCATTAGGTAGTCTTTGGAAAATTAGTTTTGATAACTCTTTTGAATTATTATCAGTCGGCGAGGAATTTTTAGCTGCTATTCAAATTTTATTGGCTGAAATTTCCTTATCAGAGATTGATTTCCATTTATTAAAATCTAATATTGAAATAGAATTAATTTTAAGTACTACTTATAGACCGCCTGTACAGAAGGAATCCAATGAAGTAATAAGATGGGAAGTATTTATTTGTTTTACAGATGAAAAAGATATTGAAAAAGCAAAAAAGCACTCTGCATTTATCGTTTCATCATTATTAGATTTATTAAATAACATAAGCTTGCTTCCATATACAGAATTTAAAGAAAAGTTTTGGAAATTCTTTGGAGAAAGTAATTTAAGTTCAAAACAGCTTTCCGTTAATTTATATCAAAAAATGCACAGAGATGTTTATGTCAAAGAAGATTTTGAAGCTTATAACTCTACTTTTTTTCAAAAAGAAAAAATATCATTAGATCTGCCTAAAGAAAATAAGTTTATGAAATGGCAAGATACATTGAGCGAAAAGTATGATAAAAACTTCAGTTTAGAAGCAATTAAGAATAGGAATAATAATGTTAAGAAAAATATATACATAACTTTAGAACAATTAAAACAAGAACCGGATTTTTCAGATCTAATCAATAAGTATAGAAATGAAGGTTGGAAAGATTGGCAAATTTTAGTCAATATGCAAAATTTTATGATTAATCATAAAGTAAGATTTTTTGAAAATCATATTTTAGCAAATACAGAAGAGGAAAATTTTTATGAAGAATTCCAAAAATTATTTCATAAGTATTCAATTATGGATGAAAAGGATTGCTATATAAAATACCCGTTGGAAGCTTTTGAATCAAAAGAATTTAAGGATCAATTTAATATTGGATCAATGGCAATTTTATCTACTTATGGGTTAGAATCAAAATTATTAACTCCTAATTTTAAGGCTATAAAAGAATTTATGGATGTTAGATTTAATTTGCTGAAAGATGATTGCTTTGAGAATAATTTATTAATAGATATTTAAAATAGGCTTAAATTGTAAAGTCCTCCCAGTGATTTTCCAACTTATATAACTTGTGGGATATTGTCTTTTAAAAAATAGATTTAGCACCCATATTAGCACCTTGAAATATAAATCCCTGTAAGATAATCACTTACAGGGATTTTCGCAGAGAGGAAGGGATTCGAACCCTCGATACAGTTACCCGTATACTACCTTTCCAGGGTAGCTCCTTCAACCACTCGGACACCTCTCTAATTAGGTCTGCAAAAATAAAGATTTTTTGGGCAATTAACAAAAGATATTTTCACATCCCTGCAATAAGATGCTTTTTATTCATGAGACGATGGAGGTGATTTTTAGTTTTTCAGGGCCAAAGTCATCTCGCCACAAAGGTTTTGTGAGAAATTATCTTCGAAATTTCCCTCGTATTTGGGGTTTCCCATCAGATGCATCGATTTGGTAATGGCGCTTTCGGCGGTAATGTCGTACCCGCTGATCGCACCAATTTCCGCAAAAATGTTGGAGTTAGAATATTTCCCAAAACTTATGCCTCCTGAAACACATTGTGAAATAACGACAATCTGAGTTCCGTTCTGCCGAAGCATTTTAAGTGTTTTCTTCGTTTTTTCCGTATTGAAAATCGTTCCCGACCCAAAAACCTGAAGAACCAAAACTTTCACCTTGGGGATTTCTGTAAAATGATCGAGCTGCATTCCTGGAAAAATTCGCCAGAAAAGAACATCCTGATCAATATGATCATCCACATGGAAAACAGAATCCGGCAGCGGCCTCCACAAAAAATCCCGCTCCACGTTAAGGTGAACACCCGATTGTCCCAACACCGGATAATTCGGCGTTTGGTAAGCATCGAAAAACTCTGCGGAATACTTCAGCGTGCGGTTTCCCCGCAAAAGTTTGTACTCAAAATATACCGCAACTTCCTGAATAACCGCCTCATTATTTTCGTACAAACTGGCGTAATATAAACTCGTTAGCAGGTTTTCTTTTGCATCCGTGCGCAAATCGCCAATGGGAAGTTGAGAACCGGTCAGGATCACTGGCTTTCGCAAGTTTTTCAACATAAAACTCAGTGCCGATGCGGTGTACGACATCGTGTCGGTTCCGTGTAAAATGAGAAAACCGTCATACTCATCATAATTTTTCCCGATGTAGTTGGCAATAATTTTCCATTCTTTAGGCCCCATGTCCGACGAGTCTAGGGGCTTTTTAAACGGATGCAGGGCCACTTCACATTCAATAAGTTTCATCTCAGGGATTTTTTTAAAGATATTCCCGAAATCAAATGGATGCAGACTTCCTGTTTCGTAATCCTTTTCCATCCCGATGGTTCCGCCGGTGTAGATGAGCAGCACTTTTCTTTTCATGCCTGTAAAATTAACAAAATTTGATCGACTATTTTCTTTTTTTTGGGCGCCTTTTTCCGCCTTCCACTCCCGCTTTTTGTGCAGCTTGCGCAGCACAAAAGAGCTCCGTTCAAGTCGGGGCGCGGTATCCGCCTCTTGATAAAATGGGTGAAAAGATAAAGAGAATTTCGAATAGAACTTCCGCAATGTTGTTACTAGCAAAGCAATCAGAAATTTGAAAGCAATACTATTTATTAAAAGTTTAGGAGGAACCTATTAGTGTTCAAGTTGGCGTTTCATGCAAGAGTAGTCAAAATAGTAATTTTCTAAAATACACGCATAACCATTGGTTTTTTTGGCGCTCGCTTCGCTCGCACCCCATTTTTAAGTACTTTTGAAAAATGAATTCACAACATATTTTTGATTATCTTAAACAATTCCTTACGGAAGACCGACTTCGTAAAATAGAGTATTTTGCGGGCGATAGTTCAGATTTTGTATTACCGGTGATGGAGGATGTGTACCAGTTTCGCAATGCGGCGGCAATTGTGCGGTCACTGGAAGCGTGTGGGTTTCATAAGGCGGTTGCTATGGAAAGTGAGAATATTTTCAATCCCAATCTTCGGGTAACCAAAGGTGCTGAAACCTGGGTAGAGGTAGAGAAAATGCCGCACAGCATAGAATCGTTGAAGAAAATTAGAGATCGCGGTTATACCATTTTGGCAGTTTCGCCAGAGAATAATGCAGTCATGTTGCCGGATTACCAAATTTCCAAGCCGGTGGCTTTGGTTTTTGGCACCGAGCTGGAGGGCGTTACCGAGGAGATTCTGGACTTTGCCGATGAAACTTTGGCGATTCCTATGTATGGCTTTACCAAGAGTTTCAATGTTTCTGTAGCTGCAGCGATTTGCTTCTATGAATTGAAGCAAAAACTTATTAAATCTGGAGTAAACTATCGGCTTTCAGACGAAAAATGCTGGACCATGAAAGTGCGTTGGGCGGTCAATTCCATTCGTAGCGGGAACCAAATATTGGAGCAATATCTTGCGCAACATTCCGGCGGGGCTCAATGAGCGCAAAAAAAAATGTAACGATTTTCAAAGAATAGCAGCTGGTTTCGTGAAGTTAAGCAAATGATTTTTTCTCTTATTTAATCTGCACATAATAATTCCACGCGGCAACAAAAATCCCGGCAGTTTCGGTGCGCAAACGTTGGTTTCCTAAAGAAATGGCTTTTATTCCCTTATCAGCAAGAAGCTGAATTTCCCGCTCAGAAAAATCGCCTTCAGGACCAATTAAAAAAGTGATGTGGTCATTTTCAGTCCGCACTTCCTTTAAAGAAATGCGTTCAAGATTGTCGTGGCAATGGGCGACGAAGATGTTTTCGGAAGAGATACTTTCCATAAAGTCAGAAAGTTTTGTCAGGTTGTTGATTTTTGGAAAGTGAAAACGCAAACTCTGCTTGGATGCCGCAACGGCCTGTTTCTGAAAGCGTTCAAAATTTAGGTTTTTTCGTTCGGATTTTTCAGTAAGCAGAAATGTGATTTCCGAAATGCCCATTTCCACCGCTTTCTCCAAGAAAAATTCAGTACGGTCGATATTTTTGGTAGGTGCAATGGCAATGTGAAGTTTAGGAGAAAAATCCGGCAAATTTTCTTCGATTTTATCAGCATTCAAGAAAACTTTTTTTCCTTCGATCCTTAAAGTTCCGGTGGCTACATTTCCCAATCCATCGGTAATAGAGATGGATTCACCGTCTTTCATCCTCAAAACTTTGAGCATGTGTTGTTGTTCCTCTTCGTTGATTTTTACTTCGGGGAAAATCTGTCCGTAGAAAAGTTTCATTCTTCCTTATTTTTAAAAACTTCTTCCATATCATACCTCGCTGAAGCGCCTACTGAAAGGTCCGCAAACTCATTTCTTTCTAATTTCAGTTGGGCAACCATGGCAATCATTGCGGCATTATCGGTGGTGTATTCAAATTTAGGGATGTAAATATGCCAACCGAGTTTTTCAGCATTTTTTTTCATTGCTTCGCGCAAACCGGAATTAGCCGATACACCGCCGGCAATGGCTACTTCCTTGATGTTGAGGTCTGCTGACGCTTTTTCCAGTTTATCCATGAGAATATCCACAATGGATTTTTGCACCGATGCACATAAATTATTGAGGTTTTCTTTAATGAAATTAGGGTTTTTCTGCACCTCTTTCTGAATAAAATACAGCACAGAAGTTTTAATTCCGCTAAAGGAATAATCGTAATTTCCTAACCTTGGCTTATTGAATTTAAATGAATTTTCATCACCTTTTTTTGCTAATCTGTCAACTAAGGGTCCTGCAGGATAATCGAGTCCGAAGATTTTCCCAATTTTATCAAACGCCTCGCCAGCAGCATCGTCTGTCGTTTTTCCAATGATTTGCATATCGAAATAATCTTTCACCAGAACAATCATGGTATGTCCTCCAGAAACCGTTAAACACAGAAAGGGAAATTTCGGGGGCATAGTATTTGCATCGTCGATGAAATGCGCCAGAATGTGAGCTTGCAGGTGATTCACCTCAATTAAAGGAACATTTAAGCTCATCGATAATGATTTGGCAAAAGAGGTTCCTACCAGCAAAGACCCCAAAAGTCCCGGTCCACGTGTAAAGCCAATCGCCGAAATATCTTTTTGTTGTATATTTGCTTGGGTGACTGCTTTTTCAACAACAGGAATGATGTTTTGCTGATGTGCACGCGAGGCAAGCTCGGGAACCACACCGCCGTAATCTCGGTGAACATCCTGGCTGGCTGCAATGTTGGAAAGAATTTTGTTTCCAAGAATTACTGCGGCAGAAGTATCGTCACATGAGGATTCGATCCCTAATATTATAGATTCGTTCATAAGAATGGCAAATTTAGAGAATAATAACGACAAAGAAAATAAGAAATCCATTGCGGAAAATATAGGCGATTCTGTTCAGAAGGGTGTCGGCAACGTGCAGGAAACGGTGAAGAAAACCATGAAGGATGCCACTGAGCTTGCAGCAGACGCAATTAATCATCCCGTAGATACTGCCGGCGAATTCGCAGCACAAGCGGCGAAGGATGTCACCAACTATAAATGGTGGGCAAAACTTTTGCTGGTTGTTTTTTGGGTGGGATTAACGCTCTTTTTGTCCTTTGTGGTGATCATCAACCTGCCTGCAACCAAGAACTGGGCTGCACAAAAGGTGATCAGTAAACTCAATGAAAACCTGAAATCCCAGATGTCGTTCGACCGTGTGGAAGTGAACTATTTTGGTGATGTTTATATCCACAACCTTTCTGTTAAAGATTATAAGGGGCTAAAATTCCTCAAAGCAAAGAAGCTCTATGCCGATTCCGATTGGTTTTCTATCATCAGTAATTCCCGAAATATGCAGTTTCAGTCGATGGCGCTTACCAATCTTGACCTTAAGGTGGTGACCTACAAAGGAGACAGTATCTCGAATTTTATCCGTTTTATCGATCTTTTTGAGAGTGGGCCAGCTGATCCTAAGAAGCCGCCCTTCGAACTTAAATCGAGGATTTTCATCAACGATTCCAAAGTTTCAATCATCAATCAGAACAGTGAGGGAGACGCAGGGAAATGGCTTCAGGCAACTCATCTTAATCTTATTGTTCCTGAATTGAGGGTGAAAGGATCTGATGTTTTTGCGCAAATTAATAACCTACGGTTTGTTACGGAAAGATGGGGTAAAAAGCACAATGTTGATACTTTCTCAGGTGATCTCTCGCTTACGAAGCATTACCTTTCTTTAAAAGACCTTACGCTGAATACCGATCATTCGCTGTTGCAGGGCGATATTAAATTTAATCTTTACAAAGAATCGTGGAGCGATTTTGCAGATCGCGTTGCATGGGATTTAAAGCTGAAACAAGGAAGTCAGGTCAGTGGTTACGACATCAGTTATTTTGTAACTGATTGGGATAATTATAAACCCGTTAATATCTCCGGAGAAATGACTGGTCCTTTGAACAAGTTTTATCTTGGAAATTTCCTCATCAGAAACCCCGATGTGAACATCCAGACGGGCACGATGAAGATTTCGAATATTTTAGAAGGTGATTTTCAAATTGAAACCAATGGGCTTTCTACTGATTTTACCTACAAAGGATTAAAGCAAATGCTGCCCACTTTTATCGCCTCAAAAATGAAAAATTATGCAGATGATTTTGGCAGAATGAAATTTAATGGTGGAATTCGTGTCAATCCGAAGCAGATTTTTATTCCCAATGCACGCCTCATTACAGGGGTGGGACAGGCAAAAATTTCACAATTCTATCTCGACGATTACTCTGGGCATATGCCGCGATATCGAGGGTATGCTGAAGTGAATGATTTGAATGCCGGTGCTATTGCCAAAAGCAAGGAAGTAGGGCTTATCACAGGAAAGTTCAATCTGCAGGGACAAAGTTTTGACATAAATACGATGCGTTTGCGTACCACTTCCCAAATTGCCAAAATGGAGGTGGTTGGCAAAGTGATTCATAATCTTTACCTAGATGGGCTTCTTGATCATAAGAAATATGCGGGTACCATTTCCGTCAATGATGAACAGGCGAAGGCCAATGTAAAAGGACTCATTGATTTCAGCACTAAAAGAATTGCCGCCGATATAGTGGCGGATGTAAAGCAGCTCAATTTGAATTATTTTACCGGAACCCAGGGCAACCAGCAGGTAAGCGGTGTGGTAGATGGCAAAATTTCAATGACCAATATTAATGATTTAATGCTGGACGCTTCCCTGAATAACGTTCTTTTTGTCAATGGAGTACAGAATTATAAAATACCGAATGCAAAAGTAAAGGCATTCTTCGACAATGGTGAGCGCGTGGTTTCCGTAGATGCACCGAGTGCAGTGAACGGCAAGATTTCTGGTAAGTTTAATCTAGGAGATCTTGCAGGAATGGTGCAGAATGGTTTGAATAAAATCTTGGTCGGACCTGCGCCGCGAAAAGTATATCGGGGTCAGCATTTTAGCATGAATTTCGATGTGGAGCAAGGATTGGTCAACTTTATAGAGCCCAACCTTCATTTGCCTAAAGGCGCGACGGTTGATGGTTCTTTTG
>MKTK01000007.1:12601-97176 GCA_001898255.1 Chryseobacterium sp. 39-10 | reverse complement strand
CGATGCGGTGACTTAAGATAGTGCCATGGTTGATAATCTGTTGGTTCGTATCAATACCGCCAACCTTGAGGAGCAAATTTTTGCGAAAATCGATAGGGCTGAGTTCAGTAAGAATGTTTTGAAAGACCTTACTCTCAGTGGAAGAAACGAAAATAACCAGGTGTTGCATATTGCGGCCAATTTCAAACATGGTTCGCCGGATGATGAAGCGAACGAAAAGATGAAAGAATATGCCATCAACCTTAATCAAAGTACGAACGCTGCGGGTGATTATGTCTTCCGTTTTGAACCTACCACCATCAAGTTCAATAACGTTGCATGGTCTATTGATACTGATGCCCAGCTGGATCACTCGATTACCTACCGTAAGAAGACCGGCGATTTTGTAATTCGTAATCTGCGTGTTTACTCCGATTCCAGTGAACTCTTTTTGAGGCAGTCTGTCTTCAAATCGGGTAAAGATTTTTCAGCAGACGGAGAAGTTAAAAATTTGGATATTGCCAAGGTGCTCGCTTTGGTGAGCAACGAAAACAGCATGGATATCAAAGGGACTGCGAACGGTACCTTTAATGTTGTGATGAATAAAAATAACCTGGAACCGGTAATCGATATGCAGATTAATGATATCCTGATGAATGGAAAATCAATGGGAAATGTACTGATTTCTGCTAAAAACAGTGGAACTCCGAATGTCTTCGATTTGGATGTGAGGGTGACGGAAGCTGGAATTATTGGTGAGAATAATTTGCATTTAAAAGGCACCATCAATAATAATACGTCTTCACCTACACTTGATTTAACAACGGAAATGAGAGATTTTGATCTTGCTTTTGCCCAGGAATTTGTAAAAGGAATTTTTGGGAATCTGCGAGGAAAGGCCTCTGGTGATTTGAAAATTGCCGGTAAATTGAGTGATGTAGATTATAGTGGCGACATTGCACTTAAACAGTTTGGGATGAAACTCAACTTCACCGGGGTCGATTATTCATTTGATGACACGGTTATCTCCCTTTCAAAAGGTTTGGCCATTCTCAATGATATTGGGGTGAAGGACGGAAGAAGCAATTCTAAAGGATCTATTTCCGGGATGATTCAGTTTGATACCCTTTCTTCGATGGGCGTTAACCTTGTAATGAGAGCCGATAACCTGATGTTGCTCAATTCCACTCAAAAAGATCAGGATCTTTTCTGGGGAAGGATTTATGGCAATGGAACGCTGTATGTGGATGGTCCTGTATCAGCACTCAATATTTCCACACCAGAAATGAAAGCGCTCAATAATTCTGTTTTTACTTTTAATTCAAATTCTACCTCCAATGTAGAAGAGTTTAAGATGTTACGCTTCCTGAAACAAGATAAAGCCGGTGCTATTTCCATTGAAGAAAAGAAGAAAACCAGCGCTAATATGGACATTGATTTCACGCTTTCGTTGGATCGCGGAACAACAGTTAATGTATTGGTAGGGAAAGATATCGGTGATATTACGGTTCGAGGTAATGCTGATAGACTGCGTTTCCAGATGAGCCGTTCGGGCGCTATCTCGATGGTGGGCAATTATTTTGTGGATAACGGAACTTTTGTATCTAAAGCTATTCTGGATCGTACATTCCACATCACCAAGGGAAGCAGTATTCGATGGGATGGTGACGCAATGTCGCCGGATTTGGATATTGACGCCACCTATCTGAGAACCGTTACCAATGCCGGGCAATATTTAAACATGGGAAGTCTGCAACCCATTAATGTATTGCTGAGTACCAAAATAACGCAAACCCTGATCAATCCTAAAATCGAACTTGGAGTTTCGGCGCAGGACGTTTCCAGCAGTGTAAAGGAGACACTGGCAGAGAGAATGAGCAACGAAGATGAAAAAGTGGTTCAGTTCGGTTCTGTATTGGTACTGAGCAGCTTTAATATCAGCAATGCCGGTTTTGACCTGAATCTGGGAAGTACCCTGGAATCTTCCGGTTACAACATGCTTTTTAAACAGTTGGGCTCGGTGCTGAATACGATTAGCAATGAGTTTCAAGTCGATTTGAATTACCTAAAAGGAGATACCAATTCCAACACAGGAGCAAGGGCGAATGCAAGCGTGAGTTTTGCTTTGTCGCCCAAGGTTAAAATCAAAACAGGAATGGGAGTTCCAATTTCCAAAACGGAGAACGCCAACAGCAGTTATTTGTCGGCAGAAGGTATTGTAGAGTACGACTGGTCTCGGCAGAACGATGGCTCCAGGTTGCTACGTGCTTACTCGAAGCCATCAAATATTGGTTTAATTGGAGCCGGCGCAGGGAACGCAGGCGCCAACCAAACGTATGGATTGGGTGTTGTTTACCGTAAAAGTTTTAATACTATCTTTAAGCGAAAGAAAAAAAATAAGCAAAGCGACGCTGTTGAAAACATGAGAGATTCGGCGAAAAAAGATACAATAAAATAAGAATTATTATCCAAAACATAAAATCTAAGTTAAAGATTGTTAATATTTGATCTGAATTTTTATGTTTTATCTGTTTTTTGTAAATTTGCATAAATATTCATGTAATGTTATTAAATTTATAAAAAATATAAAATGAACTATCAACTCGACGACATAGATAAGAAAATCTTAGACTTCCTGGTTGAAAATACCAGAATGCCTTTTACTGAAATTGCGAAGCAAATGGACGTTTCTGCGGGAACCATCCACGTAAGAGTAAAAAAAATGGAAGATGCCGGAATTATTTTGGGATCATCGCTCAATATCGATTATGGTAAATTGGATTATCATTTTACTGCTTTTATCGGTATTCTTTTAACCAAGTCCAACCGGACGCAGGATGTGCTGAAGGAGCTTTCAACAATTCCAAATGTGATCGAAGCTAGCGTAATTTCCGGTAAGTACAATATCTTTTGTAAAGTAAGAGCGAAAAATACGGAAGATGCGAAACGAATTATATATCAGATCGATGATATTCAGGACGTGATGAGAACTGAAAGTATGATTTCAATGGTAGAGTTTCTGTCTGATAAAAACAGACTCATCGACGCGGTTATTATCTAGTCGAAGTCCTCTACCCGAACAAAAAAAACTTTTGGAGCAATTCAAAAGTTTTTTAATTTTACACCTATGATTAATGAATTTGCCAACGAAAGTCCGAGGAAAGACTGGGGCTTTGTTTTGTCGTTATGCGCGCTGTTATTTTTTACGTTGATGGGTATAGGCATCGACAGTGATGAGTTTGCCCAACATACCGATGTAAATATTCCGCTGTCGTATTTTTATCTTATCTTTTTGGTTGATGTACTGATGATCGTCGGTTTGGTGCTGATCTTTTTTTATCGTAAATTGGGTGTGTTTCTTTTTCCAATAGCTGTTCTTGCCCATTTCCTTTGTCATAACTATTTCCTGAGCACTTTCCTGTATACCGACGTTACCAATATGTTTCTTTACATTGGGGTTGGGTTGCTCGCGATTATTCCGAAATATCAGTTTTTTAAGTAAAGATGTTTTCCAAAGCTTGCGAATACGCCATTAAATCAGCAGTGTACATTGCTCAGCAAAGTTTGCAAAACAAACGAGTCAATGTAAAAGAAGTGGCCCAATCGGTGGATGCACCGGTGGCTTTTACCGCAAAAATTTTGCAGGAGCTTTGTCGTGCCCGTATTTTGCAGTCGGTACGGGGAAAACAAGGTGGTTTTCATTTTGATGAGAAAACGCAAAAATCGACCAGAGTTTATGATCTAATTTTGCTCATAGATGGAGACGGTGTCTTCGTGAAGTGTGGACTGGGATTGCATCAATGTTCAGGTAACAATCCTTGCCCGGTTCATCATGATTTTAGCATTGTTCGCGAGAATCTTTTGAATATGGTTCGAAAGTATTCGTTTTATGATTTGGCACTGAAAACCGAAAATGGACTGGCTTGGCTGAAATAAAAATTTTTAAAATTAAACAGGATAAAATAGTCCGAATTAAAATAAAGTACTATCTTTGTGGTGTTAATATTTAAAAATAGTAAAATGCAAACCGTAGAAAGGACGATTGGAGATTATGTTGCAGAAGATTTCCGAACCGCAGAAGTCTTTAAAAAATACCATATCGATTTTTGTTGTAAAGGCGGCAGAACCATCGAGGAAGCGGTGGAGAAGAAACAGGTTAGTGCAGAAGATGTCTATCGCGATTTAGAGAACGTACGCAAAGCAGCCAGCACTTCCGAGATTGATTTTACCACGTGGCCACTGGATTTACTTGCTGATTACATCGAGAAAACCCATCACCGCTATGTGGAGGAAAAAACAGCAGCGTTGATTCCTTTTCTTGTAAAATTATGCAAAGTGCATGGAGATAATCATCCTGAACTTTTTCAAATTAGTGAACTTTTTCAGGAAAGTGCAGCCGATTTAGGAGCACATCTTAAAAAGGAAGAAACCATCTTGTTTCCGTTCATCAGAAAAATGGTGGAAGCGCAACGAAAAGGCGAAAAAATTACATTTGATGGTTTTGATACCGTAGAAAATCCGGTAGAAATGATGAAGGATGAGCATTCGGTAGAAGGAGAGCGTTTTGCCAAGATCGCGGAACTAACCAACGATTACCATGTTCCTGCAGATGCGTGCAGAACGTATCAGGTGACATATAAAATGCTGGAGGATTTCCAGAACGATCTGCATAAGCATATTCATCTTGAAAACAATATTCTTTTTCCCGGAGCAATTGCCTTGGAGAAAGCGCTTGCTTAAATTATATCCTTGTTTTTTTTTAACCGCGACAAATGCCATTGTTGCGGTTTTTTTGTCGGTAAACTCATCATCCAAAGTACAGTCGTCTTGCAAAAGAAAAACGAGCGTTTCTCACGCTCGTTTCTTATCCTCAATAGCAATTTATTAATGCTATGTTATTTTCCTAGAATTTTCTTCACAGCTTTTATCACTGCTACAGAATCAATTTTGTACTTGTGCATCAGTTCTTCTGGTGTCCCCGATTCCCCGAAGCTGTCATGAACAGCCACAAATTCTTGTTTTGTAGGTCTTTTCTGTGCCAGCATTCCGGCAATAGATTCACCTAACCCGCCCAAATAGTTATGCTCTTCAGCAGTAACCAAAAGACCTGTTTTTTCCACTGACTTCAGGATGATTTCTTCATCCAGCGGTTTAATGGTGTGGATGTTGATGATTTCACAGGAAATGCCTTCTTTTTCCAGTTCGTCTGCAGCAAGTAAAGATTCCCAAACCAAATGGCCGGTAGCTACGATGGTAACATCTTTACCTTCTTGGAGCAGAATTCCTTTTCCGATTTCAAACGGCATATCTTCCGGAATGAATACTGGTAAAACAGGTCTTCCAAAACGCAGATAAACGGGCCCTTCATAATCGGCAATGGCCAAAGTTGCGGCCTTGGTCTGGTTGTAATCGCACGTGTTAATGACTACCATTCCCGGAAGCATTTTCATCAATCCAATATCTTCAAGGGTTTGGTGTGTTGCGCCATCTTCTCCTAAAGTTAATCCGGCATGCGAAGCACAAATTTTTACGTTTTTACCGGAATAGGCAATGCTTTGCCGAATTTGGTCATAAACTCTTGCCGTCGAAAATTCGGCAAATGTTCCGGTAAAAGGAATTTTTCCGTTAATGGTAAGTCCGGCTGCAATACCCATCATGTTGGCTTCTGCAATTCCGGTTTGGAAGAAACGTTCCGGTGCTTTCTCAATGAATTTTTCCATTTTCAGGGAACCGATAAGGTCCGCACAAAGGGCAACTACATTGGGGTTTTTATCAGCAAGTTCGGCAAGCCCGGCTCCAAAGCCACTTCGGGTATCTTTTTTTTCAGTGTATGTAAATTTCATTTTTTCTTTATTGAAGGTTGATGTGCTGAAGATTAATAGTCGCTAAGTTCGTCCAGTTGCAATTGGGCAAGTCCTTTTTCAAGCTGCTCAGCATTCGGTGCTTTTCCGTGCCATGCATGCGACCCAACCATATAATCTACGCCACAACCCATTTCTGTATGGAGCATAATGACTACTGGTTTGCCGTTTCCGGTTTCGGCTTTTGCACGTTCCAAAATGCTGATGACTGCTTCTAGATCGTTTCCATTTTTCTCTTCCAACACAATCCAGCCAAATGCCTCTAATTTTGCATAAAGATCTCCTAAACTCAAAACATCATCGGTGTCGCCGTCGATCTGCCTTCCGTTGTAATCGATGGTGCAAATAATATTGTCCACTTTTTTTGCAGCGGCATACATGTATGCTTCCCAGTTTTGTCCTTCCTGCAATTCGCCATCACCTTGGAGGATGTACACCAGGTTTTGATCGCCATCCAGTTTTTTACCCAGTGCAGCACCAATAGCAACGGAAAGTCCTTGCCCTAAAGATCCGGATGCTACACGAACACCGGGAAGTCCTTCATGGGTGGTTGGGTGCCCCTGCAATCTGGAATTTAGCTTTCTGAAGGTAGCTAATTCTGAAATGGGGAAGAATCCGTTTCTGGCCAAAGTGGAGTAGAAGACGGGCGAAATATGACCGTTGGAAAGGAAGAAAAGGTCTTCATTTTTACCTTCCATGGTGAATGGTAATTTGTAATTCATCACATTACCATAGAGTGCAGTAAAAAATTCTGTACAGCCCAAGCTACCGCCTGGATGCCCCGAATTCACGGCACTTACCATTCGCAGAATATCTCTTCTGGTTTGTGTGGCAAGAGATTTCAGCGCTTCAATAGATTTGCTCATTTTGTCGATTTATTTGTGAGCGAATTTACGTTTTTTTTGTCGGTTTTGGAAATCTCAAGCTCTACAAGATCACGCCTTTTCCGATTGGTCTTGGCGAATAAGCCATAAACCAAAAAAGGTGAGCAAACCATTGATAATGAGTAATTCTAAACCAATTTTGAAATCACCAAAAATACTTTCCTGGTATTTATCGATAAAGAAGGAAACAAGGGGTGCTGCAACACAAACGTAAGGCACCAGTTTATCTTTCACTTTAAAACGGGTGAAAATTCCGAAAGCAAAGAGGCCGAGTAGCGGTCCATAAGTGAATCCTGCCAGTTTCAGAATAAGGCCAATCATTGAATTATCGTTGATCAGTTTAAAAATAACCACCATCACCAGAAATGCAAAAGCAACAATTAAATGGACTTTTTTTCTGAATTTTTCTTTATCGCGCTCCGAAATATTTTTGTAGTTCAGTCCAAAAACATCGATGCATAGCGACGACGTGAGTGCCGTCATTGCACCATCCGCAGAGGGGAAAAGGGCTGAAATTAATGCGATGATAAAAATAATGGAAATAAACGGAGGCATGTGGTTCAACGCAATATCGGGGAAAAGCTGGTCGCCGGAACTGGACACGTGTTCTGTAGTACCATAAAGATGGAGTAACCCGCCCATAAAAAGGAAAAGTGAAATAACACCCACTAAAATAAATCCAAGAGTAACCATGTTTTTTTGTGAATCTTTCAATTTGGTTACCGATAGGGATTTTTGCATCATTTCCTGATCAATCCCCGTCATAGTAATGGTGATGAAAGCTCCTGCCAGAACTTGTTTAAAGAAAAAGGCCTTGCTGTTGACATCTGTATTGAAAACCTCGGTGTAGCCCAGTTTGTTCATTTCGTTTAAACTCTCAAAAAAGCCAAGATTCAGATGGTTGAGCATGTAGGCAGAGCAGATGATAAGCCCCAAAAGCATACAGGTTGTTTGCAGTGTATCGGTCCAAACAATGGTTTTTACGCCTCCTTCGTATGTGTAGAGAATAATCATGGCCAAAATAACCAGCGTGGTTACAAGAAACGGAACACCCAAACTGTCGAGAATAGAGATCTGCAAAATATTCACCACAAGGTAAAGCCGTGCCGTTGCACCTACCAATCTCGAAACAATAAAAATCCATGCGCCAGATTTGTACGAGCTTTGCCCCAGTCGTTGTTGCAGATAACCATAAATAGAGGTCAGTTTCAGCCGGTAATAAAGTGGGAGCAAAACATAAGCAACGACTACATAACCAATAAGATAGCCAATCGTTATTTGCAGATAATGAAATTGATCGGCACCCACAGCACCTGGAACCGATACGAAAGTAACCCCCGAAAGCGAAGTTCCTATCATGCCAAAGGCAACCAGCATCCAGTTGGATTTTCGGTTTCCAATGAAGAAACTGTCGTTGTTACTGCCTTTTCCGGTTCGGTAAGCCACCCACAGCAAAAGCGCAAAATAAGCAACAATAATCAGCAACAGTACAATTGGGTTCATAATCTATCTTTTTTAAGTGGAGCAAATATAGTTTTTGTTTTTTATTTGGGCACCTTTTTCCGTCTTCCACTCCCGCTTTTTTCCCTGCTTGTGCAGGGAAAAAGAGCTCCGTTCAAGCCGGGGTGCAGTGTGTTTATTGAGTAGAGCTTCGAGTTCAAAATTAAAGTAAGCAACATGAGATGGGGAGTTGTCGGGCTCACCTTCATACTTCCCTTTTTAGGACATAAAGTAGAACTTCTCCTAACTATATTTAATGGCCTTAACAGGAGAAATTTTACTGATGAGGTAGCTCGGCAGAATTAATGAGATACCCGAAACCACCAATATGCCAAGCGAAATGGCAACAATGTATAGCGGGTTCAGATCCACGGGAACGGTACTCAGGTAATAATTTTCAGGATTCAGCGTAATGATGCCAAAATATTGCTGTACCAGCAAAAGGCCGATGCCTATTAAATTCCCAAAAACAAGTCCGGGAACCATGATGATTAAAGTATAATTAATGAAAATAGCACGAATTTGCCTGTTACTTGCCCCCAGTGTTTTGAGCACACCGATGGAGTTGGTTCGCTCAATAATCAAAATCAGCAATACCATGATGATATTAATAATTACCACCAGAAGCATAATGGTGATAATAAGGGCAATATTGGTGTCGAAAATTGCAATAAAATCCATAATCTGAGGATACTCATCCGTGGCTTTTACCGTGTAATTGCGGTAACCCACCAGTTTGTCAATTAATGGTGCATCCGAATCAATATCGTTAATATCTTTTAGGAAAACGTCGATTCCGCCAATGTTACCATCGCTAAATCCCAGTATTTTTCTGGCATGATTAATTCCGCCAATCACAAACAGCTCGTCAATCAGTTTAATGTCGGTTTTGTAAATGCCCACCACCACAAACTTTCTGTAAAGTGGTTTCTGGTCTTCTCGGGAGAAAATGGCGACGATGCTGTCTTTTACTTTTAAATGCAGGTCATTTGCAATTTTAGTGGAGATGCAGATTCCGGGATTAAGCACGCCTTCCTTGATGTGGGGTGTTTCTCCCTCCACCATGAATTTTTTGAATCGTTCGTGGTCAAAATCAGGTCCAATTCCTTTAAAGATAATTCCGGAAAAATTATATTCATTGCGCAGGATTCCGCTTGCCGAAACATACTTCTGGGTTCCAGCCACATCAGGCAGCGCCTTTATTTTGTCGAGCTGCAATCCTTGCAAATCCAGCATCGAGGAGTTGTACGAGTTGTTTGATTGTTTAGATCTGATGGAAACGTGTCCTGAAAAATCGGCCATTCGTTCCTTGATTGCTCTTTTGGAACCTAAACCTGTGGAAACCGTAATCAACGAAACAATAACACCCAGCGACACCGAAAGCCGGCCGATAAACACAATAATCCGTGACAGATTATTTTTGTTATCTTTGGAAAAAGCAATTTTTTTAGAAAAGTATAACGGAAATTTCAATCGATGAATTTAAAGTCCAAAAATAAAGATTTATTTCTGATTTTGCTCATTTATTTAGCGCTCTCACCATTGTGTTTTGCACAAAATGTTGATGGGTATTGTTTTAAAACTGGTGCAGATCGCCCGGAACTCTACATACCGCTTCTTAAGAACAAAAACATTGCGGTGGTGACCAACCCAACTGGTTTGCTTCATGATCGTACTTTTCTAGTTGATTTTCTGGTGAAGAATAGCATCGTCATTAGAACTATTTTTGCCCCTGAACATGGTTTTCGAGGTGAGGCAGATGCTGGTGAACACGTCAGTAACGGTCGCGATTCGAAAACGGGAATTCCTATTGTTTCGCTGTATGGCAGCAATAAGAAGCCCACAGCACAGCAGTTGAAAGGAACGGATGTTATTTTATTTGATATCCAGGATGTTGGTGTTCGGTTCTATACCTATATATCCACATTAACGTATGTGATGGAAGCCGCTGCGGAAAATGGCATTGAAGTCATTGTACTGGATCGGCCAAATCCACATGATGGTTACATCGACGGACCAGTGCTAAAAGACCCTTGGAAAAGTTTTGTCGGTATGCATCCTGTACCGGTGGTTTACGGTCTTACCATCGGCGAATATGGGAAAATGGTGAACGGTGAAAAGTGGTTGAAAAATGGTGTTGTGGCACGATACACCCTTATTCCTATGTTGAATTACCATAAAACCCAACGGCATGGCGTGGTTGAGAAACCTTCGCCCAATTTACCCAATGACAAGGCCATAAACCTTTATCCCAGCTTATGTTTTTTTGAGGGAACTCAGGTTTCCGTGGGGCGGGGAACCGCTTTGCCTTTTCAAATATATGGCAGTCCGTGGACTAAGGGGTTGCCTTTTCAATTTACTCCTAAACCAGCAGTGGGAGCGAAAGATCCTTTCTTGAATGGCAAGCGCTGTTATGGTGAAAATCTGTCTGCATTTCCGGAAGAATTAAGCGCTATTAATCTGAATTGGTTGTGGAGCGCTTATCATCATTATAAAAACAGCAAGCAAGATTTTTTTCTAAGCAATTTGTTCTTTGATAAGCTTGCGGGAAATGATGAATTAAGACGTCAGCTTATCACCGGAAAATCAGTGGAAGAAGTGAGGGCTTCTTGGAAGAAAGATTTGGATGTTTTTCAAAAAATTCGTGAAAAATATGTTATCTATGAAGACTAATGCAGAAAACTATGGATAAAATTCAAAAAAAGTAAAAACAACCATCAATTTTGTTTTATTTGTAATGGGTTGTGGATTAATTGATTACGATTGCTCCCTCTCTTTCCTTGCAAAAATAGTTCATCAATTTTTAAAGTATGTTAAAATAACGCTTGCGTAATTTGGAGGAAAGTATTAGGTTTGATGACTATTTATCATTAAACTTTTAAATTATGAATCAAATTTCTATTGTTTCTGAAATCACGATAAGAAAATCGTATTTCAGAGGTCCTATTACGAAAGCTTTTGCGCTTTTATTGATGGGAGGAGCTGTGAGTTTTTCACATGCTCAGAGCGCGAGAGTCTCGGAGGATCAATCGGGCTTGGCTAAATTATCTACTCATGCACTTGTGCAACCTGCTGCGTCCAGCGGTTATTCCTTAAATAAAGCAGCGAAAGCCGTGGCATTATCGGGAAATTACACCGTAGGTACATCAGGTGATTATCAAACACTTACAGCTGCCGTTGCTGATTTTAATTCTGCAGCAATAACCGGTCCTGTTTCATTTACCCTTACGGATGCTGCTTATACCGCAGAAACTTTTCCTATTGTAATTGAGGCGAACGCAGGATCTAGTGCAACCAATACATTAACCATTAAGCCAGCTGCAGGTGTTACTCCTGTGATCAGCGGTGATGCGCCATTATTACTAAAAATTAATGGAGCAGATTATGTGACTATTGATGGAAGTAACAATGGTTCTAATTCGACAGATCTTACTTTAAATGGAACTGCCTCTACAAGTTCACCTGTAATCGTGTGGGTAGCAAGTACCGCTACTTATGGTTCAGATTATGTTACCCTGAAAAACACCAAAATTTTAGGACTCAATCCAAGTGCCACCATCGCTGGGGTTCTTGTTTCAGGCCCAACTTTGGGAAGTGCTGGAACCAATCCTAATAATTATGTGACCATAGAAAATAATGTTTTTAACAGAGCTCAGAATGCCATTTTTGCTGTGGGTCTATCAACTAATCAGGATGATGGTATGATTGTTAGAAACAACACCATCGGCTCCTCTACTGCAGGGGAAGGAATGGGTTTTAGAGGAGTTGCTGTTCAAAATGCAAAAAATGTTCTTATTGCCAATAATA
Source organism: Chryseobacterium sp. 39-10 (assembly GCA_001898255.1). Taxonomy (GTDB): domain Bacteria; phylum Bacteroidota; class Bacteroidia; order Flavobacteriales; family Weeksellaceae; genus Kaistella. The sequence continues at coordinate 85,145 of MKTK01000007.1, read as the reverse complement.
AAATCTCAGGGATAACAACATCAACCACTTCTACTTCATCTGGTATTCTAATTGGTGTTGCTCTTAATAATGTTGTGGTAACTGCCAATCAGATTGACGATGTATCCAATACCAACACTACAGGGTACGGATCAAATGGAATTTATTCCAACGCAGTTGCGAGCTCGTCGAATGTTCTTATTTCCAATAACTTTGTGAGTAACGTTCGCAGTGTGGGTTACGCACTTGGAGGTGTGGCTGACAACGGTTCGGGAATTGTTATCGGTAACACAGGTACGGGAATTAAGGTATATAATAACACCGTTGTATTAAACACTAACCAAACCAATGTAGGTAAACCAGCTGCATTAAATATCCTAAGTACAGTAACAGGTGCCGGTGCATTAGATGTTCAGGATAATATTTTTGTAAATAACCAAACGAATTCTGGACCTCGTTATGCAATCTATTCTGGTGCGGCTAAAACTGTGTTTGCTACAATCGATTATAACAATTACTCAACAACTGGTCCTAACTTGGCATACATCACTTCTGACAAAGCTACGTTAGCTGATGTGCAGTCAGGATTTGGTGGAAATACACATTCATTAAATGTTAACCCGGTATTTGTATCGACCACTGATCTTCACCTTACCAATGTAAATGCTGCTTTGGATGGTAAAGGTACGCCTTTGGCAGATGTAACCGTTGATATTGATGGTACGCCTAGAAGTGCTACAGCACCAGATATGGGAGCTGATGAATTTAAAGCTGCTTTAAATGGTACTTATACCGTAGGTACAGGAGGCGATTACGCTTCACTTACAAATGCAGGTGGCGCATTCGAAGACCTTAATGCTTCAGGTGCAACAGGGAATGTAACCTTCAATATTATTGAAGACTTAACTGCAGAAGACGGCGCAAATGCCCTGAATGAAGTGGTGGGTGGTTATGCCGTAACCATCAAGCCAAGCGGTGCTGCAAGAGTTATTTCGGGTACAATCGCCAGCAATGCATTGATCCGAACAGTGGATGCCAGCAATGTAACGATTGATGGTTCACTTTCTGGCGGAACAGATAAGAGTCTTTCTATTACCAACTTGAGTACCACAGGTCCACAGGTTGTGAGATTTAGCAGCGGTGCAGCAGCGATTTCAAACAACACATTGAAGAATACAATTATTACCAATGGTGCAAATACTTCAAGTGCAGTTGTTGTGAATAAGAATGATGGTACTGCGGGACTTTTCAATAATATCACAATTGAGAACAACACTGTTAAGAAAGCTTACATGGGTATCTTTGCTAACGCTGTAATCGGAGCAGGAAACGGAACAATTACAGTTAAAGGAAACGATCTTTCCACCAGCGGTGCAGATGCGATCACTCTTGGTGGTGTTTACGTACAAGGTGCAGATGGAGCATCTGTACAAGGCAATACAATAGGTAATTTCCTTTCTACTACTGCATATCAGAAGAGAGGGATTTGGTTAGCAACCGGAACAGTAAATACGACCATTAGTGGAAACACTTTGAGTGGTATTGGTTTTTCGGGTGCCACCTCTTCCATTCCAGTGTCAGCAATCTACGTTACCTCAGGAAATACAGGTGTTTCACCAAACTCAAATAACGTTATTGATGGCAATATCATTTCAGGTATTTCATCGACCTCTTCTTCTGTAACCTCTGCCATCCATATCGGTGGAACTTCTACTGCACCTACCAGTGGGGTAGCCATTACGAAGAATAAGATTACTAATGTTAAAAATTCCAATTCAGGCGGTTATGCTGCTGTTGGTATTTACCTCAATGGGTATTCCACTGTTGCAAATGGTGGGGCAAACATCGTGAATAACTTTATCTCTGATGTTGCTAACTACGGTTACAATGGTACTTCTTACCTGGATAATGGGGTAGGAATCACCTTCAACGGCGCAAGTTCTGGATACAAGATCTATAACAATACTGTGAATATGGCAACCAATCAGACTACTTCTACGGGGATGTCAGCGGCAATTAATGTTCATAGTTCTATTACTGCTGCCGGAGCAATTGATTTAAGAAACAACATTTTTGTTAATTCGCAAACCACTTCGAAACGTTATGCAATCTATAGTTCTGCTGCTAGCACAGTGTTTAGCAACATCGATTACAATAACTATTACAGTACAGAAAATGTTGGTTATTTAGGATCTGCAAGAGCTACCTTAGCCAACTGGCAAACTGCAACCGGAAAAGATGCACACTCACTGAACGTGAACCCTGTATTTGCTTCGCCAACAGATCTTCACCTTACTGATGCCAACACCGCACTAGATGGTAAAGGGACACCAATTGCTGAGGTACTGATCGACATTGACGGTGATACAAGAAGCACCACTGCCCCAGATATGGGAGCTGATGAGTTTACCGCTACTACTGCTGCTACAAACGAAAGTGCAAAACAAGAAATCAGACTTTATCCTAACCCAGTGGTAGATTATGTTACCATTAAGAGTTCAACCAAAGTGGATGCCGTTGACGTTTACAACGTAAGCGGACAGAAGGTTTCTTCTACTTCATTGAGCGCAGGCACAGGTTCTGTGGATATGAGAAGCTTAACTTCAGGCGTGTATATCATCTCTGTTAAATCAGGAAAAGATGTACATACCGTGAAAGTGATTAAAAAATAATCTATTTAATCAATTGAACAGTGAAGTCCGGCTTTGTGCCGGACTTTTTTTTTACCATTATTACAAAGGACAGTATGTTGCTAGAAAAGTTGATGAATGCTTTTGATTTGACGGTGATTAGTATTGATGTCCAGCACTGCTAATGTAGTTCTAGGTATTTTGCTATGGTTGAAATTTTAAAAGAATATTGCAACAGGTCTTGCACTATTTTAATCAGAATAGATCACGGGCAACTGTTGATCGATGGGAAGGATTCTCCAATAATTTTAGAAACTCGCTTTCACCTGCATCGATCCGATGTGAATCGTTCGGTCTCCAGAATTTCTTCCTTCATAATTCACATTAAGCTGAATAAGTGAACTGATTTGTTGCTGAAAAAACACACTCCAAACCTGATTTTTCCCCGCTTTCAGCCCGTCAAGCATCTGGTTGCCCACCAATGAAAAACTATTTCCGGAGAAATCATTGTTAACAAAAGAAAAGCTTCCTCTTATCGAAGTTTTCTTACGATCCCACTGTATGCTGCCAGTAACATCAAGTGTTTTAAGTAACTCTTCTCCATCAGTCCTTTTTTTCTCTCTGAATGCCGAGGACACTTCTGCTTGTACCGATTCCGTAACTTTATAGGTTGCTTTTGGCTTGGTTTCCAAGTTACGAAGCAGGTAATCTCTGGTCTTAAAAAGTTGCGATGAGTTCACGATATGGTGAATGGAGTTTTCCCAATCAACACGGAAATCCTTGTTGAACCAGTATCCCATCGTAAGGAAATGAGAAGTCTGCTTGCGCTCTTCATTGCTATAGTTGGCGTTGATGAGATTTTGGTTGTCGACAAAACGGTAACTACCATTCCAGCCCGATTGATCGGTAGGGTTAAATTGTGCCGATGCAAGTATGTTTTGATTTTTAAGAATCTGATCTGCATTTTTCTCAAATGGATTCACCACCAATACTTTTTCTTTTTTTAAGAATGAATTTTGCGAATTGAGTGAGAGATTGAGGTTCCAACGCTTGAGGAAACGGTTTTCAGAGTTAAATACTATCGAAGGATTCACAAACAAGGCCAGTTGTAATTTGTTTTTGTTGCTTGGGATGTAGTTTACTGTATTGGTGTAAACCCTGATGTATTTCGCTAAATCTGCGTATTCGGCGATCTCAAATTCGTCGAGTTGTTGTATGCCGTCTCCGTTGTAATCGGTCCATTTGTATACGCCTTGTCCGTCGGTCACCTTCAAATACTGAAATTCCCGCTGCGCTTCCTGGCCGTTCCCCAGCTCATAAAAGGCCTGCAAACGCATTCCGTTGCGGAACAGTTGCTGGTTAAATAAAATATTTCCCACGACAAAATCCTGATTAAACCGATTGGCAAAATCTTGCTGTTGGTAATAAAACTTCCGGTAGTGCACAAGTGCATTTAGCGTTGTTTTGCTGGTTTTAATGATTTGGCTTTCTGCCATTATACCCAAAATGTGATTCATATTTTCCAGCGAATTGTTGCGCACTGAATCGTTGTCGCGAAAATAAACTTTGGTCAGCAGCTTGGTTCTTGCGGAGTCGCCTATTTTTTTCTGTATAAAGATTTCTTTCCAGCTGTAGCTGGAGACATCCAACAGGTTGGTGTCGTTAAAATTTTTCAGGTTGTGCTCTAAGCTTCCTCCCATTCCCCAACTCCCTTTTTTTCCGGTTAGTTGTGTACTGAGCTGAGCGCGCACAAATTTGGTGTTTTGCAGGGTTGCCTTGGTTTCGAGGTATGAAAAATTTCCTTTGGTATTGAACTTTCCTTTTAGCCAGCCAAAGTCAAGATCATTTTTCAGTCCTTGGTAAGAATCTTTCTCATCCAGCAGATTCATTCTGTAGTTCAGGAACGACTGGTTGCTCCACGTATTGAGGAATCCCAGAATAAAACGGTTCTGCGTTTTCTGACTGAATTCCTGCGCAAGATTAAAATCCCTAGAAAATTCAACATCATTTATGCGATCAAGAATATGAAAACGAGAACTGATATGCTGATATTCAAAATTGGGGGTTCCTTTCCAGCTGTTTTTAGTAAAGGTTTTGGAACCAAAAATTCGGGTCGCAAAGCCGATGTTTTCCTCGTTATCTCTGGAAGAAAAAAGATTCGGGTCATAGTTGCTCAAGGACACATCAGCCCCTATTTTACCGTTGTTGAGTAAGATTTCGGAATTGGCAGAGAAGACCTGTGTTTTTTGTGGCGCCGGCAATTTACGCACTGCTTTATAGTCGCCAAGGTTATAACCCACATATTCGAAAACCCGGCCATTGTTCGTGGTTTGCTTAAGGCGGTAATCGCCCATATTTTGTCCGAAGTAAGTAAATGCTACTTGGTAAAGCGTCAGTTGCTGATCAGTGGAAAATTCATAGTACTGACCACTCTGGTGTTGCACAAGTCGGTAGAGAATTTTATTGACATCGTACTCGGAAACGGTTCCTGATGGTGCATACATTAAATCTGGATTGTTGCCAGCTGCAGCTAAAATCTGCTCGTCTTCTTTGGAAAGATTCAGCGAAAGCGGTGCGTTTTTATTGTCGTTTTCAAGAAACCAGTTGAACCCGAACTTTGCTTTTTCACGTTCGTGTCTTATGCCGCCTGTAATGAGAAAGCGATTGTAATTTCTGTTGGTATAATTGTAGGAAATGGTGATGAAGTTTTGTTTAAAAATAGGCCGAAAGCTGGTAAAGGTAACTTCTCCGGTGTTGTAATTAATGGTGTAATCCTGATTTTCACCGCGTTTCATCAAAATACCGTCAATAAAAACCTGCTCCGATCCGGAAATGATGGTGATGAATTGTTCACCGTTTTTGCCATTCAGCCGATAAGGGCCTTGGTTTCCTTCTGCGCCCTGAAAACGTATTCGGTGAAACTCACTTCTTGCCACACCTGCGGAAAGGTCCACGAAAGTTTTGTTGTTGGTGCCCAATTGCGTTTGAAATTCAAGCCCCATACTTCGGCGCTGAAACTTTGAGAAATAGGTCTGGTTATCGTTCAAATCGAGATGTCCGGCGCGTAGAATCGAGCGATCGCGAATGTTGAGCTGAATATAGATTTTATCAAACTCTTCAAGCGTCTGGGTGTAGCCGTCGGCTTGAATAGGTAAATTGTGATCGGAAATGCTGGCGAGTATCGACACATCTTTCGAGAGCTTTCCTGAGATCTGCAGATCCATCGAACTTTGCACACTTTGTCCCTGGTTATTACCAAACGTAATACCTCGAACAATAGAACCCTTTGAACTGAGATCGCCCAGAATTTGTGATTTTGTGTTCTTTACCAAAACACCTTCTTCTACCATCATTTTATTTTGCGTTCTGATAAAATCCAAGGTATCTTTGGAGAAATAGTCCTTCTCAATTTTTGCGGCAAGGATAGAATCGCGCTTTGAAGAATCTTTTGGAAAGTTTGGGTTTTCCCACGTAAAAACCTGGGCATTAACCATCGTCATTGCTAAAACGAAAAGAAATAAAGAAAATAATTTGTTTGTCAAGTTGTCAATAAACTGTGTGGTAAAAATAACGAAAAACTTTTTTTAAAATTGTTGTTATGCATTTAACAATAATGTAACGTTAAAATTGGGTTGTGTTCAAAAATGATTGTATTTTTGCCCCGAAAATTATTAATAATTAAATTTTTTAAACATGAAAAAACTTTATTCATTATTTGCAGCGGTAGTGGTTGCAGCAACAGTAAATGCACAGGTGTTCAATGCGACATTTGACGATGTTGATGGAACAGGTGGTAATGACGGCAGTTGGGGAGGCCAAGTGGCTGGAACGGCTGTAAGCAGCTACACAACTGGTGGAACTTGGGCACTTGACAATGCATACAAAGGTGACGGTTGCTTGAAGTTAGGAACAAGTAGCAAAAAGGGAGTATTAACAACACCAAGTATTGCTGTAAATGGAAGTGCTACGTTAACTTTCAAAGCAGGAGCATGGAGTGGTAATACTGAAAAGCTTAATTTAAAAGTAAGTGCTACTGGTGGTACTTTGGATAAAGCGATTGTAGCTTTGGTAAAAGGAAGCTTTACAACTTACACGATTTATATCACTGACGCCACCGATGTAAAAATTACATTTGAGGCAGAGGTTGCTGCTAACAACAGATTTTTCATTGATGACATCAAAGTGGAAAAACCAACTGCCGGTGTAGCAGATACAAGTGCAGCCAAAGTGAACTTGGTGAAAAACACAGTAGTTTCCAATAGCATTTTGTTCGCAGCAAAAGCAGATGTAAAAATTGTTTCTGCAAATGGGCAAGTTGTAAAAGCCGTTGCTGTAAACGAAAATTCTGCAGTAGATGTGAGCGCTCTTCCAGCAGGTTACTATATCGTAACAGGTACAGTGAACGGTAAAGCAGTATCTCAGAAGATCATTAAAAAATGAGGGATATTTAGATATCTTTTTAAAGACTGCCCATCACAAGGCAGTCTTTTTTTGTCAAATTATTAATGATTTGTTGATAAACAGTTGGTGCATAATAGAAACTTTATGCGTAAATTTGTCCCTCATTAAAACGAGTTAAATTCTTAATATTTATACAATGAAAAAAATCTTTACAATTTTAAGTATCGCTGCAGTATCAATGATTTCTGCACAGAATTTAGTCACTAACGGTGATTTTGAAACAGGAAGCATAGATCCTTGGGTAAAAGGAGGTACAGCTACCTCTTACGGTTTGCCAACCATTTATAATACAGGTGCACACGGCGGAACATACTATGCAGGTTATGTGGGAGCTACTGGTACAACCGGATTTTCTCAGGATATTGCAATATCAGGTGGTACTTCATACACCATATCTTTTTGGTATAAAGCAATAGGAGATGGTACTGATGCTAGAATTTGGAGTGTGTTCAAAGATGCAGCGGGAGGTATCCTTTACCTTGCAGGAGATAATACAACCACTGCAACAGGTGCACAAATTGACCCTTTAAGAGGACCTTACAATCTTTACCTTACACCAGCAAATGACTGGACTCAGTATTCATTCACATTTACTTCTCCTGCTGCAGCCACTATTTTTCAATTGTCGGTTCGCGCATACAATAACTCTACCAACGTAAGTTATGACGATTTCTCATTGGTTGGAGGAACAGCAGCTGTGGAAGGTGTTGCGGTTTCAAAACATGCTTTGGTGAAAAACACTTTGGTAAAAGATGCTTTAGTTTTTGCAACAAAATCTGATATTCAGATTATCAATATGAACGGACAGGTTGTGAAAACAGCTTCTGTTGATAATAATTCTACTTTGGATCTTTCAGCTTTACCAAAAGGTACTTATATCGTAAAAGGTATTGCTAATGGTGAAGGTTCTGTACAGAAAATTAACAAGCAATAATTTTTCTTATCCAATACTGATTAACCGCTTCATTCGAGGCGGTTTTTTTGTTTTGGGATCAACATAGATGAAGCATTTTATAACCACTTGGCAATGCCCATCAATATGCTCCCGATAATTTATGTAAATTTGCACCCGCAAAAGAAAACCCGTCATGAGAACAAAATCCACCGGAAGAAAAAAAATTAACATCATTACTTTAGGTTGCTCCAAAAATGTCGTCGACTCGGAAGTGTTGATGGGTCAGCTGAAAGCCAATGGAAAAGAAGTGGTGCACGAGCAGCGCGGTGATATCGTGGTGATTAATACTTGTGGATTCATCGATAATGCGAAGGAAGAATCCATCAACACCATTCTTGAGTATGTGGATGCTAAAAATCGTGGAGAAGTTGAAAAAGTTTTCGTCACCGGCTGTCTTTCCGAGCGGTATAAACCAGATCTTGTTCGTGAAATTCCTGATGTAGATCAGTATTTTGGAACACGTGATTTACCAATACTCCTCAAACATTTAGGAGCGGATTATAAACATGAACTGGTGGGTGAGCGATTGACAACAACGCCTCGGCATTATGCCTATCTTAAAATTGCAGAAGGTTGCGATCGCCCGTGTTCGTTTTGTGCTATCCCGCTCATGAGAGGAAAAAATATTTCAACCCCTGTGGAAGATTTGGTGGTAGAAGCCAAAAAATTGGCCAAGAATGGAGTGAAAGAACTTATTCTCATTGCGCAAGATCTCACTTATTACGGATTAGATCTTTATAAAAAAAGAGCACTTGGCGACTTATTAAAAGAATTGGTTAAGGTAGAAGGTATCGAATGGATTCGTCTTCATTATGCTTTCCCTACAGGGTTTCCGGAGGATGTTCTTGAAATTATTAAAAGCGAACCCAAAGTCTGCAATTATATTGATATACCGTTACAGCATATTAATTCTGATATTTTAAAGGCAATGAAGCGTGGTACTTCGCATGAAAAAACCAATGCGTTGCTCGATAAATTCCGGGAGAAGGTTCCTGATATGGCCATTAGAACAACGCTCATTGTGGGCTTTCCAGGAGAAACAGAAGAGCGATTTCAGGAAATGAAGACTTGGGTAAGCGAACAAAGGTTTGATCGACTGGGTTGTTTTACCTATTCACATGAAGAAAATACGACGGCGTATCAGCTAGAAGATGATGTGCCACAAGAAGTAAAAGAAAGTAGGGTGGAAGAGATTATGGCATTGCAATCTCAGATCTCATGGGAAAAAAATCAGGAAAAAATTGGAAAAACATTCCGATGCATATTTGATCGTAAAGAAGGCAACTATTTTGTGGGAAGAACAGAATTTGATTCACCCGATGTGGACAATACGGTTTTGGTTTCCGCAGAAGATACTTACATTTCGGTCGGCGATTTTGCAATGGTTAAAATTACTGCTGCAGAAGAATTTGACCTTTATGGTGAACTGGTTTTATAGAAAAAGGAAAAATAACGATATTTTTTATCAATAATTCAAATAAAAACTTTCAGATTTCTGGGAGTTTTATTTTTTACCTGAATGCTGATTAATAGAGGGTTGAAAGTACATTATTGTAGATAGTATGCAACAATTAGTTAATAATCTTAACATCTGGTTAAAGCTTTTAACACTATTTAACAATATCTGATAACCCCTATGAATAAAGACTTTCAAAGATTATTTAACAAAATTTTAAGAATTGCTTAACGATGTTTAACATTTTGGTTGTTGGGGCTTGGTTTTTACGAATAAATTTGCAACGTCAAAACCCCTAAAATAATTCAAAATGATGAAAAGAGGAATTCTCGTAATCATAATGATGATTTCAACACTTGGCTTATTATCATTCAATAATAGTGCCAATGATGCTAAAAAGACCAGTTTTGCATCGTACTACCACGATAAATTCAACGGTAGAAAAACAGCCAGCGGTGAAGTATTCAGCAATGCATCTTTTACAGCGGCCAACAGAACGCTCCCTTTCGGCACTAAGCTGAAAGTAACCAACCTGAGAACGGGTAAAAGCGTGGAAGTAAAAATAAATGACCGAGGTCCTTTTCATTCTTCCAGAGCGCTTGATCTTTCAAAGGCAGCGTACAAAACAATTGGTGATCCTAATATAGGAACCATGCCAATTGAATATGAAATTATCGAAAACGATTAATGTTTACATTGAAAAAGTGAAACCGGTTCTTATGAGCCGGTTTTTTTTAGGTCCGATAACTCCAACAAAACCGGGCAGTGATCGGAGTGAAATGCCTCTTTCAAAATGGCGGCCCTCAACAATTGCTGTTTCATAGGATAGGTTGCAAATGCATAATCGAGTCGCCAACCTTTGTTTCGCGCCCGCGAATTTTGCCGATAGCTCCACCACGTATAGTTGTCGGGCTGGTTGTTGAAATGGCGAAAAGTGTCGATCAGTTGGCAATCATTCATAAACCTGGTCATCCATTCTCTTTCAATGGGTAAAAACCCGGATACATTTTTGAGACCTTCAGGATTATGGATATCAATCGCTTCATGACAAATATTGAAATCGCCTGCAATAATTAGATGAGGAATGGTTTTTTCTAAGGCCTTAATATAATCCAGAAAATCATCACAAAATGACAGTTTAAAACCTAACCGATCTATATTGGATGCAGACGGAACGTACACTGAAATTACCGAAAAACCTTCGAAATCGGCACGGATAATTCTTCCTTCATGGTCATAATCCTCAATGCCGCAACCGAATTCCACATGTTTGGGTTTTATTTTGGAGGCAATTCCAACACCGGAGTATCCCTTACGCTGTGCCGAATGCCAGTAGCTGCGATAGCCAGCGCTTTCGAAGGCAGCAACATCAATCTGGTCGTTTCCAGCTTTACTTTCCTGAATGCAAATAATATCCGGGTCTGCAACTTTAAGCCAGCCAATAAAATCTTTAGTTAAAGCTGCCCGAATGCCGTTGACATTATACGAAATGACTTTCATCTTTTTCTGATTTTTATCAAAAATACATAATCTTCGGCGATTGGGAAACCCTTGCAAAGAATCTCTTCCACAAGAGAATTAAACATATTGCTGACTATTCCATAGAAAAAGGCGGAAAAAACCAAAGGTTTTTTCCGCCCGGATCCCAAATTAAATAAACTATGAAAAAAACTATTTGGGCTCCATAATACTGATCGGTATAATACACTCTTCCAGCGAAATCCCGCCATGTTGATAGGTCTCTTTATAATAATTCACAAAGTGATTATAGTTTTTCGGGTAGGCAAGAAAAAAATTGTTCTTGGCAAATATGTATTTTGAGCTCAGGTTGCCTTTGGGTAGAAACAACTTTTCTGGATTGGTAATGGCCCACACGTCGTTGTTTTCATAAGTTAAGCTTCTACCTGTTTTATAGCGGATATTGGTGGAGGTTTCCCGGTCGCCAATCACTTTGCTTGGTTTTTTTACATAAATTGTTCCGTGATCTGTAGTAATCACCAGTTTGAAACCATTCTCAGCTGCCGTTTTAATAATCTTGAGCAATGAAGAGTTTTCGAACCAGTTGTAGGTGAGTGAACGAAAGGTTTTGTCATCCCGAATGAGTTGATTTACAATGACGTTATCGGTTTTTGCATGTGAAAGAATATCGATAAAATTATAAACAATCACCAGTAAATCATTGTTTTTATGTTGATTGAACTCATCGAATACTTTTCGCTCGAAGTCTGCATTCAGGATTTTAAGATACTTCATCGATTTTGACGAAAGCCCCAGTCTTTTCATTTGATCTTCAAGAAATTCTCGTTCAAATTCATTTTTGTTGCCTTCCTCATTGTCATTGAACCAGTATTGAGGGAAACGTTTTTCTATTTCCGACGGCAGCAAACCCGCAAAAAATGAATTTCGCGCGTACTGCGTGGCAGTTGGTAGAATGCTGAAATAATAATCCTCGGACGTTTTGTTGTAAAATTTGGTGAAAAGCGGCTCGATGACCTTCCATTGGTCGTATCGCAGGTTATCAATCATCAACAAGAGCACTTTTTCGTTTTCCACTTCCGGTTTCACTTTGTCTTTAAACAAAGTATGGCTCATCATCGGTTTACTGATTCCCTGCATCCAGTCTTCATAAGTTCTTTCAATAAATTTGGAAAACTGAATATTGGCTTCTTCTTTTTGGCTTTGCAACAGCTCCGAAAACTCACTGTCGAAAACCTTGTCGAATTTAATTTCCCAATTCAAGATTTTCTTATAATATTCTGCCCAGTCTTGGTAAGTTTTCAGGTACGAAAGCTCCATAGAGAGGTTGCGAAATTCTTGTTGGTATTCCAAAATAGTTTTCTGCTCCACCAATGTTTCTTCCTGAAGATTCTTTTTCAGCGAGAGCAATACCTGGTTAGGATTTACTGGTTTAAGGATATAATCAGCAATTTGAGAACCAATGGCCTGCTCCATAATGGATTCCTCTTCATTTTTGGTCACCATTACAATTTTAATGGCAGAATCGATATTTTTAATCATCGGTATGGCTTCCAAACCGGAAATTCCAGGCATATTTTCGTCCAACAAAGCGAGTTGAAAATTTTCTTTTTCAATCATTTCCAATGCTTCATTAACATTATTTACCGGGGAAACTTCATATCCTTTACTTTCCAAAAAAACAATATGAGGTTTAAGTAAATCCACTTCATCATCAATCCAAATCAGTTTCGACATGTTATATTACTTATTTAATTTTAAAATTAGGGCTAAAATTCGCTCACGATCTGCGTATTCCACGGGTAACGTTCATCAATTCACTCAAAATAAGAGGAAGAATATTCAACCTTAAAGTGGTGGAAAGATCGCTTCTGAAAGCCATCAAAAATACGACCAAATTATGCCAAGTTTTGTTTAAAACCACGTTAAAATTTGGTTAAATTCAGGACGTGTTTCTTGGTTCTCCGCAACTTTTAGATCAAAACCGAAAACCGTAAATTTGCACCTTCGCCAATGCTTAATTTTTATGCAATATGCACACCAACAAGTTTAAAATCATTAATGATCCGGTGCACGGTTTTATTTCCATACCGCATGAAATTCTTTTCGATGTCATCGAGCATCCTTATTTTCAGCGATTAAGAAGGATTTCGCAAACCGGTTTATTGAGTTTAATTTTTCCGGGAGCAACACACACGAGGTTTCATCATGCTTTAGGCGCTATGCACCTGATGTTTACCGCGTTGGAAACGTTGAAAATGAAAGGAGTGCAGATTTCGAAAGATGAAGAAAAATCGGCGATGCTCGCTATTTTACTGCATGATGTGGGTCATGGTCCGTTTTCGCATGCCTTAGAAAATATGTTGATGGATGATTGGCATCACGAAAAGTTATCGCTGTTGCTGATGCATAAAATGAATCAGGAATTGGGTGGTGAGCTCTCAGTGGCCATGGAAATGTTTCAGGGCAAGTACAGCAGGAAGTTTTTTAATCAACTTATTTCGTCCCAACTGGATGTGGACCGCTTAGATTATCTTAAACGAGACAGTTTCTACACAGGTGTTTCGGAAGGTAATGTAAACGCACAGCGAATCATTTCGATGATGAATGTGGCTGATGATGAATTGGTGATTGATGCCAAAGGAATTTACTCGATTGAGAATTTTCTTACTGCAAGAATGTTCATGTACTGGCAGGTTTATTACCACAAAACGGCAGCTTTGGCAGAGCATCTTTTGGTAAAAATTCTGAAAAGGGCGAAAGAACTTACTCATTTGGGTGTTTCCCTACCCGCATCGGATAATTTAAAGTATTTCCTGAATAAAACGCATTTCGAAAGCGCCTCGGAAGAAGATGTTAGGCGATTTACCGAACTTGATGACAACGACATCATTCAGGCCATGAAATTCTGGGCTTGCCACGATGATTTCGTGCTTTCCCATCTTTGCCAATGGGTGATTGAGCGCCGTTTTCCGAAGACCATCATTTCATCAAAACCTTTTACAGATGAATTTGTTACCGCTAAAATCAATGCTGCAAACGAAAAGTTCAGTATACAAAGCGGAGCGGAGCTTGTAGATCATATTTCGCTTTCTGTTTTGCCTTATAATACTGAAAAACAGCCGATTTACCTGCTGCAGAAAGATGGAAGAAAAATCACCCTCGATCGTTCGGAAAATCAGCTTTTATCCACATCGATCAGTCAGCCAACAAAGCGATTTATCCTGGCTTTTCCGCGCGAGATCTAAATTGTTTTTTTTCTTTTTCTTGTCGTTTTAGGTGTTTAATTTTCTATCCTTAAATTGCTAAAATGGTAGGGCGTAAATCATTATTTATTATCTTTGCAGGATATGGAATTTAGTGCATCACAAATTGCAGGTTTTATCAACGGGAGAATTATTGGTGATGAGAACGCCGTTATCAACGGGGTTTCACCGATTGAAAGTGGCGAGGAAGGTCACCTTTCGTTCATTGCCCAAGAAAGATTTGCAGATTATATCGACTCGTCGGAATGTTCTGTGCTCATTGTTTCCGAAAAACTATTAACCAAAGAAAATTACTCCAAAACAATTATTGCAGTGGAGGACGCTTACCTCTCATTCCAGGTTTTAATGAATCTCTACAAAGAAATGCAGGGTCGTAAATCGGGAATCGAGGAAGGGGCTGTTTTTCATGAGAGTTCGGTGGTTGGCGAAAATGTTTACGTAGGTGCGTTTACCTGCGTTTCGGAAAAAGTGAAAATTGGCGACGGAAGTCAGATTTACCCACATGTTTATATCGGAAAAAATGTCAAAATAGGCAAAAACTGTGTGCTGTATAGCGGCGTTCGGGTTTATGACTATTGTGTGATTGGCGACAATTGCATCATTCATTCCAACACTGTTGTCGGTTCGGACGGGTTTGGTTTTCAACCCACCAAAGATGGTTATCAAAAAATTCCCCAGTTGGGTAATGTTGTAATCGAAGACCAGGTGGAAATTGGTTCCAATTGCAGTATTGATCGTGGAACAATAGGATCAACTATTATTGGCAAAGGGACTAAGATTGATAATCTTATTCAGATTGCACACAATGTGAAAATAGGGCAGCATAATGTGATTGCCGCTCAGGCAGGAATTGCAGGTTCCACTGTTATTGGCGACTGGAATCAGATTGGCGGACAGGTCGGAATTGTTGGGCATATTCAGATAGGAAATCAAGTGAAAATTCAGGCGCAGAGTGGGGTAAACAGCAGCGCGAAAGACGGTGAAATTCTGTACGGCTCGCCTGCAATCAATGCAAGGGATTATCGCAGAAATTATGTCCATTTCCGGAATTTTGCCGAAATCGTTGAAAGAATTGCTAAACTTGAATCTAACTCAAAAGATCACAGTAATGAGTGATAAACAAAAAACACTAAAAGCGGAAGTTTCGATGTCAGGAATCGGGCTCCATACCGGTCATCAGGTAACATTGACGATAAAACCCGCTAAAGAAAATACAGGTTTCGTATTCGTCCGAACTGATCTGGAAGGAACACCTCATGTGGAAGCCGATGTTAATTATGTAACGACCACAGAACGTGGAACAACACTCGAAAAGTTGGGCGTACGGGTTCATACTTGCGAGCATGTTCTTGCGGCATTGGTAGGTTGTGATATCGATAATGCCATTCTTGAAATCAACAGTGCAGAACCGCCCATTATGGATGGTTCTTCTAAGTTTTTCGTGGAAGCCATTGAAAAAGTTGGCATCGAAGAACAGAATGTGGTGCGCGAATACTTGGTGATTAAAGAAGTACTGAATTATACTGATCCAACAACTGGTTCTGAGCTGACCATCATTCCCTCTGATACCTATGAAGTAACGACCATGGTCGATTTTGGTACGAAAGTATTAGGAACACAGAACGCCACGCTGAAAGATATTTCTGAGTTTAAAGACGAAATAGCCAGTGCAAGAACATTTAGTTTCCTGCACGAACTAGAAATGTTGCTGGACGCTGGTTTAATTCGTGGAGGTGATATTTCGAATGCCATTGTGTACGTAGATAAGGATCTTACTCCGGAAACTGCAGAGAAACTGAAAAAAGCTTTTCATAAAGATAATATTTCCATCCGCCCGAATGGAATTCTTGATAATCTTACCCTGAATTTTCCCAATGAGGCAGCCCGCCATAAGTTACTCGATGTCATTGGTGATTTAGCTTTGGTAGGTGTTAAAATTAAAGGGAAAGTGATTGCCAACAAACCGGGACATTTTGTTAACACACAGTTTGCAAAGAAACTTAACCGCCAATGGAAGTTGCAAAAAAAGAAAAACGTTCCTGATATCGATATCAACAAACAGCCGGTTTTCGACATCAATGGCATTATGCGGTTGATGCCCCACCGTTATCCTTTTTTATTGATTGATAAAATTCTTGAACTTTCGGATAAACATGTTGTAGGGCTTAAAAATGTAACGTTCAATGAGCCGTTTTTTGTAGGTCATTTCCCTAAAGAACCAGTGATGCCAGGAGTTTTGCAAGTGGAAGCATTAGCGCAAACTGGTGGAATATTGGTATTGGCGAGTGTACCCGATCCTGAAAATTACTCTACCTATTTCATCAAAATGGACAAGGTGAAATTCAAGAAAAAGGTGGTTCCAGGAGATACGATGATCTTTAAAATTGAACTCATAACTCCCATCAGAAGAGGTATCGTGCACATGCAGGGGTTTGGATATGTTGGCGACAGTGTTGTAGTGGAAGCAGAACTGATGGCCCAAGTTGCTAAAAACAGAATCGACGAATGATACATCAGCTAGCCGCAGTAGACAAACGTGCGAAAATCAAGAAAAATGTCATTGTAGAACCATTTACCACCATCGCAGGTGATGTGGAAATTGGTGAAGGAACTTGGATTGGTTCCAATGTCACCATTATGGATGGAGCTAGAATAGGCAAAAACTGCAAAATTTTTCCAGGCACGGTGATCTCGGCCATTCCTCAAGATCTCAAGTTTGACGGTGAAGATACGCAAACTATTATTGGAGATAATACCACACTTCGCGAATGTGTTACCGTTAACCGCGGTACCAAGGCGTCGGGTTATACCAAAGTAGGTTCCAACTGCCTGATCATGGCAACAGCTCACATTGCTCACGATTGCGTAATCGGTAATAACGTTATTATAGCTAATGGCTGTGGAATCGCTGGACATGTGGAAATTGGTGATTTTACCGTAATGGGCGGTCTTTCTGCAGTACAACAATTTGGTAAAATAGGGAAGCACACGATGATTTCTGGTGGCTCGCTAGTGCGAAAAGATGTTCCTCCTTATATTAAAGTAGGTAGAGATCCCATTTCTTATGCAGGAATCAATTCTGTAGGATTGAGACGACGAGGGTTCAACAATGAAAAAATATTTGAGATCCAAAAAATCTACCGCTACCTTTTTCAAAGCAAAGTGAATGTTTCGCAGGCAACCGTCATGATTGAAAAAGAGATGCTTCCTACAGCAGAACGTGATGAAATTCTTGAGTTCATCAAAAATTCTCCGCGAGGCATCGTAAAGGGTTACGGTACCGGAAAAGAATAAAATAAAAAACACTTTCTCATTAAATTAAAATCATAATACATTAGCATATAAATGGCAACAAGCAACGACATTAAAAAAGGACTTTGCATTGAATATAGCAACGATATCTTTAAAGTAATCGAATTTTTACACGTAAAACCGGGAAAAGGACCCGCATTCGTAAGAACAAAATTAAAATCTGTAACCAACGGAAAGGTAATTGATAATACTTTTTCGGCTGGTCACCGCATTGATGAGGTGAAGGTGATTACCCGAAAATTCCAATATCTTTATGATGATGAAAATGGTTTTCACTTTATGAATAATGAGGATTTTTCGCAAATCTACATTAATAAAGACATGATCGAAAATGCACAGTTTATGAAGCCGGGCGAAGAAGTGACCATCATCTTAAAGGAAGCTGATGAATCGCCACTTTCTGCTGAAATTCCACCAACGGTTTATTTAGATGTCATTGAAGCTGATCCGGGTGTAAAAGGAAATACGGCCACAAATGCATTGAAAAACGCCATCGTAGAAACCGGAGCTCGTGTAATGGTTCCCCTGTTCATCGAAGCTGGCGACAAAATTAAAGTGAATACAGAAGACGGATCTTATCTGGAGAGAGTAAAATAATTTTTTCTAAAATGACCTTCAAGCAACCTCAAAAACTATCAGCCATTGCAGCCCTCATAGGAGCCAAGATGATTGGTGATGAAGATTTTCCAGTTCTTGGAACCAATGAGATTCACATGGTGCAACCGGGACAGATCGTTTTTGTGAACCATCCAAAATATTATGATAAAGCTCTTCATTCAGCGGCAACCATCATCCTGATTGACAAGGAAGTAGATTGTCCGGAAGGGAAAGCACTTTTGGTTTCGGATGATCCTTTTCGAGATTTCAATGCCATCAACACTCACTTTACCAGAATCAATAATTTTAAAGACGAGCTGCATGATGCAGAAATTGGTGATGGTACCTTTATACATCCATCCGTTGTTATAGGTACTGAGGTGAGCATCGGCAAAAACTGTCATATTTTTCCCAATGTCGTCATAGGTGATCGTACTGTTATCGGCGATAATGTCATCATCCAGTCGAACACGGTTTTGGGCGGCGATGCCTTTTATTACCGGAAGCTCAACGGCAATTTCGATCGTCTGGTTTCGGTGGGGAATGTTCTTATTGAGAATAATGTGGAAATAGGAAACGGTTGCACGATTGACCGTGGTGTTACCGATTCTACCATTATTGGTGAAGGATCTGTTTTGGATAATCAAATTCAGATTGGTCATGATACCATCATTGGGAAAAGATGTTTAATTGCCTCTCAAACTGGCATTGCCGGCTGCTGCGTCATCGAAGACGAAGTTACCATTTGGGGGCAAGTGGGCATGGCTTCTGGCGTTCGTGTTGAAAAAGGAACGGTTCTTCTGGCAAAATGCGGTGTTAACAGGGATCTTAAAAAAGGAACCTATTTTGGCCCTATTGCGGAAGAATTCAGAGAGTATTTGCGAAAGGAAGTACGAATTAAAAATCTTAAATAACCGCAATCACATTTAAAAATTCAAATATTATTGATTAATTTTGTGAGGAGCAAACATCAACGAATAAATTTAAAAAATATAAAATGTCAGTATTAGTAAACAAAGATTCCAGAGTAGTTGTACAGGGATTCACCGGGAATGAAGGGACTTTCCACGCAGGTCAGATGATTGAATACGGAACCAACGTTGTAGGTGGTGTTACACCTGGTAAAGGTGGTTCTGAGCATTTAGGCAAGCCCGTTTTCAATACCGTTGCAGATGCAGTTGAAAAAGCAGGAGCCAACGTTTCCATTATTTTCGTACCGCCGGCATTTGCAGCAGATGCAATTATGGAAGCTGCAGATTCGGAAATCAAAGTAATCGTAGCCATTACAGAAGGAATTCCTGTAGAAGATATGGTGAAAGTGAAATCGTACATCGCTGACAGAGATTGCCGACTGATTGGTCCTAACTGCCCGGGAATTATTACTTCTGATGAGGCAAAAATAGGTATTATGCCTGGTTTCGTTTTCAAAAAAGGGAGGGTAGGTATCGTTTCAAAATCCGGAACTTTAACGTATGAGGCGGCAGACCAAGTGGTGAAAGCCGGGTACGGTGTTTCTACCGCTATCGGAATTGGTGGAGACCCAATTATTGGAACCACAACTAAAGATGCTTTAGAACTTTTCATCAACGATCCAGAAACCGACGCTGTTGTTATGATTGGAGAAATTGGAGGTAGCTTGGAAGCTGAAGCAGCAAGATGGTATAAGGCCAGCGGTTCCAAAAAACCAGTGGTGGGATTTATCGCAGGACAAACGGCTCCAAAAGGTCGAACAATGGGACACGCAGGAGCAATCGTGGGTGGAGCTGATGATACCGCACAGGCAAAAATGGCAATCATGCGTGAAAACGGAATTCATGTAGTAGATTCTCCGGCTGAAATTGGCAATACCGTAGCATCCGTTCTTCAATAAAATACAAACACAAATGATATGAAAAAAATAATCTTCGCTTCCGCACTCTTGAGTTCGCTCTTGTTGTCGGCACAGTTTAGTTTCGATACCACGCGGTATGGGGTTACTGGCGGCGCCACCTACTCCAGGATCACCAATGCGCACAATCCTTCCGGGCCACTTTATTCATTCTATGGTGGATTTTTAGCCCTTATTCCTATTAACGACTCGGAGCAGTTTTTCCTGCAACCCGAAGTGGAATATCTTGGTGCCGGTGAAAGTGGTCGTGATAGCGACGCAAAAGGATATCCCGGTTACGATGCGATATATGCCAATCA
This sequence comes from Chryseobacterium sp. 39-10, assembly GCA_001898255.1. GTDB lineage: Bacteria > Bacteroidota > Bacteroidia > Flavobacteriales > Weeksellaceae > Kaistella. Next base: position 64,826 of record MKTK01000007.1, on the reverse strand, counting down.
TTATATCAGTATCCCGATCTACTTTAAGGCCTATTTTTCTGAAGCCGAATCCGAATTTTTCGGGGTAGCAGGTCCTAAGTTTAATATTTTGTTGGGGCAAACTATTAAGGATGCACCTTTAAAATATACTGTGGATGGGGATCCTGCAACTGGCGTCAACGGAAAAGCGGCCTCATTTAATTTTGCTTTAGGATTTGGTTTGGGCTACTCTTACAAACGTAAACTTGAAGTTACTGCTCGGTACGACCTTGGTTTGAGCAATACATACAAAGGATTGATGAGTGAGCTTGCCAAAGATCCCAATACGCAGAAAAGCAAATCGGAACAAGTGCTTAGTGTTGGTTTAAGCTATATTTTTGATTAAGCAATTTTGAATCATAAAGCAAATCCCGTCAGCTGTTGTTGATGGGATTTTTTTGTTAAAGGTATCGAAGCAGTTTTGTCATTGATAATACCATTGACATCTTTTAGTGATTTTATTGGATGTTAAGTGTTGAACGATAAGCGAGTGTGGTTTGTCTTTAAGAACAGATGATTCCATTCTAATTGTTAATACATCTTAGCTTAAACCGGAAATTTTTCCATCACGGTCAATCGTCATTCTTTCCGCAGCTGGAATGCTTGGTAAACCAGGCATTCTCATCATATCGCCTAAGATCGGAATGATAAAGCCGGCGCCTGCAGCAAATTCAAATTCTCTTACTGTGATTTTAAAATGAGTCGGTCTGCCGATTTTTGTTTCATCATCGGTGAGCGATTTTGGCGTTTTCGCCATACAGATCGGTACTTTGTCGAAGCCCAAGTCGTAGATGGTTTTCAGTTGATTTTTAGCTTTTTGAGAATAAACAACCGATTCGGCACCGTAAATTTCTTTAGCTATGGTCTCGATTTTATGTTCCACAGGATCGTCCACTTTATATAACGGTTGGAAATCGTTTCCGCAATGGGCAGCGCAATGAACTACTTCTTCCGCAAGTTCCGTCATTCCGGCACCTCCTTTGGTAAACTCTTCGGCTAGAATTGCTTTTACACCGAGTTGCGCACATTCTTGCTGTACGAAACTGATTTCTTCTTCCGAATCCGTCATGAACTTGTTGATGGCCACAATGGGTTTTAATCCGAATTTAAAGCTGTTTTCAATATGTTTTATAAGATTGGCAATCCCAATTTTTACAGAAGAAAGATGAGGCGTTTCATATTCTCCTTTTTTTGCACCGCCGTGGTAGCGCAAAGCCCTTATCGTAGCCACAATCACCACTGCGTCAGGTTTCAGATTTCCGTAATGACATTTGATATGGAGGAATTTTTCCGCACCCAAATCTGCACCGAAACCGGCTTCTGTCACCACATAATCTGCAAGCGAAAGCCCAGTTTTTGTAGCAATAATCGTGTTGGTTCCCTGCGCAATATTGGCGAAAGGACCACCATGAAGTATGGCAGGATTACCCTCTAAACTCTGAACAAGGTTTGGTTTTATCGCGTCTCTAAGCAAAATAGCCATTGCGTTTTCAGCTTTTAGATCCCGGGCAAAAACAGGTTTTCTGTCGAAGGTATATCCCACGAAAATACGACCAAGACGATTTTTCAGGTCTTCGAAATCTTTGCTCAGGCAAAGTATAGCCATCACTTCACTCGCTGGGGTAATGTTGAAGCCCTCTTCCCGCGTGATGCCGTTATTGCTGCCACCCAAACCTACCACAATATGCCGCAGCGATCGGTCGTTCATATCCATCACGCGTTTCCAAACAATGGTTCTGGGATCGATGTTCAGCGTATGTTTTCTATTTTGTAAATTGTTGTCGATGAGCGCCGAAAGCAGGTTGTTGGCTTTTTCAATTGCTGCAAAGTCACCGGTAAAGTGCAAGTTGATATCTACCATAGGAATTACCTGTGCATAGCCACCGCCGGCAGCACCGCCTTTCACTCCGAAAACCGGACCCAGCGAAGGCTCGCGCAGCACCGCGATGGATTTTCTTCCAATCTTGTTCAGCCCATCATTCAGCCCCACGGAAACCGTTGTTTTTCCTTCACCGGCAGGAGTTGGGTTGATGGCGGTAACCAGAATCAGTTTTGCTTTCGAAATCTTGTCTTCATCAATGTATTTTAATGGAATTTTGGCTTTGTATTTTCCATAATATTCTAAATCATCATTGTCGATTCCTATTTTTTCAGCAATGTTTTTGATGTGGCTTATAGACGCAGATTCTGCAATCTCAAGGTCAGTTGGAAAACTCATAATGGGGTTTTTTAAAGAGAATCAAATATAACAAAATCCTGCGTGGTTTAGAAATATTGAAGGGTGTGAAAAGTCACAATTTTCTGTCTGAAGTATGCTAGTTATTAAAGAAGTGGCTTTTTATTTTAATCGGAAAGCGGTAACGGAAATGGTGATATTAAATCTTTTGTTGCGAGTGATGTTGAGGTGTCGAATCGGTCAAAAAATCCGTAAATTTGCAGATTCCCAATTGTATTGAAATTGGGAACATTGACCTTCAAAATGAGCATGCAGTTTGAATAGGAAAAGGAGCTGATTTATCATTTAAAGTCAAATTATAAAGGATTAATGCGGTTTTGTAAAGACCGAATTCAAAAATCAGAAAATGCATAAAGCAACCAACCCGGAGCAGCAGCCGGCCGACCATAAAGAATACATTGAAGTTTACGGTGCCCGCGAACACAATTTGAAAAATATTTCTGTCAGGATTCCAAGAAATGAATTGGTTGTAATTACCGGTTTGTCGGGAAGCGGGAAATCATCGCTTGCCTTCGATACTATTTTTGCGGAAGGACAGCGTCGGTACATAGAAACATTTTCGGCCTATGCACGCCAGTTTTTGGGCGGTTTGGAAAGGCCCGATGTCGATAAAATTGACGGTTTGTCGCCTGTAATCGCCATTGAGCAGAAAACCACCAATAAAAATCCCCGCTCAACGGTAGGAACCGTGACCGAATTGTACGATTTTCTTCGACTTCTTTTTGCGCGGGTTTCGGATGCCTATTCAATGAGTACCGGCAGAAAATTAGTGAGTTATACCGAAGAGCAAATTCTGGATACCATCAAAGAAAATTTTAATGGTGAGAAAGTAATGTTGCTTGCACCGGTGATTCGTTCCCGTAAAGGTCATTACCACGAGCTTTTTGTGCAGATGGCTAAGAAAGGATATTCGCAGGCAAGGGTTGATGGAGAACTAATGGACATTGAATATGATCTTAAACTCGACCGCTACAAAACACACGATATTGACATCGTAATTGACCGTTGGATTATTGGTGAAAACGCTACCGAGAACCGAATGGATAAATCGCTGAGAACGGCGATGGAGATGGGAGAAGGAACCATTGGATTGCAGAAACTGGGTGAGACCAATATCCAATATTTCTCCAAAAACTTAATGGATGCTGAAACCGGTGATTCCCTTGCATTGCCCGAACCCAATACCTTTTCTTTTAATTCACCAAAGGGCAGTTGTCCCCATTGCAAAGGGTTGGGAACCATTAAAAAAGTGAATGCCGATTATTTTGTCGAGAATCCTAAGCTTTCCATTAATCAGGGAGGTTTATTACCATTGGAAGATATAAAATCGAACAAATGGATTTTATCTCAGCTGAAGAATATTCTCGAAGTTTTCGATCTCGATTTGTCGTCGCCCATCAAAGATATTCCTCAGGAAGGGTTAGAATTGATGTACAACGGTGCTCATAAGGAAGTGTCAAAAGTGCTGAAACATGCAGGAATCACAAAAAAAATAAAAGTCAATTTCGATGGTTTGGTATCGGTGATTGAAGAAATGATTGAAGACAAAGAGAGCTACGACGCCGTGTTGCTTGAAAGACATTTTACCACCGAGGAAGTTTGCCCAGCATGTAAAGGGGCAAGGTTGCAACCTTCAAGTTTAAGTTTTAAAATTGATGGCAAAAGCATCGCGGATATTAATGCGCTCAGTTTGGCCGATCTTAAGGATTGGCTGCTTGAGGTGGAAGATAAGTTCAGCGAGAAAAATAAGATTATTGCACACGAAATTTTAAAGGAAATTTCCACACGGCTACAGTTTCTGCTTGATGTGGGCTTGGATTATCTGAGTTTAAGCAGAAGTTCCAGAACGCTTTCTGGAGGCGAGTCGCAAAGAATTCGGTTGGCTACGCAGATCGGTTCGCAGTTGGTGAATGTCCTTTATATTTTGGATGAACCTTCAATTGGTCTTCATCAAAGGGATAACGAACGGCTGATTCATTCCTTGCAAAATCTTCGCGACATCGGTAACTCGGTTATTGTTGTGGAGCACGATAAAGACATGATTTTGGATGCAGATGAAGTATTGGATATTGGTCCGCGTGCCGGCAAATTTGGCGGCGAAGTCTTGTGGCAAGGAAATCCTAAAGATTTACTGAAAGCCAATACCATCACCGCCGATTACCTCACCGGAAAACGGAAAATTGAAGTTCCGAAAGAACGAAGGGCAGGAAACGGAAAGTTCTTAGTGTTGAAAGGGGCTACAGGAAATAATCTTAAAAATGTAAATCTGCAGATTCCTTTGGGAAAATTGGTTGTGGTAACCGGTATTTCAGGAAGCGGAAAATCTTCACTCATCAACGGTACGCTTTATCCTATCCTGAATCGGCATTTTTACCGAAGTGTGCAGGAGCCATTGCCTTATAAAAAGTTTGAAGGCATCGAAAATATTGATAAAATTGTTGATGTGGACCAAACACCGATTGGCAGAACGCCACGTTCGAATCCCGCGACATACACCGGCATGTTCACTGATATTAGAAACCTTTTTGCCGAGCTGCCGGAATCTAAAATTCGCGGATACAAAGCCGGGAGATTTTCTTTTAATGTGAAAGGAGGACGATGCGAGACTTGTCAGGGAGGCGGTTTAAAGGTAATTGAGATGAACTTTCTTCCAGATGTTTATGTGCATTGCGAAACTTGCAACGGTAAACGATTTAACCGTGAAACACTGGAAGTACGGTATAAAGGAAAATCCATTTCGGATGTGCTGGAAATGACGATTGATGAAGCTGTAGATTTCTTCGCACCGATTCCTAAGATTTTCAGCAGAGTGAAAACCCTGCAGGATGTTGGTTTGGGTTACATCACGCTGGGTCAGCAATCGACAACGCTTTCGGGAGGTGAAGCCCAACGGATTAAGCTTGCCACAGAACTCGCCAAGAAACAAACCGGAAATACGCTATATATTCTGGATGAGCCCACAACTGGTCTGCATTTCGAAGATGTAAAAGTACTGATGGAAGCCGTTAACAAACTCGTTGATCTTGGCAATAGTTTTATTATTATTGAGCATAATATGGATGTCATTAAATTGGCCGATTACATCATCGACATTGGTCCGGAAGGAGGAAAACATGGTGGGAAAATTGTTGCCGAAGGAACACCTGAGGACATCGTGAAGTCTAAAAAATCCTTAACCGCACCGTTTCTTAAAAAGGAACTTTCCTGATCTTTCGTTTATTGCCGAAATAGTATGTAAATCAATTATTTTTTTTCACAAGATCGTCATACTTTTTTATGAGGTAAGGTGTGTTTTGTCACTTACTGAAATAATTCCCTGGTTTTGAATAATTTTATTATATTGATAATCAATACTTTACTTTTGTATATTTTCTAATGTTAACTGAATGTGAACAGAAAGTGAATTAAGTATTAATTAAAATTTCTATATTTGTTTATCAATATTTATTAACCAATCAATTAATCCTTACCCATGAAAAAGATTATTTTAAGAACAGCAGCGGTTTTGATGATGGTTTTTACTGTATCTGTTTTAAATCAGGCGAAAGCACAAAGTAATACCATTGAAGAAATTAAGCTGAACCCGAACGACGGTTTTGGCGAGTTGCGCAGTTTAGTCATCAACCATTTCGACTTTACCAACCCCAATTTTTCCAGTGGCGTTGTTCATTCGGACGTGCAATTCAGCATTGCAGACAATGGCAAAATTACAAATGTGCGTGCCAATGGCGATTGCAAGTATGTTTCGCAAGAATTAGAAACGGTGATGACGCACTTGCTATACAAAGTTGACGTATCAAAATTGAATAAAAATATGATGGCATCTTCTTATGTGATGCCTGTCAATGTTCTCATCAATCGATAGTTTTTAGTCATTAGTAATGTGAAACCGGACTTTGTGTTCGGTTTTTTTATAGCTTTACTTCAATTAAAACTTCTTGATATGAACTACGAAATTCGAGCAATGGCGCCTGATGATGCGCAACGCGTACTTGATATTTTCAAACAAGGCATCGATGGTGGAAACGCTACTTTTGACACTGAAGTACCTAGTTGGGAAGTGTGGGACAGTAAATTCTTAAATATTTGTCGTTTTGTTTTGGAAGATGAGCAAGGTGAAATTGTAGGTTGGGCTGCATTGCAACCGATCAGCAGAAGAGTGTGTTTTTCTGGTGTTGCCGAGGTGAGTATTTATCTTGATGAAGCTGTGCAGGGACAAGGTTTGGGGCAAATGATGCTCAAAAAAATAATTCTCGATAGTGAAGAACACGGCTTCTGGACGTTGCAGTCGGGCATTTTTCCGGAGAATAAAGCCAGTATTGCTGCTCATTCCAAATTGGGATTTCGGGAAGTGGGCGTTCGTGAAAAATTTGGTGTAATGAATGGCGTATGGCGCGATGTGTTGCTAATGGAAAAACGGAGCCAGGTAGTCGGTATGTCCTGATTATAAATCATAACAAAAGCGGGTTGTATTCCCGCTTTTGCTATGTAGAACCCATTTTATATTGGGTTAATTTCGATCGATACTGCCCATTACTTTTTGGGCAAAACCGTTTAAGGCATCTTTTTCACTCATTCCGTTTTTTACGCTTTGATGAACTTCAAGAGCGCCGCAAATGTCGGTAATGATTTCGCCCACTACATTGAGGTCTTCTTCTTTTGTTCCCCGAAATTCAGAGAAAGATTCTAAGACTTCCAGCGTTTTTTCCAGGTTTTCTGGCGTTTGCGTCTGGTAAAACTGTCGGATGATGGGGAGCTTCATTACTTTAATTCGTTAAAAAGATTAATAAGTACTTCTTGCTGATTGGTTTGCACCTGATTCTGTAACTCACCATTGCTGAAAATAGCGAAGGTGGGTAAATTATCAACAGTAGCAAGTTTTCTGCTTTCCGGTAGTTTTTCTGCATCCACATAAAGGAAGGGGATTGCTTCATTTTCGGATGCCAGTTTTTTGAATTTTGGTTTCATGATACGGCAGTTCCCACACCAGGATGCGCCATATTGAACGACTACTTTATTATTGTCTGCAACCACTTGTTGCAAGGTATCTTCTGCTAATTCTGTGTACATTTTGTTAGACTTTAAAATTTTAAGTAACTGTTGTAGTGTACTGATCATAAAAGCTACAACAGTTTTCTATTGTTTTTTGCTTTCGGAAAGAATTAACCGTTGTGTGAAGAAAGATACTCAGCAGTAGACTCCCGGTTAGCTTTCATTGCATCTTTTCCTTCTTCCCAATTGGCAGGGCATACTTCACCAAATTTTTGAACGTGAGTGTAGGCATCAATCAATCTTAAATATTCTTTAACGTTTCTTCCAAGAGGCATATCGTTTACCGATTCATGGAAAATTTTTCCAGTTTCGTCAACAAGGTAAGTGGCTCTATAGGTAACGTTGGATCCGGTGAAGAACTCGTTGCCTTCTTCATCAAATTCAAATTCCTGATCCACAATGCCCAAAACATTCGCAAGTTGACGATGTGTGTCGGCAAGGATGGGATAGGTAACACCCTCAATTCCTCCGTTGTCGCGTGCGGTGTTCAGCCAAGCGAAATGCACTTCATTGGTATCGCAAGAAGCACCAATAATTTTGGTATTTCTTTTTTCAAACTCAGGAAGTGCTTCCTGAAAAGCGTGAAGCTCCGTAGGGCACACAAAAGTAAAATCTTTAGGATACCAGAACAGAAGTACTTTTTGCTGGTTTTTGGTTGCTTCTTCAAAGATGTTGATTTTCAAATCATCACCCATTTCACTCATTGCATCGATACTGATGTTGGGGAATTTTTTTCCTACTAATGACATAATATTTTGTTTTTAAATTTAGACAGTGCAAATGTACAGTAAGTTTATCAATCAAAAAACGATTTGTTATTTATAAAATCTATTATAGCAATATTTCCTTAAAGTTAAAATTAAAATCTTAACTTCACAACAATAAAATAGTAGTAATGAAAAAAGTTCTGATTATTCTGCTGGTCCTTTTTGTGCTGATTCAGTTTTTTCCTATTGATAAAAGTAATCCGGTTCCAAGTCCACAAATGGATTTTCTAACGATCAAGAAGACGCCGGAATCTACAGCAAACCTCATTAGAAACGGTTGCTACGACTGTCATAGCAATGAAACGAAATATCCATGGTATTCAAATATACAACCGGTGGGCTGGTTGCTGAAAAATCATATTACAGAAGGACGTAAGCAATTGAATTTTTCCACCTTTGCAACTTATAATCCAAAGAAACAGGCACATGTATTGGACGAGGCGGCAGAGATGATCTTGAATGACAAAATGCCCATGGATTCTTATAAACTCAACCATCCTGAAGCTCAGTTTTCAAAAGGTCAGAAACAGGAAATGATGGAGTATTTTAAACTTTTGGCGCAAGATATCCGTATTTTAAACCCCATTTCAAATCAACATGAATGATCTTGATGCTTCAAAATATTATATTTTTTACGACGGCCAATGCGGATTCTGTAACCATTGGGTAAAATGGATTTTGAAAAATGATAAAAAAGAGAGGTTTCTCTTTTCTGCAATACAATCCGAATTTGGGCAGCGTTTTTTGAAAGATAGAAACTTACCCACTCAATCCTTGAAAACCCTTTACCTTTGGAAGCCGGGATCCTATTTTCTTACCAAGTCTCAGGCGGTTTTTGCAATAGGACGTATTTTGGGTGGTGTTAATGCGGTTTTTGGTCATTTCAATTTCTTACCCACGATAATGACGGATTTCTTATATGATCAGGTTTCTAATAATCGCCTGAAATTTTCATCACAAAAATGCATGGTTCCTGATGAAGATCAACGCAAGAGATTCGTTGAGAAATAGTCTTCAACCATCATCGAAACATGGAGGAAAGGCATTTGTCCTACTCACCTGCTATGGATAAATTTCACTTAAAAATCCCAAACTTTTTTATCTTTGCAAATATGGAATACAATACCCAACGCACGCATCTTCATTTGCCGGAGTATGGCAGAATTATACAACAATTGGTTGAACGCTGCAAAGAACTTCCCACTAAACAAGAAAGGAGCGAACTGGCAGTTGCCATCGTAGATTTCATGGGGCAAAGAAACCCTCAGCTTCGGGATGAGCAGAATTATAAACACAAACTTTGGGACCATCTTTTTATTTTGGCTGATTACGATTTGGATATCGATTCGCCTTACCCTTTGCCAACTCGAGAGGAAATGGCTGTTAAACCTAAAAAAATGGATTATCCGCTTTTGCAGGGTGAGTTTAAATTTTACGGTAAAAGTATTCTCCAGCTCATCGAGAAAGCCATAGAGTTGGAAGCCGGTGAAGAAAAGGATGCACTGATACAAGTGATCGCCAACAACATGAAAAAATCCTATAATGTTTACAATAAGGAGCATGTGCAGGATGAAGTTATTTTTCGGCACCTTAAGGATTTATCCGAAAACCGGCTTGATCTTACCGGCATCGACTCGCTCGATAAAAGTAAAATATACTACGCCTCCAACCGAAATAACAAGAACAATAATAATAGCAAGAACAGCAGCCAGAATAAAAGGAGAAACTTCCATAATAACAAGAATAGAAAGTAATGAGCGGAACATTTCAGATAAGAGGTGGAAAAAAGCTGCACGGTGAAATTACGCCGCAAGGTGCTAAAAATGAAGCACTCCAAATTTTGTGTGCCGTGTTGCTCACTGATGAGGAAGTAAGAGTAAAAAATATTCCCGACATCCATGACGTCAACCGCCTGATAGAAATATTGGGGGATTTTGGAGTGAAGATTACTAAAAATGCGCATGGCGATTATACTTTTAAAGCTGATCATATCAACTTTGATTATATAAAATCTAAAGAGTTTAAGAATGACGGTGCCAAACTTCGGGGTTCCATTATGCTTCTGGGTCCAATGTTGGCAAGGTTTGGCGAGGCGTATATGCCCACTCCTGGTGGCGACAAAATAGGGCGACGCAGGCTCGATACGCATTTTCAAGGATTGGTAGAGTTAGGCGCATCTTTTCATTATGACGAAGCAGAGTATTTTTACTCATTAAAAGCAAAAGAACTTAACGGTAAATTTATTTTGCTGGAGGAAGCTTCCGTTACAGGAACTGCCAATATTGTGATGGCCGCAGTTTTGGCCAACGGGAAAACAAGAATTTATAATGCAGCATGTGAACCTTACTTACAGCAACTCTGCAAAATGCTGAACCGAATGGGAGCTAATATTTCGGGTATCGGCTCGAATCTGCTTACCATTGAAGGGGTTACTCATCTTCACGGAACGGAACATACCATGCTGCCCGATATGGTTGAGATTGGTTCATGGATCGGACTTGCCGCAATGACAAAGTCTGAAATGACCATTAAAAATGTGAACTGGAATCAACTTGGTGTCATTCCCAATACGTTCCGCAAGCTAGGTATTGAACTTGATCAAAGTGGTGATGATATTTTTATTCCGGCGCAGGAACATTACAAAATCCAAAAGTTTATCGACGGTTCTATTCTCACAGTTTCGGATGCGCCATGGCCCGGATTTACCCCCGATTTGTTGTCGATTATTTTGGTGGTTGCCACACAGGCAAAAGGCACCGTTTTGGTTCATCAGAAAATGTTTGAATCCCGTCTTTTCTTTGTGGATAAACTGATCGATATGGGGGCTCAAATTATATTGTGTGATCCGCACCGCGCCACGGTTGTAGGTCTTAATCATGAATCTCCTCTCCGCGGGACAACAATGATTTCCCCGGATATCAGAGCAGGAAATGCACTGTTAATTGCTGCACTTTCGGCGCAAGGTAAATCTATTATTCATAATATAGAACAGATCGATCGAGGTTACGAAAATATCGACGGTAGGTTGCGCGCTTTAGGAGCAGATATTGAAAGAATTTAACGGTTTAGTGATTTTTTTAGCTGGGTAAAGGTCTTTTCTTATTGTGAGGGCGGCACGGAGTGCCGAACAATGCTTGACCTCATACGTTTACGTTTGAGACCCGAGTCTAAGGAATTGTAGTGAAATTTAACTGATTAAGATCTTTCTCAATCTTCATCAAAATACCTTTCATCAATATCGATTTGATGTTCAGAAAGCAGTCGTCTTATTTCAATTAGTGTAGATTCAGTTTGATGAATTTTTCTTTGGTTTTTGATGTAGTCAATCACCATTTCCTTGTCTTTGTCAGAGTACGTTAGTGCGCAGTATTTAGCTGCCCACGAATGAAAATCGGGGAAATCATCATGATTTTCATCCAGCCATTTGTGGGTAGCATTTTTGAGTTTTTTTACAAATTCGGAAACAGAAATTGTTGCATGAAGTTGTACAAAAATATGAACATGGTCAGGCATGCCGTTGATTCTATATAAAACTGATTTGTGATTTTTGATAAACCCCCAAATGTAGCGATAGAGTTGCTCGGATTTTTCATCAGGAAGTGTCGGGCTTCCATATTTTGTTCGGAAAATTATATGGTAAAGAAGTCTTGTATAGCTCATTGTTATTCAGTTGAAGATTATTAGTTTTGTGAATTCTGTGCCCAAATCTTAGCATTGGGTCAAGCATAGTTAAGCACTCCGTGCTTATCCACAAATCTACTTAATTTTATACTTTTCGGCTTAAATGATTTACGTGGCGGCACGGAGTGCCGAACAATGCTTAACCCTGCACGTTCACGTGTAGGGAATTTTTTGAAGTATTGATACACCACATTTTTCGCTATCTTTGCAAAAATTTTTGGGCTCGGAAAGTCCGGGTAACCCATTCTTTAATCATAGACAAACGAGGTTTTAGCAGATAGCGACGAGATTTAAACATCTTTCGTTGTTTGTTCTTAAATCTTTTGGACTATTATAGAAACAAATTTATGAGTAACATTGTCGCCATAGTTGGGCGTCCTAACGTAGGAAAATCCACATTATTTAATCGTTTATTAGAAAGAAGAGAAGCTATTGTAGACGCTACTGCGGGAGTTACCCGTGATCGTCATTACGGAAAATCAGATTGGAATGGAGTAGAGTTTACCGTCATTGATACAGGTGGTTATGAAGTAAATACAGAAGATGTTTTTCAGGAAGAGATTTCAAAACAAGTACAACTAGCGATTGATGAGGCCACTTCCATTATTTTTATGATGAATGTGGAAGATGGATTAACGGATACGGATCAGGAGATATATGAAATGTTGCGGCGTGCCAACAAACCGGTTTATTATGTAGTGAACAAGGTAGATTCGGCAAAAGAACAGTTGGCGGCTACAGAATTTTATCAGTTGGGAATTGAACATTATTACACACTTTCATCTGCAACGGGCTCTGGAACAGGAGAATTGTTGGATGATATAGTTGCGCAGTTTCCTACGACGGAGTATAAAGATCCTTTTGAGGGTTTGCCCAAAATAACCATTGCGGGAAGGCCGAATGTTGGAAAATCTACATTAACCAATGCCTTGCTGGATGTAGAGAGAAACATCGTTACTGATGTTGCGGGAACTACGCGTGATTCAATTGAAACATTGTACAACAAGTTTGGGCATGAGTTTGTGTTAGTGGATACAGCTGGGATGCGCCGTAAAGCGAAGGTAAAAGAAGATCTTGAGTTTTATTCTGTAATGCGCTCGGTGCGGTCTATTGAATTTTCCGACGTGGTTATTATTATGATAGATGCTACGCAAGGTTGGGAATCTCAGGACATGAATATTTTTGGGATTGCTCAAAAAAACAGAAAAGGAATAGTAATTCTTGTCAATAAGTGGGATTTGGTAGAAAAAGAAACCAATACCATGCGTGATTTCGAGAATGCCATTAAAGCAAAGATTGGTCAGTTCACCGATGTTCCGATTCTTTTTGTTTCAGCTTTAACGAAGCAAAGAATTCTGAAAGCAGTAGATGTGGCGATGGAAGTTTATAAAAATAGAGCGAAGAAAATAAAAACTTCAAAGCTCAATGAAGTAATGCTTCCTATATTCGAGAATACGCCGCCGCCGGCACTGAAGGGGAAATATATCAAGATCAAATATTGTGTACAGCTTCCTACACCAAGTCCACAGTTTGTATTTTTCTGTAATCTTCCGCAGTATGTGAAGGAACCTTACAAGCGGTTTACCGAGAACCAGCTTCGAAAAGAATTTGGTTTTACAGGTGTCCCGATTGAAGTCTATTTCCGACAAAAGTAAATCGATTAAACTATGGAGGTGCTGAGAAAAACGCAGAGAACTCAGTGTCCTCGGCGAAAACTTTGTTTCTCTGTGCTAAATATTTTTAATAAATGGTAACAGTACTGTCCGACAATTTTTCATTAGTTAACTCATGGATCAATGATTTAAGAAACGTTGAGGTCCAAACCGACCGCATGAAGTTTCGAAGAAATATGGAACGTATCGGCGAAATTGCTGCCTTCGAAATCTCCAAAGGTCTTGAGCAAAAAGAAATCGAAATTACCACGCCTTTGCATAAAATTACAGTCAGAGAAGTTGCAGTACAGCCGGTTGTAACTACTATTTTAAGAGCGGGTGTTCCTTTGTTTCAGGGCGTTTTAAATTATTTTGACAAAGCGGATTGTGGTTTTGTGGCTGCTTATAGAAAGCATGATGCCAACGATTATTTTTCCATCAAACAAGATTATTTAACCTGCCCCAATATTGACGGACGTCCTTTAATTGTTGCAGATCCTATGCTTGCAACGGGCGCCAGTTTAATCGAAGCCCTTAAAGATTTGTTGAACCACGGTAAACCTACTCAGCTTCATATTGTTGCGGCTATTGCAGCAAAACAGGGTGTCGAAACATTGAAAAATGCATATCCTGAAGCACAGATTTGGATCGGAGCATTAGATGAAAATTTGACATCCAAAGGGTATATAACACCAGGTTTGGGCGATGCCGGAGATTTATCGTATGGCGAAAAACTGCAACGTTAGTCCACGGCCATTACTAAAACAGAAATCTTGTTGCCGGGGTTTTTCAAAATTTCCCAAGCGGCGTCGCTCATTGTATTTCCGGTGGTGAAGACGTCGTCAATCATCAGGATATGTTTATTCGAAATATCTTTTTGCAAGGTAAATTTTTTCTCAGAAATCAATCGCTCTTTACGGCTTCGGTTGGCTTGTGCTTTGTGATAATGGGTTCTTTGCAAAACCTCATGGTCAAAAGGAATTCCATAATGTTTTGAAAGGGTTTCTGTAAATAGATGAAGTTGGTTGTAGCCTCGTTTTTTCATTTTTTTTGGATGAAGAGGAATCGTTACCAAAAGATCCGGTTTCTCATCGCCAAATTCAATGTTTTGAATGATCCAGCTGGCGATTATCTTTCCAATTTTTTCTCGACTTGCATATTTTAATTGATGCAAAATCTTCTGGGTTAAGCCCTCTTTTTCAAAATGCATCAACGCAAAGGCATTTTCGACAGGAAAGAGCAACTTACATTGTTCTTTCAGTCTATTGTTCTCTTGAAACTGGAAATGAGTAAAGTGAATCTGTGAATAGCAATTTCCGCAAACCACCTCTGTGCCGGGAATAATTCGGTTACAGTGCAGGCAGCGATTGGGGAAAATCAAATCCAATAATGTTGCGTTCATTGTGCTTCATTTTAAGGTTCTACATCAAAGAAGTTCCTTTCTGATGGTGGCCACCGCTTTTTTCATGTTTTCATTAAAAGTCTCTTTTTCAATGCGAACGGGTGGAGCTTGTCGAACTTCACAGTTGGAAATACTGCAGGTTTCGCAGGTAACACCTACATTTTCAGTGATGATACGCTCGCTTTTTGCAAATTTTATCTTTTTTAAAGAGTTGGAATTCAGTAAAATACCAAGGCAGTAACTGCGATTAGTACCATCTGAAAATGGGTTTTTCTGTGAGGTGGAAATCACCAGATAGCTCAACCCGGAATCCTTATAATGCGAAATTTGTGCATCCGTCAGTTTCTCATTCTCCTTTAAATGAATCAGGTTTTTCACCGCCACCCATCTTCTGCAATAATGCTCATTGGTAGCTTTTGCGTGCGGTGCCTGTTGTTGGTTAAGGTGTAATTCTTTCATCATCAGTATTTTATCAGAGTCTTTCTTCTTGGTAAAGCACAGATAGAAAAGATCTTTAATACCCAGTTCTGATGGTAAAATATTGGTGAGGCGGTAATAGAAAGTTTCCGGTGAATTGGTGAAATGAATGACCATTTCATCAAACTTTTCGGGATTCCACGTTTTTTCGCCGATAAAATCTGAAAATTTGTCTACAATTTCTTCTTTTGAAATCAAAAGGCAACCGGCAAAATACGACGCATAAAAATTGTTCAATAGTTCTTCAAAACTTGTGAAATCTACCCAAGAATAGGTGTTGGGACGAGGAGAAAGTTCCAAAACATTGAAGCCAATTTCTTTGGCAAGAATAAAAACTTTTTGGTTTTCATCCAACTGATGGTTCAGGAGTAAAAGTTTTCGTTCGGGAATAAATAAAGAACGAAGGTTTTTTAGTACACCAGCATGGTCAAAATCTTCATATTGAATTTCATAGTCCAAATTTTCGATAAGGATCTTTTCTAATTTTTTTACATTCAATTTCTTTCCAAAACCCAGCTGGTGATTGGTCAAAAAATCAATCGCTTTTTGTTCTATTTCCGGAAAATAATTGTCATGCATTTCCTGAAAACTGCGCAGTACTGCGAAATAGAAACGTTCTTTTCCAAGATTGTAATTCTGCGAAATTTCAATCAATGTGTTGATAAAAGCGGTCACTTTTTTAGGCGCTTCGCTGATGATATTGATGAGGGAATTCCGGTTAATACCAAACAATTCCAGCGGTATTTCTTTGAAAAAATCAGATTTCAGAATTTCAGAAACAGGCGAAAGAGTTTTGTCTAATTTGGTGGAGACTAGATCGTCAAATTTGGCGTCCAAAACTTCTGAAAGATGAAGTATTTTATCGTGTTTTGGATATTTTTTTCCGTTTTCAATTTCGTTGAGGTAGGATTTTGAAAGTCCTGTTTTATCCGCTAAATCTTGCAGCGACCAGCTTTTTTTCTGGCGTTGCTGTTTTAGTTTCAGTCCAAAAATTGTTTTAATATACTCGCTGTCTGCAATCATTTTCAGGTAATAAAAACCAAAAATACAACTATTTCGCTAAAGTATGATTTAGCGAACGATATTCGTCATTTGTTAAACTTTGTTAAAGTTTTATTGGTTTATTATTGTGCTAATAATCAGTAATATATGATGAATAAAGCGTTTTAATGTGATCTGTTATTTTTGGTAGAATAAAATTTATTATAAATTAGCGAACGTTCGCTGTTGGTGAAAAAACTTTTTATATATTTGCTTCATCAACATCACAAAAAACTTCTTATGGAAACGCTGACAAAGTTTAAAATTAATCCCGAAAACCATTACTCATCTGTGTTTACAGAAGATTTGGTTGCTTTTTTGACTGCGCTTCACGAAAATTTTAATCTAAGAAGATTAGAACTTTTGGAGGATCGAAAAAATATTCAAAAAGAATTTGATAATGGTATTCTCCCAACTTTCCCGAAGGAAACAGAAACCATACGGAAAGGAAGCTGGAAGTGTGCACCGATTCCTGAAGATATTCTGGACAGGAGGGTGGAAATTACCGGTCCTGTCGATCGTAAAATGATTATCAATGCGCTGAATTCGGGCGCAAATTGTTTTATGGCCGATTTTGAGGATTCCAATTCGCCAACCTGGGACAACAATCTCGAAGGGCAGATGAATCTGACGGATGCCATCAACAAAACCATTTCGTTTGAAAATGAAGACGGTAAAAAGTATGAACTGAACGATAAAACTGCTGTTCTTTTTGTGCGTCCGAGAGGTCTTCACCTCAATGAAAAAAATATTTATGTTAATGGTGATGAAGCATCAGGTTCGCTGACGGATTTCGGAATTTACTTTTTCCGAAATGCGAAA
Source organism: Chryseobacterium sp. 39-10 (assembly GCA_001898255.1). Classification (GTDB taxonomy): domain Bacteria; phylum Bacteroidota; class Bacteroidia; order Flavobacteriales; family Weeksellaceae; genus Kaistella. Next base: position 47,678 of record MKTK01000007.1, on the reverse strand, counting down.
CAATTGCTGGAAAACGGTACGCGACCGTATTTTTATCTTCCGAAACTCGAACATTATAAGGAAGCAAGATGGTGGAATGAGGTGTTCGTATTTGCTCAAAATTACTTGCAAATTCCGCAAGGAACGATCAAAGCAACTGTTCTGATCGAAACCATCACCGCCTCTTTTCAGCTTGATGAAATTCTATTCGAACTAAAAGAACACTCCAAAGGATTGAATTGCGGACGCTGGGATTATATTTTTTCCTACATCAAAAAATTCAGAAATATCCCGAAATTTTTAGTTCCTGATCGCGATCAGGTAACGATGACTTCACCATTTATGGCGGCATACTCAAAAAGAGTAATTGAAACCTGCCACAAAAGAGGGGTTTTTGCTATGGGCGGAATGGCGGCACAAATTCCTGTAAAAAACAACGAAGAAGAAAATGAAAAAGCATTCGAAAAAGTTTCTGCCGACAAAGAGCGTGAAGTGAGGAACGGACACGACGGAACTTGGGTGGCGCATCCTGCGCTGGTAAAGGTGGCGAAGGATATTTTTGATGAATTGATGCCGACGCCTAACCAGATTGATAAGCAATTTAATTACCAAATCACTGAGGAACAACTCCTCGAAATTCCGAAAGGAACAATCACCGAAAACGGAGTTCGCAAAAACATCAACGTCGGAATTCTCTACATCGAATCGTGGTTAATAGGCGTTGGAGCTGCAGCGATTTACAATCTGATGGAAGATGCAGCAACAGCCGAAATTTCCAGAACACAAATTTGGCAATGGCTGAAAAACAAGGCCGTGCTTGATAACGGAGAAACCTTAACGAAGGATTTAGTTTTGGAATTTCAAGAAGAAGAACTCGAAAAAATCAGAGAATACGTGGGCGAAAAAAGGTACAACTCCGGGAAATTTGAACTCGCCACTCAACTCTTTGATGAATTGATTTTCGACGACAACTTCGAAGAGTTTTTAACGTTAAAAGCATATCCTTTTATATAGAGTATGGTTTACAGGTATCGCTTGAGGGTTTTTGAAATTCTGACCAAACTTAATTGCCGATAACCAATAACCGATAATTGACAACCAAAAATAATTTAAAATCCAAATACAATGAACACAAGAGAACAAATCCAACAGTTAGAAAAAGAATGGCTGGAAAATCCAAGATGGAACGGCATTAAAAGACCGTATACCGCTGAAGAAGTATTGAAACTTCGCGGAAGCTACAAAATTGACTATACCATTGCGACTGAAATGTCCAAAACGCTTTGGCAAAAACTAACGACTAGAGATTTTGTTGCAGGTCTTGGCGCATTGACGGGAAATCAGGCCGTTCAGGAAGTGGATGCCGGTTTGGAAGCCATCTATCTTTCCGGATGGCAGGTGGCGGCAGATGCCAATCTTTCCGGGGAAATGTATCCGGACCAGAGTTTGTATCCAGCGAATTCGGTGCCTTCTGTGGTGAAAAAAATCAATAATGCGTTGTTGAGAGCAGATCAAATTCAGTCCGTAAGCAATGTGGATGAAGTGAACCGTAAAAATTATCTCGTGCCAATTGTTGCCGATGCAGAAGCCGGTTTCGGGGGAAACTTGAACGCGTTCGAACTGATGAAACAAATGATCGAATCCGGAGCTGCCGGTGTTCATTTTGAAGATCAATTGTCTTCAGCCAAAAAGTGCGGTCATTTGGGCGGGAAAGTGTTGGTTCCGACGCAGGAAGCGATCAATAAACTCATTGCAGCGCGTTTAGCAGCCGATGTTTGCGGTGTTCCGACCGTTTTGGTAGCCAGAACCGATGCGGATGCTGCTGATTTGCTGACCTCCGATATTGATGAAAGAGATCATTCATTTGTGGTGTCGGGCGAAAGAACTTCCGAAGGTTTTTTCAAAGTGAATAATGGAGTAGAGCAGGGCATTGCAAGAGGACTTTCGTATGCGCCGTATGCCGACCTGATCTGGATGGAAACCTCCAATCCTGATTTGGATTACGCAAGACGTTTTGCAGAAGGAATTCATGCAAAATTTCCTGGTAAAATGCTGGCGTATAACTGTTCGCCTTCCTTCAACTGGGCCGCAAAATTATCCGTACCGGAAATGGAAACTTTCCGTGAAGAATTGGCAAAAATGGGGTACAAATTCCAGTTTATCACCTTGGCAGGTTTCCATGCATTAAATACGGCGATGTTTGAGTTGGCTTCCGCTTACAAAGAAAGAGGAATGGCGGGCTACAGCGAGCTTCAGGAGCGTGAATTTGCTTTGCAAAGCAAAGGTTTCCGTGCGGTGAAACACCAAAGTTTCGTGGGAACCGGGTATTTTGATGCCATTCAAACCGTTGTAACTTCCGGAAGTGCTTCTACCACAGCATTGGCTGGATCAACCGAAGAAGAACAATTCCATTGATTTTTTTAGAAACAGGGGAAAAGAGAAAAGTCTTGTATGTCGCTTCTAAAAAGAAACATGCAATATCCATCGTTAATTATTATTATTATTGTTAGCCTTCCCGATTTTTTGGGGAGGTTTTTTTGTGGGGCGTGTCCCTTTCCTTCGCTTTTCCCGCGGCGTCGGGTCGCTACATCCGCTGCAATTCCTCGATCATCGACGCTCGCTTCGCTCGCGCCGCTGCCCTGCGGGATTTCCGCTACCATCGCTCACGCGGGAGATTTTCCGTTTTATCATTTGGGATTTGAGAAGTAAGACTTTTCATTCATTAACCAGCTACTAAAATCGAACCTCTAAAAATCCCTATCTTTGCACCATGATTCGCATTACTAAAATTTTCACTTTTGAAACCGCGCATGTGCTTTACAACTACGATGGAAAGTGCAAAAATATGCACGGACACTCCTATAAACTTTTTGTTACGGTAAAAGGAAATCCAATCAATGATCTGGAAAATCCGAAAAACGGAATGGTTGTGGATTTTGGCGATATTAAAAAAATCGTGAAGGAAGAAATTGTGGATGTTTGGGATCATGCGGTGTTGGTGAATGGAGCTTCGCCTCATAAAATGTTGGGCGAAAGTTTGGTGAATCAGGGGCATAAAGTGATTTATTGTGATTTTCAACCAACGTGCGAAAATATGTTGTACGAAATAGCGGCAAAAATTAAAGCAAAACTTCCAAGCCATGTTCAGTTGGCGTATCTAAAGTTGCATGAAACCGAGAATTCTTATGGAGAATGGTTGGCGGAAGAGAATTGATTTGCAAAAGGAATAAGGTACAATGTAAAAAGTACAATGTATTAATGATAAGTAAAAGTCTACGTGAAAAACATTCATACATTATTACTTTTAACCTTCATACAAAGGAATGAAAAACATCATTTTAGAAGATAACAAAAAAATCTACTTCGCTTCCGATCAGCATTTCGGAGCGCCCACTCCGGCAGAAAGCAAGCCGCGGGAAGAACGCTTCATTCGTTGGTTGGATGAAATTAAAAAAGATGCACAAGTTCTTTTTCTCATGGGCGACCTTTTTGATTTCTGGCATGAGTGGAAATATGTAGTTCCAAAAGGGTATATCCGCGTTTTAGGGAAAATTGCCGAACTCAAAGATTCAGGAATTGATATTTACTTTTTCGTGGGAAACCATGATTTGTGGATGAAAAACTACTTTGAGGAAGAACTCGGAATTCCCGTTTATTTTGAAAAGCAGACGTACGATGTTTCGGGTAAAAAATTCTTTTTGACTCACGGCGACGGACTCGGTCCTGGAGATAAAGGGTACAAAAGAATGAAAAAACTCTTTACGAATCCTTTGGCTCAATGGTTTTTCAAGTGGTTGCATCCCGATATCGCCATGAAAATTGCGGTGTATATGTCCACCAAAAACAAACTGATTTCCGGTGATGAGGACAAGAAGTTTTTGGGAGAAGACAAGGAATTTCTCATCGTTTATTCTAAAGAAAAACTCAAAAAAGAGCATTTTGATTACTTCGTTTATGGTCATCGTCATCTTCCCATGGTTTTGGATTTGGGAGAACATTCAAAATATGTGAATCTAGGCGACTGGATTTCGTATTTTACGTACGGAGTTTTTGATGGTAAAGAATTTAAGTTGAAAGAATTTGTTATTTAAACACAAAGACACAAAAGCATCACTAGGAATTCGGATTTGTTGATAAACCACAACCAGTTTTTAAGACACATAGAATGAGTGAAAATGAAATTTCGAAAATTATCTTTGAATGTGGATTGAAAATTCATAAAACACTTGGCGCCGGACTTCTGGAAAGTGCTTATGAAGAATGTATGTACTATGAACTTTGCAAAGCCGGACTTTTCGTCGAAAAACAAAAACCGATGCCTTTAATTTATGAAGAAATTGAATTAAATGTCGGTTATAGGATTGATCTGTTGGTTGAAAGAAAAGTTATTATAGAAATGAAAGCGTGTGCAGAATTGACAAATGTTCACTTTGCACAAACATTAACCTATTTAAAATTGAGCAATTGTAAACTGGGTCTTCTTATTAATTTCAATACGTTTCTGTTTAAAGATGGTGTAAGAAGAATTATCAATGGTAAATTATAATAGTGTCATAAAGGGGCGCTAAAATCATTGTGAAAACATTGTGTCATTGTGTTTTGAGCCATTCTGATGCTTTAAGAATTAGAGAGAAAACCAATAGATTAGTGTCGTAAAAAAAGACATCATAATCATTATGAAAACTGTGTGTCATTGTGTTTAAAACCATTTTCATGCTTCCAAAATTAGAGAGAAAATAAATAGAATAGTGTCGTAAAAAAGGCATTATAATCATTGTGAAAACATTGTGTCATTGTGTTTAAAACCATTTTCAATATAAAAACAGAGCAAGATTTCCTCGCTGCATGCTTGGAAACATTTCGGTATCAATACGAAAATGTTGAGGTTTATCGAAAGTTTGTCGATTATCTTCATATCAATATCAACGAAATTGATACGGTTGAAAAAATTCCCTTTCTGCCTATTGAGATGTTTAAAAATCATTTGGTGTTGGATGAAAATTCGAGCGCGGATCATTATTTTCAGAGTTCTGGAACTACACAAATGACCGTGCGTTCCAAACATTATATTGCGGATTTTTCTTTGTATGAAGAAAGTATTTACAAAAGTTTTGAACAGTTTATCGGAAAACCCGAAGACTATATTTTCTTAGGATTACTCCCGAATTATTCCGAAAATCCACATTCTTCGCTGATTTATATGGTGGATTATCTGATGAAAAAATCCGGCAAATCCGAAAACGGTTATTTTTTGTACAATCATGAGGATTTATTCAAATTATTAAATCGGCTTCAGGATAAAAAAATCCTTTTGTTTGGGGTTTCGTTTGCTTTATTGGACTTTCTTGATTTCTGCGCATCCAGTACAAATCCACTATTAAAAAATGAATCTTTAACCGTTATCGAAACGGGCGGAATGAAAGGTCGAAAAGAAGAAATGACCAAAGATGAACTGTTGAAAATTTTCAAAAAAGGTTTTGTAACCGATAAAATTTTCTCTGAATACTCGATGACAGAATTGCTTTCTCAGGCCTATTCGTTAGGGGAGAATATTTATCAAAGTCCAAATTGGATGCGTGTTTTAATCCGAAATACGGAAGATCCATTTTCGTATATGCAAGACGGTAGAACAGGCGCAATCAACATCATTGATTTGGCGAACCGGCATTCGTGTTCGTTTATTGCTACGCGGGATTTAGGAAAAATTGTTGGTGACGATGAGGTTTTGAAGAATACTCAAAATAATATTTTACAAAAACCATTTCAGGTGTTGGGAAGGATCGATCATTCGGATATTCGGGGATGTAGCTTGTTGGTTTCGTAAATTTTGGGATAAAAAAAACTTTGGAAAAATCATTCTCCAAAGTTTAATCTTTTATTTTTTTGAGTAATCTTAATGTTCTGTTACCGCATTTTGGTTGGTTTGAAGAAGAAATTTATAAAGCAGTCCTCCTACAACAGCTCCGCCAATTGGCGCAACCCAGAATAGCCAAAGTTGGCTCAATGCTTGTCCGCCTACAAAAACTGCTTGTGAAAGGGATCTTGCCGGGTTCACCGAAGTATTGGTAATCGGAATGGAAATCAGGTGGATCAATGTTAAACACAAACCGATGGCAATTCCCGCAAATTTTCCATTCGCAAATTTATCGGTTGCTCCCATGATGACGATTACGAAAAACAGAGTGAGTAAAAATTCAGCCAAGAATGCCTGATGTAAGCTGTAGCTTTTTCCGAAATAAACCGCTGAATCGTAGAAGTTTGTTGCGAAAGATCCTGCACTTCCGTCTCCGGTTCCACCATTAATACAGGCCAGAGAAGCGGCAGCTGCAATTGCCCCCACGCATTGTGCAGCCACATAAGGAAGTAATTCTTTTCCGGAAAACCTTCCACCTGCTAAAAGTCCGAAAGAAACAGCGGGATTAAAATGTCCACCAGAAATATGGCCTACCGCATAAGCCATGGTAAGAACGGTAAGTCCAAACGCAAGTGCAACACCAACAAGTAAAATACCAACCTGTCCTGTGCTTGCTGGTGCAATTTGAGAGGCGAAAATGGCGCTTCCGCAACCTCCGAAAACCAACCAAAATGTGCCGAAAAATTCAGCAAATAATTTTTTTGACATAGTGTTTTATTTTTTTAATTCAGTCAAATGTATCATTTTTTTATAGATGATCAACAAAGAATAAAGTTTTTTCATCGATTCCGTTTAATTTGAAGAATGTTCAACATTCACTCAATCATGGATATTTCATACCTTTGGTTATAATTTTTAGGTATGAATTTAGCGAAGTTCAAAATTATTTTGTGGGTGATCGGTATTCTGATGATTGTTATGTTGGGCGTTTTTATTTATCAAATGACGCAAACGCAGTCTGCGCAAATGATGACGGTTGTTTTTATGTTGTTGATCGGTTTGCTTTTAGGCGGGGTTATTGCTTTTCTGGCTTCTCGAAGTTTAAAAGCTGAACCGCCCGTTATCAGCGAAAGTTCACATACTATTGCAGAGAGTATGCGCAAGGTTTTTAAGGTGGTTTCTGCGGAAGGTCATTTTAATGAAATTTACAATTATGAGGAGACGAGCAAGATTTTCAACTTTATTCCATCCAAAAAACGTGCATTGGTCATTGTTTCAGCAAAAATTTTGGTGGGCTACGATTTTGAGAAATTTAAATGGGAAGTGGATGAGCAAACCCGAAAAGTTCGCTTATTGGAATTTCCTGCCCCTGAAATTCTTTCTACCGAAACCGACTATAAATATTACAATATCGAGGAGCAGTTTTTTAATCTATTCAGTAAAGAAGACTTAGCAAAAATTCAGCAGAACGGCAAAAAGCAAGTGATAGAAGCCGCGAAAAAATCACATTTGCCCGAGGTAGCTGCAGAGCAAATGCGGATGTTGCTGACGGAACTTCTGGAAACTAAAAACTTTATGCTGGAGAATCCTTCGGAGATTTTGGGTAGTGACAAACAGATCGAATACCACCAGAATAGCTGATGCTTTACTGTGTAAAAAAAGCGATATGTTTCATCTAATAAAACATTCATTTAATTATTGTAATTGCCCTATTTTTCTATACCTTTAATGCCCTTAAAAATTTAAATCCCTATATAAAAATTATTCAACAATGAAGTCTATTTACGCTTTTTTGCTGGCGATTGTATTGCCCATTTTTGGGTTTGCCCAGCAGAACATTACGTACTCGGTTAATCCGGCTACGTTTGACGAAACCGAGGCCATCACCATCACCTTTGCGGTGAACGAAGGAAACTTCGGGGTTGCTTCCTCTCATGCCCTTTATTTATGGGCTTGGTCGTTCGATACTGCTAATGCAAATGCAGATTGCCCGACCAACGGAACTTGGGGTGCATCAGGTTCTGCAAATAAACTAACTTATGTTTCCAGTTCTGGCGGAACGGGAACCTATACCTTCACCATGAATACGGTGAAATCTTTCTTCGGTAACCGCACAAATCCCCTTTCTAAAATTGGATTTTTGGTGAAAACGGTTGACGGCTCGACTAAATCGCAAGATATTTTGCTGAATGTAGGCAAGTTTCAGTTTAACCTTACCAATCCGCTTGCAGGAACCACGAATATCGTAGCCGCGGGGTCGGTGCTTAATATTACGGGCTCGGCTTCGTCAGCAGCAAATTATGTTGTTAAAGCCAATGGATCTGCTGTTTATTCAAGTTCATCGCCTTCTGCTACTTTAAGTTATGGTTATACAGTGACACAGGATGCTACAATAGAAGTGGTAGCAACAGATGCAGCTGGCTCCACTTCAGTGACCAAATCTTTTACTGTTTCGCTTGCAATTCCTGTAGAATCTGCAGCAATTCCTTCGTATATGCGACAGGGAATTAATTATGATCCGGCTGATCCTACCAAAGTTGGTCTTGCACTTTACGCGCCTGGTAAACCTTATGTACACGTTATTGGAAGTTTCAATAATTGGACGGTAAGTGGTAATTATTTAATGAAAAAAGATACCGGAAATGCCAATCTTTTCTGGATTGAGATTACAGGACTTACGCCTCAGCAAATTTATACTTTTCAATATAGAATAGCCGATGGCACAAGGGTAGCAGATCCTTATTCTACGTTGGTTTTGTCGCCTTATGACGATCCTTATATCAACCAGAATGCGATGGTTTATCCTAATCTCCCAACTTATCCTGTGGGACAAGATTTTGAGGTGTCTGTTGTTCAGACCCAAAAACCGGCTTATCCGTGGGTGGTGACCAATTTTTCAAAACCAGCCAAAGAAAACCTGATGGTTTATGAATTGCTGGTAAGAGATTTCACTTCACAACAAACTTGGCAATCGCTTATTGATAAGATTAGTTATCTTAAATCGCTCAATATAAATGCGGTAGAGTTAATGCCGGTTATGGAATTTGATGGTAACAATTCTTGGGGCTACAACACGGGTTTCCATTATGCATTAGACAAAGCGTACGGAACACCTGAAAAGTTTAAGGAGTTCATCGATCTTTGCCATCAAAATGGTATGGCTGTAATTTTGGATGTAGCACTCAATCATGCCACAGGAAGAAGCCCGTTGGTGAGAATGTGGATGAATGATCCTGATGGCGACGGATATGGTGATCCTTCAGCTTCTAATCCTTATTTTAATCAAGCTGCTAAACATAGCTATAGCGTATTTAATGATTTTAACCATTCTAAACCCGAAACCAAATACTATGTAAATCGGGTGCTTGAACAATGGATTAAAGAATACAAAGTAGATGGTTTCCGATGGGATCTTACCAAAGGGTTTACGCAGGCATGTACACCAAATGACGAAACCTGCACCAACTCGTACCAACAGGATCGTGTTAATATTCTAAAAGGATATGCTGATTACCAATGGAGTTGGGATCCTACTTCTTTTATCATTTTTGAGCATTTAGGAAGTGATTCCGAGGAAGCGCAGTGGGCAAACTACAAAGTGGGAGATGGCAAAGGCGTGATGATGTGGGACAAAGAAACCACACCATACAATCAAAATACCATGGGATTTGCAGCAAACAGCAACTTCAACCGGGTGAAATATTCTGCACATGGTTTTAGCGAAAGAAGGGCTTTAAGCTATGGTGAAAGTCATGACGAAGAGCGATTAATGTATAAAAACCTAACATATGGTGCAGCAGGAGCTAATAATTTGACAGCCGCATTAGAAAGGCAAAAATCCTATGGTGCGGTATTCCTTACAGTTCCCGGACCTAAAATGATCTGGCAATTTGCAGAGTTGGGTTACGATAAAAGTATTTATACCTGTACCGACGGAACCGTTAACACAGAAGATGATGCAATTCCCGGTAACTGTAAGCTGGATCCTAAACAATCGGCATTCGGCTTAAATTATGATACCGATGCCGCGAGAAAATCGGTATATGATACTTGGGCAAAAATTTTGGAAATACGACTTTCCAATGAAGTTTTCAATACCAAAAATTTCACAGTTGAGTCTGGTAACCTGATGCCTCGAATCTTTATTACCAATACGGCGGCGTCAAGCTCGCTTAAAAATGTTGTGGTTTTAGCCAATTTTAATACTACAGCGCAAAATATTGTTCCTAACTTCCCGGTAGGCAATACAACATGGTTTAATTTAATGACCAATGCATCATTCTATGTTTCCGATACGGCAGCACCTATTACCATAGAAGCCGGTGGATTCAGAATTTTCGGTGACGGTTCTGCTTTGGCTACGGAAGAAACCGGAGCAGTGAAAAACGCAGTAAGCCTAACACTGATGCAAAATCCTGTGAGCAACGGTGTGGCAAAAGTGAGATACACCAACGCTGATCATGGAATCCTATCGGTTTACGACCTGAACGGTAGACAAGTTAAAAGCGTAAAAGCAGAATCTTCAAAAGGCGATCAGGAAATATCGATCAATGGGTTGTCATCAGGAATGTACCTGATTCAACTTAAATCCGACAAAGGAGTGGCAGTCGCAAAAATGATGGTGAAGTAACTCAACTAATTCAGCACAAAAGGGCTCCCAAAAACGGGAGTCCTTTTTTTATGTTTTTTTTTAGTGTTTTTTTTGAAGAACAAAATGAATGATTTGATATTGGTGAGAATTAATAATGAAACTCGTTTTTTGGTGATAATAACCAATCAATTTCCTTCTACCACTGCGTTTTTTAAAATATTTCTGTTGAGAATAAATTTGTATTATTGAAGTTAATTTTAAAAATATGAAAAAGCTTTATGCATTATCGTTGGGGTTGGCTTCTCTTTTTGCCTTCGCACAACAAACTATTTCTTTCGAAAGCTCAGAAGGTTATCAGGTGGGAGATATCAACGGACAGAACGGTTGGACGGTTACCCAAACCAGCAGCGGACCACTTACCAATCAGGTGGTGAGTAGTGAATATGCGAAGACGGGAACCAATTCTTTCAAGAATGCTCATGTTGCGCAGTATCAGAGTCAAATGGTGCCTATTTTCGGAATCGAAAAATCATTTGTGCCTTCTCTAGATTATAAATCGACCACCTTGTCATATGATTTTTTTGCGCCTCAGCAGCCGGCTTTAGGTTCAGATTTTGAATTTGCTGCGTACGCTGTTAATCCATCCGAGCAGGTATTTGATGTTTTGCTCGCGGTTGGTTTCGAAAACCGTGGGTACATCTATCTCTATACAGAGAAAAATTTTAGTGGGTTTTTATACGCCAATAAAACATGGGTTCCCAATCGCTGGTATAATGTAAAGATTAAATTCACAGAAGACAAAATCAGTTATTATATTGATAATGAATTGGTGCATGAGAATGCCAATGTGGATAAAGTCAATATTGAAGGGATCAACTTTTTGCATAACAACTATAAAGGAGATGCTTATTACGATAATATAACGGTTACCAATGATGTGTTGGCAGTAAATGGTGTGCAAAAAGAAAGCGTAAAAGTATATCCTAATCCTGTTGATGATATTTTGATCGTTCAACTTCCACAAGGAGAAAGTGTTGAGCGTATCGAGGTTTATTCTTTTGCAGGCAACAAAATAGTGGAAACGAAATCCGAAAATCAAATTAATTTGAAGCATTTGCAGGCGGGTGTGTACTTTGTGCAAGCCAAAACTAAGGGTGGCAAAACTTATACCTCAAAAATTGTTAAGAAATAACAGGTTCTTCACATTTTAGTACCTATTAAATGCGGCTCTCAATACGGGAGTCGCATTAATTTTTTAAGGGGTATTTTCCATGTAATCCCGGAGGACATTCAATTGTTGGCGGTTCCCGACGCTCACCAGTTTTTGATATCGTTCTTCATTCTCTGTATTGAAGATCTGCTGAGAGATTCTGTTGGCACCCACCACCAAATACGGAAAAATTTTAGCCAGAGAAACGCGTTGAATCCCTAAACGCGCATTGATCTTGGCATCTAGCATAAACCAGTTCATACTTTTGTGGAGATTCAGCAAAAGTTTGCGCTGAAATTGATATTTATAAATCGTGTTTTCAATGTTTTCATCCAGCAAAGCTTTCGCGAGTTGGGTTGAATCACCATCGGCTTTATCTTGGGTTGCACTCCATAGATAGAGTTGACGTACGGACTGCTGTCGGTTTTCAGGTAAATATGGTACCGGAATTCCCAATAAATAGCCCACGTATTTCCATAAATGAAACAGTCCAATTTCTTCTTCTTCAGAAATTTTTATACCTAGCTTTTTTAATCCCTGCAAAAAGACCAGAGAAAATCCGGTGTAAGTGGCGATCATGTCCCAGAAATTCAATGGAGATCCCCAACGCTCGAAGTCCCAATTTTGTACATGTTGTTGAATGTTGAGTCTTGCATAAGAATGCATCAATCGAGTTCTGACGATGAGTTGGTAAGCGTCCGAACCTACTTCCAACGCATTTTCTCTTGTTACACCAATCCAAAATTCCAGCGTATCTTTCAATCTTTTAACCGCTCCTTTTTTCAGTGCACCAGTAAAAATAAGAGGCTTGTTCAGGAAAGCGTAGTCGTAACCGCCCATTAAAGTGAAGTCACGCAGCACAATTAAAGCATTGGTACCAGTCCTCATGCACAGTCTGGCTCCCTTATTCGCTAAATTGGGATTAAACCAAGCTGGAACCTCTCTCATTTGGAGGAAAAGGCGATTGACACTTTCAGGAATCACGGGGTCAATCGGGAAGTTTTTCCCTGAACAAAGGCGAATAAGCTTAGAAGCTTCCGGGTAGGGTAGTTTTAGATAAGTTTCTTTTACGGTTTCATCCGCAAGTTCATCAATTTCATGATAGAGGTGGGCATACTGATCAAAATCTCGAATATTGACGCTTATGTTGGCCCAATCTAACAATTCTTTTCCGTTACCGGAATTCCAATATTCGCGAAAATGAGGGTGATTAAAAAATAAAGGTTGCGCTTTTTTCATTCACAATGTTCTTATTTCAGGGTGGAACTATACAATTTTTGAGCCGTGCTGGCTTTCTGTAGCAGGTGTTGCACAGAAAACTCATGCAATTTCTATCATGAGTTGCAATTCTGGCAATAATAAAAAAAACCTCCCCAATTTGGGAGGTTTTATTTACAAATAAGCTGTGCTTTTCTTAGAGGGAAGCAGAGTGAACCAAAAGGTCAACCAGTTTGTTAGAATATCCCCATTCGTTATCGTACCAAGAAACTAATTTAACGAAAGTTGGAGAAAGCATGATTCCTGCTTTTTCATCAAAAATAGAAGTTCTAGTATCTGATACAAAATCCTGAGAAACCACATCTTCGTTGGTGTATCCCAAAATTCCTTTCAATTCGCCTTCAGACGCTGCTTTCAATGCTTGGCAAATTTCTTCGTAAGAAGCTGGTTTTTCTAATCTTACGGTAAGGTCAACTACAGAAACGTCGATAGTTGGTACACGGAAAGACATTCCAGTTAATTTACCATTCAATGAAGGAATCACTTTACCTACTGCTTTTGCAGCACCGGTAGAAGAAGGGATGATGTTGGCTGCAGCAGCTCTACCACCTCTCCAGTCTTTTACGGATGGTCCGTCTACGGTTTTTTGCGTAGCGGTAGTTGCGTGTACGGTAGTCATTAAACCTTCGGCAATACCGAAATGATCGTGAACTACTTTAGCTAACGGAGCCAAACAGTTGGTAGTACAAGATGCATTAGAGAAGATTTTTACATCATCTGAAAGTTCTTTGTGGTTTACACCCATTACAAACATTGGTGTATCATCTTTGGAAGGAGCAGAAAGAACTACTTTCTTTGCACCGGCGTTGATGTGTGCCTGAGCTGTTTCTTTGCTTAAGAAAAGACCTGTAGATTCTACGATATATTCTGCACCTACTTCATTCCATTTAAGGTTGTTTGGGTCTTTTTCTGCAGTTACACGGATTTTTTTCCCGTTAACGACCAAGTTGTTGCCTTCCACAGAAACTTCTCCATTGAATTTTCCGTGAACTGAATCGTATTTCAGCATGTAAGCCATGTAGTTGGCATCGATAAGGTCATTAATTCCAACAACTTCGATGTTGTCTCTCTCGGTCATTGCTCGGAAAACCAAACGACCGATTCTTCCAAAGCCGTTAATTCCTACTTTAATTGTTGACATAATAAAATTTTTATTAATTGTTTAAAAATCGTTTTTATTTTTCTTTTTTACATCGAAAGAATTTCTGCGATGTTAAGCAGATCCTTATCGATTTCGTTGTGTTTTTTAATCGCCTCCTCAATAGCAGTGTACGTAATCTTGTTGGATTGTAAACCTACCATTACTTTGTTTTTACCTGCCATAAGCCCGATAATGGCGCCATAACCTAGCTTGCTTGCCAAAACACGGTCTGCACAACTTGGCGAACCGCCTCTTTGTATGTGTCCCAGAACGGTAACACGAATGTCATAATCTGGGAAATGCAGTTTTGTCGCTTTAGCAAGATCATATACGTTACCGAGTTTCTCACCTTCGGCAACCACAATAATGCTGGATGCTTTACCCACTTTTTCGGCATATTTGAATGTGTCGATCAGTTCATGGATGCTGTCTCTTCTTTCAGGAATGAGAATGTCGAGTGCTCCGGTGGCAATACCACTGTTCAGTGCGATAAACCCAGCATCTCTTCCCATCACTTCCACGAAAAAAACGCGGTTGTGCGAGGTGGCCGTATCACGAATTTTGTCGATGGCCTCCATGGCAGTGTTGAGTGCCGTATCATAACCAATCGTATTGTCGGTGCCGAAAATGTCGTTGTCAATTGTTCCTGGAACCCCTATTACTTTAATGTCAGGAAATTCTTCATTAAATACTTTGGCACCCGTAAAACTTCCATCTCCACCAATACATACCAATGCATCAATGCCATACTTTTTACAGTTGTCGTATGCTTTCTTTCGTCCTTCTTGAGTTTTAAACTCCATCGATCTGGCCGATTTCAAAATGGTACCTCCTTGTGTGATGATGTTTTTCACGGATCTCGGACCCATTTTTGTAAAATCATCATTGATGAGTCCATTATAACCTTCTCTCACTCCATAGCACTCCAGTTGAAAGTGACTTGCTGTTCTTACTACAGCTCTTAATGCCGCATTCATTCCTGGAGAATCACCGCCCGAAGTCAACACGGCGATTTTCTTTACTGCGCTTTCTTTCATGTTTAAAATTTTGCACCACAAATTTACGAAATGTCCACCATATAATTAAATATTTTCAGATTCATGGCAATTCCAAAAACTTCGTATCTTTGCAAAATGTTTCAAAAAAATAGCACCAAGAGAAGTATCGCATTGTTGTTTTCTGCAATGTACCTTTTCGTAGCGCTTTTTTCGCAGCATTTTCATCAGCACGGAAGTGGTGAAATCTTCAAAGATTTCCATTTCCAAAAGCCGGAAAAAACCTTTACCCAGTCTTCAGGCATTTCGGCGATTACTGACTGTCTTTCGTGCCATGTTTTTCATGAAGGCAAATTTCTTATTCCACAAGAATATAACTTTGTTCTGCGGGTTCCACAATTGCCTAAACAGCAGTTTTTCAGCGATCAGCAGCAGTTTTCTAAAGTTCTACACTTCTCTTTTCAGCTTCGCGGCCCTCCCTCAAATTTCATTTAATTCAGGTTTTAAAAAAGAAAATACTGCCATAGATCCATGTTTAGGTCTTGGGGTGTTCGTATGGTTTTAAACAAAAATTTAAATTTATGAAATTTATCATAAGTGTGGGTCTGATGGTTTTCGGACTGACATTAAGTTATGCGCAGGCTACATTTAGTGTGCAAGGTAAGGTGATTGATTTTCACAATAAAGTACCACTAAGTAGTGCCGTTATTAAAATAGGAAGCTACACCGTAATTTCAGATGCCAAGGGGAACTTCAACTTTCAGCAAATAAAAAGGGGAAGCTATACCTTAATTGCCAATCATCCAGATTGTGATGCATTCACTCAAAAAATTGATGTTTCAGGAAATCTTAATATCATATTGAACCTGGAGCATCATATCGGTGAAATAGAAACCGTCACCATCCACGGCAACCACAGAAATAACGGGTCTATGGTGATGAAAACGCTGGATAAGGCGCAGATTGAGAAAAATGCAACCGATAATCTGGGCAATTTGCTCAGTAAGATTTCAGGAGTATCGGCGCTAAAAACCGGTAATAATATTGCGAAACCCATTATTCATGGCTTGTATGGAAGCCGGATTTCCATCCTGAACAACGGTGTGAGGTTGGCGGAGCAGGAGTGGGGAGTAGAGCACGCTCCTAATGTTGATATTAACAATTTTCAGCATATCGATGTGGTTAAAGGTGCTTCTGCACTCAAATACAGCGGCGACGCAGTAGGCGGAGTGGTGGTGCTGGAACCTGCAACTTTCGCGAAAAAAGATACGTTGAAAGGTTCCGTAAATCTTTCTGGAATATCGAACGGCAAAGGCGTGGGAGTGGATATAGATGTGCTGAAATCGTGGAAAAACGGTTGGGCGGTAAAGTCGAGTGGAAGTATGCGAAAATTGGGAGATCAGCAAACGGCTGATTATAATTTGATGAATACCGGAATGGATTTTTCTTCGTTTAATTTTACATTGCAGAAGAATTCATTTAAAAGCGGTTTCTCATTCGATTATTATTTAACCAATCAAAACATCGGTATTTACCGCGGTTCCCACATCGGTAATACCGAGGATTTTTACCACGCCATTAATTCGGCTATTCCTGTTTATACCGGTGATTTTTCTTATAATATAGACAATCCTAAACAGGTTATTGAGCATCATATCGCGAAACTGTCGGGTTTTAAAAGGTTCGAGAACATAGGGAAAGTTTCGGCAACTTACAGTTTTCAGTACAACCACCGGCAGGAGTACGATATCAGAAGAGGAGAACTGAGCGTGCTGCCTTCGTTGGATTTGGCTTTGATGACTCATCAACTCAATATTAATGATTTCCTGGAGCGAGAAAGATTCTCTTTAGAAACAGGTATTGACGGTAGTTTTCAGAATAACTATTCCGATCCTGCTACCAAGGCAAGGCGCCTGATTCCTAATTACGATAAGTTTGCGGCCGCGATTTATTCTGTTTTTAAATATAAATTAACCCCGAATCTTAACGCAGAAGCTGGTGCGCGGTTCGACTATAATTTCTACGATGTAACGAAGTGGTACGACACCATCGACTGGTACGAGCGTTATGCCACGACCTACCCGGAGTTTTATGTGAAAACCGAGGCCAATCGCGTGCTGACAAGACCACAGTTGAAGTATCAGAACTTCTCTTATAATGCAGGTATGGAATATCACCCTTCCGGGAAATTCAATTTGAAATTCAATTATGCGAAAGCATCCCGAACACCGAATATTGCGGAACTTTTTTCGGACGGATTGCATCATTCAGCAGCCATTATCGAAATGGGTAGCATGAACCTAAAAAACGAAGTCAGTCATCAATTCAACTTGATCGCTGATGTAAAATTTGACTTTCTGCAAGGTCTTCAGCTTTCCGTGAATCCGTATTTTTCCATCAATAAAAATTTCATCAACGAAATTCCGACCGGCGTGCAGAATACCATTCGTGGTGTTTTTCCAGTATGGTCGTATCAACAGATTGATGCCAAAATGTACGGTGTGGATTTGGATGTAGATTTTAAACTGAACAACTGGCTTTCGTACAAGGGACGCGGAAGTTATGTGTACGGGCAGGATGAGACCCATGGCGAACCACTCATTTTAATGATGCCAGCCAATTTTACCAATGCATTGCAGTTCAGCAAGAAATCATGGAATGGCTTATATTTGAACGTTGAAAACCAGACTTTTCTTGCGCAAAATAGGTTTCCTGTACACAACGCCGAAGTGAAATTCTACGAAAACGGAAGCGAAGTGCACAAGACAGTAGATTTCAGCACGCCACCTAATGGCTATTCTTTATGGAATGTGCAGGCAGGTCTGGATGTTGCCAAAAATCTATCTGCAGGTCTGATTGTCAACAATGCATTTAATACCAGTTATCGCGATTACCTGAACCGTATGCGCTTTTTCGCAGCGGATTTGGGCAGGAGTTTTATTTTGAACATCCGCTATCGTTTCTGATGAAATAGCGATATCGTAAACGATTAAAAAAAATAATAACAGTTAAAAAATAATTTTAAATTAACCACAATGAAAAAATTAATCAACAAAAACCATTTCAAGTCATTATTAGCTTTATTTATCCTGAGCATTGCCGTTATCGGGTGCCAAAGAGATACCGATCCAGGAGATGACTTGCCTCAGGAAGATCTTACAGCAATTGTGCTTAGAGTTACCAATCTTAGCACCAATGTTACAAAGGAATTTACTTATAATGTTGCATCAGAGGTGAATCCAGTCATTAATCTTGAAGATGGTAAGTCGTACCGCGTTGAAGCTGTATTTAAGAATGGTGACAAGGACGTAACCCAGCAGATTAAAGATGCAAAAGATGAGCATTTTTTGATATTTAATTTTCCTAAGTCAACCATTAAAGTTACTCGAAATGACGGCGCTTCTTCTACCCGAAAAGATGGCAATAAAGTGGGATTAGTAACACAATGGGATGTTGCCAAAATAATGAACGCTTCTTCACCAGTGCTAAAACTGACGTTAATTCACGAACCTGCAACCGTAAGTGAAGCGCAAAACGGATCTGCTTGGGGAAGCGTGACCGGTGGCGAAACGGATGCGGAAGCTACTTTCGGATTGGCCAATTAATCTTGATCATGAAGAAGAAATGACAAAGAGAATCTGCCCGGTTTCGTGGCAGATTTTTTTATAATTTTTTTATGTGTATTTAAATTTTTTCTATTGTTCAAAAATCCTTATTTTTGCAACCTAAAATTTTATTCAATAATGAACGTTACAGCGACAAACCATGATGATGTAAGTGCATTGCTTACAGTGACTTTAGATAAAGCGGATTATAAAGATAAAGTTGAAAAACAACTGATCAATTATGCAAAAAATGCGCAAGTTCCCGGATTTAGAAAAGGGAAAGTGCCATTAAGCATGGTAAGAAAGCAATACGAAGCAGGCATCGCTTTTGAAGAAATTAACAAGCAGGTTTCGGATGCGCTTAACAATTATATCAACGAAAATAAACTTCGATTGGTAGGGCAACCCGTGCCACAACCGGTTGATGATTTTGACCATAATGCAGAGCAACTCTCTGTGGCTTTCGAAGTAGGGTATGAACCGGAATTTACCGTGGATTTGTCGAAGTATGAAGCGCCTCATTATCAGGTAGAAGCGTCGGATAAAGAAATTAACCAATCTATCGAGAATATGCAGAAGCGTTTTGCTGAGCAGGTGCCGCAGGAAAAAATTGGTAAAGATTCGCATATTGCTTTGGAAATTTCACAGGTTGTAGAGGAAGATGCTGAAGGTGAACATCATCATCATCCTAAAAATACTGTGGTTAATGCGGATAAAAAAGAGGCCTTCAAATTGGTGAAAGGTCTTGATATGGAAGGAGCGGTGAAAGTAACTAAAGAAGATTTGGCGAAAAATGAAGAACTGGCAAAAGAGTTGGGATTCAGCAAAGAGGAAGTAGAGCACCTTCATCACCACGAAATTGAAGTTAAAGTAAAAGATTTTTACGGTCTTAATCTTGCCGAACTGAACCAGGAACTTTTTGATAAGGTTTATGGCGAAGGTGTAGTAAAATCTGAAGAAGAGCTGAGAGAGAAAGTGAAATCTGAGCTTGATGAATACTTCCAGCAGAATGCCGATGTTGTTTTTGTAAACAAAGTTTTGGAGCAGATTACTGAAAAAGAAGAGGTGAAACTTCCTGAAATTTTCCTTATCAAATGGCTTCTTTTCAGCAACGAAAACATTCAGACTGAAGAACAGGCAAAAGAAATTCTTGAGGCAGAGAAAAACGTTTTGAAATATCAGATTCTTGAAGGGAAATTGATGAACGATAACGACATTAATCTTGATTATGCTGATGTACTGGCGCAAGCCGAGCAACTGGTAAGAAACCAGTTGGCCATTTACGGAATTCATCATCTTTCTGATGAAGAGATCCAGAAATACGCGGTAGAAATGCTGAAAGATCAGGAACAAGTTCGCCAGGTTTCTTCTGAAGTGGCCATGGCTAAATTGAAAGATGTGATATTGGAAAAAGCAACAAAAAAAGAGACCAAAATTTCACATGATGAATTTTTGGAAGTGATCAAAAAGTAATTTTTTGAAAGTATATAAAAAAGATCCACAGCTGAATAGCCGTGGATCTTTTTTATATCTCAATTGTTAGCTCAGTATTTATGCAAGTAAATTACTTCCCAAACTCCCGATTCCATTCTTCTGCGGCCTCGCTCAGCACGGTGTAGAATTCATCACCATACTTCCTGATCAGCGGAGTTTTAAGGAATTTGTAGATAGGAACTTGTAGCTCTTTGCCCAGTTCGCAAGCATCGTTGCAAATTTTCCACTCATGGTAGTTCAGGGCAGTAAAAGTAGAATACTCGTTCACGCGGATCGGATAAAGGTGGCAGGAAATTGGTTTTTGCCACTCTACAGCACCATCTTCGTACGCTTTCTCGATGCCACATTTGGTAACACCTTTTTCATCAAATATAACGTAAGCACACTCTCCGCCATTCACCATTGGTGTTACATAATCATTATCTGCGGGGTCAATCGTCCATGTACCCTGTTCTTCAATAGCATTGATGCCGGCTTGGGTAAGGTAAGGTTTTACCTGAGGGTAAATGCGGTCCAGGATATCGGTCTCACTTTGGTCTAAAGGTGCACCCACATCTCCTTCTACGCAGCAAGCGCCTTTGCATTTGCTGAGGTTACATACAAATTCTTCAGAAAAAATATCTTCAGAAATCAGTTTATTGTCTATTTGAATCATGATGTTTAAAGGTTAAAATTGTAAAAAGCAGCTAATTTAAAAATCATCAGCAAAAAAATGATCAGCCACAAACCTGCTTCTTTCATCCAGTATTTTGATAGAAACTTCAACATGCGGCTCAAGATTATGGATACAGGAAGCGCCAGCAAAAGCAGGTATTCGTAAGTGGTGCCCATGTAAAGGATAATGGTGATGAGTTGCGCAATGGTAAAAACAAGAATGAAAGAATATTTGAATTTACTGGTTGGGCTTTTTTGGTTAAAGTGATTAAAGTGATCCCAAACGGCGTATATCAGCATTAAAGCAATGGGCGACAACCAAATCAACATCGAATAATCGGTCATGGGCCGAAAGTTTGAAAACGGAAAGTACCTTGGGTCCCATGAATTCATTCCTAACAAGTAAGCCACTCCGAAATAAGAAATTGCGATAAGGAAAATCCCGAAAAATAATCGAAAAACGTGCAGCCCAATACGATCCGATGTTCCAAAAATATGCAGAATAACAAAAAAAGCCATGGGCCAAGTAGTGGGTAAAAAAATAAAATTCAGCGCCAGAATTGCTCCAATGAGGATGTACGAATTCTTACGCACTGTCATGTCCGTGTTGGTTAGCATGAGTAAGATGATGGAGTTGGTGAACAGCGCTACGGCGATGCCAATATCCAAATTGCCTGGATACAAGGCAAAAACGATGGCGGTGTACAAAAACAGCGGCAAATGCGTCTGGTAATTTAGGGCAATGGAATTGAAACAAAAGTATCCCAACGCCACACCTGCGAATGTGATAATGGCGGATATGACATCTAATGTGTTGAAATCCAAAAAATTAAAGCCAATGACAATTAAAAGAAGCACCCCAATGTAAACTGGTATTGAAAAAATATTGCTTTCTTTTGAAAGTAATCGGAACATTTTTTATAAATTTGTGCAAAGTTAATTTAAAAAAGGAAAATAATGACGTCTTTCTGGTTATTCTTAAGCGGTATATTTAAATGGTCATTCGGTTTTTTTGATGCTGCAGGCAACGTGATGAACTGGATTTTGTTTATCGTGGCAAGTGTAATGTTTTGCTATTGGTGCTATGTTTTGGTAGCTACTTTGGGCGGCGATAAAGACAAGAATTATTTTTCACCAACCGAGGGTCATCATCCTTACTACGATCCTCAAATCATGAAAAAAGAAGATAAATAATTGATACACTTGTTTATTATAAAAATCCCGGAGAATATTCTTCGGGATTTATCATTTTTATCAACTATATTATTGAATTGCAACGCTTAATGCACCGGAATCACCAAGACAGGAATTTGCGATCTTCGGGTAAGTTCTTTAGTTAAGCTGCCTACAAAAACATCGTACATGTTGCTGCGCCCATGAGAACCCATCACGATGTATCCGGCTTTCTTTTCCTTGCCGTACTCTAAAATAATGTCTCCTGCAACACCCTGCTTCAGAACATGATCGCAATCTACACCATGAGCAAGCACTTTTTGTTCAATATTGTTTAGTTGCAGCAATTCCTGCTTAATCTCATTTTGTTCTACTTCCGGGAAGTATTGAAATCCCATATCGCCAATGGCAAAGCCGATATCCGCAGGTGCTACGTGGATAAGGCAAATTTTACCACCAATTTCCTTAGCGAATTTAATGGCACCTTCAACGAGACGGTCGCTTGCTTCGGAAAAATCTGTAGGTACAATAATGTTGGTCATGTCTTTTAAATTTTGTTCAATAAAGTTACAACTTTTTTCAATTCAGCCCAAGTTAATTTTTATTGAATTCGCAAATGCAACACTTTATCATCATTCAGGAACGCTTCCAGCACGTCGTTCTCCGCCACTTGCCCCACACCTTTTGGGGTGCCGGTGAAGATAAGATCTCCCACACGAAGCGTGAAATACTGCGATGCAAATGCGATGATTTTTTCTGGGCTAAAAATCATTTGCGAAGTATTGCCGTTCTGCACCAATTCTTTGTTTTTCTTTAATGAAAATTGCAGGGCTTTCAGATCGACATTTTTTTTGGGGAAGAAATCGGAAACTACCGCACTACCGTCAAATGCTTTTGCCAATTCCCACGGTAATCCTTTTTCTTTGAGCTTTTGTTGCAAATCCCGCGCTGTTAAATCGATGCCTAAAGCAATTTCATCATAGTGTTGAGGCGCATTTTCTTCCTGAATATATTTTCCGCCTTTCGAAATTTTCAGTACCACCTCCAATTCATAATGAATCTCATTGGAAAATTCGGGGAGGTAAAAATCGGATCCCTTTTTCAGGATCGCCGTATCAGGTTTGATGAAAATAACGGGGTTTTCAGGGATTTCATTTCCCAGTTCGCGGGCATGTTCTACGTAGTTTCTACCGATGCAGATGATTTTCATTACTAATGCTTTTAAAATTTAGAACGAAGCTGAATACCGGTAAGCACTTTTTTCGTGTACAGCGGGAAGTCTGCATTTTGGATCCAGCCATAATATCCCACGTCTTTTTGGAAAACCTCTTTCACACGCTGTCCTTTGTACTTGCCAAAAGCAAAAATCTCCTTTCCTTCCGCATCAAAATGAATCATCCCTGCCAAATCGGCAAATTTGTTGTGAAATGAAAATTCACTTAAACCTGCAACTTCATCAGGAAGGTCTTGGTAATGCCCAACCTGCGCATCCAGTACTTCGAAAGTAGCCAAAACATCGGCTTCGGCAGAGTGCGCGTTTTCCAGAGTTTTTCCGCAGTAAAATTGATAAGCAGCCGATAAATTGCGGGGTTCCATTTTATGATAAATAGTTTGCGCATCGACCAAGCGAAATTTACTGAGGTCAAAATCGATGTCTGCTCTCAGGAGTTCTTCGGCCAAAAGCGGCACATCAAAGCGGTTGGAGTTGAATCCGCCCAAATCGGTTCCATTGATTATTTCCATAATTTTCGGTGCAATTTCGCGAAACTTAGGCGCATCTTTTACATCAGCATCATAAATGCCATGCACTTCCGACGATTCTTTGGGGATAGGCATTTCGGGGTTGACGAGCCAGGTTTTGCTTTCGCGGGATGCATCTGGATTTACTTTCAGGATGCAAATTTCGACGATACGGTCTTTACCAACGCTAATTCCAGTGGTTTCCAGATCGAAAATGCAAAGTGGTTTATGGAGTTTAAGATTCATTGTTTATATTGAGTTGATATTAAATAACAGAGGTGATGTTGAAAGGTGCGCTGCTCATTCATTCGATAACTGTTTTTGAAAAACCACCGAAATCACAATGTAATAAACGATAACCAAAGGAATGCCCACGGTTCTGAAAATCGAAAGAATCAGAATGCCACCCACCACAAGAAATAATTTGGGGTAGTTGTCTTTCAGTTGTCGGGATTTGAATTTCATCGCAATCATCTTGATGGGGCTTACCAAAAGCCATGAACTGAGTATGGTGACGATAATCAAAATCAAAGGAAGAAAAGGATGAATACCATCCAGAAAATTCAAATACTGCGGCTGAACCAGCAGGTAAGAGATTCCAAAAATAAAAATGGTATTCGATGGTGTATTAAGTCCTTTGAAGTAATATTTCTGCTCTTCATCCAAGTTAAAAATAGCCAGACGAAGGCACGAGAAAAGAGTGATGAGTAAACCAAAATATTTGATTTCGAAGGGAAGCTCTATTTCAAAAAGTTGATTTCCAAAAGGTTCCAGCATTTTCATCATTGCGACGCCGGGTAAAAGCCCAAAACTTACCATATCTGCCAATGAATCAAGTTGAACGCCGAGATTGGAATTGGATTTCAGGGCTCTGGCGACAAACCCGTCAAAGAAATCCAGAATAAGTGAAATAATAATGCATAGTGCAGTGATTTGGTAATCGCCTGTAACCAAGTGAATCACACCGATGCTTCCGGAAAAAAGATTGCCAAGGGTAAAGAGATTGGCGAGGTTGTTTTTTAGGAAATTCATATCCGCAAAAGTACGGTTTTTTTGAAGGAAGACCCAAGTTGTTGACAGGGGAACTGATGAAATGAAACCACTCATCTGATGTTCATTATGCTCAACTGTCGGCCAATTAATGTAAATTTGCACGGCATTTTTTATAAAATCAATGAAAGAATTAAGATTACAGGAGATTTTTGCACTTATTTACCGATTGTTCTTGGCGTTTTTCTTTTATCAGATTGCGCGGTTGCTTTTTTGGTTTTTCAATAAGGATCTCATCAAGGTAGATTCGCTTTCAGATTACTGTGCACTCGCTTACCACGGTATTGCCTTTGATACTACTGCAATTTTTTACGTCAATTCCCTGTTTATATTGTTGAGTCTTGCGCCGTTGATTATCAATACGCGAAGAAACTATCAGAAATTTTTGTTTTGGGTGTATTTTATAATGAACGGCATTGCCTATTCCATGAATTTTGGTGATTTTGTGTACTATAAATTTTCTCAGTCGCGCCTCACCAGTGCGGCAATGCAGGTGGCACAGCACGAGAGTAATTTGGGCAAAGTGTTTTTCACCTCCATTGCAGAGCATCCGATGGTGTTGATTTGGTTTGTGATTTTGATGGCTGCCTGGGTTTTTCTTTATAAAAAAGTGAAAGTGCAGGAATTTAAACCCCAGAAAAAATGGCTGTATTTTGTAGGTTCCATAGTTACTTTATGCATCACCGCAACCTTAGTAGTAGGCGGAATTCGGGGCGATTTTAAACATTCAACCCGACCGATAAATTTGGTGGATGCGAACAGATTTGTGAAAAATCCAGCCCATGCCAACATTGTATTGAATAGTGTGTTTTCGTTCTTTCGAACCATCGATACCAACAATTTTGAGGAAGTTCATTTTGTGGATGAAAAATTCATTAAAGACAATATTCATCCTTATAAATTGTACGTTCGCGAAGATGTGGAACCCAAACCTAATATCGTGATTTTTATTTTGGAAAGCTTCGCCAAGGAATATTCGGGGGCTTTCAACAAAAATTCTGGGATTAAAAATTTCGTGTCTTATACCCCGTTCTTTGATAGCTTGGCTACCAAAAGTCTTATTGCCACGGAAGCATATGCCAACGGTCGCCAGTCGATCCATGGGATGAGCTCTGTACTCGCAGGAATCCCCAGTTTAACCGATGCGTTTACAGGTTCACCCTATGCCAACCAAAAAATACAGTCAATTGTATCGGTTACAAATGAAATGGGCTACGACACCTCATTCTTTCATGGTGCGCCCAACGGATCAATGGGTTTTCTTGGGTTTGGAAATATTTTAGGATTCCAGCATTATTATGGAAAAACCGAATATAACAATGATAAGGATTTCGACGGAATATGGGGCATCTGGGACGAGCCGTTTTTTCAGTATTTTGCTCAAACGTTAAACAAGAAAAAAACGCCTTTTATGGCGACTCTTTTTTCAGTTTCTTCTCACCATCCATTTAAAGTGCCAGAAAAGTATAACGGTAAATTCAAAAAAGGACCATTAGAAATTCATGAGCCCATTGGTTACACCGACTACTCGCTAAAGAAGTTTTTTGAAACAGCGAAGAAGATGCCTTGGTACAACAATACTATTTTTGTCTTTGTGGCCGATCATACCAATCAAGTAGGTTACCCAGAGTATGAAAAAGCGGTTAATCGGTCTGCGGTACCCATTCTTTTTTATTCGCCTAATCCTAAATATAACCTGCATGGAGAAATTACTGAACCGGCGCAGCAAATGGATATTTATCCTACATTGGCAGATTTAATAGGGTATAATAAACCCATCCGAAGCTGGGGCAGAAGTTTGGTGTCCGATGACAAAAATTACATGATCGTCAACTCTGATGGTATTCAGGAGCAGTTTATAATTGGTAATTATATTTACCGTTTCGATGGCAAAAATGTGACGGGAATTTATGCGATTGCAGACAAAGCTTTAGACAATAACTTATTGGGAACCATCCATAATCCAGAGATTGAAAAAGGAATGCTGTTGTGCAAAGCATGGTATCAAGATTATATGTATCGTGTGATCCACAGAAAATTGTATTAGTGATGGTATTGATGACATTCTATCATTACTAGTGAAATCTATTAATGAATAAACTTTATCTACTCCCAGAAAACTTTGCCATATTATAGGTTAATTAGCTTCGTATTTAATCAATTATGGCATGGATAGCGATTTATTTGCGGGTTAATTTTTTTTGATTATTTTTATCCAACCTAAACAACTAAAAATATTTGAGAAAATGAAAAGAATAACTTTCGCTTTTGTTGCACTTTTTTTTGCAACACTTTCTTATGCCCAGATCGAAGGAAAATGGAAAACCATAGACGATGAAACAGGACAGGCAAAATCCATTGTGGAAATTACCAAAAAAACCAATGGCAAGTATTACGGAAAAATTGCCCAATTACTCATAAAACCTGCGGATCCTAACTGTACCGCTTGCAAAGACGAAAGAAAAGGGAAGCCGATACTTGGTATGGAGATTATCCGCGATTTGAAAAAAGATGGGGAAGAATTCACAGGAGGCACGATCACCGATCCCAAAACAGGCAAATCTTACAAATGCACCATCACCAGAGACGGTGAGAAACTTAATGTAAGGGGATATGTTGGTTTTTCACTTATTGGCAGAACTCAAACCTGGCAAAAAGTTAACTAAACTTTCTCGTTTAGAACAGAATCATCAGATCCGATACCCGCTAAGGTATCGGATTTTTCTATGGGATGGAAATGGATTATTTCATGAACAAAAGGGCTATCTTCAATTTCCTATTTCGGCCAAAAACTGAACTTGTTTTTAGTCTCTGCCAACAAACTTTTCCCATTTATCATAATTGAATTGATCGGTAAATGACGTTTGTATCTTTTTGATTAGCAATTTCAAAAGTTAACATTGATCAGAAAGTGAAACAAAACTCGCCATTATTATGATTTTTTAACAAATTTTAGAATTACTTTAAATGCTACTTTTAAAACATTTCTGAATTTTTATTCTTCATTTGTAGATCAATAAACCAAATACTCATTTTATGAAGTGGAGAATTCTATTATTTCCTGTTCTATTATCGAACATTTTATTCGCTCAAACAAATGATGAGATTCAAAAACTTCAAGATTTTACTAAAATCTATTCCGTAGTTCGCCATTTTCACCCAAGTGATGAATCTGCCCAATTGAGTTGGGATGCTTTTACAGTGTACGCAGTAAATGAAATATTAAAAACAAAAACTGAAAACGATTTTGAATCAAAAATAAAAGAACTATTTATTCCAATTGCACCCTCTATTACTTTTGGTACAACAAAATATAAATGGGAAATCAATGGAGAGAAACCGATTTATTGGATTAATTCTGGTGTTGCGAGCGGAAGCATAAGTAAAAGCGGAACCTTTATGAGAAAAAGGTCAAACGAAGATAGCATCAAAATAAAATTAACTAATGTCCCTCAACCTAAAGATAGTTATACACTGCGGCTATCAAACAATTTTATTGTAAACATTCCGCTCATTGTGTATGAAAAAAATGGCCAAACACAACCCGTTGGAGAAATTCAAAAATATGCGGATTTAAAGGCAACCGCTTTTGACAATAGAGTTGCTATTTCAAACGTCATCATTATGTGGTCGGGTCTAAGGCATTTCTACACTTACCAAGACGAAATAGATATTGATTGGGACAATATTTTGAAGAAGGGTTTAGAAGAAAGTTTTAAAAACAAAACTCAGGAAGACAACTTTTTAACTTTACGAAGATTTTCACACCATTTTAGAGATGGCCATATGTATATTTCTTATCCCGAATTCACTAAGAAAAATTCTTTTTTGCCACCAATAAAATTGAAATACCTACAAAAAACAAATCAAGTTGTGATAAGTGATTTACTCTTTCCTCATACTGATTTGAAAAAGGGGGACGTTATTTTGTACATCAACAATGTTAATCCAATTGAATTAATTAATACTAGTAAGCTTACTTTTTCAGGTTCAGAACAATATACAACCCATCTTGCATTAAAAGAACTCTTAAAAGGAAAAGAAAACTCAACCATAGTGTTAACATTAGATAATGGAAAAAAAGTTGAGTTAAAACGAAGTTTTATTGCCTATCAAAACCCAGAGTTCTTTAGTAAAGATAATAATATAGAGATTGAAGATATGAAAAATGATGTTTTATACTTAAATCTTCAAAATCTTACAGCAAAAATAGCTACTGAAAATCTTGCAAAAATTCAATCTTCAAAAAAAATCATTATCGATTTAAGAGGTTACCCGAAAAGAGGTGAAAAAACTTGGCAATTATTAGCAAACAATTTTTTTAATGATAGGAATAATGTGAAATTTATTTCTTCTCCAAAAATTCAAAATCCATTTTATGAGGATGTAGTTTATACAGATTTTCATGGATGGGATATCAAAAAAAATAAAGATTTAACTGCAAAAATTGTTTTGTTAGTCTATGAAGGAAGCGGAAGTTTTCAGGAATCAATACCGACTTACTTAAAAGGTAATGGATATGCAACTATTATAGGAAGAACAACGGGAGGGATGAATGGAGATAGAAATGATATTCATTTATTGAGTGGAATGACATATTCATATACAGGTCTCAAAGTCCGAAATCCTGATCATTCGCTTTTTCATACCAAAGGCATTGTACCGGATATTTTTGTAGAGGATAATATTGAAGATATAAAAAATGGAAAAGATACTTTCATTGAAAAGGCAATTGAATACCTTAGTGCAGAATAACACTTATGCTAACATGCATCGGAAAAATCCGGGATTACATGTTGAATCGAAAAATTAGAAATAGGGGGTGACGATGGGTCTGAATTTGCAGATTATTTCAACCTTAGCCCGCACTTCAATAGTGCTTTTATCTTACATAAGATGATAAAAAACGCCAGAAAATTAAATATTCCGGCGCTTTTCATCATCAATTGCTTTTATTTCTTTTTGTAAACGTACAAGTCTTTGAAAGAGTTGTTAATTTCTTTTCCGTCCAAATCAAGCTGTGTCAATTTGTTTTCTCCCACTTTGTATTTGTATTTTACATCCTTTCCATTGAGTGTAATTATGTTGCCTTCTTTATTCCAGGCGAAAGTCCCTTGATCAGGATATTTTGCGTTTTTCTCTAGATACTCTTCAGTTATTTTGAATGTATTATCCTTGTTGAGTGTAAGCGTTGTTTTAATTCCCGGACAGTCGGCGCACGGAAGTGTAGTTTCATAAGTTCCCGCCCAGTCCAAAGCATTTTGGGAAGTGTCGCCAGCTGTTGTCGCGTTATTGGCTGAATCTACAGCAGGAGCTGAAGCAACAGAATCTGCCACCACTACCTTCTCTGTGGTTACTTCGGTATTTTTTTTCTGGCAGGAAAATAATGCCAATGCGGTTGCGGCTATGATTAATTTAGTGTTCATAAAGAATAGATTTTAAGTGTTGTTTTTAATCAAAAATATGATTTTTAAAAGAGGTGTAAGCAAAAATCAATTGGAGTTTGCTCGTGTTTTAATAGGCGGCTGTAAATCTTTTATGTACAAATCGATTGTTTTCCAGTTCGTCGACCAATGCAACCGCTACATCTTCAACTGAAATAACACTTCTTCCATCTTCATTGGCTACGGGATTTTCTAAATCTGTTCTATAGCTTCCTTTTCGCTCTCCGGATGTTCCCTGATGCATTTCGGGAGCTGGTGAAAAATAAGTCCAATCCAAAACTGTGTTCTTCTTGATGATATTTAAGTAATCTCTGGCTGCTTCGGCACCGGGCTTTATTGCGGCTGGAAAATCTGGTGAATCCACCAGCTGGGTACCATCGGGGGCGTGCAAACTGCCGGCACCTCCTACAACAATAAGCCGTTTAACACCCGATTCTTCTACGGCTTTCTCTATGTTTTCGGAACCCTGAAGGAAATCATTGTAGATGTTTGGGTTTGTCCATCCTGCATTAAAAGTACTGATCACAGCATCGTTCCCTTTTAACTTAGCCGCTAAATCGGCCACGTTGTTAACATCAATATCATCAGCATGCACGCGATCTGATGTTTCTACCTTTGAGGTGTTTCTAGCCAACGCCTCCACTTGGTATCCTCTGTTTTCTAATTCTTTTACCACGTGAGCACCTACAAATCCGGTGGCTCCTATTACTGCTATTTTTTTCATTCTATTTAAAAGGTTTATGATTAACAATACAAATTTACGAATCGGTACAAATAAAAAAGCTAACGAACCGTAACGTAGCAAAGACCGTGCAATAATAACCTTACCTCAATAAAAACTAAAAAGAACAGGGTTTAAAACGTCACAATTGCCATTGAAAAGAGAGACCATTTGTGAAAGCGGTAACCATTTGAATAAAAAAGCTGACGACCGATCATCTTAAAAACTAAATGCGTCAAACGTTTTCTTTGAACATCATTCTTTGTAAATTAGAATTAATGACTGCTCGACGTAAACTTCATGTTCTGAATTCGTACAGCATTTAAGATCGCAAGCAACGCAACGCCGACATCGGCGAATACGGCTTCCCACATGGTTGCCAAACCACCGGCACCAAGGATTAAAACCGCTGCTTTTACGATAAAAGCAAGCGCAATATTTTGCCAGACAATCTTTTTTGTTTCTTTGCCAATCTTAATTGCCATCGGTATTTTAGAAGGTTGGTCGTCCTGAATCACCACGTCTGCAGTTTCAATGGTGGCATCGCTTCCCAATCCGCCCATGGCAATACCCACGTCGCTTAAAGCCACTACCGGCGCGTCATTCACTCCATCACCTACAAAAGCCACTTTTGCACCTGTAGCTTTTATTTCTTTTACTTTGTTCACCTTATCTTCTGGTAGTAAGTCGCCGAAAGCATTGGTTATTCCTAACGTTTTGGCAACAGCATCCACAACGGCCGTTTTGTCGCCACTCAGCATGGTCGGTTTTACGCCAAGGTTTTTCAACTCGGCGATGGCTTGCTGGGCGCCTGCTTTCAGATGGTCAGAAATAGTGATGTATCCGGCAAATTTTCCATCAAATGCAATCGCAATAAGCGTTTCCGTAAATTGGGAAGGATCAATTCGGTATTGAATCTTAAATTGATCCAACAACTTGAAATTTCCGGCTAAAAACAATCGGCCGTCCACAGTTCCTTTTAAACCATGTCCTGCAATTTCTTCAATGTTTTCCATTTGGATCGAATGATCAACTTTCCCAACATACTCGTGAATAGCTGTGGCAATCGGGTGGGTGGACTTTCCTTCAATAAAATTCAGAAACTTCAGGATTTCTTCCTGATTAAACTCTGGTTCTATTGTGATATCTTTTACTTTAAAAACCCCTTCGGTTAACGTACCGGTTTTGTCCATTACCACATTTTTGGTATCGGCCAAGATATCGAGAAAATTACTGCCTTTAAACAAAATTCCGTTTTTACTTCCGGCGCCAATTCCCCCAAAATAGCCCAACGGGATGGAGATCACCAAAGCACAAGGACACGAAATAACCAGAAAAATACAGGCGCGATACAGCCAGTCTTTATAGTCGTAACTCTCCACAAAAAAGTAAGGAAGTACAAAAATTGCAACGGCTAAAAATGTTACAATTGGAGTGTAGATTCGGGCAAATTTACGAATGAAAAGTTCGGTTTTTGCCTTCTGAGAAGTCGCGTTTTGTACCAATTCCAGAATTCTTGATAGTTTGGAATCTTTAAATTCTTTTCTGATGATGACTTCCGATACCGTGTTCAGGTTGATCATTCCGGCAAGTACTTCATCTCCTTTTATTTTGCTGTCGGGCTTGCTTTCTCCGGTAAGCGCAGCGGTATTAAACGATGCATTCTCGGAGATCAATTCACCATCCAGAGCGAGTTTTTCTCCTGGTTTTAATTGAATGCGTTGTCCAATTTTTGCGGTTTCAGCTTTGATGATTTTGGGTTCATTGTTTTCGATAATCGTCACTTCATCTGGACGTTGATCGAGTAAGATTTTGATATTGGTTTTTGCACGAGTCACGGCAATATCCTGAAATGCCTCCCCAATGGAATAAAACAACATCACGGCAACACCCTCCGGAAATTCACCAATCGCAAAAGCACCAATGGTGGCAATCGTCATCAGGAAAAATTCAGAGAAAAAGTCGCCATTGCGAATGCTTTCCACCGCTTCTTTTATCACAGGAAGTCCTACGGGAATGTATGCCACAATATATAATCCTAAACGAATCCAACCCGTGAACCAGCGCTGCGGGATCCAATGGTCCAGCGTAATGCCAATCATTAATAAAATGAAGGAAATAATTGCCGGCAGGAAAAGTTGAAAGGTACTTTTATCACTATCCCCGTGCGAATGCTCGTGGCCATGGTCGTGCTCGTCATGAGATTCTGTATGGCAACATGAAGCATTTTGGTGCGTATGGTTTTCTTTTTTTATTTCCAGTCCGTCATCGGAACAGCATTGTTTAGCCATTGTATTGAATTTTAAGGCAAAGATACGCGGCGAAAGAATGCAACGCTATTGCAATCTAAGCGGGCTTTAGCATTTTTATTTCTTGTTTGCGCTTTCATTAGAAAGAAAAAAACGATCATGAAAATAGATGATAAACAATCGTTTCTATTGATTTTCTGTTCATATATCGCTAATTTAGCATTTTAATATTTATACTACAAAATGATCAAGGAAGGACCACAAAATGTACTCGATAACCACGGAACCAACACGATTTTCACCGTTTGGAATTTTAAAGAAGGCGCAGATGTAAAAAAAGTTTTTCAACGAGTTTGTGCGTTGGTGATCAACCTTAACCATTCAGCCAACATTCGTTTTCCCGACAACGGGGCGAGTTGCATCATGGGAATTGGATATCTTGCCTGGAATTTGCTGGATCTTTCAAAGCCCTTGCCTAAAGAACTGGAAGAATTTGAACCAATTGTCGGCAGCAATTACACAGCGGTTTCCACCAAAGGCGATTTGCATTTTCACCTGAAAGGAACCAATAACAGCATCTGCTTCGATATGGCGGCAGATATAGCCAAAGTGCTTTCACCGGTTGCCGACTGTGTAGAAGAAGTGCACGGTTTCCGGTATTGGGATGGCCGATCTATTCTCGGTTTTGTAGACGGCACCGAAAATCCTGAGAGCAAACAACGCGAGTTCTACGGATTGGTGGGCGATGAAGATCCGGAATATAAAGGCGGAAGTTACCTTTTTGTACAGAAATACATTCACGATTTAGTAGCTTTCAGGGCGCTTCCGGTGGAAGAGCAGGAAAAAGTCTTCGGACGGTACAAAGACAGCGATGTGGAAATGACGGATGACGTTAAACCCAGCAATTCCCATTCTGCTTTAGCGAATGTAGGAGACGATCTTAAAATTATACGCGATAATTTGCCTTTCGGAAACATGTCTACCAACGAGATGGGAACTTATTTTATAGCTTACGCAAGTACTTTCAGTACGGTAAAATTGATGCTTGAAGCCATGTTCATCGGTAATCCTCCGGGAAATTATGACCGTTTGCTGGATTTCAGTACAGCCAAAACAGGTAGTTTATTTTTTGTGCCGACTTTGGATATGCTGGATGATTTTTCATCTGATGATGAAGAGCCAGAAGAGAAACCGGCAATCAAAGAAGAAAAATATGAGAGTGACGGTTCGTTGGGAATTGGCTCGCTAAAGTAGTTCGATGAACAGAAAATAAATCCTATAACTAAAAATAAATCAATACATTATGAATAATTTACATCGTAAACTTGCGCCCATTTCAGAATTGGCTTGGGAGCAAATTGAAGAAGAAGCGAAAAGAACGTTGAAAAGGTACCTTGCTGCAAGAAAAGTAGTGGATGTAGACGGTCCGAAAGGATATGATCTTTCCGCTGTGGGCACTGGCCATGTGCAATCGCTGGAAACTTCGGGTGATGGCGTGCAGGCCGCTGTTCGTGAAATCACGCCAGTGGTGGAATTTCGGGTTCCGTTTGAACTGACGCGCGAAGCCATTGATGATGTGGAGCGAGGTTCCGAAGATTCCGATTGGCAACCGTTGAAAGATGCTGCACAGAAAATTGCGTATGCAGAAGACCGTGCGGTTTTCGAAGGGTATGCCGCTGCAGGAATTCAAGGGATTCGAGGAGGGAGCAGTAATACCGCTATTAAACTTCCGGCAAGCATTAAAAATTATCCAGATACCATTGCGAAAGCATTATCTGAGCTTCGGCTTGCAGGTGTCAACGGACCATATGTGCTGGTTTTAGGTGCAGATGCTTATACTGCAGCAAGTGGTGGTAGCGACGAAGGGTATCCAATGTTGCATCACTTACAGGAATTAGT
>MKTK01000007.1:0-12570 GCA_001898255.1 Chryseobacterium sp. 39-10 | reverse complement strand
AAAGGCGGTTTTGTGATTTCGACCCGTGGTGGCGATTTCAAATTGAGCATTGGTCAGGATATTTCCATCGGTTACCTTAGCCATAACGAGAAAACCGTAAAACTATATCTTCAGGAAAGTTTTACCTTTCAGTTTTACACATCGGAAGCTGTGGTATCGCTGGATCCGGTTCAATAAGGTCATATTTAATAGTTTAGAAAACCTCTCAAAATCAATAGGTTCTGAGAGGTTTTTTTCTTTAATAGAGGGTTCGTTTTATTTAATTAGGAATCCACTGAAAGATGAATAAATAGAACCTGTTGCGCTTGTTCCATCAATAATTATATTCGTGGTGCTGTAATTTTCAATGCGTAAACCGATAATATCATTTGTATTTAAAAATAAGATAGGCGAAAAGCTGACGGAAGGCAGTATACTTGATGTAGAACCGTTTCCGGTGACGTAAAACGATTGTACAAATGAAGAGGATCCTCCGCTTGTAAATTTGCAAACAGAAACTCTCAAATAGTTATTGAACGCCACACCTGTGTTATTTGCTAACGACAGATTGATGTTGAGCTGGTAAAAGCCACTTTTTGGTACAGTCATTTTATTTGAAGCGAAGCTACCCTCTGCGTCTTTTGTAACATCACTGAAGACTATATCTATGGGGAGACCACCTGTTGAAATGCTTTGTGGCGTTGTTTTTTTAGCAAGGAACGCCGCACTGCTCAAAAGTGTCCAGCTCGCATTTCCACTTCCATCCGAAGTGAGTACCCTTCCTGCTACAGCTCCGTTTGTTATTTGTAAGGTAGTGGTTTTTAGTTTTCCGTTCACCTCCAGTTTTTCAGAAGGGCTGGATGTGCCTATTCCTACGTTTCCTGTGTTAGAGTTGTACAAATGAGTTCCTGTGCTCGTCCATAATGAAATCGGAGTTGTTGGTAAATTCTGCCAGGTTGCATTTCCTAATGCATCACTGGTTAACACTTTTCCAGCACCTTCTCCAATACCGTTAAATTTGATCGCACCATTGCTCTGCAACGCTTTTGCTGAGGTGGTGGAAAAAAAGAATCCACCAGTACCGGTTCCGGATGCATAGCCCACAATGCCATAGCCGTTGTCTGTAATTCCATAAACTCCATAAGCATTTGAAGCATATCCATATACGCCGGCCCCGGAATCCCCTGTTCCCTGCAACGAGCCAAAAATCGCGGAAGCCATTTTTCCATTGGTATTGGAATTGGCTCTTCCCATAATACCCATTCCGAAACCTCCGCTCGAGTTGTTGATTCCCATTAGTGCAGGCGAGGTATTGGTTGAATTTGTATTTTCAAAATACCCTGCAGAATTTAATGTTCCGCTGGTATTGGTCACACGAAACGGCACCACGTGATCACCAGATGAGGTTCCCGAGTAGGGAAGCGAAAACGCCGTACCTCCACTTCCGGAAGTTTTTGCGTACATGGCATACGGAACACTCAGCAGCTGCGAAGTTCCGACAATAGTATAGCTGGTTCCACCGGACGGGTCGGTTTCGGTTTTTAGATAATAATTTCCTGAAGACCAGTTGATGCCTGAAAAATTTCCAGAGATCACTGTGCCAGAGCCAATTTCTGCAGTCAACAAACCGTTTGCATTTGTCGTTCCTGTTAATCGCTCGGCATAAACCACTGTTCCGTTTGCACTTCCCTGCAAAATGCTGGCTCTCACCGCAATGCTTTGATTTTGGAGAAGAGTGCCACCTGTGTTTCGGATAACCGCTTGGTAACTCATTTTTTCGGGCGTCTGCGAAAAGGCGAGAATGGTTCCTACAACAATTGCAGCCACTGATAATAATTTTTTCATAGTCCTTAGATTTTAATTTTTTATGATTTTAATGGTTTTCAAAGTGGTATTCTCCCGGAAAATTCTAATGATATACACCGATTGTGGAAAAGTGCGCATGTCGATTTCATTTTTAATACTGTTTAATCGGTTCTGCAGCATCAGTTTACCTTGTGCATCAAAAAGTTGATACTTCATGTTGGCTTCGGGCTTTTTACCCATATGGAGGTAGAGAAAATCCTTTACCGGATTGGGGTATAGCTTAATTTCAAGTTGCTCTCCGGAATGATTCTCGGTTGACAGCGAAATAAATTCGTAAGAATGTTGCACACCTTCCTCAATGGTAAAACCCGCAGATTGTTGGTTGAGGTAAGCCACTTGTCCTATGGTATAGGATGAGCTTCCGCCCGTTCCAACAGCATCTGCTCCGGAAACAGCGATGATTTGCTGTGCCTGCATCGATGCAATGAAGATAGTAGCGGCAGATATAATTATTTTTTTCATGGTGAATTTTTTTCAAAATTATGATGAGCCATATACCGTCGAAAAGGTGAATAGACGAACGACAAAATAAATAGACGAACGGCACTGTTGAATATCGCAAGCAAATGAATGAAGTACGTTGAATAAAATATTAAAAGTGAAAGCCGAAATCTCCGAAATTAACCGTCTTTCATCTGCCTGCTAATCCATTTTTGTTCACCTTAAATTCATAGCGCATCAGTCTTTTTTTAAGGGAAAGAAACGGATGTTTTGTGGTAGCGGATGTTTTTTTATCGTCCGAATCATAATAAGGTAACTTTCTTTTGAATGTGATCTAAAACGGCAGTGCTGCATTAATTACTTTTTTAGCACCTTCCGCGTTAAATAGAACGACATCTTTCAGTGTTGCTATTCGGTTTTTCACCGAAATAGTTCCGGTTGATTTTGTACTTCCGGTGAATTCACTTTTGTCAAGACCGTTTCCCACACCCGAAAGCGAAACTGCAACAATTCCCGGTTCAGGATCGGTCATCGGCAATGAAGAGCCACCTTCATAGATTTTTAGTGTTGCGTTTTGCGCATCTTTTTCATTGAGAAAAATCAATTGAAGGAGTTGATGATTGGCATTCTCCGGATCATCACTTTCGTTGTGCTGACAAAGCAATGAGAAGTTGCCTTTTTCATGATCGCCAAAATATTGGGTTTCTACAGGTGCACTGTAATTTTTTTCGTCGATGCTGAAGCTGCCCGTTTTTTGGGAATCATTGACTTCGATCCCATATTTCGCCGTTTCTGTTTGGGCCTCATTTCCGTTGTCGTTATTTGCTTTTTTGCAGGAGTTGATAATGCCTGCAATCAGTATTGCAGTGGTAATAATAAGATTTTTCATTTTGTTTTTGTTTAAAATCAGTTAGTGATTAAGGGTTTCGTTTTATTTTGAATTCGGCCTTGGCACGACTCTTTACTCGTCAATCAAAATTGAAAGTTTGAGCGCTTACATCGTTATTCAAAATTATTCAGAAACGTTGGATGCAAAATTTGAAAATCGACCAACGACCTTATAAATCGACCGGCGATATATGAAAATTATTTCTACATTTGAATAGTCGCTACATAATTTCATGGAAACGCTAAATTGCCTGATTGTTGATGATGACGAAATCGACCGGCTTACGGTTCAGTTTTTTGTCAAACAGCACCCAAATCTCTGCATTTTGGGTGTTTGCTCCAGCGCCGAAGAAGCATTAAAATGGATTGAAAACAATAGTATTGATGTTCTTTTTCTAGATATTGATCTTGTGGGAATGTCAGGAGTAGATCTCCGCAAAAAAGCAAATCAGGTTCCGGCTTGTATTTTTATCACTTCTTACCCCGATTTTGCCGTAGAAAGTTTTGAACTGCAAACACTGGATTTCATTGTAAAACCCTTAAAGTCTGAACGTTTTGAAAACACCATCAAACGCATCGAAGATTTTTTTGAGATTCGAAAAAAAGCCCATCTTTTCGAATCCAGCATTGGGGGAGATGTTATTTTCATTAAAGAAGGACATGAGCAGGTGAAAGTGAAACTCCATGAGATTTTGTACCTGGAGGCGCTGAAAGACTACACCAAAATTGTGACACCAAAAAGAAAGCACTGCGTTTTAAACAGCATTGGTAATTTATTAAAGGAAGAACAGTTTCAGTCATTCGTACGCATACACCGAAGTTTTGCAGTGCAGAAGAACTTCATAGAAAAAAAATTACCTGCTGAAATTTTACTCAATAATGGTAGTGTTATTCCGATTGGCAGAAGCTACCGCGATCGGCTCGATTTCATATGAAAACCCTAATTGCCATAGGATTACTCTTTATTCCAATGCTTTTTATTGGGCAGCAAAAAGCAGTTGAAAGTTTGACAAAAAAACTTGAAGAGTATAAGAAAGACGACTCCGGAAAAGCAGATTTAATGCTGCAACTTGCGGCTGC
Source organism: Chryseobacterium sp. 39-10 (assembly GCA_001898255.1). Classification (GTDB taxonomy): domain Bacteria; phylum Bacteroidota; class Bacteroidia; order Flavobacteriales; family Weeksellaceae; genus Kaistella. The sequence goes on along the minus strand of MKTK01000007.1, from coordinate 8,316 downwards.
ATATTACGGCACCAATACACAGAAATTATCGCAAACTGCAAAAGATGCTTATCAATTGAGCAGCAGTATTAATTATAAAAAAGGAGCCGCCGAAGCTTTAAAACTACAAGGTGCAGCAGCGATTTCTCAAGGCGATTTCCCTGGTGCGGAATCCTATTTTACACAGTCTCTTAATGGATTTCAGCAGATCAATTATTTGCCGGGAATCGCAGTTTGTTACTCCAATCTGGGTTCAGTGAAATTGTATCAGAATCAGTATGCGAATGCATTAAAACTATATCAAACCTCCATTCGGTATGCCGAGAAAGCAGGAGATTACAAAACATCTGCTATGGCGTACGGAAATATGGGCATCATATATAGTGAGATGAAGGATTATCATAAGGCATTACTGAAATTTACCAGCGCGTTGCAAAATCATACGCAGGCCAAAAATGAAAACGGAATGGCTTCCAGCTATTCCAACATTGGTACTGTTTATTTTAATCAGGATCGAAATGAAGAGGCACTTCAATATTATCAGCTGGCATTAAGCAAAAATCAGGACATAAGTAATCAGCTGGGAATTGCGAGAGAGAGCGGGAATTTGGCAAGTCTATACATGAAGATAAATCGCTATCAGGATGCTTTTAACAATGTGAAAGCTGCGCTAAAAATCAATGAAGAGCTCAATAATAAGAAAGGAGTAGCGCTCAATAATCAGCAACTGGGCGAATTTTATCTTCACGAAAAACAGTATGAAAAAGCACTCGATCACTTTAGGAAATCAGTAAAGAAGGCGAAGGAAATTGGTGCAAAAGATATTGAGAAAGCCAATTTTAAAAGTATTAATGAATTGTATGACCAAAGAAATATGGCGGACAGCGCTTATTATTTCTATAAAAAATTTGTTGGCTTAAAGGAAGATATGGATAATGAAACCAACCGAAAGCAGATTTCACGGCTGGAAATTCAGTACGAGTTCGACTCGAAAGAAGAAAAATACAAAACCCAGCAAATAATTGATCAGGAGCGGCTGAAACAAAATCAATTGCTATTAAGCATCAACAATTTGCGACTGAGCGAAAGCAACAAAGAACGAGATCTTGCGCAGATGGGCATACAAAGAACCGAATCGGAACTGAGAAATAAAAAACTGGAATCTGACGCCAGACAAAAGCAACTGGAAATTTCGCGAAAGGAAAATCAACTGAAACAGAATGAGATTAAAGTCAATAAGCTGCGGCTGAATGAGAAAGAAAAAGAAAGATGGTACTTGCTTTCCGGCGTTTCGGTTTTTGCTTTGATTGGAGGATTGCTTTTCTATCAAAACCAACAACGAAAAAAAGCCAATCGCAAATTGGAAGTTTTAAATCAGCAGTTGGATCGCGCTAATCAAAATAAAATACGATTCTTCGGGATCTTGAATCATGATTTAAGAAGTCCTGTAGCTAAATTGATTCACTTTCTTCATCTTCAAAAATCAGCCCCCGATCTGATCGATCCTGCTCATAAAATTCAACTAGAAAATCAGGCAACAGCTTCTGCAGAGCAACTTTTGGCACAGATGGAGGATCTTCTCCTTTGGTCGAAAAGCCAAATGGAAAATTTTCAACCACAAAAAAGGTCCTTTTCCGCAGAAGCAATTTTTAGCGAATTAAAGATGGAATGGTCAGGGCAAAATGCTACCGAATTTTTGTACCAATACCACCCAGACTTGCAGGTGTTTACCGATAAAGAATTTTTGAAAACTATTTTGAGAAATCTGGTCAGCAATGCGCAGAAAGTGCTTCAAAATAGATCGGATGCAAAAATATGGATTGGTGCTGAAGAAAGAAGTAACGAAGTCGTCATTTCGGTGAAAGACAATGGTGGTGGCACTTCGCTGGAAAAATTCAAAGCATTGTACGAAGAAGATGCGTCTCTGGGAATAAAGCATGGACTTGGGCTGCATGTCATCCGCGATTTTGCCAAAGCCATTGGTAGTGAAGTTGCTGTAAGTACCAACACCCAAACTGGCGAAACTTCCATTGAAGTACGATTGAAAAAGTAGTGTTGCTGCAGGTTTTCCTTCCTAATAGATCTGTCGTTTTCTATTTGCTATTGCCGGAATTTGGGATGTTTAGCAAAGGGTTGTCTGTATTTTTTTTCAGGAAATGAAGCAGGTGGCTCGTGTCGGTAAATCCAAATTCGGCGGCAATTTCAGCTTTATTCATAATGCTTTGTCTGAGGCGGTTTTCAATGAGTCCGAGTTTGTATCGGTTGATATAATTTTGGTACGAAATACCTGTGTTTCGCTTGAAAAAAGTTCCGAAATATTTTTCCGCCAGATGAAAGTGCGCCGCAATTTCCGCTATTCTTAATCTTTTAGGGGAGTAAATGTGGTTGTGGATGTAATGGGTAACCTGCGTAATGCGGTCCGGCTCGGTCACTGCGTTGGCATAATCCCCGGAATGATCTCGGATGAGGCCGAAAATGGCGATAATCTGGTAATACACAAAAGCAGAATTTTCAATATCGTTGGATTCGTTAGAAAGTAAAATGTTGTCAATACTATTTTTCAGGATTTTCTTTTCACGGCTATTAAACTTTATTTTTTTCTCCTTGAAGGATGCATTAAGCATGATGTCTTCAGGGCGTTCCATGCTGTTTTTCTGAAATCCTGCAAAGTAAGCATCGGTGAATTTAATCATCGTGATATGCGAGATTTTCTTGATTTCCATGAAATGAAGGTCATCGGGTGCGAGCAGAAAAATATCGCCTGCACTATAATTCATGGCGACCGAGTTGGTGAAATTGATTCCACAACCTTTGTGGATGTACGCCAGTTCGTAATACGTGTGCTTATGTGGCGGAAGGTGAAATGCATTTTCAGTAAAATCATGGATCAGCAATTTCTCAAACTGTTTTCTTCTCATATTGTAAATGTACAATCATTTGTTGTAATATTACAATATATTCGGTATTAAAGTTGGTACTTTAGAGGTGTTGAATGTAAACTTCTGATTATGAAAAATTTTCACAGATTAACGGTTCTTTTTTTACTTCTTTTTACAGTTTTTATGAGCGCTCAGAACGAAAATGTACAAACCATCGCCGAAATCAATCCGCCCAATCCTGATCCTTCAGGAATTGCCGTAAGTTCGGATAATCGGGTGTTTTTGGGTTTCCCGAGACATGCAGACAATCATACCGAATTTGCATTGGCAGAATTGAAAGAAGGAAAATTATTTCCATGGCCAAATCAGGAATACATTTACCCAAGTTCCCAACCATACAAAGACTGGTTGGTTTCGCCGCACGGCATGTTTATGGATAAAAACGATGTGCTGTGGATTTTGGATGATGGGAAACGGGCCGGAATAAAAGAAATTCCATTGGGTGCTGCAAAAGTAGTCGCCATCGACATCAAAACAAAAAAAATCTTGCATGTGCTAGTGATTCCGAAACCGGTTTTGAGTGACGATTCCCATTACAACGATTTACGCGTCGATCTTTCTCATGGTAAGGAAGGAACGGTTTACATCGCCAATTCGGGCTTCGGTAAACGCTTTTCTCTCGTGGTGATGGACGTGGCAACAGGAAAAACGAAAGAAGTATTGCTCAATCATGATTCCACTTCTCCAGAACCGGGTTTTATGGCTTTTCTGGAAGGCGATTCGCGTGTAATGGAAGGCGATGACAAAAGTTTTCCTAATGGTGGCGCCGACGGAATTTCTATCAGTCCGGATGAAAAAACGTTGTATTGGACGACTATTTCTGGACGAAATCTCTACAGTTTGCCAACGGATCTATTGAGCAATTTCAAATCCACAGAAAAACAAATTGAAGATGCCTTATTATTTGAAGGGCAACATCCTGCGTGTGACGGACTTGCTGAGGATGAAAAAGGAAATATCTATTTCGGATCCTTTGAACAACAGTCGATTGTGAAACGCCTTGCCGATAAAAATGTCTATCGTGTTATTTCCCACGACAAAGAAAATTATGTTTGGCCGGATGGATTGGCGTATCGAAATGGTTTTGTGTATGTTACGTTGGGTCAATGGAATCGACTTCCTGGTTTTAATGGTGGAAAGGATTTAAGAAAACCACCGTATCAGGTGGTGAAAATTAAAGTGAATGAATAATGTAAATCAATCAAAATTAAAAAATATGAGTCATACAATATTAAAAAAAGAACACGAATTGGGATTGGGCGGAGTAGCGATCGGAGCTGCTTTTGCAAATGTGACGGATGAACAAGCGCATGAAATTCTGCAGGCGGCGTGGAACGACGGAATCCGCTATTACGATACATCGCCATGGTATGGATTAACGAAAAGTGAAGATCGTTTCGGGAAATTTCTTTCGGGTAAAAATAGGGACGAATTTGTTTTTTCAACCAAAATTGGTCGGCTTTTTACGCCAGTTCCCAAAGAAGAGGTACCGCCTGTCATGTGGAAAAATCCCTATAATTTCGATTTTCGCCACGATTATACCGCAGACGGAACCAAAAAATCCATTGAAGAAAGTTTGAAAAGAACCGGCTTGGATCATATTGATATTGTTTTCGTTCACGACTTATCGGAAGATCAGGTGGGCGATCGTTATGATTTTTTCCTAAAACAGGCAAAAGAAGGGGCATTCAAAGTCTTGTCGGATTTAAGAAGTCAGGGCGTTATTAAAGCGTGGGGAATGGGCGTTAATAAAATTGAACCGATTCTCGATTGCATCGAAGTCGCAGATCCCGACATTTGTCTTTCTGCCACGCAATATTCTATTTTGGAACATGAAGATGCGGTTGATCGTTTGCTTCCGGCTGTGAAAAAAGGAGGGGTAAAATTGGTTTCAGGTGCGGGTTACAATTCGGGATTTATTGGAGGTCGCGACCGCTACAATTATAAAAATGTAATTCCCAAAGGTATGGTTGAAAAACGGGATCAAATTGCGGCTATCGCCCGAAAATATAATACAGATCTCATTACAGCGGCACTTCATTTTGTGTTGGCTGCTGATGAGTTTGCGTCCATTATTCCGGGTGCAAGTTCTGTGGAACAGGTCAATTCAAATCTAAAAGCATGGAAATCTGACCTTCCTGTTGAATTTTGGAAAGAACTAAAAGCGGAAGGATTGATTTATGAAAAAGCACAAATCCCCGAATAATTATTAAAAATTTCACAATGAAAAATACTACACTTAACGACGGAAATCTGATTCCTCAGATTGGTTTCGGAACCTATAAAGCAACCCGTGAAGAAGGCATTGAAAGTGTAAAAAATGCACTCCAGTCCGGTTATCGTTTTCTCGATACTGCGGCAAAATATGACAACGAAGAAGATGTCGGTGAAGGCATCAAGCAGAGCGGGATTCCTCGCGAAGAAATCATCGTAACCAGCAAAGTTTGGCGAGAAAACATGAGTTATGATAATACCAAAACCGCGCTTGCGGAATCCTTAAGAAAACTGCAGTTGGATTATCTGGATCTGTATTTAATTCATTGGCCGGCTAATGAAAGAAATTATGGTGCAGGATGGAAAAATGCAAATGCCGAAGTTTGGCGTGCCATGGAAGATTTGCAGGCGGAAGGGTTAGTCAAATCCATTGGGGTGAGCAATTTCTGGCCGGAACATCTGGAAGCGCTATTAGAAACCGCAAAAGTAAAACCTGCCATTAATCAAATCGAATTTCACCCGGGATATTGGCAGCCGGAAGTATTGAAATTTTCTCAGGATCTCGGCATCACCGTAGAATCCTGGTCGCCATTTGCGAGAGGAAGAATTTTCGGAAACGAAGTCCTCGAGAAAATTGCCGATAAACATCAGAAAACGGTTTCTCAAATTGCATTGCGCTGGATTGTTCAGCACGGCGTCATTGCCATCCCGAAATCAACGACTTTAGAACGCATTAAAGAAAATCTCGAAGTTTTCGACTTTGAACTTTCTGACGATGAAATGTTGCTCATTAATGGAATTCCGGAAATGGGCTTCAGTGGCGAATTGCCGAATCTTTGGCCTGAAGTTTTACCCAAAAATTAAATAGATATGAAAAAGCAATTTTCACTTAGTTTCATCGGGCTTTTTGCTTGGGCTATTTTTATGGTTTCATGCAGCAAAAAATCAGAAAATACAGCATCTGAAAATGCGTCGGTTTTGTATAAAAATGCGACCATTATTACAGGAGACGGGTCTACCGTTTTGGAAAACGCAGATCTTCTGGTTGAAAACGGAAAAATTAAAAATATTGGGAAAAATTTGAAATCCGATGGAGCAAAAGTGGTCGATCTTACAGGAAAAACCATTATGCCTACTTTAATCAGCGCCCACACGCACATCGGAAATCTCAAAGGGAATTCTGCTGCCGGAACCAATTTCAATCGTGAAAATGTTCTTCGGCAACTGAGGAAATATCAGGATTATGGCGTTCTTTGGGTGCAGTCTTTAGGAACCGATCAGGCGTCGCTGTATAAAAACGGACTCTATGATTCCATTAAGAACGGAGAAACCGATGGTGCACGAATGCTTTCCGCAGGTTGGGGATTTGGTGTTCCTACTGGTGCGCCGCCATTTCCTGATCACCATGGTGACGACAATGTTTTCCGACCAACCGATCCCAAAGAAATTTCTGCTGATATGGATACGCTTCAAAAATATCCCGTGGATTTTGTGAAGATCTGGGTAGATAATTTCGGGAAAGACATGCCGATTATGAGCGAAAAAATATACAGTGAAATCATCAAACAGGCACATGCCAGAAATATGAAAGTGGCTTCACATCTTTACTATTTGAACGACGGGAAACGTTTGGCAAAAGATGGGGTGGATTTATTTGGGCATTCCATTCGTGATGCCAAAGTGGATGATGAATTGATTGGATTAATGAAAGCCAAAAATATTCCGTACATCCCCACACTTTCTTTGGACGATTTCGCTTATGCTTACGGCGCAGGAACGGCGACATGGATCAATAACCCTTTCTTTAAAAATGCTTTAGAACCCACGGTTTTTGAAATGGTTTCTGCACCTGATTTCAAAGCCAAACAAGCTAAAGAACAGGATTTGGCCCGAAATAAAATTGCGCTGGATAATGCTTTGTTTAATGTGAAAAAACTCTATGATTCTGGTATTTTGGTAGGAATGGGAACCGATTCTGGTGCCATGGTGATTCGTCCGCAAGGTTTTTCCGAACATCATGAACTGGAACTTTTGGTGAAAGCTGGCTTTACGCCGCTTCAAGCCATTCAAATTGCCACATTGAACAGCGCAAAAATTCTGAAACTCGATAAAGAGTACGGAACGCTGGAAAAAGGTAAAGTTGCGGATTTTATGGTTTTGGATGCCAATCCATTGCAAAATATCGCCAATACACAGAAAATCAATACGGTATATAAAGCCGGGAAAGCGGTTTCTCAAGGCCCGATTTCAAAATAGAATGTAGAAGATTCCAGCAAATAGAAGGAAAATTCGTTTTATCTTGTCAAGCAGTAAATCGATAAAAAATGAATACAGAAAAATTAGGTTTCATCGGTCTGGGAAATATGGGACATCCGATGGCAAAAAATCTTGAAAAAGCCGGATTTCCACTTTCGGTTTATAACAGAACCAGTGAAAAAGCAGCCGATTTTAAGGCGGAATCCACGGTGTATGAAAGCATTTCCGATCTGGTGAACAATTCGGATATAATTTTCACGATGGTGACCAATGATGATGCGGCCAAAGACGTCTATCAGCAGATTTTAAAAGAAGATCTCACCGGAAAGCTCTTTGTCGATATGAGTACCATTTCTCAGGAAATGTCTAAGGAATTGAGCGATGCGGTTAGCATTGAGGAAGGAAATTTCATTGATGCGCCGGTGGCCGGAAGTACAAAGCCAGCAGCCGAAGGAACGCTGATCATTATGGTGGGTGGCGATGAAAAGGATGTGAAACGCGCACTTCCTTACCTTGAAAAATTAGGAAAAAAAGTGAAACATTTGGGCGAACACGGTAAAGGTTTGGCGGCGAAAATTTCCATTAATTATTTTTTGGCCATGATTTATGAAGGTTTGGCGGAAACAGTTTTATTATCGGATACATTAGGCGTTGATCGGAAAGATATGCTCGAAATCATCAACGAAAGTGCTAGTGGAAGCGGTGCTACAAAGGTGAAAACGCCACTGCTACTCGAAGATAATTTTACCGCGGCTTTTGCTTTGGATTTGATGTTAAAAGATATTCGGTTGGCCAAAAATGCCGGTGCTAATTTACCTTTAGGAAACCAAAACTTGGCGATTTATGAAAAAGCCAGCAAAAATGGTTTTGGAAAAGAAGATGTGATTGGTATCATCAATTACCTCAAAAAAGATATTTGATTTTAAAA
>MKTK01000006.1:215834-255890 GCA_001898255.1 Chryseobacterium sp. 39-10 | reverse complement strand
TTTTTGTATTGTTATTTTTATTATCTTTGGTTTACGCTATCTGTATGCGGCTGTTTTCCAGGGACTTTGGCGGAAATTTCCATGATGGGTTTTGATTTGCTGATTTGCTCTTATTTCATTATTTTTAATTTTGGGGTTATATTTTTGTGAATATGACTACTCAATTCTCGTTTTTTTTTCATGCACTATACTGGGGTAGTGTACGGGGTATCTATGGCTTATCCATGGTTTATGTATTGATGATGAATGGGTAGTTTTATTGTGATTTATGTAAAATGGCTGAATGGTGGGGCATTTTTGTGGGAATGGTGGTGTTGGTCGTGCTTAATTTTTATCAATAAACATACGGTGCAATGGTGCGGCAGCGGCGCTTCTACATTTTTTTAGAAAACTTTTATCAATAAAGCTTTGCACTTTGAATATTGATTTATAGAGATCAGCAACCAGACTGTTATAATATTCCGATTCTTTATTCAAAAATTTTTCCCATTTTACATTTGAACCCTCGTGATCTAACATTTCTTCCATAAGATCATAAAATGATTCAAAAATATAGTTTACATGAAAGATTAAGTCTTTATAGGCTAACACCTTTTCCTGAAAAAGTAAATCTTGGTTTGACATATTACGATCTCTTCTAAAAGTTAGGAATGCGATACTTCATGAATTATTTTTTTGTTAAAAGTAGGAATATAATATTAGCTTTTTTTGCAATCAAAAAAAAAATATTTTTGATTATCGGGTGAAGTTTGTTTTTGTTTTTTGAGGTTGGGATAGTTCTTTGCCAACGCAAGTGCCAGGACGGCAATGTGCTGTGGAATATTGGTAATAACAACGCGAAAAGTATGACACTTGCAAACGGTGGCAATGCCATAGAAGACAGGCGAAGCGTTTGGCTTGTGCGGTTGGAGTCTGGTTAAAGCCGTATTTTTTCTGGGTGTGGGCAGAGTGTGGAATTAATAAATTATAGAGCTTGCTTAATTAAACTCATAATGTATTCCAGATTTTCCGTGTTAGAAACCATTATATCATAATCACCATTTCCCCAATGACCAATTTTGGAAACATCCCTCATAATCTTTTTAGGATCATCCAATTCTCCTTTTTTAAGATTAATAAAAATTTTCAATCCATTTTTCAGAATGACAATATCGACAATATTTTTATTCTTTTTAAAAGCTACATAGAGTTTTTTGGGTTCTACATCAATATCAGGAACTAAATTATTAATCGCAATTTTATATGCTTCATAAAGTTCAATAATATCATCCGATTTCCCTTCCAAATGCTCTTCTTCTGTATAAACTTTAATTTCCTTTACAACTTTACTTATTTCAGAATCATCATTTTGCTGTACCTGTTTAATACTTGGTGCTGATTTAGACTTCTTAATTGGATTAATGACAATGACATCATTTTCAAACTGTTTGATTTCCCAAAGTTCAATAGCTAAATCTTTGAAGTTAGAAGATTGTTTTTGAAAATCAGTAAATGAAGGAGAAACAAAGATGACCTTACTTTGTGACCAATCTACATCATTTCTTTTCAAATTTTCCTTTTGCGTTTCGTTATACTCTACAATAAAATCTGCTTTGTACTCCAGCATTAGATTAAGGTATGAAACACCCTGATCTACTACGCTGTAATTTTGATTGCGTTTGTATTCGATAATTACAAAAGCTTTGCTTTCTTCATCAAAACCTAGTGTATCAATACGGTTATTCTTTATAGTAAACTCTGATTTAATCAACTTTAGATTAGATATTAATTCCAAATTTTGCTCAAAGAGTTTTTGTATGTCTTTTTCTAACTTGAAATTTAATTCTTGAAGTGTAGAAAGGGATTGCTTATTATTTTTGAATAGTTGCATTACACTATAAATTATAAGGATTATTTTTTAAAATATGTTGATGCAAAGCCAATAAACTGTCTTTATACCAACTATCTGCAAGATTAAAATCATTTCTACGAGTAATTTTCCCTAAAGGTGATTCTAAGAAAAATGTAGAAAAAGGTCGTATGTTTTTCATAAAATAATCTCTATCCCAATAAATATCTCTACAGGAAGTAATCACAATTTCTGTATCTGGATGAAGTTTGAGTTTGTTAATTAATGTATCCATATTTGGTACATCATCCGTTGCTGAGTGAATAATTATCTTCTTTCCTCTCAATATTATCACTATTGAAAAATCCCAATATTTTCCTTTTGAATCGGGCAAAAAAGAAGGTACTAAATTACCGTCAACATCTGTTGTGATTACACCGCTAGTTAACCATTTTGCAATTTTATTGATTGCAGTTGTTTTACCTGTACTCGGTGCTCCTGAAATAACTAAAAATTTCATATATTAATCTTTGTTCAACTGATTATAAATTCTTTTCATAATAAATTCTTTCACTAAACCTCCAAAAGCTTTATCTTCCAATATCTTTTCAAAAATCTCCTGGTTCTGATCCATACGCCCAATAAGTTTCTCAATAAATTTATCATCGAAAGCATATTTGAAAGTATCTAGCTTGTTTGCTTTTGCCTGTAGTTTCAATGTTTCATCTTCCAAGAGTTCCGCTTCTATCTGGTCGAAAAACAGTTTGTCGGCTTCTTCGAATTCGGTTCCAAATTGACTATTGAGTAAATGAATAATTTCTGACAATAAAGCTTCTTCTTCCTTTTGTCTTTTAAGCCCAGCTTCCGTGATACCACTTAACTCACCCTCTTCATTTTTTGTAAGTTCTATAGCACCTTCTTTAATTTTTTGAAGCCTGTAATATTCCAAAGCAATTTCGTCATCTAATTGAATAACTTCTGATAAATCCCTTTTTGGCAATCTGGTTTGTAATAGCTTGGCATAAGCATAGAACTTTTCAGAATCTACATCTGTAAAAGGCATTATCTGAGATAGAAAAGCATATAGATTCGTCCAGGTTCTTAATCCTTTTTTAAATTCATCCTGATGCTCTTCGTCCAATCCTTTAAACCGGTCCACCGCATTATCCGTAAAAGCATACAAGTATTTTTGCTCTTTAGCACTATTCATTTTTGTAGCCGGGTTAAAATAGACCTGAGCAAAAGCATCTATCTCGCTTTCCCAATACACCTGAAACTGGTCTAATCGTTGCTTTAAATCAAACAAGTGGTTAATGTCCGGATCTTCGGTAACAGAAGTGATTTCATAATAGGGCTGGAAAGAATCCAGAATAGTTTGTCGGTCGTTGACAAAATCCAGTACAAAAGTGTCTTCTTTGCCCGGACAGGTTCTGTTCAAACGGGATAAGGTCTGAACCGCTTTGACACCGGAAAGTTTTTTATCTACATACATTGTATGTAATAAAGGCTGGTCAAAACCAGTCTGGTATTTATCGGCTACAATCAGGATTTTGTATTCTTCGGTATCAAAAATTTCGGGTAACTCTCTTTCTCCATAACCTGTTAATTCAGGTTCTGAAACGCCATCCAAATAATTATCATCTTTTACTTTGCCGGAAAAAGCAACCAATACTTTGATTTCATTTTCATATCCTTTTTCCTGTATATATTTTCTAAACTCTTCAAAGTAACGCTTGGCGTGCAGTCGAGAACCACAGACCAGCATTGCTTTTGCTTTTCCCCCGATCTTTTTGGCAACGATTTCCCGAAAATGTTCAATAATTACCTCTGTCTTTTGAGCCAGATTATGTGGATGTAAGGAAACATATTTACCGATTGCTTTAGCTGCTTTGCTTTTGTTGAACTTAGGATCGTCCTCTATGGCTTTTGTTAAACTGAAATAGAGATCGTAAGAGGTATAACTCTGTAATACATCCAAGATAAACCCTTCTTCAATCGCTTGTCGCATCGAGTATAAGTGGAAAGGTTTTGGTTTTCCTTCCTCATCTTTATCTCCAAACACCTGCAAGGTTTTATACTTAGGCGTGGCTGTAAAGGCAAAGAAAGAAATATTCGGTTGCTTTCCACGGCTTTGAGCAGAAGCTTCTATCTGTTCCCTAATAAAATCATCTCCATTGTAATCGTCTTCCGCTTCTTCATTAGCGGCATCTTCCAGCGATTTTATAGCCAATACTTCTTTTAATTTTTTGCTGGCTTCCCCTCCTTGTGAACTATGAGCTTCATCAATAATAACTGCATATTTTCGCTCCGGCAATTCTCCTACTTTATCTACAACGTAAGGGAATTTCTGTAAAGTGGTAATGATAATATTAGTACCGAAGCCCAATGCTGAGGCTAACTGGTTACTGTCTTTATCAATTTTCTGTACTACACCGGTTTTATGCTCAAATTGGTAAATGGTATTTTGTAGTTGGTTGTCCAATACCCGACGATCAGTTACAACAATGACAGAATCAAACATACGTTCATCATTCTGGTTGTGTAAGCTGGATAAACGATACGCCAGCCAGGCAATAGAATTACTTTTTCCCGAACCTGCCGAATGTTGTATCAAATAATTTTTTCCAACACCTACTTCCAGTACTTTATTGCTGATTTCCCGTACTGCATCTAATTGATGGTAACGCGGAAATATCAGGCGTTCTTTCCGATAAATTCTGCCTTTCGATATAATTTCTTCCGTTTGTAAATGCACAAATCGCTGAATGATCTCCAACCAGCTGTCTTTTTTCAGAATATTTTCCCAGAAATAAGCTGTTCTGTAACCATTGGGGTTAGGTGGATTACCTTTTCCCTTGTTATATCCCTTATTGAATGGGAGCCAATAGGTTTTGCTGCCGTCCAAGCGGGTGGTCATAAATACTTCATCCTGATCAACGGCAAAATGTACTAAAGCCCGTTTTTTAAACGCAAATAATATTTCCCGGTTATCTCTCGTGGTGCTGTATTGCTTTAAAGCATTACTGACGTTCTGACCGGTAAATTGATTTTTGAGTTCTAATGTAGCTACCGGAATACCATTCAACGATAATAATACATCTACCGAATTTTTATTGTCTTTGCTATAGTAGATCTGGCGGTAAACTTTTAAGCTGTTTAGGTTATATAACTCCACTGCATCAGGATTCAGACCCGATGCCGGTTGGAAATAGGCCATTTGGAAACGAACGCCATAATCTGTAAAACCATTACGCAATACATCTAGGCTACCTCTGAGGTCCATTTCTTTATATAAGCGTTGTAACACCCGATTTTCCACATCTGTACCATGTACACTTTCTATTTTAGCCCAGCGGCTGGGTTGTGATGCTTTCAGAAAACCAATAATTTCGCCCCGAAAGAAACCCAGCTCTTTGCTATAGGTGGATGCATCTCCTAAGGTATACCCGCCGTTTTCTATAAGCGATTGCACCAATGCAGATTCAAATGTATGTTCTGTAGTTATGCTCATTATTCCTTCGTTAATAGTTTTCTTCTTCCTGTTTTTGCTGTGTGATAAACAGTCTATATGCCAGGTCTTTAAATATCAGTTTGAGAGTATGCTTCGATTTTTCCGGCAACCCGTTTTTCAAATGTCCAGATTCTTCATAACATTCTCGTACAAATTCAAAATCATTCCCATAAATTTCCTCTGTGATTTCAGCAAGCTTATCTGGTAAATCCGATTCTAATATTTCAAAATTGTCCGGATTGAAATACCTCAGTATAGGCTTGTTCAGCTCATTATATTCTCGTCCCTGAAAACAAGGTTTTCCTTTACTGGAAGGCCAGTATATTCCGAAAAATTCCGATTTATTGGATTTATATACTTTACCAATCTGCAAACTTCCATCAATAGCTCTATATTCTTCCACTAAAGAAATGTCCCGCAATATCATTAATGGCTCCATATCAATCGGATCATCCTGAATATCATTATCAAAGAGCATCTTTTTGTACCTTTCTTTTGCAATACCTTCTATTTCTTCAGGATCACCAAGGAAAGTATAAAATCGTTTTTTACCATTATTCGTGAGTTCATCAAAAATAAATCCCTCTACATCCTGTGAATAATACAGTTTCCAAACTCTGAATGCTCCAAACGACCCTGCACTCCAATCCCAGCCACCAAACAAAAATTGCACACCGCTTCTTAGTTCGTGTATATCTTCTCCAGGAATTTCAGAAATAATTTTTGTAATCAGATCTGTAAATAAACCCGAAAGGTATTCTAAAACATCTTGCAGGCTGGCTTCTGGTGATTGCAGGTACTTATCCAGATGAATGGAAGAAACCAGATTCAACACCAAAGGATAGGCTCTAGCCGTACTGCCTGCAAAGCATAACAGGCAATCCCTTTTGGGGATTCTGAACAATTTAATCCCGTGTTTCCACTTTTCACCGCCTGTAAGGCAGCTATCGGTAGCAAACACGAGCTCTTCGGTTTCGTTGACTTGACGTATATAGGCTACACAGAGTGTCATAATTAATCCATTACTTTTATTTTTCCTGTTACCACTTCACTTATTAAAGCAGTACGGTATTCAGTTAATAGTTCTATCAGTTTTTTTGTTTTGGCTATTTTAGCATCAATACGGGTACATTCTGTTTCGATAAATTGTACAATGCTCCGCTGCTCATCTATTTCCATAAGAGGAAATGGTGTATTTCTTAATGTATATAAGGATAAATTCTTTATTGTCGTACCACTAAATGAATTCTCAAAATAATTATTGATATATTGAGATTTAAGTACATAGAATATGAACTTATTGAAAACAAAATCTTTTAACTCAATATAAGCTGCACTTTTTCCCAAAATCACATTTTCATTATTGTAAAATGCAAGTTTTCCAATTGTACCATTTAACGAAATAAGTATTGAACCATATTGAAGCTCAATTTTAAATTTTTCATAGTCTTCAATTGGTACCGATAGAGTTTTTTCCGTTAACGAAATTTCTCCGTTATTTAGGTTTACACCATTTATAAAATAGATTTCAGTCCCTTGTAAATAATTCGGGGTAGTATGGATACCATCGCCAATTTTTGTTGAAACATATTTCAACCTCTTCATCTCCCAATGCTCAGGAATTTCTCCTAACCATTCAACACCACTGTCTTTCATTTTTAATTTCGGATCAATGCCTTTAGTAACTGCCTGGTTGACAATGGTTGTTTTTTCTTCTTCGTAGAGTTCCAGCAGACGTTTTTTATCGGCAATGAGAGCATCTATTTCGGCAGTTTTATGGTCAAGGTGGTAAGCGATGGCGGTTTGTTCGTCAATAGATATAGGCAAGATATAGTAGATCCTTGGAATATCTGTCATACTAATATTCTGTTGAGTATTGAAAGTCGAAAGTATGTTAGCATTATCTTTAGCATAAGAACTTTTGAGAAAATATTCAAAGTATGATGAAGTAATTTTCTTATGATTGGGCTTTAGTAATGCTAGAGGAGACCAAATACTAAATTCAAAATCTACTTTAACTTGTGCTACTTTGCCAACAGACGCAGCCTTTCCCATTAATATATCATATTTTTCTACATTGCACTTTTGTTTAAATCTTTTATGATCTTCTATTGATATTTTTCTGCAACCTTCAAAAGTCAATTCACCATCTTGAATTCCGTCTACAGAAAGAAATGGTATACCATCAGATAAGAATTTTGGTGTTTCGTGAGGACCATCCGTTATTTTTTGTCGCAATAAAAATCTCATGGGAATAGCTTCCCAATGATCTGGAATTTCTCCAATCCATTCGATACCGGAGTCTTTATATGTGTCGTATGGTTTCATTATTCTAGGATCGTTTTTTCTGTTTCCAATGTCTTTTGCTCCAAAGACAGAATATCTGCTTTAATTTCAGCCAATAACCTTAATGGCTTAAACTCATAGAAATACTTGGTAAAGTTGATTTCATAACCGATTTTGGTTTTGCTTTCATCTATCCATGCTTCTGGCAGATGTGGTGTTACTTCCGCTTTGAAGTACGCATCAATAGCCTGTGGGACGAGCTTTCCATCTTTTGTTTTTTGCAGGAAAGGAATGTTTTCATAATCCCGCAAAGAGGTATCCGGTTTGGGCTGCCCTTTTGTTTTAAGGACTTTGCCATTTTCTTTCAATGGCTGTTCTACCGTTACCCGCCAGTATCCGAAAAATTCATTCGGGTAAATTTTCACAAATTCATTTTCCTGAAAATCTCCATATAGTTGGGTGATGAAACCTATGCCTTTTGTGGTTCCATTCTCGGCAATCTTTTTACGTTTGTTTCCTAAGCTTCTGTCCATCTTCTGCCAGAATCGGTTAAATTCCAGCTTCCCATCTTTAAACAACTCTTCGTCTTTTACACCCGTAGCGTTGATGAGTTGTATTTTCCCCTTACGTTCTTTACTTTTATGATTGGTCACAATCCATATATAGGTACTGATACCAGTATTGTAAAACAACTGATCCGGCAAAGCAATAATCGCTTCCAGCCAGTCATTTTCAATAATCCATTTACGGATATTGCTTTCTCCGCTTTCTGCTGCTCCGGTAAATAAAGGAGAACCGTTAAATACAATTCCAATACGGCTTCCTGTACTTTTCATTTTGGAGATCATATGCTGTAGGAACAAGAGAGAACCGTCATTTATACGAGGTAATCCTGCTCCGAAACGGCCGCTCATTCCTTTTTTTTCCGCTTCGGCTTTGATGGTCTTCTCTGCTTTTTTCCAGTCTACACCAAATGGTGGATTGGACAGCATGTAATCAAACTTTTCACTTTCCAGTCCATCCACGGTAAAAGTATTTCCAAACTTGATATTGCTCGGATTCTGTCCTTTGATCAGCATATCCGATTTACAAATAGCATACGATTCCGGGTTGATTTCCTGCCCAAATACTTTCAGTTCAGCTTTGGGATTGAGTTCTATCACATATTCTTCCCCAATAGACAGCATACCTCCTGTTCCGCAAGCGGGATCATATAAAGTTTTTACAATGCCCTCTTTTGTCAGCATTTCACGGTCTTCATTAAACAGTACATTTACCATCAATCGAATCACCTCTCTTGGAGTAAAGTGTTCTCCGGCTGTTTCATTGGACTGCTCCGCAAATTTTCTTATCAATTCTTCAAATACATATCCCATTTCCATAGAATCCATATCTGATAAATCAATTTTTTTAAATTCTGATACAACTCTAAACAATATATCAGCTTTATCCATCCGATCAATTTGGTCATCAAAATTGAAATATTCGATAATCTCTCTGGCTCCAGCAGAAAAACCAGTAATATAATTTCTTAGGTTAAGAGCGATACTATTTGGGTCAGCTACCAATTTTTCAAAATCGAACTGACTTTTATTATGGAAATTAAATCCGGCAATCTTGTTTAAAGCAATATCTTTAGCGTTATCTTTTAAAGAAGCTATTTTGGGTAAATAGTCTAATACTTTTTGCTTGGTAGGAGCCAGCACACAATCCAATCGTCTTAAGACAGTCATCGGTAAAATGACTTTTCCATAATCTGACTGCTTGTAATCTCCTCTTAACAAGTCAGCTACTTTCCAAATAAGGTCTGCTTTTTCTCTAAAGTTTTTCATTTACTATTTAGATTCTTTAATAGTGTTTTTTGTTGAATTCAATTATTCTCGTACATCAATTTTCAATAATTCAGCAATTTCTGCTAACGTTTCTACAGAAGGCTGTACTTCATTGGTACACCAACGGGAAACAGTGCTGGCACTTTTACCCAGTTCTTTAGCTAACCATTTACTGGTTTTTGATTGTTCTTTCAACACAATTTTTAGCCGATTGATTTTCATACGATGTTATTTAATACGCATATTGTGCGAATTTAATGTTATTAATTATACAAGCAAAGCATTGGAAAAGGATTTTTAATTAAGTTCTACTTTGCCATAAACCCCAAATTCCATCCCTTATCGCAATTAAAAACTTAATTATTTCTGTTGCTTCAGATTACACCAGATTAAAAAGTAAGTAGGATAACTTCATTTCTTGAAAAAGATTTTTTTTGTTATTCCCTAGGAATGCAAATAAATGACTTATCAGGATGTAATAATATAATTGAAAAATAGATCAAAATAGTTTGCCGGCTGAGGTAGGAGAGCCATTGGAACCCCAAAAGATTTTGGCGCGTCTATTTGACCAAAAATCGTGACAAAATCCTCAACCCAAGCCAGTTTATCCCACAAAAGACCCCGCTTAAAACGGCTTAAACGAGGTCGGTTTTTTATTGCATTTGATGAAAAAGAGGAGTTGTGAAACGGTTACCGATGTTACCTGCACACCCTTTCTGTGGTCGTTACTTAAACCTGTTTTCGTTTTCACGCAAATACATCATTGCTTCTTTCACGGCTTCCGTTGAACTTTTGGGATTGAAACCTAATTCTGTCTGTGCTTTTGAAATGTCAAAGTTTTGTTGAAGTCCCGAAAACATTGCAATTTCTTTGGTTGTCAAGAGCGGTGCTTTACCGCTTATTTTACTTCCGATTTCCATAAACCACGCTAATAAAAACAAAATAGGTTTCGGAACGGCTGTCGGCAGTTTTATTTTGAGTTCGGGAAAAAGTCCTTGTGCAATTTTTGTGGTGTCTTTAATTGATGTGCATTTTTCGTTTGCCAAAATGTAGCGTTCGCCGTTTCTACCTTTTGTTGCCGCCAAATAACAGCCTTCCGCAACGTCTTTCACGTCAATCCAATTTAGTGTGATGTTCGTTTCAACAGGAATTTCTTTTTTCAAGATTGCATTGATAATGTTGTAAGAAACGTTTAGCGGTGCAAATGCTTCGCTTCCAATCATTGCAGACGGCAACACGGCAACCAATTCGATGTTATGTTTTTTAGCCAATTCAAACGCCAATTTTTCTCCGTCATTTTTTGAATTGTAATACATATCCCTGCGGTCGGGATTGTAGCCGTTGCTTTCTTTCGTAGGAAGTTTGGAATAATTGAGTGCAGCGATTGAACTTACATACACAATTCGTTTTACACCTGCTTCGGCTGCCGCTTCAATCGTGTTTTTTGTTCCCTCCAAATTCACGTCATAAATTTCTTTTTTCGGATCTTTTGCCCAAAGTTTGAACGCTGCACCAACGGCATAAAACGTTTCAACGCCTTGCAAAACGTTTATTAAAGATTGTTTGTCCGTAATGTCGGCTTGAACGACTTCGCAATCCAAACCTGCAAAAGGTTCTTTGTTTTTGATGTTGCGAACCGAAGCCCGAACAGGAACGCCTTTGCTGATGAGAAAACGCACCAGGTTGTTACCAAGATGTCCATTTGCTCCTGTAACCAATGCTAAATTTTTCTGTGCCATACTTTGATGTTTTAATTACGGCACAAAAGTCAGCATTGCAATTTCAAAAGCACTTCGCAAATGTTACTTAATGATTTCCTTCCTTATTCTGCTCAAACTTTTTGCGTTCATTCCCAAAAACGAAGCGATGTATTGCAACGGAACGTTGTGTAAAATTTCGGGATAGTTTTTTAAGAGTTTTTGATAGCGTTGTTCGGCTGTAAGCGTTGCCAATTCTTTTGAACGTGTTTCGTTGTATGTCAATGATTGCTGAAAAACCGTAATGCTGAAATCCTTGAACGCTGAACTTTGTTGTGTTAGCAAATCCAAATCTGATTTTGTAATTCGCAACAATTCACATTCAGTAATGCACTCCAAATTTTCGTTTGATTTGGTTTGATTGACGAAGTTGAAATATGAAGTAATAAAACCGGGCGGACAATTTATGTGTGTCGTAACTTCATCGCCTTTGTCGTTGTAGTGAAACAAGCGGACAAAGCCCGATACCACAAAATACAAGTATTTTGGCGTTGTGTTTTCTTCTTCAATCACACGATTCTTCGGATAAAGAACAGGCTCAAAATACTGTCCGAACAATGCTTTGTCGCTTTCAGTAAGCGTTACATTTTGCGATATGAGTTGAAGTAATGGTCCGTGCATTTTGCAAAGGTAGAAAATCTGTTGTTTGGTCGTTATCAGTAATCTAGCAAATTGAAGTCCTGCCGTTTAAAAAGACTGTAAGACGATGAATTAGTGTCCCCCCGAAACTAAACCAAAATAGATGCACGAAAGTTTTAAATTCTGTTCTGTCGTCAAGTTGAAAAATGTCAAAAGGGAATAGTCATTCAGTGGCCAATTTCACTCTCGTTAATGGTTGTGCTGGCAGTTCGCAGGGTTTCTGGTAACAACCAAATATACCCAATTATCACATAATACCACTAAAGGGTACAATTGTATATACTGCTGTTTAAAAGCAAGTTACCAACGGTTGCAGGTGTCTACAAACCAATATGCTAGTTTCTAAAAAAAAAATACAACCACCCAAACCCCAAAAGATTTTGGCGCGCATTTTTGACCAAAAATCGTGACAAAATCCATCATCCCTGCCACATTAGCCCACAAAAAACCTCGCTTAAAGCGGCTTAAACGAGGCGGTATATTTTATTTTCCGCTGAAAATTGGAGTTGTGCAACGGTCACTAATGTTAGCTGTAGTTGTTTCTTTATTATATGTTAATATCTAAATTTTCCACATTGTTAATATCATTTAATCTTATTTTAACTCGTTCAATAATTGGATCAATGATAGTTTCTTTCGCTTTTGCAGTTAACAAATAATGTTCCTTAGTTAATGCAAGTGATTTTTCTTTGTCAACCTCAATTAACCCTAATTCTATTAATTTTGGAATTCTTTTGGTTACATACTGATAAGAAAAGTCTGTAAGTTGTCCCAATTTTTTGCATGGTAAAGATACTGGCGAAAATTGACTCAACGAATGTAAAATTTTAAATTCATCATAATCAATATTAATAAGGGAATTAGCTTCTATTTTTTTTATTTTATGTAATATTTCTTCACTAGAAACGGATAAATTAACTTTTTCAAATGCACCCTCCTTTAAACAATTTGGACAATTCATATCCATGAATTCTAAATTTTTCTTTAAGTCAAAACTAAATTCATGACCATTGTTACATTTAAAGACTTGAGTTGAATTAAAATGTTCTCTAATTATATGATTAAGGCTAAATCTAGAATCACTATAATATTTTCTTTTTTCAGTATCTTTTGGTCTACCATAAATTAAATTCTGTTTACGACATAAACCATAGTCTAAAGCGAAAAGAGTTGATGAAATGTTGCTCTTATCTTTTATTTTATTATACGTGCTTAAAAAACCATTTAATTCTAAATTGTTCAGTAAAGGGGCAAAATCTTCATTAACAACAAAATGACTAGTTGGTTGGTCTGTACCTTCAAATAATTTACTAGAGGAATTTGAAATATTTTGTTTATTATACTTTTGCTTATCAATAATTTTTTCAAGTAAATTTACTTGACTTGCAATATTAATTTTATCATCAAATGGTCTTGTAATATATTGATTAGCAATAAAATAACTTTCGGTAATTTCTTCATAGTACCTTTGCGCTGCATTTCCTAATGCAGCTTTTGTGATCTTTTGGTCATGAATTAAATTCGATTCATAACAATAAGATAAAATATAACCTAGTTTTCTCGGAATGTTCATAGATATCTCAAACAGAAGTTCATGCAAATCTTCTTTTTTCATATCAAAAAAATCATAAAAATTTGATTTTTTGAAAAACTGTGAACATCTATTATTAATTAACCTGCCATTATAATCTAAAGCAAGTTCTTCAGATTTTGAAATGTTTTTATAAATATTATAAGCCTCGAAAAAGTCCAGATGTATAAAATCAATTTTTGAGCGGTCTATTTTACCAAGATATAATCTTCCTCTATATGTTGCAATTTTAAATTTAAAAAAATTTTCCGAGAGATTATTCAGGGGTGCAATAAACCAATCAATAAAGATTGTCTGTGCATCCATATCAATCTCTGAAAAATCATCTAAATACAAGTATAAATTTTTAACTTCCAAAATATCTTTGATAATAAGAAAATTATCAATAATTAATTCTTTTATATTCAAATAATTTAAAAAAACATTGTTAAATTGTTCCTTTATTTTTTTAGAATTTGAAGTATCGGAATTTACACTAAGCTCTGGTTTTTCATTAAGTTTAAATCCAAATCCATTTTTTCCGTCAGTTTGTTTTTCAAGTTCGGTACCAATTTTTTCAAACAGACTAATATCTATTTTTTCGAAGACATTCTTTAGATTCAATTCAATTTTTGACAATTGTTCCTGAACTCGTAATATCTTAACTGTATCTAATGCCAAGTATTTTGAAAAAAAGCTTGAAGAAATAAAATTTTCAATTTTTTTATTTATCTCTTTTATAACCTCTTTAAGAAAATTCTTATAGATTAAGTATTTCGTAATTTCTTTGTTAGAAATATATTGCTCTTTTTTATAATCTAGAGTAGGGGTAGCTTTATCAAAAATAGTTTTTATGTCAATATAAATTGGAAATGCAACCTTTGCTTTATATTGATCTTCTATTGATTTCTGAAATATTGTGGATTTTCCAGTACCTTTTCTTCCTATAATAATTGTTGTATTCGGAAGATTAACTTTGTCATTAATTGCATTGTTTGGAAATAAATCAGTATAAACAAGTGAAATTAGACTTGCTCCTTTGTCATCTGATAATTCAGCTTTTTGATTTAGTTTTAAAGATTCTGCAAACGTAAAGAATTCTTTAATATCGTTCATTTATGGATATTATTTTTTTGTAAATATATTAAAAAAAAAATTTGTTAACGAAATGTTACAGAATTGCAGCCAACCACCAAAATACCCAATTATCACAACACTTATTTACGGGAAACCACAAAAACAAGAAATCCTGACAATTTCAAGATTTTTAGTTAATTTCTGCATAGAAAATTTGGTGGTTATCATAGTTCTATGTTATACGACGTTTTTTTTACTTAATATAGTTGAATTCTTTAAAATTTTCAAGATATGAACTAAAATCTATTTTAAAATTTTTTTCATAAAATGCATCTCCAGGCTTCAGATTTCTCCATAAAATTACATTTTTTTCAATCTTACCATAACTGGAAAATGTTATTGTAAATTTATCAGTTAAATTATCAAACGCATTTAATTCGAGAATATAAAACCTTTCAACTTTCATACAATTATCCACGAAATTAGGTTGAATTGCAAAATTTATAGCTTTAGAGTCTGATTGTGCACTCGGATAAATTATCATATCACTTGCAAAATTATGTTTTGCGTAAAGTTCTTGATGTGATAAATATGCCGAAATAGAATAGTCTGCATCTTCAATGAATTTTTTGTCAATGAATTTATAAAATTCTATTACACCTAATTTTTGGTCTAGACTCAATTTATTCTCAAACGCTTTGTCAATATTATTCAGAAAACTTGTTGCTAATTGTTTAAATACATTGGATGGATGCAATTCTGATTGTAAAAAAGAGCCTAAAATAAAATCTTGTTTATTATCGAGTAAAGTCCAAACTGAAATGCAAAATTTTTTTGATTTATATTCTGTGTTTCTTACAACTTCAAGCAATGCAGTAATTGGATTATTAGAACAATAAAATACAGGTAAATTCTTAAAATTACATCTGCCATTTCCAACAAATGCAGATGGAGGATAAGAGTATTCACTAAAAAGATTTTTGTTTTTTATTGGTTCATACTCTCTAACTCTAAATAGTTTAAAAAGAAAATTTTCAGGTTTCTGAAATTGAGCCATATAATGATAATTCGTGAAATGCTTTTTGAAAATTGAATCAAAATATTCCAAGTATTGTTCTATATTTTCAAAATCAGAAATTTTTAAAAGTTTCTCATTATTAAAATTTTCAATTGAATTTTTAACTTGATTGAGTGACGGAATTTCTTTCATAAAATGTCGCATAACACCCAAATATACTCAATCCCCTCAACACTTTTTAACGGTTTTCCGTAAAATCATAAAAACTCTAAGAAATTTGAGAGTTTTTTTTGATTCTTATTTCAGTTTATCTGAAAATTCTTCATAGGTATGAGATTTTTCCTTTTTCCAGTCGGTTGGCTCAAGTAAATCTTTGATGTCAATTCTAAGAAGTTTTGCAATTTCTCTTAGCTCTGGTAATGATGGCTGTCTTTTGTTATTGCGCCATAGTGAAATAGTTGATTCACTTTTGCCAAAGTATTTTGCAATCACTCGATTCTTGACTTTCCTGCTAGAAAATTCTTCATCTAATCGATTTATTTTCATAATTAATAATTTTTTTAATAAAAGTTTTGCGTTTAACGTAAAACTTTATATATTTGTAATTAAGATATATGCGATAAAGAGCAGTTAATTAATTGCTTACATTACGATGTCACTCGTTCTAAATCCGCCAGATTGCCACGAGTTGACGAGTGTTCGCCTTATACTGGTATTTTGTAACTTCGCAATTATTCCAGTAGGGCGTTCCTCGTTTTCTTTGGGGCAGCCTTAAGTCTTAGACTAAGGTCGGTTTCTGGCGGAACCATGAACAAAGTACGAGGGCGTCCTATCTGGTTTTTATATAGGACTTCTCGTTTGTGATCATCGTTCCATAAAAACAACATTATGAGGACGACCTTCATCTACAGCCTTGTCAAGAGGCCTCCCGTGTAAGCCACCCGCTTACCTCCGCAAAAAACTACAGCCCTGCACAGGCCCTGTTGCGCAACAGACCGCCCCCGTGCCACGGCCGGCCCCATGAAACAGACCCCACCCATAGAGATCCAACCGCAAAAGCCGAAGGACTGCTCACTATCATTTTATTTTCGCACTTTAAAAATAGTGGCTTTTCCGCAATTTGGCAAATATTTCTTCATATCCGGGATCTTTATTTTATCCATGAAGCAGAACGCCAGCGCAAGAGTACTTGCAGGGTTGTTTTTTTTGAATTAGAATGTGCGGGGTTATGATGTATGATGTACCATTTAGAAGAAAGAAGAAAGAAGAAAGAGGAAAGAGGAAAGAGGAAAGAGGAAAGAGGGGGTTGATAGTTGATAGTTATCGGTTATTGGTTATCGGTTATCGGTTATCGGTTATCAGTTATCAGTTATCAGTACTCATTCTAACATCTAACATCTAACTTCTAGAAAAAAGAAGAAAGAGGAAGGAGGAAAGAGAAAAGAGGGGGTTGATAGTTATCGGTTATCGGTTATCAGTTATCAGTACTCATTCTAACTTCTAACTTCTAACTTCTAACTTCAAACTTCAAACTTCAAACATTAAACTGACGACTGACAACTAGCAACTGATAACTAATAACTGATAACTGATAACTAATAACTAATAACTAACAACTAATAACCGACAACTAACCACTCATAAAAAAAAGCCCTTTCCCAACAGTTTGGCGACCACGGGAGGGAGCGGAAGTGTTCATTAAATAAAATAATAACGAAAACCAAAACTATGAAAAAGATGTTTTGCAGCCGTGGCCCTATAGGATGGGCCATGGGTTGTACGGTACTGGTCTCGGGCGTGGCTCTGGGGCAGGTACGAACCATTAGCGGTACCATTACCGCCGATCAGAAGCCCCTGCAGGGCGTAACCGTGTTTGAGGAGGGTAGTGCCACGGCAACGGCCACGAATGCCCAAGGGCACTACCAGCTTCGTCTCTCGGGCAAGGCGCCCACGGTGGTGATGCGTCACCCCGACTATCCTGAGCGTCGGTTGAAAGTGGGTGCCACGGCGGTACTGGACACTGATTTGGTGCTGAAGGAAAACCGGATTGAGGAGGTGGTGCTGAATGCGGGGTACTACAAGGTGAAAGAGCGGGAGAGCACGGGGAGTATTTCCCGCATTACGGCAAAGGATATTGAAAACCAACCGGTGAGCAATGTTTTGCAGGCGGCACAGGGAAGGATGGCTGGGGTGAGCATTGTGCAGAATAGCGGGGTAGCGGGTTCGGGATTTACCGTTAATATTCGCGGAAGAAACAGTTTGCGAACTCGCGCAAACTCTGAAATTGATGGTAGTCAGCCCTTGTATATAGTTGACGGCATCCCCATCATAGGGGGATTTACTTCACGATATGGCGGTGGTGTACTTCCGGAAGCCAGCATTAATCCTCTCAATTTTTTGGATCCCAATGACATAGAAAGTATGGATGTTTTAAGGGATGCCGATGCGACGGCCATTTACGGCTCGAGAGGAGCCAATGGTGTAGTGTTGATTACTACCAGAAAGGGTAGAAGTGGAGCTGTGACAGTAAATTTAAATTCGTCGTATGGATTAAGTGAAGCAGTATCCAACCTAACGATGATGAATACTGAGCAATACATCAGTATGCGAAAGCAGGCTTTTGCGAATGACGGCATTGTAAATTATCCTGCTAATGCATATGATGTAAATGGGAGCTGGGACCAAAAGCGCTATACCAACTGGCGAGATAAGTTAATTGGTAACTTTGCCTCTACTTCCACAACTCGTCTTTCAGTAAACGGTGGTAGTGATACTACCAATTTTTTACTTAGTTTGGGACATACTGACCAAACAACGGTTTTCGGCGAGGATTTTCGGTACAAGACGAATACGCTCTCGAGTAATGTTAACCATCGATCTGCGGATCGAAAGCTCAGCATCCAAATGCGGAACCATATGTCTTGGATGACGCACAATTTAATCAGTTCGGATGTGACCCGTTTATCTTACACACTACCTCCGAATGCTCCTGCACTTTATGATGAAGCTGGGCATCTTAATTGGGAAAATAATACGTTCAGCAATCCTGTAGCTGCCTATGAAAATAGCTACTCCAACAAGAATGTTCAGTTTCTGACGAGTTTAAATGCTGACTACGAGCTGGCAAAGAATCTAAAGATTGCCCTAAACGGGGGGTTCACCTACCAGATGATAGAGGAATGGTCACTACGGCCAAGCACTGCCTATAGTCCTTCTACAGGAGTAACTTCGCTGAACTCTCAATCATCAAGGGGAATTCAGAGTCATTTGTCATTGGTTTTTGAGCCCCAAATACAATGGGTGTATCATATGAATCGGCATAAGTTTGACATTATGGTGGGCGGTACGTATCAAGAAGATACTTCTGGTTCGGAAGCGATTCAAGGAACTGGTTATGAAAGTAATTCATTTATACATAATATTGGAGCAGCACGTACCAAAACTATATTGGACCGTCTTACGACCGAGTATAGATATGCGGCATTTTTTGGCAGGATTAATTATAGTTTTGACACAAAGTACCTTTTTAATACAACAGCGAGGCGAGACGGAAGTAGTCGATTTGGACCTAACAAAAAATTTGGCAGCTTTGGTGCTATTGGTGTTGCTTGGCTATTTTCTAATGAGAATTTTCTGAGAGATGTTTCGTGGCTAAGTTTTGGAAAAGTGAGAGGGAGCTACGGTTCTTCGGGTAGTGATGCAATTGGTGACTACCAGTATCACAACACGTTTGAAACCGCAACATTGGGGTATAACGGAATAACGGGACTGGTGCCTTCTAGACTGTATAATCCGGATTTTAGCTGGGAGAAGACTGTTAAGACAGAGGCGGCAATTGAATTGGGACTTTTTAATAATAGGATTCACCTTAATGCAGCTTGGTATCGTAATCGGTCAGGAAATCAGCTTGTGGGCTACCAGCTCCCGTCGATTACAGGGTTTAGTAGTGTATTGGCTAATCTGGACGCAGTTATAGAGAATACGGGTGTAGAGTTTGAATTCCATGGTGAGATTATGAGGAAGCGACAGTTTAATTGGAGTACATCATTAAATCTAACTGTACCTCGTAATAAGCTGCTATCATTTCCAGGTCTTGAGGGTTCTAGCTACGCCAACAGCTATGTAGTGGGTGAGCCCATTTCTATTATAAAGCTTTATGAGCTTAATGGTGTTAATCCCAAAACCGGTCTTTATGATTTTACGGATTTTAATGGAGACGGAAAAATTTCATCATTAAATGACAGGATGGTTATCAAAGACATTTCGCAAAAGTTCTACGGTGGTTTTACAAACGATGTGACTTACAAGAATTGGAATTTTTCATTTTTGATACAGTTTGTGAAGCAGCAAGCACGGAATTACAATTCGATTATTCCATCTCCAGGGATCATTAATAATTTGCCTGCTAGTGCGTTGGATGTATGGTCGGCCAACAACCCGACTGGTTTATATATGCCCTACAGTTCGATTGCCTCATCTTACAACACTCTTTTTCAGACCAGTACTGCCAGCGTTTCAGATGCATCGTACATAAGACTAAAAAATTTGCAACTTACGTACAAGATTCCTGTGAAGGGTACGGGCTTGCGTCAGGCGAGTGTTTATTTTCAGGGACAAAATCTTATTACCCTAACCAACTACTTCGGTATTGACCCGGAATTTACCTCTATCGGCTTTTTGCCACCTCTTCGAACCTACTCATTTGGTATTCAGCTAACGCTTTAGCGAATCAAATAATACTTAACCTTACTCACCAAAAAAATAAAAAAAATGAAATTGATAATAAATAAATTTACAGTTGGAGTTCTATTGCTTGCAGTCGCACTTTTGGTATCGTGCGAAAAATTACTGGAAGTTGATCTTCCTGAAAACCAAATTCCGTCTGAGGTTGTCTTTGATAACGTGCAAACGGCGAACGCAGCGCTTTCGGGTCTGTATGCCCGATTGTGGGATAAATCACCTTTAGCTGGTGATCAGGGAGGGAAATTGCTGGGGTTGTATACCGATGATCTAACATTTTATGCTGTAAATTCCACCAATGGACTGCCAGAATTATCAAACAATACATTGCTTGACACTAATATGGCAGTTGATGACTTTTGGAATGCAACCTATCAGCAGATTTATCTTAGTAATGCCATTTTGGAGGGACTTGAGCACTCGCGATCAATTTCTCTTGAGGACGTTACAAGAATGAGAGGTGAAGTTCTTGTAATACGCTCTGTGCTATACTTTTACCTTCAACAACTATTTGGTGATATTCCTTTGGTTCTCTCTACCAGCTACACTCAAAACCAATCGCTTTCAAAAACGGCTTCGGAGAGCGTACTTGAAAAAATTGAACATGATCTTTTAATTGCGACAGAACTGCTAGAAGATGATTATCGGCATATTGACAGAATCTTTATCAATCGCAAGACTGCCCAAATGCTTATGGCAAAAATTCAGATGCAACAAAAGAGATGGCCGGAGGCAGAGCTAACACTAAAGAAGATTGTCAACAGTCCGTTGTATCAATTTCAGAATGACTTAAGCAAAGTTTTTACAAAATCGGGGACACACATCATTTGGCAGCTGAAGCCCAAAAACAACGGAGACGCCGTAAAAGAAGCGTCGATTTATTATTTTGTAAATGCGGCACCCGCATCAATGTCGCTCTCTGATGACCTTGTCAATTCTTTTGCTTCTAACGATCTGCGAAGAAACTATTACCTTGCGACAGTTAAGGTTGGCAATAATACCTGGTACCGAGCGGAAAAGTACAAGAACCGAACTTCTAATACCACCGAAAATTCAATTGTTTTTCGACTTGAAGAAGTATATCTTCTTCTGGCAGAATCGCTGACCAAACAAAACAAGGTCTCAGAAGCTCTACAGTACATCAATCCTATTCGTAAAAGAGCCGGTCAAATGATGTATGATTCTGGAATTTCACCCTCTGATTTGCTGACCAAAATTTTACAGGAAAACAGAAGGGAATTTTTTACCGAAATGGGACATCGTTTTATTGATTTAAAAAGATTTGGCAGACTGGACGACTTGCATCTCACAAAGCCCAACTGGAAACCTTACCATGCATACTGGCCTATTCCTCAAAAAGAACTTTTGCTGAATTCTAACTTGAATCCACAGAATACCGGATACTGATGAGACCTGTTTTCGTGCTTGTTTTGCTCTATTCAACCCTGATGATGAAATCTCAGCAAAGTACTGCTGAGCTTGATCGTTGGATGTCCAGTTTTTCAAGTTCACTGCATACTCTTAAAGTGTCGAATGACGAAAGATTTGCTGTGGTGACCAAGTCTTACGCGCAAAATTCGGATACCCTACTTGTTTTTGATGGCAAAATGTTGCACCATCCCTATGATACTATCGTAGGAAAAACGAATACTTCTTTTTTGAGCAATAATCTTCTCTTTGCATGGGGAATAAGTGAAGCATCTTTGATTGACCTGAAGGCGAAAAAAAGACTCAATTTCAAAGATTTGAGGCGTTCTGAGATTTTAAAAGGTCTAGATCAGTTTGTCCTACTTAGTCGTCATGGTGGTATAGGTATTTATGACTATAAAGGCAAAAGCCGCTTTGAAGCGAGTGAGGTGGACAATTTTGTGACGGATGGAAAAGATATTTTGTATGTCCTTTTCAAAAGAGGAGCATCATATGAATTAGTTAAATGGGACGGCAAAAGGATGAATACCATTTATTTGAATAATAAAAAAGGAAATAAAATAGAGTTGGTTTCTTGCGGCAAGTTTATATGCATTGTTGCACATTGCAGTAAGGAAGAAAGTAGCACAGAATACGATTTTACATTGGTACGAATGGTTGATGGATTGACCTATAAGAACGTATCGGTAAGGGCTGATTCGGGTGGTGCTATCGAGATTACTGAAAGTAAAAATGATGAAGTATTTCTTATTGACATTTACAAACGAGTACGCCCTAAAAAAGATAACTCATTGGAAGTTTGGTATGGCAGCGATGGACGACTGCATGATAAAAAAAACGGATATCTACAGCATGATTATCATTTGTGGAACATAAGTAATGGTGAGCTATCTGCGCTTGGTAATGATCATTCGTTTGTTTTTGTCGGCATGAATGATTGTCGTTATCTCTGGATGTACAATACAGAAGAACAATGTAGCTATACTGCTGGTAGATCTGCAACTATATATCGCTATGATACCATTACGAAAGGATCAGTACTTGTATTCGATCGTGCAGATGAAATGGTTACGGATGTTGACAGTAGATTTACTTTGGCTTACAGTGAAATTAGTAAGAGTTGGCAGTTGTACGATCACTCAAACAACTTTTTAAGGCGCCTTAATTTAGACCATAGTTATACAAACCCTATATTTATTTCTGATGGTTCTGTATTGTTTGAAAAAGGTGATTCCATCTATACTTATCATCTCCGTAGCGGTGTTTCAACTTGTATAAAAATTGAAGATGAAACTTCCATTTCATTTTATAAAATTGGTAGTACTAACATTCACCATTCAGAAAGCTTAACTATTGTTGCAAGAAATTTTGATGCAAAGGAACCACTTCTTCTTCATTTAAAAAGAGCACGTGGAAATAACAATGGGTATTTTAGTTATCATCGGGGTAAGCTTTCTCAAATTCTACCATACACCCAGCACAGAATCAAAGAATTTGCTTACCATTTAAACCACAAAAAAGTATATAGTGTTGAAGAGAACTTTAATTTAGCTTCAAGCCTTTTTGCGACGGCTCTTGATGGTAAAGATAAAAGGTTGGTCTATGGTACCAATTTGCATGATAAAGCGATTTTGCAAGCGAAGCAAGAAATTTTTTCTTATGTAAACAGTGTGGGAGTTCCTTTGAAGGGCGTCCTTTACTATCCGATCCTTTTTAATGCGAAAGAAACGTATCCTATGGTTGTCCATATTTATCAGGTACAGCATCAAAAAGCGACTCACTATTTGACACCTGAATGGGGAGAGAACGGTTTCAATATACGAATGCTTCTGGAGAAGGGTTATTTCGTTTTTCAGCCCGATATTGTGTTTGATCAACGAGGAACTGGGTTTTCGGCCTTGGATTGTGTGCATGCTGGATTGGATGTTGTGACGAAAAATCCCTTTATTGATCAGTCAAAAATTGGGCTCACTGGACACTCGCTTGGTGGATATGAAGTCAATTTTATTGCAACACATTCCGATCGCTTTGCCACCTATATATCAGGATCCTCTGTCAGTGATATTGTTAATTTTTATTTCTCATTTAATGAAATGCACAAAATTGCTGACTACTCTAGATTTGAAACAGGACAGTTTGCTATAGGAAAGCCTTATTCAGATGCTAAGGATCTATATTTCAGTAATAATCCAATCAACTTTGTGGAGAATGTTCGTGTACCAATTTTGCTATGGGCAGGAAAACGAGATACCAATGTGCCTTCAAGCCAAACGATGAGCTTTTATATGGGCTTACTTAGGAATAATAAGAGGGTAATTGCTTTATTTTATACCGACCAGCAGCACTCTTTCACCAAAAAATCTAAAGATATTAAAGATCTAACATTGAAGATAATAGAATGGTGGAATTATTTTCTTAAAGGCGATAAAAGTATATTGTGGATTTCAAAAGAAATGAAATAGGGCGCCAATTAGCGCCCTACCTTTCATTGTACAGGAAGTTCATAAAGTGGATCCCCACACATTGTTTCGGGTGAATCAATTTCATGCAGTATGACATTGTTGTCTGATGACCATCTACAGTAATCACCGACTGCAGTGGTACTACATTTTTGACCAACGTCTTCACATGTGAATTGTCCTCCTCCGGTGTTTATGATTTTGTAACCATTCACCGCAGTCATACTCTTTTTTGCCATCATCGTAGCAAAAGCTGACCCTGTTCCTACAATTATTAGGATTACAGGTAAAACAATTTTTTTCATAATAAAAAAAAATTAAAATTAGCCTACTCTTTAACTCGGTTTTCAGCATCCCCGTTTTTAAAATGCTTTTTTAAAGTACTTGTGAGTTGATATTTAATAAGTTTATTCCCCACGATTAAATACATATTTTCATCGTTCACCACAAAGTCACTCATCGAGAATCCTTTGTGATTATTTACATACATACTGCCTATATAGTCCTTAGAGTCAATGCTGTAGATGTCTATTATTTTGCTTTTTTTCCACCTATTTACCGATTCATTTCGACCCATTAAATAAGCAGGATTAAAAAGTAGACCTTTGTATGCCTTACCATGTCCATTCACTTTTAATGGTGGTTTAGTCATTTTAAAACTACCATCAGATAAGGATTTAATAGTGATCTCAGCGGTTTTTATTGTATCGATTGTTTGAAATCGCTGGATATGATCCATTTTGGGATTCAAGACAAGAAACTGATTTCGATATGAATATATATAGGTAATTTTACCTGTCGGGTTATCACAAGATAAATAGCCGTCGCTATCAAATACACCATCTTTTTGCTTTTGTAAAACATGAGGGAAAATATGTACCCCGTTCCTTAGATTCTGATTGATATTCAGATGACCCAAGGTCAATTCTTTTGTTTTTGTACTTATCGTTCTAAAGACAAAAGTGGCGCTATCAACTATTGCAAGCTGATCAAAAAACGCATCGTCAAAACTAATTTCCCTATTTGCAGGGTTACCAAGTTTCCCTTTAAATATTACCGGTATGGTACCATCAAAAATATAGTAGTTGTTGCCGAGTACTTTTATCTCTAGTTTTTTATAATGATATTTTAACAGTTCAAGTTTAATGGTCATATTGGATACGCCAGTCATTGAAGAGTCTATAGTAAGTAGATTTTGAGGCATTATTCTATTGCCAAGAAAAATTTTGTGGTTGTCAGCTCCTGCAAAATAGTAGAAATCATTATCTAACGTTATTGACTGGCCCTCAATAATGGGATGCATTAGGAACCTCCTTGTAAAATTATTTTCTTTTTTGATGATGTATTCTGAGGAAAAAAACAATGCGATGATGATGCCTGAGCTGAGAAGGGTAAGAATAGCCAGCCATGCAGTGGTGCGCAGGATGGATTTGCGGACCATGGGCATGTTGTTTTTCTGCCTCAGCACAACAGCGGTTCCTGCGAGCATTACGCAGATGCTATTGAAGATGAGGTGTTGGGTCCAGCCCATTTTCTCGAGGATGCCTCCACAGGAGCAGGGCACGAAGTCGCTGTAGTTGAGGATGAGGTAGATGTATGCGGTGAAAGCGACCATGAGTGCGAAAGCCGCGTAGAGGCCTGTTTTTTGGGTTTTGGGGATGAGCAGCATGGCGGTAATGAGGAGTTCCAGGGCAATGACGCCATAGGATACTTGGCCTGCGTAAGCGCTGAGCAGGGGCGACTGTGCGAGCTGAACCTGAAAGTTTTCAAAGTCTAACCCTTTGCTTACTGCAGCATAGGTGAAGAGCACGCAGAAGCCGGCGGCGATGGTTTTAGGGATAAGGTGTGCAATGGTTTTCATGGTGATTGTTCGGGGGTTCGCGTTTTTTGTTCAGGATTGAATTTTTGAGTTTGTAAATTTTGCAATGATAGTCTGTGCAATATGGCATCAAAATTATGTGGAATGGCAGCCGAAAGAAAGTGTTGGATGGTCTCATTTTAAAATTGATATGTTACCATTTTAAAATGGCACCCTCTAATTTTTTTTGCTAATGGTTTGCTGGAGGGCGTTGCGGACGACGGCATCCGTATTTATCGTCGGCTTTCGAAAAAGGTGGTTCATCTCTGTGGAATTGTCTATTTTTGAGTTGATTAAGATATGACGAGTCGCCATGAGAAGCTTACCCTGCTTTCTGATTCTCCTATCTGCATGTTCGCCGTTGTTATTTTCGCAGTCGCCAGTGAAAGAAACCTATGATGAGCTGAGGGCAGCGTACGCAGAAATGACCGTTGATGATGTGCGGGCGATGCCTTATGTGACAAAGGTGATTGAGAAAGCGAAAGGTGAGAACGCCACCACGGTGCTGCTGGAAGGGTACCGGGAAGCCCGACAGTTTGACCTTCCGCACAAATTAGCCTACGCAGACAGTGCCCTGATGGCGAGTTTGCGGTATGGCACCGCAGATGACATCAGTAAAGATTATTTGAGCAAAGGCATCGTTTACTATTTCTACCAGAAGAAGTACCGATTTGCTCTGTACCACTATCTGAAAGCTTACTCCTATGCCAAGAACACGAAGGACCTTTACCACCTTCATAAGATTGTTTATCATTTAGGCGTTGTGAAAGCGCATCTCGGTTATTACGAAGAGGCCCTAAGGCACTTCAGTGACTGCGCTACCTACTATGGATCTGTTCACCTTAAGATTCAGCATGCGAACGAGCGGTATAATTACAAGAGGGCGTACTTGAATTCGCTTCATCAGCAGGTGGTGATGCACCGTTATC
Source organism: Chryseobacterium sp. 39-10 (assembly GCA_001898255.1). Lineage (GTDB taxonomy): Bacteria > Bacteroidota > Bacteroidia > Flavobacteriales > Weeksellaceae > Kaistella. Next base: position 228,958 of record MKTK01000006.1, on the reverse strand, counting down.
TGCATCATTTTGATAAGAGCGAGCGCCTGATTGCGACGGGAATTGCCCTGAGCCGGGCTGACGCTGATTTTACGCTTGAGCATGCGTATTTCCTGAAATGCCGGGGAATTGCCAAGTTTCGGAATGGTGATTATGCCCTTGCCGTTGCCGATCTGGAGCAGGCACTGCCTGAAATTTTGCAAAGAAATGATTTTGCGTGGGCGGCTGTTCTTTACTATTATCTGGGTCAGATTCTGGATGCCCGCCAGGATTTTGAGGGAGCCCAGGTTTATTACCGGAAGATTGATTCTATTTTTGATCGGCGTCAGTTTATTCCTACTGAGGTTTACGGCAGCTACCAGCATCTGATTGGGTATTACCAGGACCGGGATGTAAGCCGGCAGTTGTATTACAGCCATCAGCTTCTTCGGGCTGAGGGTTTGTTGCTGAGCGATTATCCTTACCTGTCGGAGCAGCTTCATCAATCCTATGATTTGAAGTTGCTGCATGATGAGAAAGAGGCGCTATCTTATTCCTGGCAAAGGAGTGTTCGTATTGCCTTTCTTATTGCATTGGCGATTTTTAGCTTTCTGCTCTTGTCTGTTTTTCGCTATGTGCGCGCCCGGGGCATCAGCCGTTCTTATAATGAGCCGGATGATTCCATAGAAATGGATTGTGCTGATGAAGGTGCAGGTGATGGCGGTGGCTGTCGAAAGAGTTTTCTATCGTCGGAGACTGCCCAAGAGATCAGCAAGAAGCTTGACCGCTTTGAGCGGGAAAACATGTTCACCAAAAAGGGCATTACCGAGCATAGTGTTGCCCGCCAGCTGGACACTAACGCGCATTACCTGTCGGTGTATGTGAATGAAATAAAAGGCATGAGTTTTACGACCTATCTTGCAACGCTTCGAATACGGTATATTACGCATTTGTTGAGCAGCGAGACGAAGTACCTGAACTATACGATTAAGGCGTTGGCTGAAGAGTGCGGGATCAGGTCGCGGCAGCATTTTTCGAAGTTGTTTTTTGAGATCAACGGGATGCGTGTGGGGGATTTTATTAGGTGGAGAAAGGGGGGTGAGCGTTGAGAGTTGAGAGTTGGGAGTTGGGAGTTGGGAGTTGGGAGTAGGGAGTAGGGAGTAGGGAGTTTCGTTAGCATATTTGGTTGCATTTGTTTCCCTTGATGCTTTGCTGAATATTGTTGATTTTGCACTGATCTAGCAATGAATCATTTTGAAAATAAAGTGGATTGCAGGGACCCTTATGGTAGATTTTTTAGACCTTATATGTAAAAAAGATCGGTTTAGTATGCGTAAGCTTTAATAGGATTCTTGTGGTTTTTGCAAAAAGATCAACTCTACGAAATCGATAATAGATTACCTTTGCGGTTCACAATACGAGATGAAGAATTTGTACATTTTGGTTTTCTTGTTTGCAGGTTGTTTTCTTTTTGCACAAAAGCATGTAAAGCACAACAATGCCTATTATTTTTACGAAAACAAAGGTCAGATTTTAGATCAGCATGGAAAGCCGAATGCTAAGGTGAAATACCTTTTTAATTCTGCTGGATTACATGTTCAGATCAAAGAGGAAGGATTTTCTTATGATGTGTATGAAGTTGAAAAAATGGAAAGGAAGGCTTCTAAAAAGAATCAAAAGAACCTATTAAAAGACAATCAAAAACCAGAATACGATTATAAATACCGCTATCATCGGGTAGATGTTGATTTCGTAAATGCTACTGCAAATCCTGAAATTGTTGCGGAAGAACGATCTGCAGATTACGAGAATTTCTATACGATTCCGGATCGCCCAGAGGGTGTAGCCAATGTGTATCGATACAAAAAAATTACCTACAAAAATCTCTATCCTAATGTGGATTTGGTGTTTTTTAAACCTAAAGATACGGCCAAGGCCGTGGAGTACAATTTTGTAGTACATCCTGGTGGGAAGATCTCTGATATTCAGTTAAAATTTAATGGTGCAAAGACGAAACTGCAAGACGGCAAACTTGCCATGAAGTTGCGCTTTGGTGAAATGCAGGAAAATATTCCGCATTCTTGGGAAGAGTTTGGAACTGTAAAGAATGAAATAAGAGTAGGTTTTAAAGATTTGGGCAATCAAATTTTTGGATTTGAAAGTAGCAAGAATACATCGGATAAAACGATGGTTATAGATCCTGTACCTATCCGAATTTGGGGAAGCTATTATGGCGGTGACGAAAACGAAAATTTGAATGGCATAACTACGGACAATGCTGATTTTGTATATACCTACGGATTTACTCAAAGTCATACACAGATTGCAACATCAGGTACTTATAGTACAACTTATATTAGTTCTACCTACAATAATTTTGTTTTTAAAATTGATGCCAACGGAAACAAAGTTTGGGGAACATACATCAACGAGCCACTTGTTTATTTTAGACCAAATGATCTAAAAATTGCTGATGATTTTACTTTATATATTGGTGGTGAAAGTTCAGGGAATAGCGGAGCAAAGGTGTATGCATTAACAAACGCCGGGGCTTTGAAAAAAGTAGTAGCCTTTAGTGGAAATGGTACGGATAAAATAAAAAATATCGCTATTTCCAATGATGGAATTTACTTTGTAGGTTCTACGACAAGTTCTTCTGGTATTGCGACGCCAGGAAGTTTTCAGGATACAAATACATGGTTGCAAACAGGTTTTATTATTAAAACAGATTTGAATTTAAATAAACTATGGGGAACCTACTTTGGAGGTGTAAATTGTCCTTCCACAGAACTACTTACATGCAACTTGGATTTAAATTCTAATTTGCAGGTTTTTGGAACCACGCAATGCAACAATTTACCTTTAAAGAATGCATTCCAAAATACATCGGGCGGATCTGGTGATGGACTTTATGCTCGATTTGATAAAAATGGGGCGTTACTGCAATCTAGTTATTTAGGATATACCAATACCGACTTTTTATATAATGGTAAAATTACTACGGACAACAAACTGATTCTTGTGGGTAATTTTGATATGAACTTCAATGATAGACAAGATGGTATTTTTGTGATTGATCTTGCAACAAATACCATTCTTTCAAAATCATTCTTCAAATATAGATTGAACAATACGTATACAATTAATTATTATTCTTCATTTATCGATAAGGATAATAATGTATATTTAGCTGGAACTTCTAATTATGGTGCAGATATAGCGACGCCAGACGCCTATCAAAATGCACAATTCTCGAATAATCCATTCATTGTAAAAATATCACCTGATGGAACTAAACTTTGGGGAACACATTATGGTGGAGCTATAGGAGGTTTCGATAGTGTATTTTTCACAAAGGATAAAAACGAATATCTGTATATGGGTGGGAACGTTTCGGCAAACATCGGTACAGATGTATCAACCAATGGAACTTCACCTCTTGGAGGTTGGGATATTTTTATTGCAAAGTTTAAAGAGTGTGGAACAACTACTTTAGTTAATTCTAGTTCCCCAACATGTCCAGGATCTACAATACAACTTACCGCATCGGGCGGTACATCGTACAGTTGGACGGGACCCAATGGTTTTACATCTACACGGCAAAATCCTACGATTCCAAATGCAACAATAGCAAATGCAGGCGTTTACTCATGCACGATTACGGGAACAGGAAATTGTGACGGAACTTTTACAGTAACATTAAAAGTAGAAGACAAATCGGCCCCCATTCCTAATGCGGCTGTTTTACCCACCATTACGGGAAATTGTACTACCGTGATCACTTCTATTCCTACAGCTACAGATGCGTGCGCAGGAGCTATTGTGGCTACAACAACAAGCCCTTTGCAGTATACGCTACCAGGGAATTATACCATTACTTGGTCTTATGATGATGGTAATGGAAATATCTCCACGCAAACTCAAAACGTGATTATCGCCAGTGAGCCGCTTCCGATTGTTAATGCTACGCAAAACTTTTGTCAAATTGCAAATCCTAAAATATCGAATATTCTTATTGCAGGAACTGCTATTAAATGGTATGACGCACTGGGAAATCCTTTAAATGCTAACACGCCATTGGTTGATGGTCAAAAATACTACGCTAGCCAGACCTTAAATGGTTGCGAAAGTAATAGGGCAGAGGTTCTTGTATCTATTCAAAATCCAAATTCGCCTACCGGAATTGCCTTGCAAACGTTTTGTGCAGCGTCCCATCCTGCGGTTGCTCAACTTGTAGTAAACGGGCAAAATGTAAAATGGTATACCGCTTCGAATATTCTTTTATCAGCTACTAATCCATTGATTGATGGCGCAACGTACTATGCAAGTCAAACTATCAATGGTTGTGAAAGTGTTCTTAGGCTAGCAGTGCAAGTTTCTATTACCAATGGTGGAATTCCAGGAAATGATTATCCAGAAACCTTTTGTAATGATACTACGGCAAACTTTAAAGAAGTAAATCTGCATGATTATGAAGGGAATTTAATTACAAATCCCAGTGATTATAGTTTTGATTTTTACGATGCGGGCAATCAACAGATTCTAGATGCTTCAAAAGTGCGTCTTCTAATGGGAACAAATGTGTTCAACATTAAAATCAGTAATGCATTGGGCTGTTTTACGTATTTTAAATTAATGCTCACAATGCAACCGAAACCAAGTATTAGTTTACCGACAGAACAAGAAATTTGTGACGGTCAATTTATCAATTTGGATGCGGGAAGTGGCTTTACGTACGCTTGGACAAAGGATGGAAATCCCACAGTGATTGATACTTCGCAAGTGCTAAAAGTAACTACTCCAGGAACATACACGGTAAAAATAACCACTAATCTAGGGTGTGAAAACTCTGCAACTACGGTGATTAAGAAAACTGTTCTGGCGACTTTAGTACGTGTGGATATCATCAACAATAATGCGACGGTTATTCTATCTCGCTCTGGTGATTTCTTATTTTCATTGGATCAATTGACATGGCAAAACTCAAATATTTTTAAAAACCTGAGCAACGGCAGTCATACTGTTTATGTAAAAACAGTAGGTGGTTGTATCATCGGTTTTATGACTTTTTCCATTTTTAATGTACCGAACGTATTTACGCCAAATGCTGATGGTGTAAACGATACATGGAAAATAGATGGCATTGAAAATTATCCCAACTCCGAAATATCAGTATTCGATAGATTTGGAAGGTGTGTTTTGAGAAAAATAACGAATGGACCTTTTGAATGGGACGGAAAACACAACTCACAGAACCTTTCTACAGGAAATTACTGGTACATTATTAAAGTTTCGGACGGACGACTTTTAAGTGGCTGGCTTCTATTAAAAAACAGAAATTAATAGTTTGAATAGACCATCTGAATTGAAGGTGATGCTTATGTTAATTGTTCGCTCATTGAAAGCGTTTCAATTATCTGCTTATTACTTAGATGCATAAAAATACATCTGTTTTGCGCCCAAGTTTTTTCGTTTAATTGGGCATCTTTTTATTTCTGAGGCATACGCTAAAATATTCAGACTGTTTATTTCTATCTAGCCCCCATATTTTCATCTTCAATCATTTGATTGTTCTGTTTTGTAAACTTGCAGGTAACTGTCCGCTTATTGGCGATGGGCTGGATTTTTAGCGCTAACGCTAATGCGAAGAACGAAAGTTTAAATTTACGAAAGAGTTTGATGCAAAGCCGTTCGTCGCGCCTATTGCCAATACCACTATGTTAGCTGTAGTGCTTTTGTTATTTATTTTTTAATTGATAAGAACGAAAGGTTGGTTTCGGGGAAATCTGGTTATATAAATTCAATGAGCAACTATTTTCCCAATAATTTGTAGTAAAATTGCTCCTTTTGTTCTTTATTTTCACTCCTTTTTCAAGTTCAGGTTTATTTACATAACTAATAGTTGAAGGATAAAAATTTAAAATTAAGACAAATGTTGTATAATTATCTGCATTTTTCGGCTTTGCATTTAGACTTAAAGACCGATTTAAATCGAGTAAATTTGAAGGATTCAAATCTTTCCCAGAGATTTTATATATGTCTTCTGATTTGAAGTTATTAAATCAATAACCAAAAAGTTTTCTGTCAGAATCTGAATATGTGGTTTTTGATGATTCTACAAGAAATTCATTATCATGTTCAATGTAATTTTTTTGAATTTTCGTATCTGAATTTTCTATAGTCATTAGATTTCTCAACGATGGAATTTGCATTATACCAGTAAACAACACTTCGCTAAAAACATCACGCTGCAATCTTTCCAAATTGTAGGAATTGCGTAATCTTGTGTTTATTTTTCTCAAGTTCGGGGTTTCTCATGAACATTGAAACAAATCGATTCAGTGGCAACTCGTTGTAATACCGTGTCTTAATGTCACTCATCGAAAACACAACTTCCTTATTTGATTTTTCGTCTTTGCTGGGAATCCAATGCACGATTTTTGCCAAATTAATCGCCGTTAGCGACATATTCCAATGGAAATTGAGCTTGTTTATGCTGCGCGCTTCGCAATGATTCAAGCCTGTGAACTGTTTAGCATCGCGATACAAAAACTCAATCTGGAACCTCAATCTGTGCATCTGTAGAATTTTATCGCAATTTTGTTGCAAGTTCGTGGAAAAATAAATCTTGTGAGACCATTTATCTTTGCTGTTTTTCGTGTAAACAATCACAATTTTAATCACGCTTTTCAAGGATTTTGAATACACTTTTAGCGAATATATCTTTTCATCTTCGAGCTCAGAAACCAATTATGCATACTCCCAATTCAGTTGTTGAAAATCAATTTTGCCATCACATCATATTTACGATGTCTTCCTTTGCCGGATTTCTGTTCTCCAACAAAAATATACTGCAGATCGGCATCGTCCCGAAGTCTTGAAATCACCTGAAATCCAGCTTCCACAAAAGGATGTACAAAACTTATTTTAGAAAAATAGGCATCGGCTACCATATATTTTGAAAGTTTCAAAAGTTCTTCTATTCGTTCTAAAAGTTTACGGACATAAAAGCCAATCAATTATTCTTCATCCTGCAAATCACTTGTTTGAAATCCAAACAAGTGAAAGCCCGTTTTGCGTATTAGATCCAACACAGCCAATCCGCAAAACTCCAATCCCCACTTGGCTCTGCCGGCAACGCCCGACCAAAAATAACCTATCCCTGACGTTTTTTTTCCTGATTTTGAAATGTAACTCGGGTCGAAAGCCAATGCTATTTTTCCTTTCAAATGAACCTTTAACAAGGCTTATTAAAGGAAAGAAAGTCAAAACTTTGCTCAAAGAAATATCGAAATCCCGATTCGCACCGCTCTGAAAATCGTTCCAATTGAAGAAAATTGATTCTGCCTTTGATGCTCAAAAATTGCATCATCAACAAAACAAAAGTTTTTGGTATTCTACAATCTAATTGTTTTTCCATTAGCTCAAATGCAGAAAAAACAATACTTTTAACACTGGATAACTCGGGTTTTCTGTATGGATGTTGCAGGCATAAACATACTGATAATTAACGTGTTAAAAAATTTTTTAGCGAAGTGTTGAGTAAAATGAATTAATGGATTATTTTGATTTTGGAAGTTTCCAATATCAAATTTGATGTAACGATATTGCTTAAAGGTTTTTTTGAAATTTTCTGTTATAAACCTTCGAACCCGTGGCCAATCGTATAATTTTCACCCTGGAATTCTAAGTACTGTGAATCCCAACCCTTGGCAGACATTTGTGCCACTTGTGCTTTGGTCATGACGTTTTTATCAATTTTGTTCGGGTAGTTTACCGCATAAGGAACAATGTAAGTAACGGTACCCGGAACTTTGTTGCCAATGCTATTGACGGTTAACTGCATTTGGGCTTCACTAATAAAATTAAGGTAGCAATCAATGCGAGTTAAGTTTTTATTTTTGGCGAAGGTAAGACTCGCGAGTTGATTATTGGATACATCAACAAATTCTAGCGCCGGATTTTGCGAGAAATCTGCCTTTTCCAATAATCCTTTATTATAGTAAATGGTGGTTGCTTTTTTATATGGAGAAAAATCGAAAGTAGGATTGGGGTTATTATATAAGCTAAGATGTTCAATGTTATTGTTAGCATCTACAGTTATAGTTCCTGGTCCGGCATGCCTCACTTTTCTTAATGAACTGTATTTTGTAAGATCGGTATTTTGAAAACTCTTAGGAGTGAAAATGGACTTAAATTCACCGTAAATTTTTGTTTTTTTATTGGTGGCTGTAAAATAGAAGTAGTCTTTGTCATTTTTTGTTAATTTCTCATTGGGGTCTATTTTGCCATTATTATCAAGGTCGGCAAAAATATTTCCTGTGTACTCACCAGTAAAAGTAACCTCTTTGCCTAACGAGTCGTCATGCACCGTAAGCTCTATATATTTATTGGTATCTATATCTGCATCCTCATCATTGTTTCTGCAAGATGACAATGTTAAAGCCAGAAAAGTACAAGCCGCAATAAGTGGTAACTGATTTCGAGATTTTAAAAAATTCATTTTCATACTTTTATTTTTTGTTGATTTCATAACATTGGAGCAATAATAAGACCACTACGTTATCATTTGATTTATGGCTATACTATGCTATAATACAAGGTTAACAACTTTAATGGTATTATGAAATTTGATATTTTCGGTACAGTGTGTAGGGTGTTGCTGGATTTGAGTATATTTTGATTGAGGTACGTACATATTGAGCGTATTTTCTATTTTTTATTTTTGATTTAGCCCTGCAACATCTGCAAACATGAAGCAAAACATCCATCTCAAAATACCCACAAAATTTTTTGGTAATAAAATTTAACCACGTTTAAAGGAAATGACTTGAATTATTATTTGCCTGTTTTGTTCCCTATCCATTTTCTACCAAAATTTAGTGTTTTTATTTAAGAAGGATTTGTTAAGGAAGATCTGTTTATAAGTTATTTTTATTTTCTACCGTATTTTTTACAGGGGGTTTTTAAAAAAAAATATAGTTTTATAAAAAATTATTATATTTTTGCAGGGGTAAAACTTATGATTTGTATGAAAATAGAAAAGCGCTGGATAATTTCATTTATCATTATAGCCGTGGTGTCGGTTGCCGGATTGTTGTGGCCAGAAAGCTCGGCAACATTGGATGCGTCCCGTTTTTTGGGTGAAGACAAAATTGTGGGTGCAGATGTGGCCTGGATTCTCTGTGCTTCCGGTTTGGTGTTGCTGATGACCCCTGGGCTTTCTTTTTTTTATGGCGGTATGGTGGGTAAAAAGAATATTATCTCCACCATGTTGCAGAGTTTTATAGCGTTGGGCGTTATTTCCATACTGTGGTTGGTTGTTGGTTTTTCACTTTCATTTGGTGATTCCATTGGTTTCACGATGAATGGTGAACATTACGGCATTATTGGCAATCCTTTTACCTACATGTTTTTCAGTAACGTTGGTGTTTTTCCGCATAAAGTGATGGCTTCCACCATACCGTTTGTGCTGTTTGCGCTATTTCAAATGAAATTTGCAGTCATTACGCCCGCTTTAATTACGGGTTCTTTTGCCGAACGCGTTCGTTTTATTTCGTATCTCACTTTTATCGTGCTTTTCAGCTTATGTATTTACACGCCTCTTTGCCATATGGTATGGAGTCCGGATGGTCTTTTGACGAAATATTTTGGCGTAAAGGATTTTGCAGGGGGAACCGTGGTGCACATGAGTGCGGGCTTTGCCGCTTTAGCAGGGGCTTTGGTCATCGGAAAGAGAAAAAATCCGCATCATGAACCTTCGAATATTCCTTACGTGCTGTTGGGCACAGGGATGCTGTGGTTTGGCTGGTTTGGTTTTAATGCGGGTTCGGCTTTATCAGCCAATGCTACCGCAGCTACCGCTTTCGGCACTACTACTGTTGCATCGGGAGCAGCCATGATTACATGGATATTTTTTGACAGAATTAATGGCAGAAAAGTATCAGCTTTAGGTGCATGCATTGGTGCAGTTGTAGGTTTAGTCGCCATTACACCGGCTTGCGGATTTGTTACCATTCCCGAAAGTTTATTTATTGGTTTTATTTCTGCCATCGTTTCCAACCTGATGGTGCATTGGAGAAAACTGAAACAAGTGGATGATACGCTTGATGTATTCGCCTGTCACGGCATTGGAGGAATTATGGGGATGATTTTGACCGCTGTTTTGGCACATGGCGAAAATGCCAGTTTGATGCATGGTGGATGGGTCATATTTGCGCATCACATGGCGGCACTGGTATTGGTTTCTTTTTTTGCGTTTTTTGGTTCGGTGCTATTGTATAAATTAACCGATGTCATTATTCCGCTTCGGGTTTCGGATGAATCGGAAAAAGACGGACTGGACCAGTCTCAACACGACGAACATATTATTTGGTAAAACCTTTTTTTTCATATTTTTCAGATAAAGATTTGGACTCGTTTTCAAATCTTTATTTTTGCAAAAAATTTACGATGCAAAACTATTTGGAATTCAATTTTAAATTGGCTCCGCTTCAGCCGTGGAACGAAATTTTAATGGCAGAACTGATCGATATCGGCTTCGACAGCTTCACCGAAGAGAACGACGGTGTCCTGGGTTATATTCAGGAAGAGCTCTTCAATGAAGATGATTTGAAAAACCTGCCGCTGATGAACAGTTCCGAAGTAACGATTAAATATACCTTCGAAAAAATGCCCAATATCAATTGGAATGAAGAGTGGGAGAAGAACTTTCAGCCGATTAATGTAGCCGACAAAGTGTACATTCGGGCAGAGTTTCATGAACCAAAACCGGCATTTCACGAATTGATCATCCAGCCCAAAATGTCTTTCGGAACCGGCCATCACCCCACCACTCATCTCATGGTACAGCAAATGCTGGATATGGATTTTGAAGGAAAAACGGTGTTGGATATGGGTTGCGGCACGTCTGTTCTTGCGATTTTTGCCAAGCAGAAAGGTGCAAAGAGCGTGGTAGCCATTGATATTGATGAATGGAGCGTAGAAAATTCAAAGGAGAATGCAGCAAGAAATGGAGTGGAGCTGGAAATTGCGCAGGGAACTGCCGAGAATTTGGGTAGCGAAAATTTTGATATTATTCTAGCCAATATCAACCGAAATATTTTGATTTCTGATATTCCTACTTATGCACAAGTGTTGAATGATGGCGGAGAGTTGCTGCTTTCAGGTTTGTGTTTCTTTGATGTGGACGATATTCTGGAAGTGTGCAACGAGTGTGGTTTACAATTGAAAAACAAACAGCAGCGGGAAGAGTGGATGTCTCTTTTGCTGGTTAAATAGATTGAAATGGATGGTGACTGATTTTTGAATCTTTACATAATGACGAAAAATCCTCAGCAGTTTTGCTGAGGATTGTTTGTTGAGAACTATGCATCTCACTATGGATATTGAACGGCTCTGTCAGCCTCAATAGGATTGTTGTACTGTTTGAGGTATTTTTGTTGTTTTTCGGTGAGTTCTTTGGTGTTAACTTTGATCATTTCGCCTTGGTCATTTTGAACAAGCATACCATCTTTAAAATCTTTAAACGGATTACTATAATAATCGAGTTTCAATTTTTGACGTTGTTTTTCCGAAACTTCAACCGGTTTTTGTTGGTTCAGGGTTTCTAAAAAAGAACGTGTATCTGTCTCTGTCTTCAGGTTCTGATTACCTTTAAAGGAGAAAATAAAGTTCTGCCGGCTGTCTTCTATTTCTAAGATAAGACCCGGCAAGCCGTGAAATTTGTACGGTCCGTAGAAAAACGGAAGATCCGGCGCAAACCAGGCGATCCAGCTTCTTCCGCCAAAATTGGTAGTGGCTTTCTGAACGGTAAAGTTTCCTATCTTTTTCTTGTCTGCCGCTATGGTCCAGGTTTGTTGATCGACGGATTTCTGCACATAGTATTGTGGCGTTTCGATAAAATAATCTTCAAAAGAATCATTCTTCTTCTGTATCAGCATTATTGCATATTTTGGATAAGAGAAAATGTAGTCGCTGTTTCTGGCCTTTCGGATAGAATCGTTTTTATAAAGTTCTACATTGTAGAATTTCTGCTCATTTCTGCTGATGTCTAAAATATAGTAATCTTTCTCATACTTAGATGAACTGGAATCCTTTTTAAAGGTAAGTTCATAGAAGAAACGATGACTTTGCGCATTGAGTTCGCTAGGAATAGATATGATCATAAAAAGGAGAAGGACGCACGGGGCAAGAAACATGTTCAATGAATGATTGATCATCAATCTTTCGTGCGACTTACAGATGATGCTTTTTTCTTTTGCTTTATTATATGAAATTTGGATACTCATGTCGCTTTTCTATTTAAGTTTTTTTAATTAATGGTTAAATATAGAAAATTTCATAAGATTTACTTCTGTTATCGGTCATTATAAAATGTTTTTTTTGTTAGTGTTAATCGCTAAATTTGCAGATTCAAATGCTGCAAAGAGCAGTGGGAGGCAGAAATGATTGTTGCTGTTTTAGGCATCGCTGCTCGCCTCCAAAAAATCACTATTGTGTACATAAGAACATCACCCGTTTGGATGGTATCGTTTTTATGATGATAAGAAACCTTTTAAAAATTAACTCTTTTGAAAATACAAGGTCAGTTTGTTGACATCAAAGCAAAACATATTTTTCCTCCAGAAATGACCATTGAAGATGGAAAAATTTCTCGAATTGAAAAAATGGAATCTGCACCCCATCAATACATCATTCCAGGGTTTATTGATGCTCATATCCACATCGAAAGTTCGATGTTGGTTCCTTCCGAATTTGCTAAACTGGCAGTGATTCATGGAACCGTTGCCACCATTTCCGATCCGCACGAAATTGCGAATGTATTGGGAAAAAAGGGCGTTTATTACATGATTGAAAACGCCAATCAAACCCCCTTAAAGTTTCATTTTGGGGCTCCTTCCTGTGTTCCTGCAACTGCTTTTGAAACGGCGGGAGCAGTAATTAATTCAGAAGATATTAAAGAACTTATGGCTTCTCCCGATATTTATTATTTAGCTGAAATGATGAATTATCCCGGTGTTTTAAATGGAGATGAGGAAGTTTTAAAGAAAATTGAATATGCCAAACAGTCTGGTAAGCCGCTGGATGGGCATGCACCGGGTTTAAGAGGAAATGATGCCAAAAGATACATTGATGCCGGGATGAACACCGACCACGAATGTTTC
>MKTK01000006.1:153227-215770 GCA_001898255.1 Chryseobacterium sp. 39-10 | reverse complement strand
CAGCTAAAAATTTCAATACTTTGGTGGATTTAATTCCCGAGCATTTCGAGAATATGATGTTCTGTTCAGACGATAAGCATCCCGATGATTTGATGGTGGGGCACATCAATGAACTTTGTGCGAGAGCCGTGGCAAAAGGTATGGATGTTTTTCAGGTATTGCAAATGGCATGTATTAATCCTGCTGAGCATTACAAGATGAAGGTTGGAACTTTGAAAATCAACGATCCTGCCGATTTTCTGTTGGTTGAAGATTTAGAAAACTTCAAAGTACTAAAAACGTACATTGATGGAAATCTGGTGGCAGAAGATGGTGAGACTTTCCTGGAAACCGTTCCTTTTGAAAAGCCCAATGTTTTTAATGTGACAAAAAAGTCGGCCCAAGATTTCAGGGTGAACGGTGATGCTGAAAAAATCCGGGTGATCGAAGTTTTGGATGGCGAACTGATTACCAATGAAACCGAAGCAAATGCTCTTATTGAAAACGGAAATATCATCTCCGACCTGGACAGTGATGTGTTAAAAATGACTGTGGTCAATCGGTATCATGATGCAAAACCTGCTGTTGCTTTTATTAAGAATTTTGGGTTGAAGCGAGGTGCCATTGCGGGAAGCGTTGGTCACGATTCTCACAACATTATCGCGGTGGGAACTTCGGATGAAGAAATCGCTAATGCCGTGAACCTCATTATTGAAAACAAAGGCGGGATTTGTGCCGTCCACGAAAACGAAAAAAAATGCTTACCTCTTCCTGTTGCCGGTATCATGAGTGATAAAAATGGTTGGGAAGTAGGGAAGCGCTACATCGAAATCGACCAGATGGCAAAAGCATTGGGAAGCAATTTGAGAGCACCATTCATGAGTTTGTCTTTTATGGCATTGCTGGTGATACCCGATCTGAAATTATCAGATTTAGGTTTATTCAGCGGAAAATCATTCCAATTTGTGGACTTGTCGAAAGACTGATTGGTGATGAAATCTGTGCCAGAAAATCTATTCAGCAAAAGAGAATGTATTTCTGCTATTAGTTGTTGTAATGGTGCTTACGAGCAAACGGGTACGTTTATCTGATTTTCTTTGAAAAGATCTGGTTTAAGAATACTTGCAGATTCCGGCTGTTATTCCTAATTTTGAGTGTCTCGAATAGGTTTTGCGAAGATCTGTTTCGGTTTCCATTGCTAATCAAAGGTTGAAGAGTGTTTTTCTTTTTCCTTCCTAAATATTATTGTCATGCTGAACACATCAGATATTGAAAAACTTCTGGGTAGCCATGCCGGATTGCTTACCTTTAATCATCCAAAAGTATCCAAAGAAACCCTTACATTGCCGGATTCCAATTTTGTGGATAAGGTTTTTATTGATTCAGACCGCAACAACCGCGTTCTCGGAAACTTGGAATGGCTTTACAACACGGGAAATCTTGCCGGTACGGGTTATTTTTCCATTTTACCGGTCGATCAAGGTGTGGAACATTCCGCAGGGGCTTCTTTCGCAAAAAACCCCCTTTACTTTGATCCTGAAAATATTGTAAAACTGGCGCTCGCCGCAGGAAGCAACGGCGTCGCTTCCACTTTGGGTGTCCTCGGATTGGTTTCCCGGAAATATGCACATAAAATTCCGTTTATTGTGAAAATTAATCACAACGAATTGCTTACGGCGCCCAATACTTACGATCAGATTCTGTTTGCGCAGGTAGATCAGGCGTATGAAATGGGAGCGGCAGGAATTGGAGCCACTATTTATTTTGGTTCTCCTGAATCGGATCGGCAGATTATCGAAATCAGCAAAGCTTTTGCGCATGCCCATAAGAAAGGACTTTTTACGATTCTGTGGTGCTATCTTCGCAACAATGAATTTAAGCAGGATAAGGATTATCACGATGCTGCCGATCTTACGGGACAGGCCAATCATCTTGGCGTCACCATTGAAGCGGATATCATCAAACAAAAACTCCCCACCGTGAATGGTGGATATTTAGCCCTCAATAAGAAAGAATCCTACGGGAAATACAGCGATCTGATGTATTCTGAACTGTCTTCGGATCATCCGATTGATCTCACCCGTTATCAGCTGCTCAATACCTATCTCGGCAAAATTCCGCTCATCAATTCGGGTGGAGCTTCCGGTAAAAATGATATTGCTGATGCCGTTTATACCGCAGTGGTCAACAAAAGAGCGGGCGGCAGCGGACTGATTTTGGGCAGAAAAGCATTCCAGAAAAGTTTTGATGAAGGTGTGGAAATTTTGCATGCCGTGCAGTCGGTTTATCTCGATAAAGACATTACCATCGCCTAATCAAAAAACATCATTTTTTTAGGGTGTCTCATGGTTTTAATCTAAAATGACGTAAGGCGTACCAATTTTTTATTAGATTCTCTCAAAATTTAATGGTTTTGATTCCTATAATATTACCGATGCTGTTCAAATTATTCCAATTGAGCAGCATCTTTTTTATTCATTGCGGCCTATAAAGAATTAGCAATGCATGAAATTAATCAATGGAATACTGATGATCAAATGCTAAATGAGCAAGTGTTCTGCCTTCACTTTTTTTTCGAAAAAAACTTCAGCATTACGTTCAAAATCAGACGCTTGATCGGTCGTGTAAAATAGTGTTGTTCCATTTTTTGAACAGTTTTTCTCCACCTCAGGATGTCTTTGAAGATAGTTTGCCAGTTTTTCCGCCACTAATTCACCTTGTGTAAGGATGCGGATGTTTTTTGGGGTACATTCTTTGATAAGCGGCAGCAGTAAAGGATAATGCGTGCAAGCCAAAACAATAGTGTCGATGTCTTCGGCCTGCGCCAAAAGCTGGTCTATATCTTTTTTAATGATGATACGGGCAGCTTCACTGTTGATTTCATTACTTTCCACAAGCGGTACCCAGAGCGGACAAGCATGCTGAAAAACTTCAATTTCAGGAAAAAATTTGTTGATTTCTATTCGGTAAGAATTGGATAAAACCGTTCCTTCTGTGGCCAAAATACCCACTTTACCATTTTTTGTGTATTCATTAATCGATTCTGTCGTGGGGCGAATGACGCCCAATACTTTTTTTCCCTCGGGAAGATCGTGCATTTGGATGCTCCGCAAGGCCTTTGCTGATGCAGTATTGCACGCAAGGATAATTAAACTACAGTTGAATTCAAAGAGTTTGGACACGCAATTTTTGGTGTATTCGTAAATGGTTTCAAAAGACCGGATTCCGTAAGGGCAACGAGCATTATCTCCCAAATAAATATAATCATACTGCGGTAGTTTTTTCTGAATTTCTTTAAAAACAGTTAGTCCACCGTAGCCAGAATCAAAAATACCAATGGGTTGTTTCATATGATTTTACCTAATGCAGCTTGAATACAAAATTAACGTTCCTGCTAAATATTAAACTCTTTTTTCGGGTTGAAGAGAAATATCAATAGAAATAGAAAAATAGAAATGCCTAGAAAGTACTGGTAATAGTGAATGGCATTTTGCGATTTGACCAAAGTTTCCGACGAGGTGCTGCTTTTCTTCAATGCATCGATAATTTGTGTTGTTGCCTGGTCGAGGTTATTGCCATCCACATAGCTTCCACCGGTATCGCTGCTGATATTTTGCAGCGCATTTACCTGTCTCTTCGAAATTACCGTTTCCCCACTTGCATCAGATTTGTAGCCCATCAATTGTCCGAAAACATATTCGGGAATCGGCGCGCCTTCCTGGGTTCCAATACCCACAGTAACGACGGAAATTCCTTCATTTTTAGCCAGCTTAATGGCTGCCTTTTCATTGCCTTCATTATCTTCACCATCACTTAACAAAACCACTTTTCGAGAACCTTTGGCGATGTTTTTAAATTTTTCGGTCACGGCTTTCATTGCTTTCAGAAAATCGGTACCCTGTGTTTTAACGACTTCGGTTTCTATGCCGCTGATGTAGGTTTCTGCTGCCGTAAAATCGGTGGTTAACGGCATAATGGAACTGGCATCGCCTGCAAAAACCACAATTCCTACCTTGTCGTTGCTCATTTTGTTCATGGTTTGCACCATGATGTTTTTGGCTTCATCCAAACGGCTGGGTTGCACATCCTGGGCATTCATCGAATTGGAGACATCAAGTAAAAAAATCACATTGTTCATTTTTTGTTTGGTCTTGATTTCTTCGGAGCCACTTAGGATATCCACAATTGCAACGATCAGAAAAAATAGGGCCATCAGATAAAGAATAGGCATTATTTTTGAAAATGCCGATGTTTTATCGAAAAGGACATCCTGAAAACGTTCTTCCGCAAAAATTGCCCTTCGCCTTTTTTTCCATTTTACAAAATGGAGCAGAAGTAATGCCAGCAACGGCAAAAGCAGCAACAGCAATAAATACCAATATTGATCTAAATACCAATTCATTTAGTTGTTTTGGGTTCTGAATTTTTTGTTTTTATTTGAGTTCACTTTTCATGGCGCATTAACTTAGGAATTTATAAAACACCCATCTCAAAAGTGCGTCCAGCAATAAAACCACCAAAGCAATCAATAGGAATATGCGGAAATACTCCTGATAATGGTATAATTTCGTTGTTTTCAGCTCAGATTTTTCAAGTTGGTTGATTTCGTTGTACACTTCTTCCAAACTTTGGTTGGAGGTGGCTCTAAAATACTTCCCACCAGTGGTTTGCGCAATTTCCCGCAGCACGGGCTCGTCAATTTTTACTTCCACTTCGTCAAAAACCAGATCACCAAAAATGTCGGTTCTTTTAGGCATTAATGCATAACCATTAGTTCCTATGCCAATGCTGTACACTTTAATCCCGTTCGATTTTGCGAGTTGTGCACCCACTTGCGGAGGCATAGCATTCTCGATGGTATTAACACCATCCGTCATCAAAATAATAATTTTAGACTTGGCTTTGCTCTTGCGTAAATGATTAACAGCCACGGAAAGTCCTTCACCAATCGCGGTTCCAGGTTGTAACTCCAGCGGGTTGAGGTTATCGATTTCGTCCAAAACAACATTATGGTCGGAGGTTACGGGGACTTTGGTAAATGCTTCTCCTGAGTAGGCCACCAAACCAATCCGGTCACCGGGTCTTTGGTTAACGAATTTTTTTGCAATTCTCTTTAAAGCGGTTAGTCGGTCCGGCTCCAGGTCTTTGGCTAACATGCTGAGGGAAACGTCCACCGAAAGCATAATGTCTATTCCTTTCCCGTCATCGCTGTCTTGTGAAACTGTAAATGTTCGCGGACGAGCCATTGCGATAATAAGCGCAGAAAGGATAACGTATTTGGAAATTTTCAACAAAAACAGGACCAAGAGAATCCCTTTGTTTTCTTCCATGTTTTGCGTGGTGGGTACTTTTATTCCTGCTCGTTTTTTCTTTCTTGCGTCCAGAATAAAAAGGGGGATAAATGCTAAAAAAAGCAGCAAAAACCAAGGGCTGTAAAATTCGAAGTTCAAATTATCCAAGTTCATTTTATACACCGGTTCTTAGTTGCTCGGCTTCCAGATCTTTGGAAG
The DNA here is from genome assembly GCA_001898255.1 of Chryseobacterium sp. 39-10. Taxonomy (GTDB): domain Bacteria; phylum Bacteroidota; class Bacteroidia; order Flavobacteriales; family Weeksellaceae; genus Kaistella. The sequence continues at coordinate 210,281 of MKTK01000006.1, read as the reverse complement.
AGCGTTTTACAAATTCTTTTACATCATCGAAATCCTTCTGCATCGAGGGTTGATCCGGAAAGGTTTTGGCAAACTTCACGAGGTCTCCGCGCTGAAAAACATTTTCTATAATTTTTTCATTTTCGCTGGAAATGACGTTGTTGAGTTTCATTACATCAATTAAATCATCGGTCAGTAAAACGTCTGCCGGAATCTTATACTGTTTTGTGATGAAATGTCGTGAAATATCGATTAGTTCTACATAAAACAGACGGTAGTCGCCGTTTTCGATGTATTTTTTCTTTCGGAGTTTTTCCAGGTCTTTCAGCGTTTGGTTCGTCATCACCATGGGCGAAGATTTTCTGCGTTTGGCATAACGCACGATGTACCAAATGGCGAAGATGAGGGCAATGAGAATGAGTGCACCCAACACATACCATTTGTACATTGCCCAGTAGTCTTTTACATCAAGTTTTACCTGTTTGTTCTTCATGATGTCGTTGATCTGATCTCCTTTTTGGGCGGTATTAATTACATCAAGTTCGTAAGGAATGGTGTGGTAAAGCCGGTTGCCAATTTTGAAATCAAGTGCGGGAATGCTGAACTTTCCTTCATCAAAAATCTGAAACTCCACAGTTCTTTCATAAAAATCCTGCTGTTTGCTGATGCTGTCTTTCAACACCTCAAAATGAAAGGGAAGGAGCTGGTTTTTGGGTGCCGACTGCACATCTTTACCCTGCAGATCAGAAATGTAAATTTTATAGGTCCCGACTTCTCCCAGTGCGAGTGTTTTCTTATCCAGCTTAGAGCCCAGAATCTGTGATTGAGCACAAATGCTGATGAAAGTGAGGATAATGATATAGGTCGTTTTCAATTTTAAGTTTATTATAATCTGTTTTCAACTGTTTTTTATATTTCTTTACCGCTTCCGGAAGTATTGGTAGAGGAGTTTCGCATAATCGTCGCCGGTTTTTATGTTCATAAACGCTGCAGCCGAATTTTCGAAGTCTTCAGTTACCTGTCTGAATTTTTTCTTTTGATTTTCTGCAAAGACATATCTCCAACGGGCACTTGAGGTATTGGCCCAAACTTGTTTTCCTGTTTCGGCGTTGGTAAATAGTGCATAACCGATATCGGGGATTTCATTATCCTTTTCGTCAGCAATTCGCATAGCCAGAAGCTGGTGTTTTTTGGAGGCAACGCGCAAGATTTTCAAATCGTAATCATCTTCAAAATCAGAGAATACGAAAACCATTGATTTCTTCTTGAATACGCTCATCATATACTGCAATGCAACATCTATTTGGGAAGGCGCCGCTACATATTCTGCACTTAGCATCGTACTGATGATGGATAAAAGATGCTTTCTTCCTTTTTGCGGTGGTATCACTTTATAGACCTGGTCTGCATAAAGAATCAACCCAACTTTATCATTGTTTCCGGCGGCAGAAAATCCTAAGCTTGCGCAAATTTCTGCTACATATTCCCGTTTAAGTTCGTTTCTGGTTCCGTAATCCATACTTGCAGAAATATCGACCAGAAGCATCATGGTGAGTTCGCGCTCTTCTTCCATCACCTTCACGAATGGCTCACGAAAACGGGCGGTTTTATTCCAGTCGATCCGCCTGATTTCATCTCCAAACTGATAGGGACGAACCTCCGAAAAAGTCATGCCCTGCCCTTTAAACGCACTGTGATATTGGCCCATCAGCGTTTGTTCCGTCTTTTTTCTGGTACGGATCTCAATCTGTTTTACTTTTTTGATGATGTCCTGCGTGGTCAAGGGATAATGATTTAAATGTTACTTGATTCCTTTCTATTTTACTCCTTAAATAGTTAATAAAGATTGGAATTCTTTATTTTTTTCTTAATGACATAGAGTGGTCAAAAGACCAATAGGATTGTTAATGTTAAAAAGAAAGGGTATTAAAATGAATCATTCCAATTTTAATGGTTTAATTTGATGTTAAGGGGCTTGTATTTTGGCCAAAATCTGGTTGATGATTTCGTCGGTAGTAATTTCTTCAGCTTCAGCTTCAAAACTTAACCCCATCCGGTGTCGCAGTACATCTTTTGCAATTTCCTTCACATCTTCAGGTATTACAAATGCACGGTTTTTCAGGAACGCCATTGCTCGCGATGCAATCGCCAAATTGATAGACGCTCTTGGTGATGCGCCGAAACTGATGTAATTCTTCAATTCCCCAAGTCCGTATTTTTCAGGAAAACGAGTGGCAAAAACCATATCCAGAATATACTTTTCAATTTTCTCATCAAGATAAATCTGGTTGATGAGTTCTTTTGCTTCCACCACGTTCTGAAGTGAAACCACAGGTTCAATCTTCGGTTGGTGCGATGTTGCCACCATTTGCATGATCTTTCTCTCATCCTCAAAATCGGGATAGGTAATGGTGCATTTTAGCATAAAACGATCGCTTTGCGCCTCAGGAAGAAGATAAGTACCTTCCTGATCGATTGGGTTTTGTGTGGCCAAAACCAGGAAAGGTTTAGGAAGTGGCATTGTTTCGTCGCCGATGGTGACTTGTTTTTCCTGCATCGCTTCCAGCAGTGCCGATTGTACTTTGGATGGGGCCCGGTTGATCTCATCAGCCAATACAAAGTTGGCGAAAATAGGCCCTCGCTTAATGGTAAAATCGTTGTCTTTAATGTTATACATCATTGTTCCTACCACATCTGCCGGCAGCAAATCTGGTGTAAACTGAATTCTGGAAAATTCACCATGAACAGCATCCGCCAAAGTTTTGATGGCAAGGGTTTTGGCCAGCCCCGGAACTCCTTCTAAAAGAATATGTCCGTTGCCAAGAAGACCTATCAATAGGCGATCCACCATGTATTCCTGTCCAATAATTGCTTTGTTGATTTCCTGCTTTAAAAGAGAAAAAAAGTAATTCTGTTCTCTTACTTTTTCTGTTAATTGTCTAATATCTTCTGCTTGATGTAGTTCTGACATAGCGTAATGTAAATTTAATCGGTAAATTTCTAATAATTCCCGACACCAATCAACACAATTAGTGCCAAGAGATAGTTAAAGTTTGTTAAACCTAACAGGCAGCTCTATCGGATTGTTATTTTCTGTAGATTATGGGTTAGCACCACTGTAGAACATGGTTGCTGCAAAGGTTCTTGGTTTTGGATTTGCTTTTTGCCGAATACCTTCCATTGTCCGACTTTTTTCCCTACTTTTGAAGATTAAATTTCTCAAAATGAACTATCATTTTCAGGCCCATCGCCAAGTGAGGAGAAACCTGCTGCAGCTTTTGCAAGATAATTCGCTTCAGGATTTACTTTTAATTCCTGATGGATTTAATAACAATATGTACTGGAATATTGCCCATACCGTAGCAACCCAACAATTGCTGTGCTATTATCTCAGTGGAAATCCTTTCCGGATCGATAAGTATTGGATTGAAACCTACAAAAAAGGGACGTTGCCCAATCTTGCCGTTCCTCAGTCGGAGGTGGATGATCTGGCATTTCTGCTCACCGAAACCTCCAAGATATTAATGAAAGATTACGATGCTGATTTCTTTACCGATTATACACCTTACACCACAAGTTTTGGGTTGGATTTGAAGAATATTCAGGATGCCATCATTTTTAATAACATGCACGAGAGTTTACATTTCGGATATGCAATGGCGCAGAAACGTGCTATTTTGGGTGAAAAATTTTAAACGAATTTCGAGCATCAGCTTTTTGCTACATACAAATATTTAACTTAAAAAACACTTCCGGCGCAACCATTGGTTTCCGGAGTTTATTATTATGAAAGAAGACTTTATTTTCGGATTAAGACCCGTAATAGAAGCCATTGAGGCCGGCAAAACCATCGATAAAATATTTCTCCAAAATGGTTTGCAAGGGCCAATCTATGCTGATTTAAAAGCGCTTCTCTCGAAGCATAAAATACGTCCCAATTTTGTTCCTGTTGAGAAACTGAACCGCTTTACCCGCAAAAATCACCAAGGAGTTGTGGCTTTTATTTCGGACGTTCCATTTGAAAAAATAGAAGATGTTTTGCCTCAACTTTTCGAGGAAGGTAAAACGCCGTTCCTGCTTATTTTGGATCGCCTAACTGATGTTCGGAATTTCGGTGCCATTTGTCGAACTGCCGAATGTGTGGGCGTTCACGCAGTGATTTTGCCTGAAAAGGGAGCAGCTCCTATTAATTCGGACGCCATCAAAACATCAGCCGGAGCCATTTACAATTTAAAAATATGTAAAGAGAAAAATTTAGCTCACGCTGTAGATTTTTTGCAGCAATCCGGAGTTCAGGTTTTTGCCGCTACAGAAAAAGCGCAGAAACTCATCTATGATGTTGATTTTACGGAGCCATGCGCCATTGTGATGGGCAATGAAGAAACCGGCATTTCGAAAGAGGTTTTGCACCATTCTGATGAAAAAATAAAACTTCCAATCGAGGGAAAGACCCAGTCGCTGAATGTTTCCGTAGCTTGCGGTGCCATTCTTTACGAAGCGGTGCGCCAGAAACTTAGTTTTACCGAGTAACCATCAATTGTTGTTTTGAATCATAATATTCCTTTGGCTGAAAAATTACGCCCCCAATCTTTAGATGAAGTTTTGGGTCAGGAACATTTGACCGGCGCGCAGGGAACCATTCGGAAAATGGTACAGAATGATACACTCAATTCTCTTATATTTTGGGGTCCACCGGGAACTGGTAAAACCACTTTGGCAGAAATAATCTCGGAAAAGTCGGGACGTAAGTTTTTTAAACTTTCTGCGGTTTCTTCTGGTGTTAAGGAGGTTCGGGAAGTGATAGAAGATGCCAAAAAACAAAATTTATTTTCGGGAAAATCACCTATTCTTTTCATTGATGAAATTCACAGGTTCAATAAATCACAACAGGATTCGCTGTTGCATGCGGTGGAGAAAGGATGGATCGTGCTGATTGGTGCTACTACCGAAAACCCCAGCTTTGAAGTTGTTTCCGCGCTTTTGTCGAGAAGTCAGGTCTATGTGCTGAAATCGCTGAGTCATGAAAAACTTGAAGAATTAGCAGATATTGCGCTGAAAAAATACAATGAAGAAGAAGGAACCGATTTTTCTATCGGTGAGAAGGAAGCGTTCATTCAGTATTCTGGTGGAGACGCCCGAAAGCTCATCAATTCAATAGAAATTGTGCTGAACAATTTTAAAGGTTCTTCGACGAAAGAAATTGCCAATACTGATGTACTTGCGGTTTTGCAGGAAAGTATGGCACTTTACGACAAGAACGGTGAGCAGCACTACGATATTATTTCGGCCTTCATCAAATCGATGCGCGGTTCCGATCCCAATGCGGCGGTGTATTGGTTGGCGAGAATGCTTGTGGGTGGGGAAGATATCAAATTCATTGCGCGACGTATGGTCATTTTAGCTTCTGAGGATATTGGATTGGCCAATCCGAATGCGCTGGTTATAGCCAATAATTGTTTTCAGGCAGTGAATGTGATTGGAAACCCCGAGGCGAGAATTATTCTTAGTGAAACCGCTGTTTATCTTGCGGTTTCGCCAAAATCCAACTCTACCTACATGGCGATTAACGAGGCAATGGCGTTGGTGAAAAAAACGGGGAATCTGCCCGTGCCATTGCATCTGCGAAATGCGCCCACTAAATTGATGAAAGAACTGGATTATGGGAAAAATTACCAGTATGCTCATTCGCATCAGGGAAATTTTGTGGAGTTGGAATTTTTACCGGATGAAGTTAAAGGATCGAAATTTTACCAGCCAGGCAATAACTCAACCGAGAAAAAAATTGAGGAATCTCTCCGTAAAAAGTGGAAAGATAAATACTGACCTCCCTTCACAACAAAAAATCCACATCTTGCGATGTGGACTCATTAAACAAATTAAAATGAAAGATTATGCCTTGGCTCTTCTGCTTTTGCGTTATTCCTGAAAAGGTTGAAATGTTGCAACAGTTTCTTCAGGATTATAGGAGATTGGCATTATTTCCACTGCAAATTTAAGCATTATTTTTGTTTGATAAAAGTTAAAATCAAAAACATTAACATAAAATTGATAAAAATCAATATTTTTTTTAATTATTTAATAATTTGTATTATTCGTCAACTAACATTTTTTTGTCCTTTTTTTGAATGGTGGCTTGGGTAAAATCTTGCCGTCTTATTTTTTCTTTTTAATATGAATACAATGAACATGAATATTCTTTTGGCCTCTACTTCCACACTTTTTGGTGGTCAGTACTTGGCTTACTTAACCCAAGAAATCAATATGCTTTTTGAAGGTATTGACGAAATTGTCTTTATCCCTTTTGCCAGACCGGGCGGGATTTCACATGATGAGTACACCAAAGTTGCTAGGAAATTTTTTGAAACGCTGCACATTAAAGTCAAAGGTTTGCACGAGTTTGATGATCAGATCTCCGCGTTGCAGCAAGCCAAAGGTTTTTTTACTGGAGGTGGCAATACGTTTCTTTTGGTAAAAACACTTCATGAATCTGATTTAATGAATGTGCTGAAGCACAACGTGGAAAAGGGGAAACCTTATTTAGGTACCAGCGCCGGATCGAACATTGGAGGTGTCAATATGAAAACGACTAATGATATGCCGATTGTGTATCCGCCGAGTTTTGATTGCATGAGTTTGGTGCCTTTCAACATTAATCCGCATTATTTGGATCCCAATCCGGAATTAAAACACAACGGTGAAACGCGCGAAACCAGAATTAAGGAATTCCTTACCCAGAACGATACCCAAGTTGTGGGTTTGCGCGAGGGAAATTGGATTCGTAGGGTAGGAGATACCATTACAGTGGAAGGATCGCGCTCTACACGCATTTTTGAACAGGGTAAAGAACCGTACGAAGTCGAGCCCGGGACGATTTTGAATTAGTAATTCCAGTTGTTTTCCAGAATTTCCATGAGGAAATCGGGGCAGCGCAGGATTTTACCGGTTTTGGCATCGAGGAAAAAAAGCGTGGTTTTAGCGGTGGTGATGAGTTGTTGGGCATCGTTATAGATCTCATAATCAAACTCGATTCTTACGCCTGGTTTTTTGCGAATAAAGGTATGGATATCTAGAATTTGGTCGTAAAGACCTGGTTTTATATATTTGATGGTCAACTCAGAAACGGGCAGCCAAATGCCATTTTTTTCAATCTGGTCATAGGGCATTCCGAGTTCGCGAAAAAGTTCGACTCTTGCCACCTCAAGGTATTCGGCATAGTTCCCATAATAGACATATTTCATAGGATCTGTTTCTCCGTAACGTACTCTTATTGAGTGAGTTGTGTGTATCATTTTAAGTGTTAAACAGGTCATACAAATATATTTTTAAATAATCAATAGCACAATAATTTTTTTTAATAATTAATAATTCGATATTTGTATTCTCTCTTAAAATAAAAACGACCGGAAAAATTGCAGTAAGAAAATGGATGAAAATTTAATGCTTATATGGGAACGATGCATACAGTTTATGAGGGATAACCTTAATGCAGCGGAAGATAATACTGACCTGAAAAAACTTGAGAATTCCTTTGATCTGTTGTTCGACAATGTGCAACCGGTTTCGTTATTGAGTAATAACCTTACTCTTTTGGTTCCCAGCGATTTTTATAAAGAATATATTGAAGACAATTATTTGTCATTGCTTTCTGCAGCGTTAAAGAAAAACATCGGAAAGGGTGTAAAACTATGGTATTCGGTGATGGAAAATAATCCTGTTGGGCAGGATTCTCCCATTACAGTGAGCCAAAAGGGAAAAAGCATTGCCACCCCAAAAATTCAGGAGGCATTGCCACCGTCTATGGCGCCCAACCTTATCAATCCATTTGTAGTTCCAGGAATGAAGAAGGTGAAAATCGACTCCAACCTAAAGGCCGATTTTTCATTCGATAACTATGTAGAAGGAGAGAGTAATAAATTTGCGTCAACGGTAGCAAAATCCATAGCGAAAAGACCTGGTGCAACGGCGTTTAACCCACTTTTTCTTTATGGTGGCTATGGTGTGGGGAAAACCCATCTTGGTCATGCCGTAGGTTTGGAAGTAAAAAATGCATTTCCGGATAAAGTAGTGCTCTATCTGTCTTCAGAAAAATTTATACAGCAATTTGTTTCGGCTGCAAAAGCGCATAAACAAACAGAATTTGCTAATTTTTACCAAATGGTAGATGTGCTGATTATCGATGATATCCAGTTTCTTTCGGGAAAAAAATCGACCCAGGACAGCTTTTTCCACATCTTCGACTATCTGCACCAAAACGGCAAGCAGATTATTTTAACATCGGATAAAGCGCCGGTGGATATTTTGGATATTCAGGATCGTATCGTTTCCCGATTCAAATGGGGATTGTCGGCAGAAATAAAATCTCCTGATTTTGATACCCGCCGAAAAATTATTGTGGATAAACTAAGCCGAGACGGCATTGTGCTGACCGAAGATATGCTTGATTTCTTGGCGATAGAAGTGAAAACCAATGTGCGGGAACTGATTGGCGTCATCAATTCGGTGATTGCTTATTCCACCATTTATAAATCGGATTTATCGCTTGAATTACTGAAAGAGACCATCAATAAAATTGCTGCCAACCAGAAAAAAGTGATCAATATTCCGTACATACAGGATGTGGTTTGCGAGTACTTTGGCATTCAGCGGGAGCAGCTTTTGTCTAAAACAAGAAAACGCGAAATTGCATTACCCAGACAATTGGCCATGTATTTTGCCAAAGAATTTACCAATGCCACTTTTACAAAAATTGGAGAAGAAATGGGCGGTAAAGATCACTCCACCGTGATGTATGCTTGCGACACAATCAAGGATGTTTCCAAAATTGACAAAGAGCTGAAAAAATATGTGAAAGAGCTCACTGAAAAAATTAAACAATAAACATTAAACATCCGTATCGCGATGATTAATAAAAGTCAAAAAATGAAGGGTAGCGATATTCTTCATTTTTTTATTATCTTGTGTCAAAAGAAATAATTTTGCAACCCTTATTATCACAGGAGAAAAAGTAGAAACTTTAAAAATATTTATTTTAAATGTTAGGATTATGAAAATTTTAATGGTTTGTCTCGGTAACATTTGCCGCAGTCCGCTTGCAGAAGGAATTATGAAAACAAAACTTCCAGAACATTGTTTGGTGGATTCTGCCGGAACTATTTCCATGCATGAAGGACAGCATCCCGACAAAAGAGCAATTGCTGTCGCGAAAAACCACGGAATAGATATTTCGCAGCAACGTTCAAGGCCCATTACCCCAGCAGATTTACGTAATTTTGACAAAATCTATTGCATGGATCTAAGTGTGATGGAAGACGTTATTTCATTGGCGGAAAACGAAACCCAGCGCGAGAAAATTCAGTTGTTGCGTGAAGCTGCGGGAGATACAGGGCAGCGAACCGATGTTTTTGATCCCTATTACGGTGGCATGGATGAATTTGAGGAAGTGTATCATATTTTGGATAAAGCTACCACAGTAGTTGCACAAAAACTTCTGTCTGCAAACGCTTCCTTGTAAAGAATTATTTTTGATTTAAAAATCGTATTCCATGTTGTTTCTTATTCCTGCTTATTTATCTGACGCGTCTCCGCTGGCCTATTTCGCACCTGTTATTAAGGAGTTTATCCTGAAGACTGATTATTTCTTTGTGGAAAATGAAAAAACTGCGCGAAAAGTGATTAAGTTTTTTGCTCCGGAGAAAAAGCAAAGCGATTTGCAACTTTTTGTACTCGATAAATATTCTGAAAGTGGAGATTTAAAGGAAGCACAAACTTTGATGAAGAACGGTCAGGATTTTGGTTTGCTTTCCGAAGCAGGGCTGCCTTGCATCGCCGATCCGGGGAATTTGATGGTGAAGTGGAGCCATGAAAATGGCATTAAAGTTATTCCCATCAACGGGCCTTCATCCATTATTTTAGCATTGATTTCCAGTGGATTTAATGGGCAGGAATTCACTTTTCACGGTTATTTGCCAATCGATAAAGGCGAGAAAAAGCAAAAAATTCAATGGCTTGAAAATCAAGTGCAAAAAACAGGCTATTCACAGATTTTTATGGAAACGCCCTACAGGAATAATCAGTTGGTAGATGATCTTATCAAGTTTCTTCAACCCAATACGAAGTTGTGCATTGCTGCCAATATCAACGATCCAGAGAGCGAATTTATAAGAACACTCAGTATTAAAGAATGGCAAAAAACAAAACCGGAACTTCATAAAGTTCCGGCAGTATTTGTTCTGGGACGCTGATTAAATGAGTTGCCAATAGCAATCTTTGTGCAAGATAAATGAGTTAAACACTTGCTTTTTTTTCATTATTAGTACTTTAATTTCCATTTTTTCAGCAAGAAATGTAGCAGCCAAATTGGGCCGATGAGCAGAAATTGTAAGTCTTTCAGGAAGCTGGGTTTTTTACCTTCCACTTTATGCCCGTAAAACTGGCCTATCCATGCGAGGATAAAGACGGTGAGAAACAGCAGCCAGGAATGGTGCGCCAGATGAATATTTACAAAATAGACAATATGTTCCATCAGCAGCATGATGACGATCATCATCAACGCCATTCGCCATGAAAGCCGGAAATAGAAAACTGTAACGATAAGCAAAGCCAAAACGGAAACGACACTTATGGCCCCAAAATACTGCACAAAAATGTGAGGTGAAGGAAGGATGGAGATGAAGCCCAGTATACTCCAAAAAATCAAGGGAACACAAATCCAATGAATGGCTTTGTTGGTAGGGTTTTGGTGGCTTTCGGCATATTCGCTGAAAAGTTGATCGATCTTGCGCATATTCTCAATTTGATGGACCGAAGTTAAGTTTTTTTTGGATATTGTTGATCCAACCTCATAAAAAATCCCTGCACCAACCGACGGTGAGGGATTTCCTTTTATTGAATAATTGATTTTATAGCTCCATAGGAACTTCCATCAGTAATATATCTGATTTTTCCAGTGCCTCCAGTGTAAAGCTTTCGGCATCTTCAATACCCATTGCATCTCTTTCGGAAAGCACGGTGTCACCTATTTTTGCTTTTCCGGAAAGGACAAAAACAAAAACACCATTTCCTTTTTTGTGCAGTTCATATTTTCGGGAATGGTCCTTGTCAAAATTAGCCAGATTAAACCATGCATCCTGATGAATCCAAACACCTTCGTCATCAGCACTGGGTGAAAGAATTTGTTGAAAATCATTTGGTTTTGCATTTTCAGCAATGCTGATTTGATCGTAGCGTGGTTCCACATTCATCTTGTTAGGGATTACCCAGATTTGCAGAAACTTCACTTTTTCGTCTTTGTTTTTGTTGTATTCGCTATGCATGACGCCGGTCCCTGCACTCATGACCTGAATTTCGCCCTTACGAATAACCGCTGTGGTGCCCATGGAATCTTTGTGTTCCAGGTCTCCTTCCAACGGGATCGAAATAATTTCCATGTCGCGATGCGGATGTGAGCCGAAACCCATTCCGCTTTCCACCCTATCATCATTCAATACTCTTAGTGCACCAAAGCTCATTCTTTCGGGGTTGTAATAATTGGCAAAGCTGAATGTATGAAAACTTTTCAGCCAACCGTGGTCAGCGTATCCTCTGCTGTCTGCTTTATACAATGTTGATTTCATCTTATTAATATATTATTGGGTTAAATTTTCTTGTACAAAGATAAAAGAGTCCGCAATTTTCTGCATTGATGTAGGGTAAGAAGGAAACATGATGAACAAATGAAAATACCTATATTTATAGAAAAATTACGATGAGAATTTTGCTGAAAAGAACTTACGAAGTTGCCGATAAAGCAGACGGTTTCCGAGTTTTGGCAGATCGGTTGTGGCCGAGAGGAATCAAAAAAGAAAATCTTGAACTCGACGATTGGGCAAAGGATATTGCACCATCCACCGATTTACGAAAGACTTATCATTCGGGTGAATTGAGCTATGAAGAGTTCAGCAAGAAATATGAACAGGAACTGAAAAATAATCCTGATTTCGGTACATTTTTTAAAACAGTCTTAGCGCATCCAGTCATCACGCTACTTACTTCTTCCAAAGAAATTGAGCTGAGCGCACTGCCAACACTTAAGCACTATTTAGAAAAGCAGCAATAAGCTTTGCATGAAGCAGTGAAAAAAAAACTTCCGCTTTTTGCAGAAGTTTTTATGTTTTCTAAAATGATGGTTACTCTTTATTTGTTGTTTTCTTTAACGATAAAAACACTTATTGCCCCCAAAATCAAAAGTACGCCTGCAATACCCAACATCGCAATGGAACTGCCATGTGCAAGATATTTAAAAATGACGCCTCCCAAAACAGCAGCAACAATCTGCGGTAAACAGATCGTTCCATTAAATAAGCCCAGATAAGCGCCCATATTATCACCTTTAAGTGCATTGGTAAGCAACGTGAATGGCAATGCCAAAATCGCTGCCCATGCACAACCGATAAGCAAGTAAGGAATAAAAAGCAGGTATTGGTTATGAACAAACATGGTTGCGATAAAACCAACAGCACCCAACATTAAACTGATGAAATACGCCGTTTTATAGGATTTAAAAGAAGGAATAATTGTCGCCCAAATCACAGAACCAATCGCCTGCACTGCAAAAACGACGCCTACCCAGTTTCCGGCTTCCTGATAGGCGGCAGATTTGGCATCGGTGGTATTCCACACGGTTTCGGCAATTCCGCCGTTGGTATAGGTCCACATGTACATGAAAGCTGCCCAACTAAAAAATTGTACCAATCCGACTGACCAAAAAGCAGAAGGCGCTTTTCCCAAAAGCTGGAAGATATTCACCGATTTTTTTGCTTCCGTAGATTCTTCAATCCCGTGAAACTCGGCATATTCTTTGGGTGGCATCTCTTTCACCTTAAAGACGGTGTACAGCACACAACCCATCAGAATAACGGCACCCAGATAGAAAGAATAAATAACTGAGTCAGGAACAACGCCCGGAGCGGCAATATTAGAAATCCCAATAAAGGTGAAAATAATGGGGAATAGATAACCGACCAAACTTCCTGCATTACAAAGAAAACTCTGGATGGAGTAGGCCTTTCCTTTCTGTTTCTCATTCACCGTGTCACCTACCAACATTTTGAATGGCTGCATTGCCATATTGATGGACGTATCCAGCAACATTAATGCTACCAAACCAAAAATCATGGCGGCGGAGAAAGCCAATTTAAAACTTCCCGCGTTCGGAAGCAGGCACATCACAATTACGGAAATGATGGAACCAATCAGCAAATAAGGAATTCTTCTTCCGAATTTAGTCCAAGTGCGGTCGCTTAAAACACCGACAATGGGCTGCACGATCATTCCCATTAAAGGCGGTAATATCCAGAAATAACTGAGATTGTGCGGATCGGCACCTAAGGTGGCGAAAATTCTGCTGATGTTGGCACTTTGCAAAGAGTAGGCAATTTGTACCCCAAAAAAACCAAAGCTGAGGTTCCAGAGTTGCCAAAAACTCAAATCTGGTTTTTTGAAAATTTTATTCATATTGTTTGTAGTATTAATGAATGATGTAAAAATGTATTGCTATTTTTTTAATTCTGAAATCAGTGCGTTTTCGATGGGAGATTTTGCTTTCACCACTTCATCCACCACTTCATTCGGAACCGTCATGGAAAGGACATATTGCTTGATTTTCCAGTTGTTACTGATTTTTTCTAGCACGCCGGAGCCACGGCAGATCTTCATTTGGGTGTTCAGCAGTTCATCGAACCAGGCATATTTTCCGTCTGCACTGAAATAAATATTTCTTTTTAAAGATGTAAAAGTCCAAGCTTTTCCTTTATCAAAATGGGGTTTTGCATAGTCCATAAATTCTTTTTTGTTCCAGATTTCTGCCGCATCGGTTCCGATGAAGGTGGACTCTTCTGCAAACAAGGCAAAATAATTTTTGAAATCTGCTTTTGCCGCATAATCATTAAGCTGATCTAACACAATACCTACATTTTTCTTTTGCACATTCTCATAAAATCCTTTTTTCTGAGCCAAAGCTGAGTTTGCAAATAGGAAGAATAATGAGAGCAAAAAGAGGGAGCATATTTTATTCATTTTGATGTTATTTTTGATTGATAATTTTTTTAATTAAAACAATTTGACCAAGGTGATAATAGCAGTGCTCAATCATTCCGTCAAGATTTCTGAGGTAAGTTCCATAATTCTTTTCAACAAAATCTTCATGGAGTTTTTCTTGAGGCAAGGTTTCTATGAGTGTTGAAAACTCTTCAGAATCTTTCCAAAAATTTTCAAGAAAATTCTCCCATTGCTGCTGAGATTCGATGGGTGGAAAATCAAAACTATATTGGTCGCTGATTTCCAGATTGCCGCCAAGCAATACTTTCGTATCGACCAGCAGTGGCCTTTAATCGAATTGCATTTGTTTTTTCTACCCAATCTTTTACACTTAGCTTATGACTGTTAAGACCTGCCTGACTTTTAATTATGGCAAATTTGCCATAATTAAAATTAGGATTATAAACAGATTCCCAAATTCCTAAATACTCCACCGTATTTCTATTACGCAGCCAATCGGCAATAAAAAAATCACCGTCTTTTGCCTTGAGCATATCGGTCAAAGATATATATTCCTGATTACCTCCAAGAATTACAGTTATTTCTTTTCCTTCAACTTCTATTTTTTTATTCTTTGCCATTTTCAAAGTTTAGTTCAATTCTAAAACCAATGAAGACTTTGCAGGAACGGACAAATTCGTTTTTAAATCAAAATTTCTGTCAGAAATAATGTCTTTCCCTTTTTTAAAGTTTTTAATTCCTTCGGAAAAACGCTTCAAATCCAAACTCTGATTTTCTTTGTTATTATTGATGACCACCATTACCCGCTTATTATCCGTGTACCGGAAATACACGTAAACATTGTTGTTCGGAATGTAATGCAGGGTTTTTCCGTTGTGAATCGCCTCATTGGTTTTTCGCCAGTTCAGGAGTTTTTTGGTGAAATCGAAATATTCATTTTGTTCTTTCGTTCTTCCTGATGCGGCAAAAGCATTTTGGGAATCACCAATCCATCCTCCTGGGAAATCTCTGCGAATATCGCCATCGCCTTTTCCCTTATCGCCGGCCATTCCAATCTCGGAACCGTAATACAATTGCGGGATTCCACGCACGGTCAGAATCAAGCTCATCGCCAGTTTGTAATCTTCCACTTTCGGGAAAATATGATTGAACCGACTGGTATCGTGATTTTCTGCAAAAACCAGAATGTTATTGATATTTGGATAAAGAAAATCGTTGGCAAAATTATCGTACACTCTTTGCATCCCGGAATCCCAACCTTCATTTTCATGGAAAACCTGACCGAGAGCATCGTGAAGTGTAAAATCCATCACGGAAGGCAAATAAGAATTGTAGCCTTCTATCGCTGCTATTTTGGAATCTTTCTGCCAGTATGACATTTGCGCCTGATCGTGCATCCAAACTTCGCCCACGATATTCAAATTGGGATACTCATCGGTGATTCTTTTGGTCCAATCTGCAATTCCTTTTTTGTCGTTGTAGGAATAGGTATCTACTCGAAGTCCGTCCAAACCGGCATATTCAATCCACCAAATGGCATTTTGCGCCATATAATTGACGACCATTGGATTGCTTTGGTTCATATCCGGCATGGTGGTATCAAACCAGCCGTCCATACAGTTTTCGGCATCAATTTTTGCCGCATTGGTATCGAACTGCGTGGTCATTCTGTAGTTGCTTCTTTTGAAGCCGTTTTCGCCGCCATTCCAATAATGAATCCAATCTTTGGAAGGCAGATCTTTAATGATCCAGCTTTTGGAACCCCAATGATTGGTGACATAATCCATCACGAGTTTCATTTTTCTCTTGTGAAGTTCATCCGCCAGATTTTTGTAATCTTCGTTGGTGCCGTAGCGCGGATCGATTTTGTAATAATCGCTTTGCGCATAGCCGTGGTAGGATGTCACGGGTTCATTGTCTTCCAGCAATGGCGTGTTCCAAAGCGTGGTAACCCCCAATTCCTGAAGATAATCCAGGTTTTTAATGATTCCAGCAATGTCGCCACCGTGTCTTCCGTCTTTATTACTTCGGTCCGCTTTTTCGGCCGTATCCGGTGTATTGTCGTTTTTAGGATTTCCATTGGCAAAACGATCCGGCATGATTAAATACATGACATCCTCCGAAGTAAATCCACTTCTTTGCGACGAATGTTGCTGTCTTTGTTTGAATTCATACTTGATGGTGCTTACTGTTTTGCTTCCGTTTTTAAAACTGAGTTTAAAAATTCCCGGCTGAATGTTTTGGGTATCCACCGTTATAAAAAGATAGTTTGGATTTTCAACTTTTTTTACTTCTTTGATTTTAATGCTACCCGAAAATTCAGGTTGAAAATTCTCGATGTTTTTACCATACACCAAAAGTTGTAATTCGGGATTTTTCATTTCGCTCCACCAAAAGGCAGGCTCTACTTTCTGCACCTGCGAATACGCGGCAGAAAACAGCATAACTGATAAAAAGAAAATTATTTTTTTCATATTGAAAAGGGATTGATTGGGAAACCTCATAGGTTTTCGAAACCTATGAGGTTTGGTTGTGTTATTGATGAAATTTTACAAAATCCTCGATGTCATCAAAATAATCCATCATTAATTGTCTTGAGATTTTTGTAGGTTTTTCGGGGTTTTTGTATGCATGATAGGAGGAATGTATCCAGTCCTCAATATTTGTAGTCAACTGATTCAACATGGGGATTTTATGGATTTCACGAAAGGTATTTTTAAGCGTTTCATCATCGTCAATATTCTCACGTCTTACGTAATCCATAAATAGGGCGCCCTTTCGGTTATACATTTTATTGTATGCTTTTGCGTACGAATTTAGCAAATTACTGAGTGGTTTCATCAGAAACTTGTGTTCTTCTTCCTTTGTAAAAACTTGGTCATCATTTCCTAAATTTTCAAGTATTTCATTTTTAGATTTAAAGCAAACCAGAAAACTAAACCGTTGTGGCACCAGGCAATAGGCGAATACATCTAAATAGGGCAGCAAGTATTTTGAGAACTGACTCAGAAAATAGTCATAATTCTTCTGATGGCGGAAAACTGATTCATTCCCGCTCACACGAGTGTACAAATGATAGATTTGTTCAAACTGAAAATTGCTGTATGAGGGATTCGTGACTTCCACAATTTAAAATGGGTTATAAAAAATAAAGTTAGTGAATTTATTAAACCTCATAGGTTTCGAAAACCTATGAGGTTTCCCATCCTTACTTCAGCGGCTTTAAAGAAATCGCATAGCCACCACTTCTTACCAGATGTACCGGCAGTTTGGTTTTGTTGTCTACGGTTTTCTTGTAAATATGATAACTTTGCGGATTGTTGATATAATCGGCATCTTTACCATCTTCATAAATGGTGGCTTCGTATTTTCTGTTTTTATCCAAAAATGAAAAATCAACGGTAAAATCTCTTGCATTTTCATCGGTAATTCCTCCCACAAACCAATTGTCGGTTCCTTTGGCTTTTCTTGCGGTGTGTATATAATCGCCGGGTTCTGCGGCAAGGATTTTAGTTTCATCCCAATCTGCAGCAACATCTTTGATGAACTGAAATGCATCCATGTGCTTCGCATAATTTTCGGGAAGATCGGCCGCCATTTGCAAAGGCATGTACATCACCACATACAGTGCAAGCTGTTTGGCGAGTGTAGTTTTTACAAATCTTTTATCACCGGGGAAATAGTAATCGAGCTTGGTTTGGAAGATTCCCGGCGTGTAATCCATAGGTCCGCCTATAAAGCGGGTAAAAGGCAAAATTGTTTGGTGGTCGGGATTATTTCCACCGAAAGCTTCAAACTCCGTTCCGCGGGCGGCTTCTGCAGACACCCAATTGGGGTACGTACGGCTTTGTCCGGTTGGGCGCACGGACTCGTGTGAATTCACCATGATTTTGTATTCATTGGCTTTTTCAGCGATCCGGTAATAATGATTGATCATCCATTGCGAATAATGATGTTCGCCATGAGGAATAATATTGCCCACATAACCCGTTTTTACTGAAGGATAATCGTATTTATTCATGAGTTGGAATGCTTTGTCTGCCCATCGCTCATAATTGGTGGCCGAGCTGGAAGTTTCGTGGTGCATCATCAGTTTGATGCCTTTGGTGTGGGCATAATCATTAAGCATTTTGATGTCAAAATCGGGATAAGGGGTGATGAAATCGAAAACAAATTCTTTGCTGTGTCCGAACCAATCTTCCCAACCGGTGTTCCATCCTTCAATTAAAAGCGCATCGAAACCGTTGGCAGAGGCAAAATCAATATACTCTTTCACTTTCGTATTATTAGCACCGTGTTTTCCGTTGGGCGTCAATTTGCTAAAATCGGTTTTGCCAATGTGTACATTATCTGCAGTAGAGTAGGCCCAGTTTGATTTTCCAATGATCATTTCCCACCAAACACCCATGTATTTTGTGGGTTTAATGTAAGAAGTGTCGGTGTATTGGGTGGGTTCGTTCAGATTAAAAATCATTTTAGAATCCAGCACTTCTTCGGCTTTTGGCGATACAATTACAGTTCGCCATGGTGATACTGCAGGAGTTTGAATGTATCCTTTTGCTCCTAACGCATCTGGGGTGAGATGTGTTTTTAGTTTAAATTTTACAGCATCCACTTCCACATTGGCGGTGGGGTAGTCTATTACGGCAGCTTCGGAAATATTAAGGTATAGCGGAGTTTTGCCTTCCCATTTCATCATGGTCGGAATTTGTATCGCATTTTTAATGAGTGTTTGCGATGCGTTAGAATCGTAGGAAGTCGGCCATTTTGTTGGGATTTCGGAGATTTTTGATTCTTGATACAAGTACTCTTGAGAATCGTAATCGCCGGTGATCCACCAGGTTTTCATGTTTGCGGGGAGATCGATCTCGGTATCTTCTTCTTTAATGATGAAATAATTCAGGTTTTTTTGCTGAGGAAATTCGTAGCGGAAACCCAGGCCATCATTAAACAAACGAAACTTCACCACAATGTGTCGGTCATTCGCTGGTTGATTAAGTGTTACGGCTAATTCGTTGTAATGATTGTTGTAGGTTTTCTTTTCGCCTAGTATAGGATTCCAGTTTTCATTTTTACTGTCGAATTTTTCGGCGGTTTTTTCAAATCCTGCGTTAAGGTCATTTCCACTTTGTACTTTATTATCGATTTCTGAGGCGAATTTGATATCGCTATCACGCCTTAGACGAAGCCCTAATTTTGAATCTTCAATGATTGTTTTTCCTTCATATTTTAAATGGTAAAAAGGTACGCCGGCTTTCAGTTGAAAACTCATTTCAAACTTACCGTCGGGCGATTTTAATGTTTGGGCATGGGCTGCAAAAATTCCCATCAGCAGGAAAAGAGCAGCGGTTTTGGTCACTTTCATATTCTGATTTTTTATTGCTTAAAAATAAAAAAACTGCTGCTAAAAAGCAACAGTTTTTCCTTTAAATCACCCTCATTTATTGAGGAATAATGGTGTAAATACCCAATTTCACATTAGCGGTAATTTTGTAGGTTGTACCACCACCGTTAAATTTGATATTATTGTTATCTCCTTTTGGTCCAAGGTATCCTGAGTTACCATCTGTATGGATGTTGGCCCATTCCAGATCACCCCAAGCTTGTTGACCAATGAATTTGAATTCGGCACCGTCGGGCAACACCATGGTATGTTCGTAAACACCGTCGTTAATCTGATCCATTGGGATCGCAGCGCCAGCGTTCCATCCGTTGATGGATCCTACCAAGAACAACTCTGTTGGCAAGGTTGGGATTGGAGATGAGGTCACTTTAATGTCTTTGGTATTTTGGTCAATGGTGATTTTATACATTCCTGAATCGCCTGTGAATACGATATTTTCAAAGTTCTGTTCTGGTGTTACGCCGCTTCTTAAATTGGTGGACCAAGTTTTAAAGTATTTGTAACTCTCATTTACGCCGGGCGCATTCAAGCTGTAGTTATCCGGGTTCCAGTCTTGCTGACCCAGGAATCGGAACATACCGTTGTTTTCCAGGTAGGTATAGATTTCGGTGATGTTTTGTGTGTTTTTAAGCAGTTGCGCATTTGATGCACTCCAGCCAACAGCAGTTCCTCCACCGACAATATAAAAGTTCTTGTATGCCGGTTGGTAAGGCGTTACCTTGAAGGTTACAAGCTCCGAAACCTTGGTGATTACACCACCTGCAGATTCTGTTTTAGCGGTGATACGAAGATCAATCTCGGAAGCGACGTTAACGGGTAAATCAAGTTTAGAAGCAGCTTCGTTGATAAGGAAGTTGGACACTTCTAATTCTTTCGCATCATTAACGGTAGCAAGGGTAATAAAATCACCTGTTCCTTTTTTGCTTACCTCTAAAGTGTAATTAACCGTAGTTCCGTAATCGTAATCGGTCCATTTAATGGTAGTTGCAGTTGCGGTAGGGTTGCTTGCGTCCAGCACGAGTGATTGTCCTGAAGTTGGGTTGTTAATGACAGGAATAGTTACCGGATAAGGAGTAACGCCTACAGAAATTACGTTGGATAGCTGATTTCCATTGATAACTCTTATAAACAACATGGTTTGAGCATAAGGAGAATATCCTGCTTGCAATAACGAAGAGTTGAGTTCTTTAATCGATTTGGTGAAAGAGTTTGTTGTAGAAGTTCCAAATACAATCGGGTTTTTAAAATCTGATGTTTTTGAAAATTGCACAGTGTAGGGTCCAGTTGCCGACGACACCATATCCCAAACCAATCTGAAGCTGTTATCATCCATCGACGGATATAGCGTGTTGCTGCTTAGCGTCGTATTGTATAAATGAATGGTTTGTTCAGGCGTTGTCCAGTCCTTGTTCGCCTCATCACGGCACGCATTTACCAGAAGTAATGGTAAAATGAGTACCAGCAAAATTTTAAATATATTTTTCATTTGATTTCTTCTTAATTTTATTGGATAGTGTAAGTTCCTGCTTTCAGGTTAACAGTGATTTTATAGGATCCTGCGGCACCGTCATATTTAATGTTGCCATCGTCACCTTTTGGACCCAAAAATCCGGAGTTTCCATTATTGTCTTTTAAAATATGACCCCATTCTAATTCTTGCCAATCTTTTTGACCCAGGAATTTGAATTCTGATCCATTTTCCAGTGTGGTGGTCACTTCAAAAACACCTGCTTCAACTTTGGTCAGTTCGATTGGGTTTGCAGCACTCCATCCGTTCATTGATCCTGCCATATAAAGGTTCGGATAATCATAACCTAAAGAGGATTTTGTTGCAGTCAGGGACTTTTTGTCGCCATCTGCATTAATCTCTAACAGGTAAATGCCTTCAGTACCTGTGAATTTCATGTTTTCATTATCACCGAAAACAATATTGGAAGAGGTTTCTTTAAAATATCGGTTTGCTTCTTTGGTTCCTGGATCATCAATGCTGTAATTAATGGGATCCCATGCTTGCTGACCTAAGAATCGGAAATTATCCGGTTTCATGTAGGTATAGATATAAGATTTGTTATCTTTTTTGTAGAGGATTTGTGCGCTACCCGAGTTCCATCCCACATATGATGCGTTTCCTACCAAATAGAAACTTGGATACACCAATGCATAAGGGGTTACAAAAACCGACGTTACATTAGAAACAGCTTCTATTGCATTGTTACCAAGGTAAGATGTTACCCTCAAGAATAATTGCCCCTCCACATCTTGCACCAAACCGAGCGTTCTTGCTGCGGTATTTAGTTGGTTCACGGTGTAGGTTACCGTTCTTACGGATTGCGCCACGGTTCCCATGCTGTATGGTGTTTTGAAATCTGCGGTTGCCGATGCCTCGATTTTGTAAGTGATTTCCACCGGAACCGAATAGGCGGCTTGTGACCAGCTTACATTCAATGCAGGATTATCGGGGTAGTTTTTATCCAGAAAAATATGTTCCTGTGATAAGTTCATTACAATTGGTGCGGCAGTGTTTTCTACCTGAACCAGCTCTCTGTCGTCGCAGGAATAGAGTCCCACGAAAATAAGGAGCGCAAATAGTGCTTTATATAGATGATTGTTTTTCATTGTACTGTTCATTTAACAATTTGAGCATTAATTAATAACCTTGATTCTGGATAAGGTTTGAATTGGCAATGATGTCTTTGGCAGGAATTGGGTAAAGGTTTCTGTAATCTTCCACCGCTTGTCCGTCTTTCACACCGCCTTTCCATGGCCATAAATAAGAAGCGGTGGTAAATTTGCCATAACGAATCAGGTCGGTTCTTCTGGTCATTTCCCAACCCAGTTCACGACCTCTTTCATCCAAAATAAAATTCAGGTTGATGGAGGCAACAGGGTTTGCTCCTGCTCTTGATCTGAGGGCATTGATGTAACCCAGTGCTGTACCGGCGTCACCACCACCACCTCTCAGGTTGGATTCTGCATACATCAGGTAAATATCGGCCAATCTGAACATTGCAATATCAGTATCAACAAAGTTACCGGCAACATCTGCTCCGGGTGCACCGGTGCTGGTTACGTTTTTAAATTTAATGAAAGGGTACCCGTTAGAGAAATTACCTAAATCTTCAATTTCCAGGGTTTGTTTTTCGGTATAGAAATTACCTCTCAGGTCATTGGTATTGGCACCGCCGAATAAATTAACGTACGCTTTGGTTGTTCGGAGTCCGGACCAGCCACCGTTAATTCCAAAATCAGAAGCTTTCATTGTGCCACCTACTGCAGCGTGTACCAAATAAGTGGTTCCGCCATAGGATTGCGCTTTCAATCCATCAAAAATGATAGGGAAGATGACTTCCGGGTTGTTTTGATCATTGTCGGCAAGGAATAAATCAGCATATTTGGTTTTGAGTCCGTAACCTGCCTGAATCACTTTATTGCTGTACTCAATCACTTTTGCGTACTGAGTGGTTCCGGTATAAACGCCTGCATTCAGGTAAAGACGGGCAAGTAGTGACCATGCGGCGGCTTTATCTGCTCTGCCGTAACCTGCTGTTCTTGCGTTTTTCAAATCATTTGAGCATGCCAAAAGCTCAGCTTCCACAAACTTATAAAGTTCTGGTCGGGTAATTCTTGGCGGAGGAGTACTAGAACCAATCGGCATATTCTCTTCCGTTGGGAAAGGGACATTGCCAAAAAGGTCTAATGCATGGTAGTAAGCAAGTGCCCGTAAATATCTGGCTTCTGCGTGCATGTATCTCGCCTCGGTCAGGTTATCGCCTGTAATATTGTAGCCCGCTAACTTTTCGTCGGTGGTATTTCTTAAAAAGTCGTTGCAGAAAGCGATTTCTGTAAAAATTCTATAGTAAAACGCACTTACAAATTCGTTAGACGAGTCCCAACTCATTTTGTGAATGGTTTGCAGTGTACCATCATTCCAAGCAATTACGGCTTCGTCGGTTGGTAAAACCTGCAGGGTGAAAAGCTGACGGGTATATTGCGAAAAGTTACCGTCGATTCCGTTAATATCGGGGTTTCCACCGCCACCTTCCTGACCACCGTGTGCAAATCCGCCATAGAGTTTTGCCAGTGCATTAGGGTAGTTGGCAAAGTTCGAATAAACACTCTCTGCCGTTACATCTACAATAGGAGTCTGTTCCAGGTCCTTCATGCAGGAAGTCGTCGCAAAGAGCGTGGCAAAAGAAGCCGCGGCAATTAAGGTTCTGAATCTTATTTTATATGATTTCATTTTTGTTTTTATTAAAAGTTAAAGTTAAGACCTAATGAATATACTCTTGGCATTTGATAATATCCATTATCGATATTCCCGAAAACTTCAGGGTCAACACCGGTATATTTGGTAATGACAAAGACATTCTGAGCCATACCATATACTCTTAAACTTGATCCGGGTGCAAAGATGTCTTTGAAGTTATAACCCAAATTCACATTATCAAGTCGCACAAAGGAAGCATTCTCTACGAAAAGATCAGAGAAATATCGGGGAACCGAAAACTTGTTGTCAACTGCGGTATAATAAACATTCTGCAAATACTCGTTGGTAGAGCCCGATTGCAAAGAACTGTTCGCAGCAGCGTTGTTATATACGTAGTTTCCGATTACAGCTCTTGCGCTTAAACCAGCATCCCAATTGCCATAGCTGAACTTGGTGCTGAAACCTAAGATCGCATCTGGCTGAGTCGATTTATAGAAATACTTGTCGGATTCATTGATTTTTCCGTCGCCATTTCGGTCAACAAAAACGCCGTCGAGAGGTTTCCCTGCAGTGTCGTACACTTGCTGAAAAACGTAGAATGAATAAGGCGCGTATCCCACAACATGTGCCTGAATGGTGTTACCTACACCTCCGGAAATTCCGCCTTGTGGTATGTTGAATGAAGCATCTGCGCCGGTAACAAGATTGGTTACTTTCGAGGTGTAATGTGTTGCATTGAACGATAATTCCCAAGTCGTATTTTCGGTTTTTACTGGAATTAAAGTAAGGGATCCTTCAATACCTTTGGAATCCATGGTACCAAGATTCAGTGCACTGTGGTTAGAAACGTCACCTGCCTGAATTGGTGAATCGACCAAAAGTTTTTCTGCCGTTTTTTGGAAGTAATCGATGGAACCGGAAATTCTGTTTTTGGCAAATCCGAAATCCAAACCAATGTTTTTGGTAGTAGTCGTTTCCCAGGTCAGGTTCGGGTTGAAGATATTGGGTTTGTACATTTGGTACCACTGGTCGCCCAGATAATACTGTGCACTACTGTTTCCATAGTTATAGGAGGAATAGGCAGGATAATCGGCAACATTAGTCAACTCTTGGTTACCGGTTTTACCCCAGCCAGCTCTCAGTTTCAGGGTGTTGATTCCTTTTCCTTTCAAGAAACTTTCTTCGTTGATTTTCCATGCCAATGAAACGCCCGGGAAAGTACCCCAAAGGTTTCCGGTATCGGAACCATTCCAGAATCTGGAAGAACCATCACGTCGAACAGATGCCGAAATGATATATTTATTGGCAATCGTAAAGATTCCACGACCATAAAAGGATAATAATACGTTTCGGAACTCATAGTCATTCCCTTTTGGCGGTTCCACGTTGTTTCCGTTATAAGTGGGTGCATACGGTTCAAATCGGTGAAAATTCTGGTACGCATAACCTGCTACTAAATCAACATTAATGATGTCAATAGTTTTGGTATAGCTTAGATAGGTCTCCAAAAGTTTATTTTGCTTTTCTTGCGAATAACTTCTGTATCTCCCTTTATCGGCAAATGCATTTTTAAAATCAGCATATTCGGTTTTGGCACCGTTCGACTTGGTGTAGTCGTAACCCACGTTTAGATTCACGTGTAAATCGGGCAGGAAATGTACTTTGTAATCGATCTGTGCATTACCCAAATATCTCCAGATGGATGAAACATCCCGGGTCGAATATAATTTAGATACCGGGTTTGCATTGGCATTCACATTCAAACCACCATTGAGCAACCATTCGTAGTAACCGGAGTAATCGCTGTTTCCGGAATAAACCGGTTGCGTAGGGTCAAAGTAAGTCGCATCCGAAATTACACCACCTGCAGCAAACTGGTTGTCGGTAAAGGTCACCTTGTTGTTTAAAGTTACAGAAAGGTGGTTGTCGAAAAACTTCGGATTTATATTTAAACCGGCAGAAGTTCTTCGGAAAGAGTTGGTTTTTACAATACCGTTTTGCTCATTGTAACCCAAAGAAAGTCGATAAGGCAATCCTTTGATACCTCCGGAAATCGCAACGTTGTTATCGGATCCCCAAGCCGCTTGGTAAATCTTGTCTTGCCAGTTGGTATCGGCATTTCCTAATTTGGCTTGGTAAGCCGCCGACGCATTGGCCTCAATGAAAGCCCGGAACTCATCAGCACTCAATACCGGTGTGTTTTTCATTTTGGTGGACACCGACGCCAGGGTCGAAAAATTAACTTTTAGTTTCCCGGCAGCACCTCTTTTGGTGGTAACCAAGATAACCCCGTTCGAAGCTCTGTTCCCGTAAATAGCGGTGGCCGATGCATCCTTCAAGATATCGAAAGTTTCAATATCGTTCGGGTTAATCAGCGACAGCGGATCCGATGCCCCGGAAATACCGCTAAAATCCTGCGGAACACCGTCAATTACAATAAGTGGCGATTGAGAACCATTCAATGTTCCGATACCTCGGACCCTTATTGATGAACCTGAACCTGGAGCACCACTATTTCCTGTAATAGAAACACCTGGCGCTTTACCCTGAATCAGCTGTGCAGGCGAAGTAGCTCCGCCGTTAAAATCTTTTGCTGTAATAGAAGAAATAGAACCGGTAAGATCCGATTTCTTCTGCTTACCGTAACCAATCAGTACAACCTGCTCAATATTGGCAGTTTTAATTGAGTCTTTGGTTTGCGCTTGCAACATTGCTCCCGCCAGTAAAAAGGCCGGTGCAATTTTCAAAACTGTATTATAGTTTCTCACAAAAATAAAATTTAAGGATTAATATTTATTTTATCATTCTTCACTAGAGGAAGTGTTGCAATATAAATAAAAAAAGCATCAATCGAAATTTTTTATTAAATGAGGCGATTTTAATGAGAATTATCATATATTAACAGAATTGGGTTTTGTAAAGTGTTAAATACTAATAAATTATGAAAATATTTTCTCATTTTGGGACTATACATCATACGCAAAAAATTAAACAATTGTTTAACAATTTAAATAACTCAAAATTAAATTTTATGAATAATTAAAAAAAAATGTTCATATTTTGTTAATAGTGAATTTACTTTTAATTAAAATACAGAACCGTTATCTTTGCAAAAATTTACAGAGAATATGTCAGAAAGAAAGATGATTACAGCGGCTTTGCCTTACGCAAATGGCCCTGTTCATATCGGCCATTTGGCGGGCGTGTACGTGCCGGCAGATGTGTATGCAAGGTTCCAGCGAAGGTTGGGGAAAGAGGTCGCTTTTATCTGTGGTTCGGACGAACACGGGATCCCGATTACCATCCGAGCTAAAAAAGAAGGCGTTACCCCACAGGATATTGTTAATAAGTATCACGAAATCATCAAGAAATCTTTTGCCGATCTGGGTATTTCTTTGGACGAGTATTCTAGAACAACTTCCAAAAAACATTACGAAGTAAGTCAGGATTTCTTCACCACACTTTATCAGAATAATCAGTTTACCGAAGAGGTTTCCGAACAATATTTTGATGAGCAGGCCAATGAATTTCTTGCCGACCGTTATATTGTAGGAACTTGTCCCAATTGCGGCTACGAAAATGCATACGGCGACCAGTGCGAAAAATGTGGCGCTACTTTGTCTCCGTCAGAGCTGATCAATCCTAAATCGATGCTCAGCGGAAATGTGCCTGTACTGAAAGCCACCAAAAACTGGTATTTGCCATTGAATGAGTATGAAGATTTCCTGAACCAGTGGATTATTGAAGGCCACAAAAGTGACTGGAAAACCAATGTGTACGGACAGGTGAAATCTTGGCTGAATGACGGATTAAAACCACGCGCCATGACCCGTGATCTGAATTGGGGTGTGCCGGTTCCTCTTCCTGATGCCGAAGGAAAAGTGCTATACGTTTGGTTTGATGCGCCTATTGGTTATATTTCTTTTACCCAAGAATGGGCTGAGAAAAACGGTAAAAACTGGAAAGATTTCTGGCAAAGCGAAAACAGCGACCTGATTCATTTCATCGGCAAAGACAATATCGTTTTTCACTGCATTATTTTTCCGTCCATGATGAAGGCGCACGGTGACTATATTATGCCGAAAAATGTTCCCGCCTTTGAATTTTTGAATTTAGAAAATGATAAAATTTCCACGTCCCGAAACTGGGCGGTTTGGGCGCACGAATATGTAGAAGATTTTCCGGGCCAGCAAGACGTCTTGCGATACGTTCTGCTATCATCCGCTCCGGAAACCAAAGACAATAACTTTACCTGGAAGGATTTTCAGACCAAGAATAATTCAGAATTAGTAGGGATTTTTGGAAACTTTATCAACCGTGTGGCGGTTTTAATTCATAAGTATTACGATGGCGTTGTACCGGCTGGAAATGAAAATGCCGAAGAACTGCAGGAGATATCGAAAACCGCACATGAAATCAATACCTTTCTCGAAAATTTTGAGTTTAGAAACGCATTGTCTTCGTTGATGAATCTTGCCCGCTTTGGTAACCAGTACCTGCAGACGGAAGAACCTTGGAAAACCATCAAAGATCAACCCGAAAAAGCTGCAAATGCACTGTTTGTGGGGGCACAACTTGCGGTAGGTTTGGCACAGCTTTGTGAGCCCTTCATGCCGTTTAGTTCAGAAAAATTAATGAAAATGTTTGCTGCAGAACAATGGAGCTGGAATGAGGTGGAAAAGAAAAATGTTTTCCTTCCCACGGGACATCAGATAAATGAGGCCTCTCTTCTTTTCTCAAAAATTGAGGATGAGGTAATTGATGCCCAAATTCAAAAACTGGAAAATACCAAGCAAAATAACAAAAAGACCAATCCCAACGCAAAACCTATGAAAGAAGAGATTTCCTTTGATGATTTCGGTAAAATAGACCTTAGAACCGCCACCATTATAGAAGCTGAAAAAGTGGAAAAAGCG
This sequence comes from Chryseobacterium sp. 39-10, assembly GCA_001898255.1. Lineage (GTDB taxonomy): Bacteria > Bacteroidota > Bacteroidia > Flavobacteriales > Weeksellaceae > Kaistella. Next base: position 181,741 of record MKTK01000006.1, on the reverse strand, counting down.
GATAAATTACTTAAACTAACGGTAGATACAGGTGTTGACGTCCGTACCGTGGTATCGGGAATTGCTGAAAGTTTTGCGCCCGAAGAAATCATTGGCAAGCAGGTGATGATTCTGCTGAACCTTGCACCAAGAAAAATTCGTGGCATAGAATCACAGGGAATGCTGTTGCTGACTACGCAACCGGACGGTAAACTGTCTTTTGTTACCCCCGACAATGAAGTCGAAAACGGGGTCGAGATTGGCTAAATAGCATTACTAAAAGATAAAAAAAACCGGATAATTTGTATTTTCCGGTTTTTTTATGGAGTATTTTATCTTACTTTTTTAAAGATGACACCACTTTTTTGAACAGCATAAAAATAGGAATCATCACCAATCCGGCAGCAATGCCATAAAGTGCCTGTTTCAGCATAGATGGTACGTTCGGCATCATATGATGCAATGCCGAAATATTATGTTCAAAGATTCCACCGGCAACCAAAATCAAAGCGATGGTACCAATAATGCCTAATGCTTTGATGACCCATGGTAACGCCTTAACCAATAGCTTTCCCAATTGAGCAATGAAGCCCCGGTTTTTGGATTTTCTGATCAACTTGTAACCAGCATCATCCATTCTCACAATTAAGGCAACAATACCATACACCCCAATCGTAGCCAAAACTGCAACAATAGAAACCGTGATGATCTGTATGGTAAGTGGCTGCGTAAGCACAGTTCCTAAGGCGATAATGACAATTTCGATCGACAGAATAAAATCTGTCATGATGGCTGATTTTATTTTGGTTTTCTCTGTTATTTCCGCTGAATCAGGTTCTTCAGTTTGTTCTTTTTCTTCTGCTGTATCTTCTTTTTTATGAAAAAAATACTCGACAATTTTCTCCACCCCTTCGTACGCAAGATATAAGCCACCGAATACTAAAATAATTTTGATGGCGGGTGGATATAGCCACTGGAGAAAAAAAGCAATGGGCAAGATTATTAGTTTGTTGATGAACGACCCTTTCATAATGGCCAGTAAAACGGGTATTTCCCGTGACGATAAAAAACCGGTTGCCTTCTCTGCGTTCACTGCAAGATCATCACCCAAAATTCCCGCCGTTTGCTTGGTTGCAATTTTTGAGGTGACTGCCACATCATCCATTAAAGCCGCAATATCGTCAAGTATTGCAAAAAAACCTGAAGCCATTATTTTGTAATTTTCCCGCAAAAATACTGTATTCTTGTTTAATGTTGATGAGATATTTTTTGGTCAATCGTTATTTTCATTTTCAAAATCCATCAAAAAAACTTATTTTCGCAAAACTAAATTTTTAGGAAAGTGAAGGTGCATCATCCATTTTCGGAAAAGGAAATATTCCAAAATTTTGGAAACGGAACTTGCGCCACATAATAATCAACATGAGCCGACGTCTGTAAAAGCGTCGGCTCTTTGTTTTGTAAGATGACGACCAAAATGCGTCGTCGCAATTTAGAATTTAAAATGAAGTTTCGAAAGAGGCCACTGAACCAATACCTAATCATTAAAAAATGAGCAATACCTATAAATCTGCCGGAGTAGATAAAGAAGAGGGCTACAAAACCGTAGACAAAATAAAATCTGCCGTTGCCCAAACCCACAATAAAAATGTACTGAATAATCTCGGAAGTTTTGGTGCTTTCTACGAAATCGCTGGTTATAAAAATCCGGTTATGGTTTCTGGAACAGATGGCGTTGGCACCAAACTGAAAGTCGCTTTAGATTCCAAAAAATACGATTCCATAGGAATTGACTGTTTTGCTATGTGTGCCAACGATATTCTTTGTCACGGTGCAAAACCTTTATTTTTCCTCGATTATCTGGCTTGCGGGAAATTAGATTCAGATATTGCGGCAGAAATAGTTTTGGGAATGGTGAATGCCTGTAAAGACAATCAATGTGCTTTAATTGGTGGCGAAACCGCTGAAATGCCAGGAATGTACCAACCGGGAGATTACGATGTTGCAGGATTCTGTGTAGGAATTGTAGAAAAAGAGGAGATTATCGACGGTTCAAAAATTAGAAAAGGCGATAAAATCATGGCGTTGCCAAGTTCGGGATTTCATTCCAATGGTTTTTCGCTGGTGAGGAAAATATTTCCCGATTTCAATGAACAGTTTGAAGGCAAACCCTTATATGAAACTCTTTTAGTGCCGACCAGACTGTATTTTCAGCCTATTCATAAAATTCTAAATGAAGTGGATGTTCACGGAATTGCACATATCACCGGTGGCGGCTTAATTGAAAACGTGCCAAGAATTATTCCTGAAGGTTTATGCGCTGAGATTAAAACCTCAGAAATCAAAATTCCTTCCATCATGCAGGAATTGGAAAAACGAGGAAACATCGCCAGAGAAGAAATGTTCGGAACCTTTAATATGGGCGTCGGAATGGTGGTTGTAGTTGATGAAAACGAAGTTTCAAAAGTATTGGAATTGCTTGACGACGCTTATGAAATCGGAGAGATCACTGAAAATGCAGAGAAAATAGTTTTGACGGTATAACTGTTCTGATGTAAATGCATTAACGATTTTTAAAAGCAAAAATCATTAATGCATCAATACTTTTACATTTTACAAAAATGAAAAACATAGTTGTATTAATTTCAGGAAGCGGAACCAATCTGCAAAGAATCATCAATTGTATCGACAGTGGTGAAATTTCCAATGCAAAAGTCTCACTCGTTATTGCCGACCGCGAATGTTACGGATTAAAGCGCGCAGAAGAAAATAATATCGACAATATGCTGATTCCTCGCGGAAAAGGTTTTTCTGATGAACTGGAAAAATTGCTTCCGGACGATACCGATTTAATTGTTTTGGCTGGGTTTCTTTCCATCCTTTCTAAAGATTTTACAGAAAAATGGAACGGAAAAATCATCAATATTCATCCCTCATTACTGCCAAAATTTGGAGGAAAAGGAATGTACGGAACCAAAGTACATCAGTCGGTGATAGAAGCTGGCGAAAAGGAGAGTGGAGCAACGGTTCATTTCGTCACTTCCGGGATTGATGAAGGTGAAATTATTTTGCAGGGAAAAGTGAGGATTGAAGCAAACGAAAATGCAGAAACTTTGGCGGAGAAAGTCCATCAAATTGAATATGAAATTTTCCCGAAAGCCATCGAGAAAGTGTTGAAAATTCCCCTCTAAAAAGAGGGGTGTCCGAAGGACGGGGTGTGTCGTAAAACAGAAAAATTTTGTTTTTTAAGATTTATAATCCAACACATGAGTAAAAAATATTTAACCCATATTGACGGAATTGAAATCTTTAGAAGAAAAATTGAAATTCTTCCCAAAAATAAAGATCTTGTTTTGCGTGCGAGAGCTTTAAGAAAAGGATACGTACTGTCGGAGGTTATTTTCTGGAAGCAGGTTCGAAACGGAACTTTTCATGGAATTGATTTTGACCGGCAAAGAATTATAGGAGATTATATTGTTGATTTTTATGTAAAATCCTTGGGTTTAGTGATTGAAATTAACGACAGCAGTCATAATGATAAAGAAGAATTTGACGAAAAAAGAGATGATTTTTTAAAATCATTAGACTTAAAAATAGTTAGAATATCGGATATAAGAGTAAAACACGACGGTGAAAACGTGATGAAGGAATTGGAAGATTATATAATTGAACATTTCTCAACTCCTGACTAACACCCCGCCTTCGGCACCCCTCTTTCAAAAGAGGGGAACCCCAGAAACAAAAATTATAGTCAACATGAAACCTTTGTAAGCGATTGCTGCGATCAGTATTTCGAGTTTCAGAAAGAACAGAATTAGTTAAATATCAAATAATGCATGAGTGTCACTCATGTTTCGCATTTATTAAAAGTAAAAATGAAAAGAGCATTAATCAGCGTATCAGACAAAAGCGGACTAACGGAATTTGCGCAGTTTCTGGAAAATCAGGGATATGAACTGATTTCCACCGGCGGAACATTCAAACATCTTAAAGAAGGAGGATTACATCCCATTCAGATTGATGAGATCACGGATTTTCCGGAAATGTTGGATGGAAGAGTAAAAACCCTGCATCCGAAAGTTCATGGCGGATTGTTGGCGGTTCGGGATAATGAGGAGCACATGAAAACCGTTCAGCAGTACGAAATTGGTCTCATTGATATGGTTGTGGTAAACCTGTATCCCTTTTTCGAAAACGCTAACAAAGACATTTCGTTGGGCGAAAAAGTAGAATTTATCGATATTGGAGGACCTTCCATGTTGCGTTCGGCGGCGAAAAATTTTAAATCGGTTACCGTGATTACCCATGTGGAAGACTATGAAACCGTAAAAAATGAAATTTTGGCAAGTGGCGATACGCAACCCGAAACCCGTAAAATATTGGCGGGAAAAGTCTTTAATCTTACTTCGGCTTATGATGCGGCCATTTCCAAGATGTTGTTGGAGGAAGAATATCCACAGTATCTCAATGCATCTTACAAAAAGGTTTACGACCTTCGGTATGGCGAAAACCCGCATCAATCTGCGGCTTATTACGTTTCTACAATGGAGAATGGGGCCATGAAGGATTTTGAGCAGTTGGGCGGAAAAGAACTTTCATTCAATAATCTGCGCGACATGGATTTATGTTGGAAAGTCGTAAATGAATTTAAAAACGAACTTGCTTGTTGTGCGGTAAAGCATTCCACACCTTGCGGTGTTGCGGTAGGAAATTCTGCGGTGGAAACTTATATCAGAACGTATGAATGCGATCCTGTTTCCATTTTTGGAGGCGTTGTAGCGATGAATTTTAAGGTGGATGCCGCAACGGCGGAAGAGCTGAATAAAACCTTCCTTGAAATTGTAATGGCCACTGATTTTGATGACGATGCGGTGGAAATCTTAAGAAAGAAAAAAAATCTCAGAATCATTAAAATTAAAAATCCGGTTTCCGACAAGCAGACTTGGGTGAAAATTGATGGTGGGTTGCTGATTCAGGATGTTGATGATGACTTTTCGGAAGAAATCACCATCATGACGGAAAATCATCCAACGAAAGAGCAATATGAGTCTTTACTTTTTGCTCAACGGGTGGTAAAATACGTAAAATCCAATGCCATTGTTGTTTCCAATGGGACGCAGGCGCTGGGTGTTGGTGGCGGACAGGTGAACAGGATCTGGGCGACACAGCAGGCAATTGAGCGGGCGAAAGAAAAATTTAGTGGAGATTTAATTCTTGCATCCGACGCATTTTTCCCTTTCCGGGATGTGGTTGATTTTTGTGCTCAGGAAGGCATTAAAGCCATTATTCAGCCAGGTGGCAGCATGCGCGATCAGGAGTCTATTGACGCGGCCAACGAGCGTAAAATTCCAATGTTATTTACTGGAATGCGTCATTTTCTGCATTAAAAAACCTTTTGGTGAAAGCCCTTGAAAGTCGTATTTTTGAAAAATTCAAATAAAAAAATCGGTATGAAAATATTAATCGTTGGTAATGGCGGAAGAGAATCTGCACTTGCTTGGAAACTAAAAGATGATCCCCGCGTTACAGAAATGTATTTCGCAGGTGGAAATGCTTCCACCCAAGAATGGGGGAAAAACATCGTGGAAAGCGGAGTAGAAGAACTTCGCAACTTTGCCCTGAAAAAGCAGATCGACCTCACGATTGTTGGCCCTGAAGCCCCTTTGGTCGCAGGATTGGTGGATGAGTTCAAGAACTACGACCTCAAAGTCTTTGGTCCGCGAAAAAGAGCAGCAGAACTGGAAGGAAGCAAAGCTTTTTCCAAAAAATTCATGCAGGACAATACCATCAAAACAGCAAAAGCTAAAATTTTTGAATCCTATAATGACGCCATTGACTATGTTTCTGAGCAGTCTTTCCCGTTGGTGATAAAAGCCAGTGGTTTGGCAGGGGGAAAAGGCGTGATCATTTGCCAGAATTTAACAGATGCTAAAGCCACCATTCATGCCTTAATGATCGAAAGAATTTATGGTGATGCCGGTATTCAGCTAGTTATTGAAGAATATCTAAAAGGTTTTGAGGCCTCCGTTATTGCGTTTTCCAACGGGAAAAATTTATTTCCGTGTATCGCGGTAAAAGACTATAAAAAAGCCGGAAACGGAGACAAAGGTCCAAATACGGGCGGGATGGGAACCGTGGCGCCAAGTCCACAATTTACAGAAGCACATTATGAAGATTTCAAAAAAAATATTCTCGAACCTACGATTTTAGGTCTTGAAGCGCAAAATCTTCAGTTCAAAGGATTTATCTTTTTCGGATTGATGATCACTGAAAACGGAACCTATCTTTTGGAATACAATATGCGCATGGGAGATCCCGAAACTCAGGTGTTGATGCCACTTTTAGAAAATAATTTGCTGGATGTGATTAATGATTGTATGGAGGGTAAAGACGTGCAACTTAGTTTCAAAAACGAGAAAGCAGTCTGTTTGGTGATGGCTTCCGGAGGTTATCCAGGCCGTTACGACACCGGTTTTGAGATCCGCAATCTGGATAAAGTGAAAGACAGCATCGTTTTCTTTGCCGGAGCTGCACACAAAGGAACGCACTTTGTAACAAACGGCGGGCGAGTTCTCAATCTTGTGGCCACTGCCGAAACCTACGAGCAGGCAAGAGCAACGGTGTACGAAGATGCCAAAACCATCAATTTTGACTATGAATATTACAGAGAAGATATTGGTAAATTCTAACAAATAGCCCTGTTTGTTCGGGGCTGTTTTGTTTTTTTTAGGAGCTGTTTCCCGCTTTCCGCTGTATCTTTTGCTCCGCGATGCTCCGCAAAAGGATGCCGCTGCAATCGGGGCTAGTTGAGGAGCCGAGAAAAAAAATGCAGTTAAAAGTTGAAAGAGTCAAGGGAAAAACAAAAGAATCAAGAATCAAGAATCAAAGACTCATTGTAGTTAGAAAATAGCATTCAAAAATTTTATATCGAAAGATCATGGTTTTGACCTCGAAAAGGTCAAATTTTTATAAAAAAATAATAGTATAATTATTCGACTACTTCCGACTCGTACCAGTTTCTTAAAACGTTGCCTGCAACAAGAGCAACCAAAGAGAAAATAAAGAGAGGAAATCAAATAATCGAATAAAAAGTAAAATCTAAATTTCAAAATCAAGCACAGTTATGCACAACGGAATTCTCATTTTAGATTTCGGATCCCAATACAACCAGCTGATTGCGCGCCGAGTCCGCGAACTAGGCGTTTATTCAGAAGTATTGCCTTTTAATACACCGCTTTCGGCGATATTAGATAAAAAGCCGGTGGGAATCATCCTTTCCGGAGGTCCCAGTTCGGTCAATTCTGACGAAGCCCATCTGGTGGAAAAAGAACTCTTTGAAGCCGGAATTCCGATTTTAGGGATTTGCTATGGCATGCAGCTCACGGCGCATCTTCTTGGAGGTTCCGTAAAAAAAGGGGTAAAAGGCGAATACGGAAAAGCCGAATTTGAAGTTTTGCGTTCCAACCCGGTTTTATCCGGAGTGGCCAGAAAATCAACTGTCTGGATGAGCCATTTCGACGAGGTGGAAACCGTTCCCGAAGGTTTTGAAATCTCCGGTACTTCCGATGTTATTGCGGCAATGGCCAACGAAAAGAAAAATATTTTTACCCTTCAGTTTCACCCCGAAGTTTCGCATACCGAGGAAGGGGCAAAGATGATTGAAAATTTTGTTTTCAATGTTTGCAAAGCCGAACGCAACTGGAAACTCACCAATTATATCGACAGAACCATTTCCGAAATCCGTGAAAAAGTGGGCGATCAAAAAGTAATTCTCGGCCTTTCCGGTGGGGTGGATTCGTCGGTTGCCGCAGTGCTTATCCATAAAGCAATTGGCGATCAACTGACCTGCATTTTTGTAGATACCGGACTTTTGCGTAAAGATGAAGGCAAAAAAGTAATGGAAAATTATGGTGAGCATTTCCATATGAACATCAAAATGATCGATGCACAGGAACGTTTCATGAACAAACTTGCGGGAGTGTCCGATCCGGAAAAGAAAAGAAAAATCATCGGGAACGAATTTGTTGCTGTTTTTGATGAAGAATCACAGGCGATTGAAGGTGCTTCATTTTTAGCGCAGGGCACGATTTACCCGGATGTTATTGAAAGCCAGTCGGTGAAAGGACCTTCTGCGGTCATTAAGTCGCATCACAATGTGGGCGGACTTCCCGAAGAGATGAAACTGGAATTGCTGGAACCACTTCGCGAGCTTTTTAAAGACGAAGTGCGAAAAGTGGGAGAGGAATTGGGTATTCCGCATCATCTAGTATATCGTCATCCTTTTCCGGGACCAGGACTGGGAATCCGTATCTTGGGCGAAGTAGATCACGAAAAAGTAAGAATTCTTCAGGAAGCCGATGATATTTTTATCGAAGAATTATACAAAAACGATCTGTACGAAAAAGTATCGCAGGCATTTGTGGTATTACTTCCTGTAAAATCAGTAGGAGTGATGGGTGATGAAAGAACATACGAATATACAGCCGTTGTCCGTTCTGCCAATACCATCGACTTTATGACGGCAACCTGGAGCAAACTGCCATATGATTTTCTGGAGCTGGTTTCCAACAGAATCATCAACGAAGTGCGCGGAATAAACCGTGTGGCGTATGATATTTCCAGCAAACCACCGGCAACGATTGAGTGGGAATAAAAACTACAGCTGTTTCGGTTAATGAAACAGCTTTTTTATTGAAAAAAGGTTTCGTGTATCAAAGAAGGAAATCAAATGGATAGGTTTAAAATTTAATCTGATAAAATATTCAATTGCAATCATTATTGATAAAGTATTTCAATGAAAAGGGCTAACATTAGATCAGAAAAAATCCTGAAAATTGATTTCTTTACTGGTATTAAAAATGAAACCGAATATGCAGATTCATTTAGGATGTTGGAGAGTCCGTACTTCTTAGTTCTTTAAGATAATTAATTTTGAGCTGATCATACAGCGAATGTTTGCTGATCAACATGGAGATAAGGGACGAAACCATTCCGGCAAGCATAAGATGGAAAATGAGCGAATGCCGGTCGGTCATTTCCAGTACAATAATGGCAGAGGTGAATGGTGCACGAGTTATTCCTGTGAGGAATGCCACCATTCCTGCGAGAATCATCACATTGGTTTCGTTAGGTGTAAGCTGAATCCATCCCGAAATGACCGAACCTAAGCTGGCACCCGCTGATAGCGCTGGAGCAAAGATGCCACCCGCTCCTCCAGAAGTGAAAGAAAGCGCAGGGCCTATCATTCTGAACAGTGGCATATACCAATCTTCATGTTTATTATCGGTGAATAATGTTCGTTCCATAATCGCCTTACCTGAGCCAAGGATTTCACGGTTTACAAAAAAAGCAAGTGATGCAATAATCAGTGCAGAAGCTACCAAAAAGATAATCTGTTCTTTGTCGTTTTTAAGGCGCTTTTTCCAATGCGTAATTTTAAGCATAATGAGCGAAAGTCTGCTCCCCATAATTCCTGCAATAGCAGATACAAGTATCACCGGAAACATTATGGTAAGCTGCACATCTGCCGTCTTAGGATAACCCAGATAAAGATAAGATCCGGCTAAAGTTTGTGCGGTGAGTCCGGCAATAATCACTGCGGTGAAAAGCGCCGTTTTAAAGTAATTGATATGTGTTTTCGCCAATTCTTCAACCGCAAACACAATGCCGCCCAATGGCGTATTGAATGCCGCAGATAAACCTGCGGCCGCTCCTGTAAGGATCATGTTTTTCTTTGAAATTTTGGGCCACCAATCTGGAAGATATTCGTTGACTTTCCGAAATACGGATCCTGCAATCTGTATCGTCGGACCTTCTCGCCCGATGGCGCCTCCACCTAAGATCAGTGCCAAACTGGAAAGGATTTTTATAATAAGGATTTTTAAACTGAGCAGGTGCTTAATCTTAGAATTTTCTTTAGGATTGGCAAGTTCTACTGCTGCCATAACTTGCGGTATCCCGCTGCCCTTGGCATAAGGCGCAAATTTTTGAATGAGCCACCAGGAAAGTACAAATCCGATGGGTGCAATAATGAAAATCATCCAGCCATTCCAATCAAAAATGAGGTTCATTACCTTTTCTCCCCACACAAAAAGTTGCGCATAGATCACGGCAATTGTACCAGTGATCACGGAACCAATCCAAAACGGGATGGCCTGAAGTAAGCTGTATTTCAGCTTTTCATTCCTAAGATTATCAAAGGAATGTTTTATCTCTTTGCGAATTGCTTGCACCAATTTCATCATGCTGCAAAATTAACGCTTATTTAGGAATGAAGCAGAAAAGTTTAAGAACAAAAAAATCCGGCTACTTGCCGGATTCTATATTGATAAGATGAAGTATCTTATGCTTCTTCGCTGGTAGCTTCAGTTGTTTCTTCTACCTTTTTAGGAGCAGGAGCTGCTTTAGGAGCTGCCTCTACTGGTGCATCAGAAACCACGTCGAACTCAAATGTATATTCTACACTTCGGTGAAGACGAATTAATGCAGCAAATTTACCAGTTCTCTTGATGGTGTTTCCTGGAATTTTGATGTATTTTTTCTCTACTTCTACTCCTGCTTTTGCCAATTCTTCAGAAAGGTTTGCATTGTTGATGGAACCGAAAAGTTTGTCACCAGCACCCACTTTGGTAGCGATGGTAACTTTAATTTTTTTCAATTTGTCAACGATAGCGTTGGCAGCAGCAACCAATTTTGCTTCTTCTTCTTTTCTGGCTTCCAAAGTTGCTTCAAGCGTTGCTTTGTTTTTTGGTGTTGCCAAAACTGCCAAACCTTGTGGCAAAAGGAAGTTTCTTGCATAACCTGGTTTTACACTTACGGTGTCGAACTCAAGTCCTAAGTTTTCTACGTCTTTTTTTAGAATGATGTCCATTGTTGTTGTCTTGTTTAGATTCTAGAAGTTAGAGGTTAGAAAGGAGATGTTAGAAAGTCTAAGACCAAAAATCTTGCATCTAATATCTAAAACAGTTAGAATTAATTATTGATTCAGCAACTTAAAAAGAGAGAAAGGACTGGTAAAAGTCTTTTCTCTTTTTTGTTGTTTTTTTTAATTATTTCAAAAGATCCGCTACATACGGCATCAAAGCCAAATGTCTTGCTCTTTTGATAGCAGAAGAAACTTTTCTCTGGTATTTCAGTGAAGTTCCTGTGTATCTTCTTGGAAGAATTTTTCCTTGTTCGTTCACAAACTGAAGAAGGAAGTCGGCATCTTTATAATCTACATGCTTGATTCCGAATTTTTTGAATCGGCAGTATTTTTTTTCAGATTTTGTATTGATATCAAGCGGAGTAAGGAATTTTACTTCAGATTCTCCACCGGCTGATGCCTGTTTTGCCATATCGTCTATTGCCATGTCTTTGTCTTTTTTGAGGGTTAAAATTAAGCTTTTGCAGATTTCAGTTTCGCTCTTCTGGTTACGGCGTACTCTACTGCATGTTTGTCTAACTTAGTTGTTAGGTAACGGATCACTCTTTCGTCACGTTTGTAAGCAGTTTCTAAATCTGCTACCACGGTTCCTTCACCTTTAAATTCGATTAATGTGTAGAATCCGTTCTTTTTCAGCTGAATAGGATAAGCTAATTTTTTTAGTCCCCAATTTTCTTTGGACACGATTTCGCAATTGTTAGAAGTCAAAAGATCTTCAAACTTTTTTACTGCTTCCTCCACCTGTGCGTCAGATAGAACGGGAGTTAAAATGAAAACAGTTTCGTAATTGTTCATAATGTTAAATAAATTTGTTAATTATTTCGAGGTGCAAAAGTACTGATAAATTTGTTAACTCACAATTTTTAAGATCGATAATAAAAAGAGACCTGCAATTACTGCAGGTCTCGATAATCAATGGTTGAAGAATACTTGCTTATTTTTTCACCACTTTTACGGTTTGAGTTCCGTTTTCAGTATCAATTTTCAACATGTACACCCCTGAAGTTAGTTTACCAAGATTGATTTGGTTTTTCACTGCGTTCAATGTATGGGTAGAAACTACTTTACCAGAAAGGTCGTACACGGCAACTGTATTTACTTTAGAGGAAGCATCGATGTTCACTACGTCTGTCACTGGGTTCGGATACACTTTGGCTTGTGATCGATCTACATTGGACACACCTAGTGCAGTTACATTGATGGTATAATCCTCTGCCTGACCCCAAGATGTTCCTAAACATGGATTGAGGTAATTGCCTGTGGAGAAGATTTTCTTAACTCTCATACGGGTTGCTCCTTCAGCAATACCTGCAGGAACCACGATATCTTTCGAAACTTCTTTACCGTCAGCACCTGTTGAATTTACAAGAGTTTCGGTTACTTCATATACTTCTCCGTCATCGTTGAGAACTCCATTTTTATTCCAGTCAATAAATACAACAAATCTGTTGGTGTAGTTACCTACTGTATTACCCTGAAGTTTCATTGTATAAGTGCTACCTGGCGAAACTGTTCCACTGATAGAAGTGAAATTCTCATGAGCCGTGCCTCCTGTCGTTGATGCGGAAGAAGGATTATTGATGCCTGCAAAATTAACGTTGGTAATAGGTTCTACTGTAGTTGTAAACGTAAGCGGGCCACAGTAAGGGGCGAACGGATTGGCTTTTGTGGTAAAAGAAAAATCTGAACATCCTGTTGCACTTCCTGCAGCATTTTTGGCAACAACTTTCCAGTAGTATGTAGTAGATCCAGCTAAATTGGTTGTAGGAACAGTAGTGCTTGTACCTAACACATTGGTTAAAAGTGTCGTAGGATTAGGTGATGTTCCAAAGAATACATCATAGCTTTCTACTGATGTTCCTGTAGATGGCGCTGTCCATGAGAGAGGAATTGGAGCTGTATAATTAACCTCCGAAGCTCCGTTTGCAGGGGAAGTTGGTGTTGCACAGTTCGGTGGAGTTTGTGGTGGCACCTCCACAAGAACATTATCAACATACAGTGCAGCTCCATCAGTGCCTACATATTGAAATGCAATTTTCACATTGGAATTTCCTGCATAACTCCCTAAGTTAATAGATATTGGATTCATCACCCAGTTTGTGAAGACTCCCAAATCTGTTTGCTTCCAGATTTGCGTCCAAGTTGCACCATTATCTTTAGAGATTTTGATGTAAGCATCATAGGTGTGATTTGTTACGGAATAATAATAGCTTAAACCAACATTTGCTTTTAGTACAAAATTGCTGGCAGTGGTAAAATCTAAACTAGGGGTAATTAACCATTCGTTTTGGCTTCCTAGTGATTCGTCGTAGTTCACTGTTGCTTTGTAATCCGTTCCTTGTAGCGGATCCTCAACATGCCATGTTTGGCTGTTTGTGCTTTGTATAGTCCAAGTCGAAGGGATACTTCCCGACTGGAAATCCTCCGATAAAAGAGTTTGCGAATTTCCTAAGAATGGAAACGCTGCCAAAGTGGCAATTAGTAAAAGTTTTTTCATAATGTTAAAATTTTTTATTGGTTAACTCGATAAAGGTAAGAAAGAATTTTTAATAATCGGTGTCATTATTTCATTATTTGTGTTAATTTAAAATGACTTTAATATTCATTTTGAAATTATCGTGAAATATTGTCAAATCTTATGATGAGACGTACTGTTAAAAAATATAATCTTTCATTCTTGAAGTTGGCAACTCGTTTTCGTTGATCCATGCCAGAAAATCATCGAGCTTGTCACTCATTTTTCTGCCTGCTCCATACTTCCTGTAGAAAGGTATTTTGAAACGGTATTTTTCAAAATCAGTTAATTGCCAGGTGTTTAGATAAATCAAAACGAAATCATCATTTTTAATGGTTTCGAAAACCATATTCTCATAATAGGTAAGAGGAAGCACTTGTAAAATGAAATCATTGTAGGGAATTTGCGAATAGGGAGAAATGCTTTCCGGAATGATGCTGATGCCGTTTTGTTCGGTGATTTCGGTTTTTCGTTTCAACCTTTTAAAAGGAAAAAGAATATCTGTGTTTTCAATATTCGAAACGTAATTGAATTCGAGTGCCTTTAGCTCATCCAACGAAAATGTGGGTTCTTTTTGCCGAATTCCACGGATGAGCTTTCCGATGCGATTTTCGGTATTTCGTTTGGCTGTTTCGAGGGTATGAATGCCGGATTGATCACTGTATAACGCTATTTCATGACCCTGCGATATCACCTTGCGTACCAATGGTTGTAGCTCTTCAATAAGCGCAACATCTACAAAAAAAGTGGCCAGCAAATTATGCTTTTCCAATATCATCAGAATCGATTCCGTATTTTTCTGGGTAATGTCCACAATCGTTTCATCACCAATGCGAACGGATCCGGCGAACTCCTTTTTATTATGAATGATGTTGAAGGTAAGCAGGATCATAGCGCTTTATCCTAACTTTAACTTCAGATTTTTGAGCATGTCATGGGTCATCGCAGCAATATCGAAATCGTACTGTAATCCCCAGTCTTTTTTTGCAACCGAATCGTCGATGGAAGCCGGCCACGAGTCAGCAATCTGCTGCCGAAAATCGGGTTGATAATCGATTTCAAAACTCGGGATTTCCTTTTTAATTTCGGCGGCCAGTGCTGCTGGTGTAAAACTCATGCCGCCAAGATTATAGGATGAATGAACGGTTAATTCATTTTTTGGAGCATTCATTAATTTCAGCGTTGCATTGATGGCGTCATCCATATAAAGCATTGGCATAGCTGTATTTTTGGAGATAAAGCTGGTATATTTACCTTCTTCAATTGCTTCATAAAAAATTTCGACTGCGTAATCTGTTGTGCCGCCTCCCGCCGGTGTTTTCCAGGAAATAAGTCCAGGATACCTGATGCTTCGTATATCCACACCAAAGTGATCATGGTAATACTCGCACCATTTTTCGCCTGCCATTTTAGAGATTCCGTAAACAGTTGTAGGGTTAAGCACCACATCCTGTCCAACATTTTCTTTGGGAATTCCTTTCCCGAAAACCGCAATAGAGCTGGGCCAAAAAATCTTTTGAATTAATCCTTCTTTTGCCATTTCGCAAAAATGGAGCAGGGGCTCAAGATTCAGCCGCCACGCAAAAAGCGGTTGTTTTTCTGATGTTCCGGAGAGCAGGGAAGCCAAGTGGTACACGGTGGTGATTTCATAATCTTTAATGACTTGCCTCACCAATTGCGTATTGGTTACATCCATTCTTTCATAAAAACCTGCTGATGTGAGGTTTTTGTTCCATCGGTCAAGCCCGGATGCTACTACATTTTCAGCGCCATGTATTTCTACCAGTCGGTTGGTGAGTTCGGTGCCAATCTGTCCTAGTGCACCCGTAATCAGAATTTTTTCCTTGTCGGATTTCATTATTAATAATTTGGGAATAGACAAAAGTAGCAAATTTATGTTGGGTGATGAATGGTTTTTGTGAGTATTTCTGCATCTGATCACCTGCATTTTTTTACGAGATGGAAAGAACAGCATTGTAATAATTGCGGATGAGCTGTTGGAAATTTCATTAAACATTCAAAAGCTATGATTGCTCCTCTGGTCTTTTGGTTGTAATTGCCAAATTGTATGAATGCTTTTTGTATTTTTGATTAAAATATCGTCCATGAAAAAATACCTCTTGTTCGTGTTGCTTGTTGCACAGTGTTTTAGTGCACAGTTTACAGACATCAATGTGGTGAAAGAAATCAGAACCCACAGGAAAGGCATGGTGGTTTCCGCGCATCCGCTGGCAAGTGAGGCAGGTGCAAAAATCCTTAGAGCAGGCGGTAATGCTTTCGATGCAGCTGTTGCAACACAATATGCATTAGCAGTGGTTTATCCGCAGGCAGGAAATATTGGGGGAGGAGGTTTTTTGGTTGGCGTAAAAAACAATGGCGAAAAATTCACCTTAGATTATAGGGAAACTGCGCCTTCGAAAGCCACTTCCAACATGTATCTCGACAAAACGGGTAAAGCTGATACCGATCTTTCTCAGAACGGAAGATTGGCTGTAGGTGTTCCGGGTTCGGTTGCCGGGTTTTATGCTACCTTAAAACATTGCAAACTTCCAATGAGTCAATTGATTCAGCCCGCTATAGATTTGGCGGAAAAAGGTTTTTCCATCACCAGCCGAGAAGCCAAATTACTGAATACGCATAAGGAAGATTTCCTGAAGCACAGTATAATAGCAAGTGCTTTTGTAAGCACAGATCAATGGAAAGCTGGTGATTTGCTGGTGCAAAAAGATCTTGCTGCCACGTTGAAAAGGATTCAGAAAGACGGCATGAATGGTTTTTACGGAGGCGAAACCGCTGCAATGATTGTTGCAGAAATGAGAAAAGGAAACGGTATCATTACGTTGGACGATCTTAAAAATTATAAAGTAGTCGAGCGAAAACCACTATTGTTCCAATACAAAGGAAATGATATTGTTTCCATGCCTTTGCCATCCAGTGGCGGTGTTTTATTGGCTCAAATGCTGAAAATGTCCTCTTTTGAAAACCTGGAGAAGTACCAGCAAAATTCAGCGAAAGCAGTACAGATTATGGTGGAGGCGGAGCGTCGTGCTTTTGCCGACAGAGCCGAGTTTATGGGAGATCCTGCTTTCATAGAAGATAAAACTGCAATGCTCATTTCTGACGAGTATCTCAAAAACCGGTGGAAATCTTATCGGCCTGATCTTGCTACGCCCAGCTCGCAATTAGGTAAAATCATCAAACAACCCAAAGAATCAACCGAAACGACCCATATTTCCATACTGGATAAAGAAGGGAATGCAGTTTCAATTACCACTACTTTAAATGGGCTTTATGGCAGCAAAGTGGTGGTTGCTGGTGCAGGATTTTTTTTGAACAACGAAATGGATGATTTTTCCATCAAACCGGGAGTTCCCAATATGTTTGGAGCGGTGGGTGGCGAAGCCAATAAAATTGAACCAGGCAAAAGAATGCTTTCTTCCATGACGCCTACCATTATTTTGAAAAATGGTAAACCCTTCATCATCGTGGGAACACCGGGTGGTACAACTATTCCAACTTCGGTTTACCAGTCCGTAGTAGATATAGTAGATTTCAAATTAACACCCAACATGACGGTGAATGCACCCAAGTTTCATCATCAATGGCTTCCTGACGCCATATCGGTAGAGAAAAATTTCCCTGAAAACACCATTGCAGAACTTGAAAAACTGAATTATCGGTTTGATAGAATCTCTCAGATTGGAAGAACAGAAATGATTGCAATTGATGAAAACGGCGTGGTAACAGGTGTAGCCGATGGTCGCGGTGACGACTCTGTAGCTTCAGAATAAATTTTAATAGAACATTAACTGTTTTCCGGTGGTTTTATACCAAAATCCTCAAACTTTTGGGCAGTACCTTAACAGAGACAGGAGATTTAATTTTGTTGAATTCACCGTCAATGTGCCAGTTTTTGGTAGAAACTTTGAACTCGATCTGCGAAACAGGAAGGTACGTCACATATTCATCATCCTTCAGTTTCTTGGTGAACATCCGGAAGGCAAACAATGCCGAATAGCTCAGCGGAAATTTTTTAACCAAAACCAGATCGACCAATCCGTCACTCTTGCTGGCTTTGGGCGCAATGTAGGCGTTGTTTCCAAACTGCCGCGTGTTGGCAATATTCAGCATCAAGTATTTACCATTGTATTGTTGATAACCCTCTGTGATGAATTTTATTTTGATAGGTTTATAATTGAAGAAAGTGCGGATCGACACCCTGATGTAATTTTTGAAACCACGAGAAGTTTTCTCAAACTCCTTCACCACTTTGCCATCGAAGCCGGTTCCGGAAACATTAATGGAAAGCTTGTCGTTTACTAAAAAAGTATCAATTTCACGAGATTTCTTGCTTTTAATTTTTCCTAGGAGCTCGTCCAGGTTTTTATGGAAATTGGTTTCGTTAGAAAATCCATTGCCTGAACCCGCAGGAAAAATGGCGAGAATTTTCTCGGTATGAATAATTTTTTGAGCCACTGAAGAAATAGTGCCATCGCCACCAATAGCTACAAAAACATCAGTATAGTTGATATGTTCATCGATGAATTTCTCGGTGGCTTCCACCGATTCCGAAACGTAATACACTGCATTCGGCAACTTTTGGATAAGCGAATCCAGAAACGGTTGATAGTTCTTTTTTGCCGAAAAAGGGTTGATGATGAAGACAACTTTTTCCATGGATTGCAAAAATAGGAAAGCTGGTGATGCGAACCGCAATTTGTTCGGAATTTTTCTTAAAAACTTAACAGTGGATTGAAAAAAGCAAATTCGTTATCATGAAGAACGCGTTTAATTGATTTTCATCCGCTTTTTCCACTCGGGCTTCAGCATAGGCTTAACATCAGAGATTGGGATTTTAATCAACACAGTGCCAGCTGCATACGCTGCTATTTCATACTGATTATAGAGAAAATACAGGTTTTGCTGGTCGAAATAAAAATTGCTGTTTGGCGAAATTTCACTCACCAAAAGCATATCACTTTGTCCTTTTCCTGTGTCATTCTTAATGAACTGATCCCATAAAGCCCGCTTCCAAACGCTGGAGTCTGGACTTACCAAAATATCAGAAAGCTGAAGTGTTTTTTTGTTTTGAAGATCAAAAACTTTGTAATATTCATAATAGTAGCCATGGGCTCCTCCGGAAAAACCGTCACCGGTATATTTCACGGTCAAAAAACCATTTTGCTGTGAGAAGACTTTCTCATTAGAATGTTGCGTCCAGGTTTGCTCAAATTCTACCGGCAAATCTTTGGTGTCGTCTTTTAATGAGGCAAAATATTCTTTTTGCTTATTTTTAATAGCATCTTCCAAATTTTTCTTGCTGTACTCTTCAAGCTGAATTTTATCAACGGCATAAATACTGTCGAGCAAAGATTTATCGCTAAGCTTGGGAAATACTAAAACTTTTGCCGAAAATGAACCCGTAATTTTAGCGTTTACTTTTAAAGAATCACTTACAGATACAGAATCCACAGCCAGTTTTGTACTGTCTACTGCGGGTACCTTTTCTGTTGCAGGACTTGCTTTTTCCATCTTTTGGCAGCTGATTATACCCAATAAGATGAATGCTGATATGATGCTATTTTTTTTCATTTTTAAATATAATAAAAAAATGGTAACCTACAAAAAACCACCCTAATTTTTTTGGGGTGGCTGGTTGTTTTTTTAAACGTCTATTTTAGCGTAAACGGCATTCTTCTCAATAAACTCTCGCCTTGGTGGTACTTCATCGCCCATAAGCATCGAGAAAATATTGTCCGCTTCTGCCAAACTTTCTATGGTAACCTGTTTAAGAATTCGGTGTTCCGGGTTCAGGGTGGTTTCCCAAAGTTGTTCCGGGTTCATTTCACCAAGACCTTTGTAACGCTGCACTTCTACACCTTTTCCGTCTGGCGCCATTTCTAAGGTTTTCTCTTCACGTTCTTTTTCATTGTAGGCATACACTTTTTTGTTTCCTTTCTTTAATAGGTATAAAGGAGGTTGTGCAATATAGATATAGCTATTTTCAATAAGTTCCTTCATGTAGCGGAAGAAGAACGTTAAAATTAAAGTGGAAATGTGGGATCCGTCAATATCAGCATCCGTCATAATCACAATTTTGTGATATCTTAATTTACTCAAATTCAATGCTTTTGAGTCTTCTTCAGTTCCCACAGAAACGCCCAAAGCGGTGTAGATGTTCTTTATTTCATCGTTGTCATACACTTTGTGCAACATGGATTTTTCAACATTCAGAATTTTACCTCTTAAGGGAAGAATGGCCTGAAAATGACGGTCTCTGCCTTGCTTGGCGGTACCTCCTGCGGAATCACCCTCAACCAAGAAAAGCTCAGATTCTGCTGGGTCTTTGGATGAACAATCCGATAATTTACCGGGAAGTCCACTTCCGCCCATGGGCGATTTTCGCTGCACCAATTCTCTTGCTTTCTTCGCTGCCTGCCTTGCTTTAGCGGCCAAAATTACTTTCTGAACAATCTGTTTTGCTTCGGCGGGGTTCTCTTCTAAGAAATTGGTAAGCATTTCGCCCACAATTTTATCAACCGCACCTGAAACCTCCGAGTTACCCAATTTGGTTTTGGTTTGCCCTTCAAATTGAGGTTCCATTACTTTTACCGAAATCACTGCGGTTAATCCTTCGCGGAAATCGTCACCGGTAACTTCCACTTTTTCTTTTTGAGGAAGGCCGAGTTCGTCTGCAAATCGCTTGAGTGTTCTCGTTAATGCTCTACGGAAACCCGCAAGGTGAGTTCCGCCTTCATGGGTATTGATGTTATTTACGTAAGAATGCAGGTTTTCATTGTAGGATGTATTGTATCGCATCGCTACTTCTACCGGGATTTCATCCTTATTGCCCTCCATGTAAATCACGTTCTGCATGATGCCCTCCCTGTTTCCGTCGATGTATTCTACGAATTCTTTAAGCCCTCCTTCAGAATGAAACGTTTCAGTTCGGAAACTTCCGTCTTCATTGGCTGTTCTTTCGTCGGTTAGGGTAATGGTGATTCCTCTGTTAAGATAGGAGAGTTCGCGCAAACGCACTGCCAATGTATCATAATTGTACACCAATTCCTGAAAAATAGTGTCATCCGGAAGAAAGAATTGTTTGGTTCCTCTTTTATCGCTGTCGCCCACAACCTCCACTTCAGTTTGCGCTTTTCCCTTGGAATATACTTGCTGATAAATGTGTCCGTCGCGGTAAACAGTGGTAATCATTTCGTTAGAAAGTGCATTCACACAGGAAACCCCAACGCCATGCAGACCTCCGGAAACTTTATATGAATCTTTATCGAATTTACCACCAGCACCAATTTTGGTCATCACCACCTCCAACGCAGATTTTTTTTCTTTTTCGTGAAAATCCACCGGAATACCACGACCGTTGTCGGTTACTTCAATCGCGTTTCCTTCTTTGATGGTTACCGTAATGGTGTCGCAATATCCTGCTAACGCCTCATCAATAGAGTTATCTACTACTTCATAAACCAAATGGTGTAAACCTCGAAATCCTACATCACCAATGTACATCGAAGGACGCATACGAACGTGCTCCATTCCTTCTAATGCTTGAATACTGCTTGCTGTATATTGTTTTTGACTCATATTCTGTTGCTCAAATTTATGGGAACCAGGTTCAGAATTACAATTTGTAAAAGAACCTGATATTCTTTATTTTTTAATGTTAAAAATTCCTACAAATATCGTGTTTTTTTCTGACTTATAAAAGCGAAAGAAAGATGAAAATGGTAGTCAGTTTTCCACAATAGTCCACATGAAAAAAGACAATATTTTGATCAATTTTTTTGTTGGCTAATGCGTATTACTTACCTTTAACCATTAAAAACTTCTTCAATGGACGATTTTATAGCAGCACGTTCCCAGATGGCAGTCTCGATGGCATTTCATATAATATTTGCCTGTGTGGGGATGATTATGCCTTTTATGATGGCGATTTCTCATTTTAAATATTTAAGAACCGGCGACGAAACCTATAAGGGACTCACCAAAGCATGGAGTAAAGGAGTGGCCATTTTGTTTGCGACAGGTGCAGTGTCCGGCACAATGCTTTCATTCGAACTCGGACTGCTGTGGCCAAAGTTTATGGAGCATGCAGGTCCTATTTTTGGCATGCCGTTTTCTCTGGAAGGAACTGCATTTTTCATTGAAGCCATTGCGCTCGGTTTTTTCCTTTACGGATGGGAAAAATTCAATAAATGGTTTCATTGGATTTGCGGAGTTATTGTGGGAATCAGCGGATTGGCATCCGGTATTTTGGTGGTGGCAGCCAACGCGTGGATGAACAGCCCCACAGGTTTTGATTATATCAACGGAAAGTATCTCAACATCGACCCTATAAAAGCCATGTTCAATGAAGCATGGTTTCCGCAGGCATTTCACATGACGGTGGCTGCATTTGGAGCCACTGGTTTTGCCGTTGCAGGTTTACATGCATTAATGATTTTGAAAAACAAAAATGTCAATTTTCATAAAAAGGCATTTAATATTGCGGTTTATTTTGCCATTATCGGGGCTTTTCTGGCACCCGTCAGCGGAGATGTAGCTGCGAAGTCGGTAGCCAAAAGGCAACCTATCAAATTAGCCGCGATGGAAGCGCATTTTGATACGGAAAAAGGCGCCGCTTTTGTGGTGGGAGGTATTCCGAATGAAGAAAAAATGGATATTAAATACGCCATCAAAATTCCTAAACTGTTGAGTTTCCTTGTGAGCAATGATTTTAATTCAGAGGTAAAAGGATTAAAAGATTTTCCTCGTGATGAATGGCCACCGGTGATTGTCGTCCATTTCGCGTTTCAGATTATGATTTTCTTTGGTATGGTGATGATGTTGATTGGTGTGATTTATCTTTTCGCAAAATTCAGAATGAAAAGTTGGCTGCAGAAAAAATGGCTTTATAGAATTTTTGTGGCAGCCATTCCCATTGGCTATGTCGCGTTGGAAGCCGGCTGGACTGTGACTGAAGTTGGACGACAACCCTGGATTATTTATGGCGTCATGAAAACCGCTGACGCCGTAACCCCGATGCCGGGCATTCAGTATTCGTTTTATTTTTTTACATTGGTTTTCATTTCATTATCGCTGGTTATCTTATTCCTGTTGCAGCGTCAACTGAAAATGGTGCCTTATCTCTATGACCCCAATGATCCTTTGTACCAAACTAAAAATAAAAAATCCAAATCATGATTTACGTTGTAATTGTTTTTCTATGGCTTTCAGTGTGTTTGTACATGATTTTGGGAGGTGCAGATTTTGGTGCAGGTATTGTGGAGTTTCTCACACCTAAAAGATATAAAGCGCAGGCCAGAGCATCGCTTTACAAAACGATGGGTCCCATTTGGGAAGCCAATCACATGTGGCTCATTATTGCCATAGTCGTTCTTTTTGTTGGCTTTCCTACGATTTACGCTACGCTTAGTACTTACCTTCATATCCCACTGATATTATTGTTGTTGGGTATTATTGCCAGAGGTACTGCTTTCACTTTCAGGAATTATGATGCTGTGCAAGACGACTGGGAAAAAGTGTACACAAGAATTTTTGTAGCGTCCAGCATTTTTGCTCCATTTTTTCTTGGAATCATTGCTGCAGCAACTGTTTCGGGGCATATCGATCCGCAAGCTCATTCTTTCGCAGATCAGTATATTTTCAGCTGGTTAAATCCTTTCGGGATAAGTGTTGGTATTTTTACTGTCGGTTTGTGCGGTTATTTGGCTTCCATATTTTCTATTGCTAACCTCGACAATAAAAATGAGCAGACGAGGAGAATTAAAGAAATCAATCAAACTATTGTATTGGTGATATTGACGGGTTTAGCCGTTTTTGTTACAGCTTATCTTACCGGTGTTCCGCTGATAACTTGGGTGATATCTGAACCTGTTGCAATTGCAGCAGTGGTATTAGCCACAGTAAGTTTAGCAATTTTGATCGTACAGCTGAGAAAAAGAAACTTCAAATATGCAAAGATTTTGGGAGGTTTTCAGATGATCATGATTTTGGTTGCTGCGACCTACAGTCATTTTCCTAATTTGGTGTTGTTGAAAGGCGGCGGCTCCCTTTCGCTTTTTGATGAGCATGGTGCTGATAAAACGATTCAAATGTTGGGTTGGGCTTTACTGATTGGTTCATGTTTTATTCTTCCATTTCTGTTTTATTTAATGTATTCTTTTGGAATTAAAAAAGACAAAACGCCAACCATCGATTAATGCATGGGCAAAGATGAATAAAATGCTTTCTATTTTCGCCCGTAAACAAAACGATCATTTCCGGAGAGGTCTTTTATGAGATAAGATTCCGAAAGCACATTTTCAAAAAGCTGCAACGTTTCTTTACCCAACTTTTGGTTGATTTCCAAAAAAACCAATCCATTAGCATGCAGAAAATGAGCGCAATCCATCGCGATCTTCCGATAAAAAATTAGCGGATCATCACTTGGTGAAAAAAGGGCGAGGTTAGGTTCAAAATTTTGCACCGATGCTTCGATTTCTGACTTTTCATTTTGACCGATGTATGGTGGGTTGGAGATGATGATGTCATACTGACTGCTCAGATTCTGCTTGAGATAATCAGCGTGTTCAAAAAGAATATCGACTTGGTTAAAAGAAGCATTTTTTTTAGCAACTACTAACGCATCTTCAGAAAAATCTACAGCGCAAACCAAGGCATTGGGAAAATGTTTTTTGAGCACAATAGGGATAATTCCGCTTCCGGTACCAATATCAAGAATAGATATTTTTGCGTTTTCAAGACCTGATTGCTTGATGGTTTGAATCGCAAGTTCAACCAATTCTTCGGTCTCGGGTCGAGGAATTAACACATGTTGACTGACGAAAAAATGGAGCCCATAGAAGCTTGTTTCTCCCATGATTTGCTGATAAGGCATTCCTGTTCTTAAGTGGTTAATAGCAGTGTCAAGATAGATCTGCGATTCTTTGCTCAACGATTCTTCATGTGTACGCTGCTCCCAACGGTTGAGTCCAGTGGTTTTCTCCACAAGATACGATAGTATGCTGTCGATTTCTGCGATGGAGTAACGTTCGGCCAGTTCGCTTCGGAATTGTAGTTTATATGCTGCAATGGTCATGCTGCAAAATTACGTTTTCCGCCGATTGGCATCATTAAAATAGTGATGAAAGCTTAATAAATAAGGAGATTTTCCTTTAATTTCAATAAATTTATTATTTTTGATCAACGAAAAGTAAAAAATGAAAAAGGTCTTTTTAGCTTTAATAGTCATGATGGTGCTGGTTTCCTGTGGTACTTCAAAGAATGTCGCTGTGAAAAGACACACCACCACCAAAACGGTGAAAAGAGCCAATGATCTGAAAAAGCTGGAATCAGGTTTTTCGGGACGTGTCAATTCAGCAATCCAGAGTTTACTCAGCGATGCACAAAAATATTTGGGAGCTCCTTACAAGTATGCTGGAAATACCTCTGCCGGCTTCGATTGTTCTGGCTTTACATGCAAAGTCTTTGGCGAAAATAACACCCAGCTTCCGCGCCGTTCACAGGATCAGTCTTCCGTGGGGAAAGAAATCAGTATTCGTGAAACAAAGCCAGGAGATTTGGTATTTTTTGCGACTGCGGGTGGAAGCCGTGTTTCCCATGTAGGCATTGTTCACGATATTGGTCAGGATGGCGAGGTGAAATTTATTCATGCCTCCACTTCCAAAGGTGTTATTATCTCTTCTCTCAACGAAAAATACTGGAACAGCGCTTATCTTTTTGCAAGAAGGGTGTTGTAAAATTCCTTTTTTGACGGAATTTTGCTTTCGGATTCGGTTTGCCGGTCTTAATTCGTATTTTTGCAATATTATTAATCTATCAAACATCCATTATGTTAAAGGAAACCATTGAGAATATTTGGGACGACAGAGAATTGTTAAAAAATGAAGAAAGCCAAAAAGCCATTCGCGAGGTCATTCATCAGTTAGATTTGGGTCAACTTCGTGTTGCCGAGCCCACTGCCAATGGCTGGAAGGTGAACGAATGGGTAAAAAAGGCAGTGGTGCTGTATTTTCCTATTCAAAAAATGGAAACCATAGAAGTGGGACCGTTCGAGTTTCATGATAAGATGCCTTTAAAAAGAAACTATGCTGAGAAAGGCGTTCGGGTTGTTCCTCATGCTGTGGCTCGCGAAGGCGCCTACATTGCACCCGGAGTAATCTTAATGCCATCTTACGTTAATATTGGCGCATACGTAGATTCCGGAACCATGGTTGACACCTGGGCTACAGTGGGAAGCTGCGCACAAATCGGGAAAGATGTTCATTTGAGTGGAGGTGTAGGTATTGGTGGTGTTTTGGAACCATTGCAAGCAGCACCTGTCATTATAGAAGATAACGTTTTCGTAGGTTCCAGATGCATTGTTGTAGAAGGTGTTCACGTGGAAAAAGAAGCCGTTTTGGGAGCCAATGTTGTACTGACTGCTTCCACTAAAATAATTGATGTTACCGGTGACGACCCGGTTGAAATAAAAGGTCGCGTTCCGGCACGTTCTGTGGTAATTCCGGGTAGTTATACCAAGGAATTTCCTGCGGGAGAATATCAGGTTCCTTGCGCATTGATCATTGGAAAAAGGAAAGAATCTACCGATAAAAAGACTTCCCTTAACGATGCTTTAAGAGAAAATAACGTTTCTGTATAATTTTTGATATCAAAGGTTTTGAAGGAAAAATTCATCAGATTCATCTCAAACCCCCGATATATTTTTGGGATTTATCTCTTGGTGTCGGTGGTATCGGCTGTTCTGAAATATCTGTCGGGACCGCTGAGTTATAACAACTACCTCATTTTTAGGAATGTCTTCACCAGTACTTTAGCCCAGCGAAATATTTACCTGCAATATCCGGATGTTCACTTTGATTCTAATCATTACGGTGTATTTTTCAGTGTGCTCATTGCGCCGTTTGCGATTCTGCCCGATTGGCTGGGTATAGTACTTTGGAATGTTGCCAATACCTCAGTTTTTCTTTTTGCCATTCATAAGTTGCCGTTTTCTTCACGTAAAAAGGCTTTTTTCGCGTGGCTCTGTTTGCAGGAATTTATTACTGCCGCGGTAAGTTTACAGTTCAATATTGCATTAACCGGTTTACTCATCCTATCTGCGGTTTACATTTATGAACGTAAAGAAACAAAATCGGCCATTGCTATTTTGATCGGAATGTTTGTGAAATTGTACGGAATTGCGGGGCTGTCCGCTTTTTTCTTCGTTAAAAACAAATGGAAGTTTATCGTATCCTTGGCTGTTTTTGGAGGGGTTTTTCTTATTTTGCCCATGTTGCTGTCGAGTCCGCATTTTGGTTTGCAATCGTATGCAGATTGGTACCAGTCGCTCACAGAGAAAAATTTATCGAATCAGGTATTAGGGAATCGTCAGGATTATTCTTTGATGGGTATTGTTAGGCGTGTCTCCGGGCATTCCGATATTTCTAATTTCGTATTTCTCCTTCCAGGTATTTTGATTTTTGCCTTGCCGTATCTTAGAATTAAGCAGTATAAATATTTGCCCTTTCAATTGATGATATTGGCTTCCACGTTGCTGTTCATTGTTTTGTTCAGCTCAAGTTCTGAATCGCCAACCTACATTATTGCAGTGGCAGGCGTTATGGTTTGGTTTATGATGCAGAAACAACAAACCCCTTTCACCATTGGTCTGTTGTTATTTGTGATCATTTTAACCTGTTTTGGTTTTTCAGATTTATTTCCGAAATTCATCAAAGAAAATTATATCATGAAGTATTCTCTAAAAGCGTTACCTTGCAGTATCGTTTGGTTCCGGGTGATGTATGAACTGATGACCAAAGATTTTCAGAAAGATTATCAACTCCATTAATTTGAGGCCGTGAAGAAAATATCAATTGTCATTCCTGCGCACAACGAAGAAGGCAATGTTTCCCTGATTCATCAGCGAATAAAGGAGGTGTTTTCTTCCGAATTGCCAGGTTATCGTTTTGAAATAATTTTTGTAAATGACGGTAGTCGGGATGATACTCAGCAAAAATTGGAAGAGCTCGCTCAACGATATGAGGAAGTGAAATTCATCGAGTTTTCCAGAAATTTCGGCCATCAGCCAGCAGTAAAAGCCGGTCTTGATTATGCCAATGGCAATGCTGTTATTTCAATGGATGCCGATTTGCAACATCCTCCGGAACTCCTCCCAGAGCTGATTCATAAATGGGAAGAAGGATATGATATTGTGTATACCGTTCGTACATATCCAAAGCAAATTTCAAGATTTAAGCGTAAAACTTCTGACCTTTATTACAGACTGCTTTCCATGATTTCGGATGTAAACATGAAAGATGGTGGCGGATCCGATTTTCGTTTGATGGATGCTTCTGTTGTAAGTGTGATGCGAGAGATGAACGAAACCGACCTTTTCCTCCGCGGATTATCCAACTGGATGGGTTTCCGGCAAACCGGGGTTCGTTTTACCGCCGGTGAGCGCGCATCGGGCGAAAGCAGCTACAACCTCAAAAAAATGATGAAATTTGCCTTTACCGGCATTACTGCATTTAGTGTAAAACCACTGTATTTAGCCGCTTATTTAGGTTTCATATTTTCATTGACCGCCATTTTAATTTACGGCATTTACGTGATACACTCTTTTGTTGCAAAAACGGAAATCTCCGGCTGGGCTTCTTTAATTATGACGGTCGTGTTCTTCGGCGGCATACAGTTAATTATCCTTGGAATTATCGGGATCTATCTGGGGAAAATTTTTAAACAGGTGAAAGAGCGTCCAAATTATATCGTGCGTTCCAAAAGTTTCTAATACGCTTTTCAAAATGAAAATTGCATACGACGGAAAGCGATTCTTTCAAAACAGCTCAGGATTAGGGAATTACTCACGAGATTTGGTGCGTATGTTGGCAACGTATTTTCCGACTCATGCGTATCTTTTATTAAACAAAACAAAAACTGAACGAGGAAAAGAAATCCTTCATTTACCTAATGTTTCATTTTTGCCCACTTCCAAAGGAAGCTTAGCGCGCCAACTGAAAATGGGGAAGGATGCTCAGAATGCAGGTGCAACTTTGTTTCACGGTTTATCTGGTGAATTGCCTTTAAAATGGAATTCGG
>MKTK01000006.1:69344-153196 GCA_001898255.1 Chryseobacterium sp. 39-10 | reverse complement strand
TTTTGACCGCAAGATTCATTTTTGGAAATTTAAAAATGCAGCCAAACAAGCCGATATTGTTGTTGCCATTTCAGAACAGACCAAGCAAGATATTATTCATTTCTTAAAAGTTCCTGAGGAAAAAATTGTAGTGGTTTACCAAGGTTGTCACCATGCTTTTCAGTCGTTTATTGCACCGGATTTTTTAGATGAAACCCGTTCAAAATTCGGTATTCCAGCTCGGTTTATTCTGAATGTGGGAACCATCGAAAAAAGAAAAAATCTACTCGATATTGTGAAAGCTATTGATGGCAGCGGCATTCCGCTGGTGGTGGTCGGAAGAAAGACGGCATATTATAAAGAAGTGAAACGGTATATTGATCAACATCAACTGGATAACCAAGTCTATTTTCTGGAAAATGTATCGATGGAGGAGTTGGCAGCCATTTACCGTATGTCTACTTTTTTCGTTTATCCAAGTGTTTTTGAAGGTTTTGGAATTCCGGTGATTGAAGCTCTTTTTTCAGGTACTCCGGCCATAACAAGCAATACCAGTTCGTTACCAGAGGCAGGAGGTCCAGATTCGCTCTACGTCAGTCCAGGTGATGTGGATGATTTGCGTGCAAAGATCTCATTTCTTTGGAACAACGAAGCCGAAAGAAAACGTCGCGTAAGAAAGAGTTTCGATTATGTTCGGCGTTTTACCGACGAAAAAATTGCCAACGATATGATGAACGTTTATGAGGGTTTAACAAAATAACAGTTCATTTCAGGCGTCAATTCAATTCATTACTTCTGAACGACGATTTTTTGGGTCTTGTACTGATCTTCTACTTGAAGCGTACCTAAATAAACTCCATTAGGAAGTTGAGAAACATCAATCACTTTTTCATTTTGTTTCTTTAATAAAGTCTTTCCGTTAAAGTCAGAAATTGTAAAAGAAAAATCTCTCAGATTTAAGTTTAATAGATCTATAAATAGAGTGGTGCTCGTCGGATTAGGAAAAATCTTGAGTGAAGAAAGCATTTTCTCCGGTGGGCAATCAGCAGCAGATAAGAAGGTAAGGTCGGCCACAGAAAAATGCTGTACAGCGCCTAATGCTGCTTTCGCAACATTAAAAACAAAAGTAGGATCCATGTTGGCTAAGGTGTCGCCTGAGGTATGGGGTTTTGTACTTTCGGTATATTCATAAAAACCTGTTATCACTTCATTGTTGGCTTGAAAAGGCATATAATCCGAAGCATAGGCATAAGACAAATTAGGTTGCAATGTT
The DNA here is from genome assembly GCA_001898255.1 of Chryseobacterium sp. 39-10. Lineage (GTDB taxonomy): Bacteria > Bacteroidota > Bacteroidia > Flavobacteriales > Weeksellaceae > Kaistella. The sequence goes on along the minus strand of MKTK01000006.1, from coordinate 151,944 downwards.
GAGTACAATGATACACAATTCATCAATTCTTGCGTCACCGCGGCAGACGCCTCATTGTTGGTAGATGGTGAATTGTTGGTATCTCTTTCGCAATTGATTTTGTTGTTCACTTTCCCAGCCACACCGCCTACCTGATCGATGTTGAAAACCAGTTTAATATTCATTTTCGGATTGGTGGCATTCACTACGGTACTGACGTAGTTTTGGCTGCCTCTCAATCCCTGTTCTTCGCCAGTAAAATTGATGAATTTAATGGAATATTCTGTAGGAACATCTTTTAAGATTCTCGCCATTTCGAGGAGAACAGCGGTTCCGCTTCCGTTATCGTTTACGCCCGGTCCGCCGATGGTGTCGTAATGCGCACATACAATGACATAGGTGTTGGGATAAGTAGTTCCGGTTTTGGTGAGGATTAAATTTTTGGTAGTATTGCCGTTATAGCTGAATGCATTCTCGGAGATTTGCGATTCGGAATAACCGAAGGCAAGGTACTTATTTTTCAGCCAGTTGAACGCATTATTGTTGTTGGTGCTGCCGGTTGATTTAATACCGTAAGAAGCAAATTCTGCGAGGTAAGTATCGATATTGGTTTGTGTGATTTGATTCGCTCTTTTTTGATAGGCCTGAATCAATGTTTGTGCTGAAAAAGCAGTGGAAACCGTAATGGTAAGAAATAAAAATAATTTTTTCATGGGAGAAATGAGGTGATACAAATCTAACAAAAAATCCTGAACCGAAGCTCAGGATTTATATTGATAACAAAAAATTCTACATTATTTTACTTGATCTACAACTGCTTTGAAAGCTTCTGGATGATTCATTGCTAAATCAGCTAAAACTTTTCTATTCAGTTCGATGTTGTTTTTTTTCAGAGCGCCCATAAATTGGGAGTAAGACATACCATGCTCTCTGGTACCTGCATTAATACGGGTAATCCATAGTGAACGGAAAATTCTTTTCTTCTCTTTTCTACCGCGGTAAGCATATTGCATTGCTTTTTCCACGGCGTTTTTAGCAACAGTCCAAACGTTTTTTCTTCTACCGAAAAAACCTTTTGCCTGCTTCATTACTTTTTTTCTGCGAGCTCTAGAAGCTACTGCATTTACTGATCTTGGCATAATTAATTGTTTTTTTGAATTGTGCGATGTTTATTTCAACATTCTTTGGGGCTCCAATTCAGGGTTAAAATTGTGAATTGTTTTTGAATTCTTATAAACCGAAAGATTTATAAAAACTACTTGATGGCTAATTGGCGCAAAACGCTTTTCTCGTCCACAGTAGCAACGTAAGAAGTTTGCGTTAGATTTCTCTTTTGCTTAGTTTCCTTCTTCGTCAGGATGTGGCTTTTGAATGCATTTTTTCTTTTAATCTTGCCGGTTCCGGTAAGCTTAAAACGCTTTTTAGCACCTGATTTCGTTTTTAATTTTGACATTTTGTTAATTTTTTGTCTGTTATCAATATTGAGAGTGCAAAATTACAAAAATTTCGCAGATAGACAAAGGGCTTTCTGCGTTTTGTATTGAATAAAAATGGATGCTAAAAAAAGAGATTTCTAAAATGAAACCTCTTTAATAATACTATCAATTTTATTAGGCCTTACTTCGCTGGTTTTTTAGGGCTCATCATCATAATCATTCTTTTGCCTTCCAGCTTTGGCAGTTGGTCAACTTTACCAACATGTTCCAGTTCCTGCGCCAGTTTTAGTAACAAAATCTCTCCCTGATCTTTGAAGATGATAGAACGTCCTTTGAAGAAAACATAAGTTTTCAGTTTCGATCCTTCTTCTAGGAATTTTTCAGCATGTTTTTTCTTAAAATCGTAATCATGATCATCGGTTTGCGGACCGAATCGGATTTCTTTTACGACTACTTTTACTTGCTTTGCCTTCAGCTCCTTCTGCTTTTTTTTCTGCTCGTAAAGGAACTTTTTGTAGTCGAGAATTCTGGAAATATAAGGTTCTTGCTTGTCGGAGATCACCACCAAATCAAGTTCCTGATCTTTGGCCATTTGCAATGCTTTGGCCAGCGGATAAACACCGGGCTCCACGTTATCACCTACCAAACGTATTTCCTTTGCCCGAATCTTTTCGTTGATCTGGTGCAAATCTTCCTGTACACGTCTTTGTGGACCTCTACCTCGATAATTAAATTTCTGTGCTATGGGTTTATATTTTAAGGGTTATTCTAAATAGTTGCTTCTTTTTTAAAGTAGTTGGCGAAATCTTCAACGCTCATTGCGCCCAAATCTCCTTCACCTCTTCTTCGTACCGAAACGGTTCCGTTCAATTCTTCATTTTCTCCTACAATCAGCATAAACGGATATTTTTTGATTTCCGCATCGCGAATTTTCTTGCCTGTTTTTTCGTTTCGCTCGTCAATCAGTCCGCAAATATCGTGATTTTCCAACATAGTTGAAACTTTTTTTGCGTAATCGGTATATTTTTCACTGATAGGCAAAATGATAAACTGATCTGGAGCTAACCACAATGGGAAATCTCCTGCAGTGTTCTCAATAAGGATCGCTATAAATCTTTCCATAGATCCAAATGGAGCTCTGTGGATCATGATTGGCCTGTGCTTCTCGTTATCACTACCGGTGTACCACAAATCAAATCGCTCGGGCAGGTTATAGTCAACCTGAATGGTTCCTAGCTGCCATCTTCTGCCTAAAGCATCTTTCACCATGAAATCCAGTTTAGGACCGTAGAAGGCGGCTTCACCATATTCTACAACGGTTTTCAATCCTTTCTTTTCAGCGGCATGTATAATGGCGTCTTCAGCTTTTTTCCAGTTTTCATCGCTACCGATGTATTTTTCTTTATGATCAGGATCACGAAGAGAAACCTGTGTGATGAAATCTTCAAAACCTAAAGATTTGAATACATACAAAGTTAAATCAATTACATTTTCGAACTCTGCCAACAACTGATCGGGAGTACAGAACAAGTGTGCATCATCTTGAGTAAAGCCACGAACCCGGGTTAAACCATGGAGCTCACCTGATTGTTCATATCGATAAACAGTACCAAACTCTGCGTATCGTTTGGGTAAATCTTTATAAGACCATTGCCCAACTTTATAAATCTCGCAATGGTGCGGGCAGTTCATAGGTTTCAATAAGAACTCTTCTCCTTCATTAGGTGTTTTAATGGGCTGGAAGCTGTCGGCTCCGTATTTATCCCAGTGTCCTGAAGTTACATAAAGTTCTTTAGCACCAATATGTGGTGTCATCACAAATTCGTAACCGGATTTTTTTTGCGCCTCCGAAAGGAAGTTTTCTAATTTTCTTCTCAGTGCGGTTCCTTTTGGTAACCATAACGGAAGTCCTGCACCCACTTTTTCCGAGAAGGCAAAGATGCCAAGCTCTTTTCCCAGTTTACGGTGATCTCGACGTTTCGCTTCTTCTAACTTTTCAATATATTCGGTCAGCTCTTTCTGTTTGGGGAAAGAAATAGCATACACTCTTGTTAATTGCTTGTTTTTTTCATCTCCTCGCCAGTAAGCGCCTGCAGCATTAAGAATTTTCACTGCTTTGACGATGCCGGTGGAGGGAATATGACCTCCTCGACAAAGATCAGTAAAGTTGTCGTGGGTTACGAAAGTGATTTCTCCATCGTTCAGATTTTCAATAAGTTCGGTCTTGTAAGGGTTATCGGCATACACTTTTAATGCCTCCGCTTTAGAAACCGGATATTTGCTGAATGTAAAATCTTTTCGAGCGTTTTCAAGCATTTTTTTCTCGATTTTCTCAAAATCTTTTTCGCTTAAAGATTCATCGCCAAAATCTACATCATAGTAAAAACCGTTTTCAATAGGAGGACCAATAGTGAGCTGGGCATTAGGATAAAATTCCATTATTGCCTGTGCCAAAAGGTGGGCAGATGAATGCCAAAATGCTTTCTTACCCATATCATCATTCCAAGTAAGGAGTTGTACCGTAGAATCTGTCGTGATGGGTGTTGAAACCTCGGTCTGTGTTCCGTTCACGATGGCAGAAATGGTGTTTCTTGCCAAACCTTCACTGATTGATTTTGCGACTTCGAGCGGAGTAACCGCGCTTTCAAACTCTTTAATGCTCCCGTCTGGAAGAGTGATCTTGATCATTTTTAAAAAAAATTATAAGATGCAAAAATACGGATTTTTTATGAAAATATAGGATTGGTATTCAGAACGTGTTTAAAATTTTTCGCAATAAAATTGAAACAGTCACTTATTTTTAAAACAAGCTATTTTTAACAAGTTTCGGGAGGTATAGCCACAAAAAAAGCGAATTTAAAAATTCGCATTATTCATTGTCTGTTTTTCCGGAATGATGAAGTTTAGAAGATTCTTTTACTTCCTTCTTTATCTTTTCATCCTTGTTTACTTTTTCTGTTGATGCAGGAATATTCGGAAAATCCTCATTTTGCTTCTGAATATCCGCTTTTTTGGTCTTTTCTTTATTATTGTTGCCCATAATCATTTCATTTTAAAGTTTAGAAAAATCAATTTGTCCGGTTTTATCCTCGATTTTATAGTTCAAAGCTTTTGCCAAAACAAAAATATGATCCAAATTTTCCAACAATTGTTTTTTACCATCTGCTTTCAGCTGTTCTTGATTGACCGTCTTTGCGGCGTTGTCTTTAGCGTATTGCGTGATTTTTTTTATATCATTTTCATTAAAACGGTTAAAGAAAGAATCGTCCATCGATTGTATTTCTACGCTGGGGATAATTCTTATTTGAGGGTCCGGCAACTGCGTTACAATGAGTTTTTTATTAACAGAATCTACATCAATTTTCATTTGATTCAAATCGTAAGAAACCTGCGCATTGGTCTTGGTAAAAGTTATGATTTCTTTCTGAAAAGAGGGCAGAAGGGGATTTCCCAGTAGTTGAGAAGTGATTTTGGTCTTCTGCATACTCGAAAAATCTTGCTCTATAACCACCATTTTATTCATCTTCCGAATTTGGTTGGTGATGATGTACACATCGTTTTGAATTTTATCATCACTTTTCTTGGTGATTTTATTCCAAACAAAAAACAGAAACAGCATTGCCGCTGCTCCTGCTAGAAATGATAATGTTTTGTTTAAATTTTTCAATTTTTAAAGAGGTCTTTAACGGAGGTTTTACTTTTTTTGATGATGTCGAGCAGGTCTTTCTCCATGAAACCTGTTTGGGGCATCTCGATCACTCTTCCAATTTCTTTGCCATATTTTTCAACAATCACCGTTGGTACGCGTTGGATATTCCAAGCACCTTCTTCGCCACCCGGCGACTCTTTTTTTCTGTTGACAGCCACAATTTTGAGTTTGCTTTCGGGGTAATTGGTTGCTTCTAATATTTTCATCAATCGAGGAACCTCACGATGGCTGTCGCTGCACCAAGTTCCCAAAACAACGGTAATACCATAAGAATTGAGTTTGGCTTTTTTTAACGCTGAAATAGTAGCTTCATCAAGTTTATACTCGTCATGTTCTTTGGTGTACCAATCGCTGTACGGTTCTTTTAGCAGCTGACTTTTGGTTTGATAACCTAAAAGCATTTTACCGTCATTGGTGGTATCTACTTCACGATTGACCACTGTTTTCTGCGCGTGGCAAGAGTAAATAGCCAACGTTGTTGCTAATAGTATAAGCAATGATTTTACTTGTTTTTTCATGGGGTGTTATTGTTGCAAAATAGACGCAAGGTCTGCAGGTGAATAGTATTTATTTTTCAGTACTTTGTTGTCGGATATACGATGAACATTGAATTTATCGCCAGATTTTTCATAGAAACTTTCTTCGCCTCTGTCTTTATAAAAAGCGACAGTTTCCTCTGCTTGTTGTTCATCCGTACATGCTTTAGACATATTAGAGCGCTGAACTTCATTGAACAATTCCTTAAATTTATTTCCCAGCCCAAACTCCAAAACGGCGCCACTTAAAACATATTGCAAATCGCACAATGCATCAGCAATTTCTACAAGATCATTGTCGGCGATTGCCTGTTTCAGCTCGTCAAGTTCTTCCTGCAAAAGTTTTACGCGAAGCTCACATCTTTCTTTAGACGGAATCTGAGGAGTCTCAAGAATAGGCGCGTTGAAGGTTTTATGAAATTCTGCAACCTGATTCAGTGCATCAATTTTCTCCATTAACTTTAAATTTGAACAAAGATATACATTCGTCGTGTAAAAATAAAAAAGTCGCTTCCCGATGGAAACGACTTTACTAATTTTTTATGATTTACCGGGTTATATCCCTCCCAATCACCAATCGCTGGATTTCAGAAGTTCCTTCCCCAATGGTACAGAGCTTAGAATCGCGGTAGAATTTTTCGGCAGGAAAATCTTTTGTATATCCGTAACCTCCGAAAATCTGCAAAGCGTTGTTGGAAATTCTTACACAAGCTTCAGAAGCATACAACTTCGCCATGGCGCCTTCACGAGTCATTTTTTGTTTCGCATTTTTTAAGTCAGATGCTCTTCGGATTAGTAATTCTGAAGCATCAATTTCGGTGGCCATATCAGCAAGCATAAAACTGATGGCCTGGAAATCGGAAATCGGTTTCCCAAACTGATGTCTTTCCTGAGCATATTGCAGCGCAGCTTTATAAGCGCCTCTTGCGATGCCTAAACTTAAAGCCGCAATAGATATCCTTCCGCCATCTAAAATTTTCATGGCTTGTTTGAAACCACTTCCCACTTCTCCCAATCTGTGAGAATCGGGAACTCTTACATTATCGAAGATTAGTTCTGCCGTTTCAGAAGCTCGCATTCCTAATTTATTCTCTTTTTTCCCCGAAGTAAAACCGGGCATTCCTTTTTCCAGAACAAAAGCGGTGGAATTATCTTTAGCTCCTTTTTCTGCGGTTCTGGTCATTACGACAGCAATATCTCCGGAAATAGCGTGTGTGATAAAGTTTTTGGCACCGTTAATGATCCATTCATCGCCATCTTTTACAGCAGTTGTGGACATTCCACCGGAGTCGGACCCTGTATTATGTTCCGTTAAACCCCAAGCACCGATTACTTTTCCTGAAGCTAATTGTGGCAGCCATTTTTTTCTTTGCTCTTCATTCCCGAATTCATAAATATGATTGGTGCACAGCGAGTTGTGCGCTGCAACAGATAATCCGATGGAGGGATCCACTTGGGAAATTTCATCCAAAATAGTCACATATTCCTGATAACCAAGTCCAGAACCACCATATTCCTCAGGAATCACAATTCCCATAAAACCAAGTTCGCCCAACTCATGAAATAGTTCTACAGGGAAGGTTTGACTCTCATCCCAATCCATAATGTAAGGGCGGATATTTTTCTCAGCGAAGTCTTTTGCTGTTTCGGCAATCATCTTGATATTGTCAGTCATTTTTTGTTAAGTTTGGCTCAAAGATAAATAAAAAGAGTAAAATTTTGAACGTTTTCTGTTATTGTCATGGTCGTGTTTATAATTGTTTGATTATTAATTTATTGTATTGTTCCTTTTCATGAAAAAATTAAAAAAAATTGTACGGATGCTTATTTTTCATTCAACATAAATCGTACTTTTGCCCTGAAAAAATTGGCTATGAAAAAACTATTACTTTCTTTTTTGATGTTGCCTTTTGTGGCTTATTCGCAGTTGCCGGCAAATTATTACGACGGAACTTCGGGACTTATTGGCTATGCATTGAAATCGAAAATTCACGACATTATCGCTGCAAAAAATATCAATTGGCATTACGGTGACTTACAAAATTTGTACAACCAGACAGACATTGACAGGTTTTACGATTTTGATAGCAGCAACAATACCTATTTGTTAGATATTTACTCCAGTAATCCGAGTGGAGCAACAGCTTATCATTATACCAACCAACAAATGATTGGTTCCGCCAATGCGGAAGGTCTTGGCTGGAATCGTGAGCATCAGATGCCTCAAAGTAGTTTTAACAGTAATTATCCGATGTATTCGGATTTGTTTTTTGTGATTCCTACGGATGCACGTATCAACCAGCTTAGGAGCAATTATCCGTACGGAATTTCGACAACCACACCGTCTTATGTGTATTACACCTTTACCAATGGTTCCAAAATTGGGAGAAATGCCACACCTGGTTCTGCATACACCGGTAGGGTTTATGAACCGCACAATCAGTTCAAAGGAGATATAGCTAGATCCTTGCTCTACTTTGCTGTGCGCTACGAAGGTAAACTGAATTCATTTAATTTTTATAATGGTACTTCTCCGGCGAATGATACTTCGCCGTTGGATGGAACTGAGGAAAAAGCTTTCGAGGATTGGTATATCAACTTGTTGTTGCAATGGCATAATCAGGACCCTGTTTCGCCCCGCGAAATTGCCAGAAATAATAGTGTTTATAACGTTCAACAGAACCGAAACCCATTCATTGATCACCCCGAATGGGTTAATATGATTTGGGGACAAACCACATCATCAGTTTCTCCGCAGGCAGTTTCGGATCTTTCGGTTGCACAAACCAGCGCGTATTTTGTTAAGTTAAGCTGGACACCTTCGAGTGATGCCTCCGTTTTAGGATATAAAGTTTATCAGAATGGGATCTACATTGGTTACTCCAAAGGAAACACTTTTGTTGCTGACCATTTAACGCCTTCCACTCTATATAATTTTACAGTGAAACCATATAATGACAATTATATGGATGCTGCAGAAAGTAATGTGGCAGCATCAACTACACTGGAATCAGACGTGTATGCGAAAGATCTTATGATTACCAAGTATTTGGAGGGAAGCGACAACAATCATGCGGTGGAAATTACCAATCGAACTGGGCATGCTGTAAATTTGAACAAATACAGATTAAGCATCCAATTTTACAATTCCAATTATTATTTTCCTGCTCCCTACGAATTGGAAGGTGTGGTAGAAGATCAGTCCAATTTTGTGGTGCTGAATCCAAGAGCTAATTTTTCGTGCATTACCAATAAGCAGGCGAGGTTTGTCACCGCAGCCCCTCAGCTGACTTTCGATGGTAGCAACTATTTGGAGCTTCGATATGCAGGATCGCCTTCTGCTACGGTTGACGCTATTGGAACACAGGGCGTCAATAATTTTGCAACTCTCGGCAATGTATCGCTTTATAGAAATTCCTCTGTGGTTCAGCCGAATGCTACTTTTACCATGGGTGAGTGGACAGTTCACGGAACTAATTTTTGTGAAGGGATAGGAACGATGTCTGCCGCGGAAATCAATTCTATCACACAAAATTCCGTAGTTGTTTATCCTAATCCGGTGAAGGATATGTTGACAGTAAAAGGACAGCAGTTGAATAAAGTGCAGCGGGGTTCAATTCTTGATCTTTCCGGCAAGGTGTTGCAAACCTTTACGCTTCCTTTTCAAAACAATGCTGCGCTCAATGTTCAAAAACTGACACCTGGTGTTTATGTGCTTCAAATCGACGGGCAGCCGGTGAAGTTTATTAAGCAGTAATATGAAGAGAAACCTTTTAGCAACTGTCTAAATTTTTACCAAAAAGAGTTAACAGTTTTAAACAAAAGTCTCTCAAAATCAAAAGAAATAAAAGTTTAGACAATTATTTAAAATTCAGCTTTTTTGGGCTGAATTTTTTATTGGAGGTAAAGCCGCATTTTGGCTTCGTATTCGGGCTTCACTTTCATCATTCGGAAAAACTTCTTTTCATCATTGAACGAAATACGGTAATAGATAATTTTGTCGGCATAATATTTAAAGTAAGGGTGATTTTTGAGCCAGGGTTCTGGTGCGTTCATCAATGAGTATTTCTGCACATTTTGGGTGTAAAGAGGTGCAATGTAAATCAGTCGCTGAATAAGTGCTTTGTCGATGTTATAGGTATCAAGAATTTGATTTTTGTTCACAAATCCACCCAGTTTATTTCTGAAACCAATATAACTTGCAGCACTTTTTTCATCAAATCCATATTCAATTAGTTGTTTGTATGTGATTTCGTTGAGGTCGGTTTTCGAGAAATCGGTGACAGCTTCCGCAGTTGATGTTTTTATGTTTTCGGAAGAGTATGGTTGGTTTTTCCGAATTTCTGTTTTTATGGGTATTTCAGATTTGAGCTGCATAAAAGGTTTCATTTCTTCAAATTTGTCTGGTGAAATTGCGTAGCAATTGGCGATTTCATCTATGGTTTTAAATCTGCCCTTCAAGTAGCGATCTCTATAATTAATGATGGTTTGCGCCTGTTTGTCGGTGAAGCCCAGATTTTTCCAACCTTCAAAATCAGTTTCGTTGGGGTCAAAATTTTGGTATTGAATTTTTACTATTTCGCGTGTTACAATGTTTTGTGTATTTATTTTTGGTGTAACATTGTTTGGTGCAGTGTCCGGAAGTAGAAGGTAAGGTTCCATTTTTCGGTAGTTTTCATCACTGATGACAAAGCATGCCTTTAATTTATCCTTGCTGATAAAGCTTCCACCCAAGTAGCGCTTGTATTTCATAATGGAACCTGCCTGCTTCTCGGTAAATCCCATATTGATGAAATCGGCTTCGCTGTAATGGTCGGGATTGAATTTTCCAGATATTTTTAATTGATGATCTTTTCTTGTGGAAAAGGGTGGGAAGTTTGAAAAACCCTGATCATTACTAAATTTTTTTCGAGAATTTTGGGTGAATTGATTTTCATTGTGTTCTGGAAGAATGATATAAGGTTCCAATTCAGAAAATTTATCTTCAGAAATGGCATAGCATTTTTTGAGCTGCTCTTTGGAGCGGAATTCACCACCTACGACTTGCTTGTACTTCAATATTGTTGTTACTTGTTTTTCCGAAAAGCCAAGTGCTCTCCATTCATTATCGGTTAAATGATTAGGGTTGAATGATTTTGGATTGGTTTTTTTTGGTTTCTCAAATTCTGTATTCAGGTACTCTTGGGAATCGCTTTTTTCACGGTCATTACTGTTAAAGTAGTACAATCCTCCGGCAAATACTACTCCTGATGTTGCCAAACCAAGAAAATAATTCTTAAGCGACGATAGTTGTATAAATAGATTCATGGCAGTAATTTTATACAAAATTAATGCATAAACTCAAGTGGTACTACCGTGAAAAGACGGTAAAAATGAAGGTGAAAACACCGCTTTTTTAAGGGTGAAAACACCCTATCTTTTAATTAAGGATTTTCTGAAAGTGAATCTTTGAGTTTTTCAAGTTCGGCCTTCACGAACTCTAAACGGTCAATAATAGTGATGGTTTCCGAGATTTTGGAATTGGTCGTCAGCGCGATTCTCGCTCCATCCAAAGTGTACCCTTTTTCTTTTACCAAGTGGTAAATGATTTTAAGATTCTTAATGTCTTCCGGAGTAAAGTATCGGTTTCCCTTTTTGTTCTTTTTTGGCTTTATAATTGGAAATTCCTGTTCCCAGTAACGGATGAGTGAGGTGTTTACATCAAAAGCTCTGGCCACTTCGCCAATGGAGTAATAAAGTTTGTCCGGAAGGTTAATAATCATTTTTGATGATGAAGTATAGAGTTTCAAAGGTAAACATTTTTATGGAGAATGCAGAAGATGTGAGATGAATCTTCGATGCTGAGTTATCTATCCTTTGTTTCTTGATTTAAATAGTGAAATGATGATTATGTGCATGATTTTAAATTTAATTATTCGGAACAGTTCACATATATATGAACTCCTTTGTTTGGTTGGAGGGCGGCTGATGAAACATATTTTATATAGATGTACAAAGGAAATAATGCGCATTTTTCATTTTTAGATTGTAGAACATATCGTAAATTGTGTCCCAAAAATAATATGAAGTTTTATCAAGTTTTGGGAGTTGGTATGTATGTGGGCTTATTCACCTCTTGCGCAAGTTTTAACGATTCAGTTTCTTTGATTTCTGAAAGTAGTGTCCCGGTACAGGTCTCCAAGCAGTTTAGCTTTACCGAAGGTCCATCGGCAGATTCTAAAGGGAATGTTTATTTTACGGATCAGCCGAACAATGCGATATACAAGTGGACTTGGAAGGATAATTCGGTTCAGTTATTCAGTAAAAATACAGGGCGAGCCAATGGCACTTTTTTCGACAAGGAGGGAAATCTCATCACATGTTCCGATGAAAACGGAGAATTGTGGAAGTTTAATGTTCATGATGGTTCACATGTTGTTGTAATGAAAAACATTGAAGGGAAGAGACCCAACGGACCTAACGATTTATGGATCGACAGCAACAACGGTATTTATTTTACAGACCCTTTGTATGAAAGAAATTATTGGAAAGACTTTAAGCAAGAAATTCCAACAAGACATTTATACTATCGAAATACCAATGGAAACATCACCACATTTGATTCGTTTGTGCAACCCAACGGAATCGTAGGCAGCAATAAGCAAGGTAAATTGTATGTTTCTGATCTTTATGCGGAAAAAACATTCGTGTATGACATCGTAGGTGAAGGTAAACTGAGCAACAAAAGAGTTTTTTGTGAGATGGGATCGGATGGGATGACACTGGATGAGAAAGGAAACCTCTACTTAACCAATAAAGGTGTTACCGTTTTTAACCCAGAAGGTAAAAAGATTCTTCATATTCCAATTAATGAAGATTGGACGGGAAACGTAACTTTTGCGGGGCGTGATTTTAAAACCCTGTTCATAACCGCATCAAAATCCATTTACACTTTGAAAATGAATGTGGCAGGGGAAAAGAGGTAGTATTTTCAGTATATTCTTGATTGTCACAGATGCTCTTTATTGTTTTTGAGTAGCATCGAAATCCCATTTCCATTTGATAATGATTCAGCTGGAAATTCAACGAAAACATCTGGCTACAAATTTTCCTTGATTTTCTTCCTTTGTATGTCTTAATAATTAGGTGGATTATCGTATTTTTTATTTAAAAAAGCGTACCTTTGCACCACTTTTTGTGGATCCATTTGGCGAAGGGTAAACCATTAACAATTAACATCTTCCGTATTTTTCAAAATCACATTAAGCCAAAATTTGAAAAAGAAGGAATACAAATTTTTTAATTATGTCTGAAACGACAAACAAAGAAGCGGTTCTTGTGAACCAAAACGTAGCACCTGAACAATTCGACTGGGATTCTTTCGAATCTGGTCTTGACGCTGATGCAAGAAAAGAAAAAAGTGATCTTGAAGAAATCTACAATGGATCGCTTAACAACTTGAGCGACAATGATGTTTTGGTTGGTAAAGTGGTAAGACTTACCGACAAAGAAGCAATTGTTGACATCAACTTCAAATCAGAAGGGGTGATTTCTCTTAACGAATTCCGTTACAACCAAGGATTGCAAGTAGGCGATGAAGTTGAAGTAATGGTAGACAGAAGAGAAGATAAAACAGGTCAGTTACAACTTTCTCACAAAAAAGCAAGAACACTTAAAGCTTGGGATAAAGTAAACGAACTTCACGAAACTGGTGAAATCGTAAACGGATTTGTAAAATCAAGAACAAAAGGAGGTATGATCGTAGATGTGTTTGGTATTGAAGCATTCTTGCCAGGTTCGCAGATCGACGTAAAACCTATCAAAGATTACGACCAGTATGTAGGAAAAACAATGGAATTCAAAGTGGTTAAAATTAACCCAGAGTTCAAAAACGTTGTTGTTTCTCACAAAGCGCTGATCGAAGCAGATCTAGAAGGTCAGAAGAGAGAAATTATTGGACAACTTGAAAAAGGTCAGGTGTTGGAAGGTACTGTGAAGAATATTACTTCTTACGGTGTATTCGTAGACCTTGGTGGTGTAGATGGATTAATCCACATCACAGATCTTTCTTGGTCAAGAGTAAGCCATCCATCAGAAATCTTAGAAGATGGACAAACTGTAAAAGTGGTAATCCTTGATTTCGACGACGAAAAAACAAGAATCCAATTAGGTATGAAGCAGTTGGAACCACATCCTTGGGATGCACTTTCTGCTGATCTTAAAGTAGGAGATAAAGTAAAAGGAAAAGTGGTTGTTCTTGCAGATTACGGTGCGTTTGTAGAAGTTGCACCAGGTGTAGAAGGACTTATTCACGTTTCTGAAATGTCTTGGTCTACTCACTTAAGAAGTGCCGGAGATTTCGTAAAAGTTGGTGATGAAGTAGAAGCTGAAGTACTTACTCTTGACAGAGAAGACAGAAAAATCTCTTTAGGTATGAAGCAGCTTAACCAAGACCCTTGGGCTAATATCGAGCAAAAATATCCAGTAGGTTCTAAACATGTTGGAACCGTTAGAAACTTTACTAACTTTGGTGTTTTCGTAGAGTTAGAAGAAGGAATTGATGGTTTGATCTATATTTCTGATCTTTCTTGGACTAAGAAAATCAAACATCCATCAGAGTTCTGTGCGGTAGGTGATAAACTTGATGTTGTGGTATTAGAATTAGATACGGCAGCAAGAAGACTTTCTTTGGGTCACAAACAATTATTAGAGAACCCTTGGGATAAATTCGAAACTAAATATGCTGAAGGTACAGTACATACAGGTAAAGCAACTGAAGTTTTCGATAAAGGAGCTCAAATTCAGTTCGAAGATTCAGAAGTGGAAGCTTTCTGTCCTTCAAGATTGTTAGAAAAAGAAGACGGTACCAAAATTAAAAAAGGTGAAGAAGCTGCTTTCAAAGTAATTGAGTTCAACAAAGAATTCAAGAGAGTTGTGGTTTCGCACACCGGTCTTTTCAGAGACGAAGAAAGAAAGAACGTAAGAGATAACTCGCAAAAACCAGCTGCATCTTCAAGCAATGAAGAGAAAGCAACGTTAGGTGATCTTGATGTTCTTGCAGAATTGAAAAAGAAAATGGAAGGGAACTAGACCCTGATTTTCAATGCAATATTGAGCGCTCCACATCAGTGGGGCGCTTTTTGTTTTGAAAACAACAGTAGTTTGGTAAAATTTTTATAAATTCGACACCAATTAATTAATAAACATGAGAAATAGAAATTTACCTCTTAAAGTTGCGGCTTTTTTTCTGGCGTTTTCTTTTGGCAGCGCCAATGCACAAGATTTTAAGTCCATCATTCACAATTATATGACGGCAAAAAGTGCCTTCATGAAACCTGATCTTAACCAGTTCCAAATTACCAACCACGATTTTTCTAAGTCGATGAACTCAGAAGTGGTGATGATTCAACAAACCTATAACGGTATCCCGGTTTATAATGCAGTGGGAACTGCTTTGGTTCGTAACGAAAATGTCAGCTTTTTTAATGAAAGCTTTGCTAAAGATTTTGGAAGCGCTGCCTCGCCAGGTTCGGCAAAAACAAATGCCGCTATTTTTGCGAATGTTGCACAGGCGATGAACCTGCAGAATGCTGCGCAGTACAAGCTCCTTAGTTATGGTGATGCAGATAGAGACGACGTGGCATTTGCCAAAACGCGACTGATCTATTTTCTGGACACCAGCAATAATTTGCGCCTTTGCCATGAATTTGCCTTTGAAGAAAAGGGGAGCTCAAACTATTGGGAAGTACTGGCAGACGCTACAACAGGAGAAATACTGAGTAAACAGAACCTTACACTTTCCTGCAATTTTCATGATGGTGCTTTCCAGCGCGACCATTCCGAGCATCTTGCTGATGATGTTTTGGGGCAATTTAATCACGATGCGAAAGATCATATCTACGGTGCGAAATCGGCAGCTTTAGCCGCGCTGGATGCCAGTTATCGGGTATTTGCATTCCCTCTTGAAAGCCCCAGTCACGGACCCAGAACATTGGTTTCTAATCCTTGGCTTTTGGATGCATCACCAGACGGATGGCACACTATTTCAGGCGGTAGTTTCGTAGGAAGTTATAACACTTCGCGAGGAAACAATGTGATGGCTTATGATGATCGCGGAAACGCCAATTCTCCAGGTTCTTATGCTGATGGGGGAGCAAATAGAATCTTCGATTTTCCTTTTGTCGTTAACGATACTGCAGGCAACCTTAATGCGGCAACTACCAATTTGTTTTATGTCAACAATAAAATCCACGACACTTTCTATAAATTGGGCTTTAACGAAGTTTCAAGAAATTTTCAGGCCTTCAATTTTGGTAAAGGAGGCAGCCAAAATGACTACGTAATGGCAGAATCTCAAGATGGAGGAGGAACAAATAATGCTAACTTTAATAGCCCAAGTGACGGAGGCAGACCTAGGATGCAAATGTTTCTATGGGATCCGGGCGTTATTGAGAGAGTTTTCTACAATGCACCCACGGAAGCAGTTGGCCGACTTGTTTCAAGTGTTATTTCTACTACTTTCGGACCTGCTCTAAATGCCACCGGAGTTACAGCGGATGTAAAACTGTCACCTGTTCTGGATGCGTGTACACCGCTTCCTTCAGGATCATTAACTGGAAAAATAGGCCTTATTGCAAGGGGAACCTGCGAGTTCCAAGCTAAGGTGCAAGCCGTTCAGGATGCAGGGGCAGTAGGAGCAATCATCTACAGTTTACCAGATTCTGCAGCAACCAGTGGCATGGCAGGAACCAATCCTAACATCACTATTCCTTCCGTGCTGATCGAAAACTCCGAAGGTGTTTACATGAAAGGTCTTTTGGATGCCAGCACTAACGTCAACATCACATTAAAGTATGATGCGGATGCACAACCTACAAGAGATGGTAGTTTTGATAACGGAATCATTATTCATGAATACGGCCACGGAATTAGCAACAGGAGAACAGGATCAGGAGCGGGATGCCTTAATAGTTCTGTTAATAAAGAGCAGATGGGTGAAGGATGGTCCGATTTCTTCGCGCTGATGCTTACAAACCAGCCCGGTGACAATGCGTCTGTAGCAAGAGGAATTGGAACGTATGCAATTACGGAACCGACGACAGGTTTAGGCATTCGTCCTGCCAAGTATTCGCCAAATTTTTCAATTAATAATTATACCTATGGAAGCACCAACGGCATGGAGTATGTGAATTCGGCCGGCGTGCTAACCACCAATGTTCATGCTATTGGATTTGTGTGGGCAACGATGCTTTGGGATATGCACTGGAAATATGTGGAGAAATATGGATACTCTTCGGATGTTAATGCTAATTCAACTAACGGTAGTACACGCGTGTTGCAACTTGTTTATAATGCATTGGCACTGCAGGGATGTAACCCCGGATTCATTGAAGGTAGAAATGCCATTTTGGCGGCAGAAGCGGCGGCTACTTCCGGCGCAGATAAATGTTTAATCTGGAATGTATTCGCAAAAAGAGGTTTAGGTGTCAATGCGGCATCAGGTTCCAAAACCAATATTAACGATCAGGTTCAGGATTTTACCGTGCCTGCAGAATGCCAATTGGCAACCAGTGAAAGTTCGGTAAAAGATGCCATCAGTATTTATCCTAATCCGGCCAAGAATGAGTTCTTCATTAAATCCGGAAAAACAATTGCAGGAAAAGTAATGGTGGAAATCTTTGATGTTTCAGGTAAATTAGTATCCAGCCAGAGAACTTCCGCTTCAGAAACTGTAGATACGCAATCGCTGGCGAATGGTGTATATGTGGTGAAGGTTTCAGGTTTAGGAGTAAATTATTCATCAAAACTCATAATTAAAAAATAACATTCTTTTTTTTTCATGTTAAATAAAACCACCTTCGCAAGAAAGGTGGTTTTTTATGTTAGCAATGATGATCGAAAAGGTATTTCACTTGAGAGAAGTAAATTAAAGTGTTCTCCACACTGAAAGAATCCATAGGATCTGTAACCATTGGTTGAGAGCAATTTTTTCATTTTGGGTTGTATGCATAAATAACGAAAAACCCATCAAATAAATCTGATGGGTTTTTCTATTGTTGTTGTCTGAATTACTTTTTGTAGGCAGCGTCTTTAATTCTCGCTTTTTTACCTCGAAGATCTCTAAAGTAGTAAATTCTTGCTCTTCTCACTTTACCTCTTCTGTCCACTTCAATTTTTTGCAAAGCAGGCATATTGATCGGGAAAACTCTTTCTACACCCACATCACCACTCATTTTTCTGATGGTGAAAGTTTTGGTAGCGCCAGTTCCTCTTAACTGAATCACCACTCCTTTAAAGAACTGTGTTCTGGTTTTCTGGCCTTCTTTAATTTCGTAATACACAGTGATGGTGTCACCGGCTTTGAATTCTGGGAATTCGTTTTTTGTAATGTACTTGTCTTGTACGTACTTTAATAAATCCATTATTAATAATAAAAAATAATTAAGCCAAGCAACATACACGTCCTTCGTCAGAGGTTGATTAACAGGGTGCAAAAATAAAACAATTTTTTCTGTCACACAACAACTTACCTAATATTTTTTTTCTTTCAAATTTGTGATTCATCGGTTGTTCGGCTATTCATAATTATCTTGGCGTACCCCTTTGTCGGTCATTACGCGCTCGCTTCGCTCGCGCTCCACTTCCTCCTGCGGGTCGGGCTTTCCACTACAATTCCTCGTTCCAGCGCTTCGGCCTGCGCTACTGTGGGATTTCCGTTGCAATCCCTTACGCGGTAAAGTGGCTGTATATCAATAATTTGATTCAAAAATAAAATTCACAAAAAAATACTACATTAACTCTCGAAAAAATCACATTTCACATGATTGATAAAAGAGTAAAAAATGCAAAAGAAGCCATTGCCGGAATTTCCGATGGAATGACCTTGATGCTGGGAGGTTTTGGCCTATGTGGAATTCCCGAAAATTCCATTGCCGCTTTGGTGGATAGTAATGTAAAAGACCTTACCTGTATTTCGAATAATGCGGGAGTGGACGATTTTGGTTTGGGACTGCTGCTTCAAAAAAGGCAGATTAAAAAAATGATTTCGTCGTACGTGGGTGAAAATGCTGAGTTCGAACGCCAGATGCTTTCTGGTGAACTGGAGGTAGAACTTACTCCACAAGGAACCTTAGCCGAGAAATGCCGTGCCGCTCAGCATGGTATTCCTGCATTTTATACACCTGCCGGCTACGGAACCGAAGTGGCAGAAGGAAAGGAAACCAAAGCGTTTAATGGTAAAATGCATATCTTGGAGCATGCCTTTAGCGCTCAATATTCCATTGTAAAAGCTTGGAAAGGCGACCATGCAGGAAATCTTATCTTTCGAGGAACGGCAAGAAACTTCAACGCGCCCATGGCGGGAGCGGGGAAAATTACCATTGCAGAAGTAGAAGAGTTGGTAGCACCGGGCGAACTGGATCCCAACGAAATTCATATTCCCGGGATTATGGTACAGCGAATTTTTCAGGGCGATCATTACGAAAAAAGAATAGAGAAGAGAACAACCAGAAAAAGAAATTAACAATGGCATTAGATAAAAATCAAATTGCGCAACGCATTTCTAAAGAAGTGAAAGATGGTTACTATGTGAACCTTGGAATTGGCATTCCCACTTTGGTAGCGAATTTCGTTCCTGATGATATTTCGGTGGAGTTTCAAAGTGAGAACGGGGTTTTGGGCATGGGTCCTTTTCCTTATGAAGGCCAAGAAGATCCAGATCTTATTAATGCTGGTAAACAAACGATTACAACGCTTCCCGGGGCGTCATTTTTTGACTCTGCTTTTAGTTTTGGAATGATTCGTTCTCAGAAAGTCGACTTAACGATTTTAGGAGCAATGGAAGTATCTGAAAAAGGAGATATTGCCAATTGGAAGATTCCGGGTAAAATGGTCAAGGGAATGGGAGGCGCTATGGATTTGGTGGCTTCCGCGGAAAACATTATTGTGGCCATGATGCATGTGAATAAAGCTGGAGAAAGTAAAATTTTGAAAAATTGTACGTTGCCACTCACAGGTGTTCGCTGTGTGAAAAAAGTGGTGACTGAACTGGCGGTGATGGAAATAACGGATCGGGGATTCAAACTCTTGGAACGTGCTCCGGGTGTTTCTGTTCAGGAAATTATTGATGCCACAGAAGCAGAACTTTGGGTGGAGGGCGAAATTCCTGAAATGTCGTTGTAGCAATTCAGAAATAAAACCAAAACAAAAATCTGCCCCATTAAGGCAGATTTTTGTTTTAAAGTTGAACGCCAACCGCCTTCAGTTCATTTTCCAGATCAGTAGTTTCTGTCACATGGATGGTGACGAAATGCAGTGCTTTTGCCATCTCGATATTTTTGGAATTGTCATCAATGAAAACAGATTCCTGAGGTTGTATGCCGTAGCGCTCAATCAAAACCTTCCAAATTTCAGGGTTGGGCTTAATGAGTTTTTCTTCCCCAGAAACCACAATTTTACCATGAAAAGTTTCAAAGAAATCGTAATGTTCTAATGCATAGGGAAACGTTTCTGCCGACCAATTGGTTAAACCAAAAAGCACATAATCTGTTTTTGCCAATTTTCGAAGTACAGACACGTTTTCTGGAATGTCGGAACGCAGCATTTTATCCCAATTGTCATAGTAACTGCGTATTTCTTTCTCCCATTCAGGATGTTTTTTTACCAACAACTCAGTTCCTTCACTCAGGGTTCTTCCGCGGTCCTGTTCGGCATTCCACTCATCAGTGGCGATACTTTTCAGGAAAAACTCCATTCTTTCATCATCATTAAAATAATTTCTAAAGAAATAACGAGGATTCCAATCCATTAAAACGCCTCCAAAATCGAAAACAATATTTTTAATTAGCATCTTTCAAGTTTGATTTTTACATGGGCAAAGGTAATGGAATTATTGAAAATTCACCGTCTAGATGATTGATAAAACAGACGGCTAATCACGATTTGCGAAGAAAGTCGCAAAGTTTTTACAGAAAAGTTTAGGGATTCATATTAAAATTACATTAAATTAGCAATAGCCAACTTTTGTCATTCAATATTATTTTGATGGCATTAATAAAATTGGTAATATTGTAAGACATAGAAACATTTCTTTTAAATCCTTTCAACATAATGAAACCAAGTGTAATTTCAATCGTACTGGGCGGTGGAAGGGGAACACGCCTTTTTCCCCTCACATATTCCCGCTCAAAGCCAGCAGTTCCCATCGCCGGGAAATACCGTTTAGTGGATATTCCAATCTCCAATTGCCTCAATTCGGGCTACAACAGGATTTTGGTATTAACGCAGTTTAACTCGGCTTCGCTCAATTCGCACATCAAAAATTCTTACCACTTCGATATTTTCAGTAGGGGATTTGTGGATATTCTTGCTGCTGAGCAGAATGTGGAGAATGATAAATGGTACCAAGGAACCGCAGATGCAGTGCGGCAATCGATGAAACATCTCGATAAGTACGATTACGATTACATTCTTATTCTCTCTGGAGACCAGTTGTACCAGATGGATTTTCGTGAGATGATTGATTTTCATAATCAAAACGGCGGCGATATTACCATTGCAACCATTCCTGTGAATGCCAAAGATGCACCCGGTTTCGGAATTTTGAAGTCGGATGAAGATGGCAATATTACTTCTTTTATCGAAAAACCGTCTTCCGATTTGCTGGCAGACTGGAAATCGGAAGTTTCTGAAAAAAGTAAAAGTGAAGGTAAAGAATATCTCGCTTCCATGGGGATTTATGTGTTCAGTAGAAATGTCCTTAAAAAGCTTTTTGCCGAAGATCCGGGTGATGATTTCGGTGGCGAACTGATACCGAACTCTATTGGTAAGTACAAAACACTAAGCTTTCAATACGATGGTTATTGGACGGATATAGGGACTATTGATTCATTTTTCGACGCCAATATTGATCTCACGACAGATTTTCCTAAGTTCAACCTGTTCAGTAAAGCGCCTATTTATACCAGAGCGAGGATGCTGCCACCATCAAAAATTTTGGGTTCCTACGTCAGCAAGGCCATTTTTGGAGATGGCTGTATTGTGATGGCTGATAAAATTGAGAACTCCATTGTGGGAAACAGAAGTCGGATAGATCGTGGAAGTACGCTAATGAGCGCGTACATGATGGGTGCGGATTATTACCAGGATACCACCGAAATCGTAGCCAATGATCAGCAGGGGAAACCTAACCTTGGTGTTGGCAAATACTGCTACATCGAAAAAACCATCCTCGATAAAAATTGTCAAATTGGGGATAACGTGAGAATTATTGGGGGCAAGCACCTTCCGGATAGCGATCATCCAACCTATTCCATTAAAGACGGAATTGTGGTAGTGAAGAAAAATGCAGTCATTCAACCCGGAACCATTATTCCATAAAAATGAACAAAAAATACGGTGAGATTTTCTTCACCGTATTTTTTTGATGGGTTTTGTGTATTTTTGCGCATGCGTTGGATTAAACTTGGGATATTTATCCTGCTTGTTCTGCTGGGTGTTTACGCCGTTTCAATGACTTTTGTGGATGAAAGCAAAACTTTTACGGTGGAAAAGGAAATTCGTTATCCCGTAGAAAAGGTTTTTCCACAGTTTGCCAATTTGCAGAATTTTACCCGGTGGAATTCTTTTTTTAGCGATAATGCAGATCTTTCGTTTCAATATTTTTCACCATACGAAGGAAAAGGAAGTGCACTTTCTTATCAGGACAAAAATGAGTCGAGTCGTTTTGGGGATTTTTTTATTCGCTACGAAAATCCATTAAAAACGATTCGTTACCAGTTGTTTCAGGGGAAAAACAGTACGCCTTACCTGATTGATGTAAAATTTAAACCACAAAACGACCATACGAGAATCATTTGGTATATCCACACGCCAAAACAGTCGTTGCTTAAGCGTTCGGTAAATCTGCTGACCGAAGATTACATTGCCGATAACATCGATAAAAGCATGAAAAATCTGTATCAGCTTTTAGGTAATAAAGTAGATCGTGAGACGCAGCGCCAAAATCTGAAATTTGATAGTTTAATGGTGGAAAACCAAGACAGCCAGCTGCTTTTGGGGATCAATGTTACCACTAAAAATGCCAAAGATGCTCTTTTCAAAAACATCGTGATGAGCCACAACAAAGTTCTCAATTTTGTAAAAATGGACATGGGGAAACGGGAAGACGAGTTTGGCGAGCCCGTTTTAATTACGGATGCTGATCATTTCAAAGACAAAGAAGTTTCCTACTTCTATGGTGTTCCATTACCGAAAAAAGTAGGTGTTTCAGATAATGCATTTAGTTTCAGAACTTTAAATGCATCAAAGAATTATGTCATCTATTACCGGGGCAATTATGCAGGTCGTGTAAAAGCGATACAGCAGCTGCTTCAGAAAGCAAAAAAAGATACGATGAGAACGGGAGATTTGCAGCAGCGATTTTTAGAACAGCCAGATACAGAAAATGAAACCGTTATGAAGCTTTCAATTCCCGTTTTTCGATAACTCGTATTCATAATCATTATAGGGTTTTCCACTTGAGTACTTCGCTTTTTTTTGTTAGATTTGTCTTTTATTAAAAAATAAATAGTTAACGCTTAAGTAATGGACAGATTTTCATTTCTAAATGCTGCTCACGCACAGCTGATAGAGGATTTATATCAACAATACCAAAAATATCCCGATTCTTTAGAGCCTTCCTGGAAAGCATTTTTCCAGGGATTTGATTTTGCATTGGAGAACTATGCTGGTGAAAATGGGGAAACAAATGCTGTTGCAGCCCCGCAAAACGCCGTTCAGTATGCTAACCAACAAGCGGCATCAGGCCAAATATCGAACGATATTCAGAAAGAATTTATGGTGTTGAACCTGATTCAGGCATACAGACATCGCGGTCATTTGTTTACTAAAACCAATCCGGTGCGCAGCAGAAGACACTATGAACCAACTTTAGCGATTGAAAATTTCGGGCTGTCAACACAAGATTTGAATCAAAAATTCAACTCCGCCACTGAAATCGGAATGCCTGCTGCAGCAACTTTACAAGCTATTGTAAACCGTTTGGAGAAGATTTATTGCGAATCCATTGGTACCGAGTACATGCACATCAATAACATTCAGGAGAAATTATACATTCGCAAATGGCTACAGCAGAATGAGAACCGATCGATACTAAGCGCTTCCGAAAAAACCGAAATTCTGGAGAAACTGAACCAGGCGGTGGCATTCGAAAATTATCTTCATACAAAATTCGTGGGCCAAAAGAGATTCTCACTGGAAGGAAACGAGTCGCTGATTCCTGCATTGGATCAACTGATCACCAGATCATCACAACTTGGTGTTGACGAAGTTGTTTTAGGAATGGCGCATAGAGGACGTTTGAATGTACTGACTAATATTTTCGGTAAATCCTACAAACAAATTTTTTCTGAGTTTGAGGGGAAAGAATTCGAAGAAGATGTTTTTTCGGGCGATGTGAAATACCACCTTGGATCATCAAAAATAATTACGACAGAGAACGGAGAACAGGTTGCTATTAACCTGACGCCAAACCCTTCGCATCTTGAAACAGTTGCTGCGTTGGTAGAAGGCATTTGTCGTGCGAAGGTAGATAACAAATATAAAGATTATAAAAAAGTATTGCCCATCGTTATTCATGGTGACGGTGCAGTAGCGGGTCAGGGAATAGTGTACGAAGTGGCACAAATGATGACGCTGGACGGCTATAAAACCGGGGGTACAGTGCATATCGTGGTGAACAATCAGGTGTCTTTTACCACCAATTATTTGGATGCGCGCTCGTCTACCTACTGCACGGATATTGCCAAAGTTACAGAGTCGCCTGTGATGCATGTTAATGCTGATGATGTGGAAGCGGTGGTGCATGCCATTCGTTTTGCAGCAGATTTCCGTGCCCAATTTGGCAAAGATGTGTACATTGATTTGCTGGGTTACAGAAAATATGGTCACAACGAAGGCGACGAGCCAAGATTTACCCAACCCAATTTATACAAGGTAATTTCAAAACATCCTAATCCTCGAGAAATTTATAAATCCGAACTCATTAAAGAAGGCGTGGTTTCTGATGAAACACTTAAGGAAATGGAAACCCGATTCAAAAGTTTGCTAGATGCTGATTTTGATGCATCTAAAGGAATTGAGAAAAACACAATGGATGTTTTCATGTCGGATGATTGGGTAAACTATCCGATAGGATCCAAAGGAGGAATGCTTGCAGCGGTAAATACAGGGTTTGATTTGACAGGATTGAAGAATTTGGCAATTAAAATGTCCACCTTACCGCAAGACAAAAAATTCATCAACAAGATTACGCGTCTTTTTGAGGCAAGATTAAAAGCCATAGAATCCAATGCTTTAGATTGGGCGCTGGGTGAGTGGTTGGCTTATGCCACTTTGCTGAACGAAGGTAATAACGTAAGAATTTCTGGTGAGGATGTGGAACGAGGAACTTTCTCGCATCGCCACGCCGTAGTAAAAACGGAAGATACTGAAGAGGAATTTGTTCCGCTTAAACACATTTCAGAAAGTCGGTTCGATATATATAATTCGCATTTGTCCGAGTATGGAGTGCTTGGTTTCGACTATGGTTATGCCATGGCTTCACCTAATACTTTAACCATTTGGGAGGCACAATTTGGTGATTTCGTTAATGGGGCACAGATTATCGTTGACCAGTATCTGGTCGCTGCTGAAGAGAAGTGGAAAATTCAAAATGGTTTGGTAATGCTTCTTCCACACGGTTTTGAAGGGCAAGGTGCTGAGCACTCGTCTGCCCGTTTGGAAAGATTTTTAACGCTTTGTGCCAACGAAAATATGACCGTGGCCAATGCAACAACTCCGGCGAACTACTTCCATTTATTGCGACGCCAAATGAAATGGCCGTTTAGAAAACCATTAGTGGTAATGTCGCCCAAATCGCTGCTTCGTCATCCGAAAGTGGTATCGCCGCTTGAAGATTTTGCCGATGGACATTTTCAACCCATCATTGACGATGCGGCTGCAAATGCTGAAAAGGTTGAAAAACTGATTTGGTGTTCCGGCAAGATTTATTACGAATTGCTGGCGAAGAAAGAAGAATTGGGTTGCGATCATATTGCATTAGTGCGCTTTGAACAGCTTTATCCCCTTCAAATGAATGATATTGAGAAAATTCTTGCTAAATACAGTAACCGTAAACAGTTGCTTTGGGTACAGGAAGAACCTGAAAATATGGGGGCATGGTCGTTCATTTTGAGGAATTTTAGAGAAACTAATATCCAGGTCGTTGCGCCGGTTCCCAGCGGTACGCCTGCACCGGGAAGTCATAAAATGTTCGAGAAGAATCAGAATGCGATTATCAATAAGGTTTTCGATCGCGAAGATGAACCCACAAAAAGACCTGTAACTGCTTAATTTTAAATCATAAAAAAATATATCTACGATGTCAATATTAGAAATGAAAGTCCCCTCACCGGGAGAATCCATCACAGAAGTTGAAATCGCATCATGGTTGGTGAAAGACGGCGATTATGTAGAAAAAGACCAGCCGATTGCGGAAGTGGATTCCGATAAAGCCACCCTTGAACTTCCTGCAGAACAAAGCGGTGTTATTACGCTAAAAGCCGAAGAGGGAGAAGTAGTGCAAGTTGGGCAGGTGGTTTGTCTTATTGATTTAGATGCTGCTAAACCAACCGAAGGTACCGAGCCGACACCCAAAGCTGAAAATGCGGAAGCCCCAAAAGCCGAGCAAAAAGTGGTTGAAAAACCAGCCATCGTGGAAGAGAAAAAAGTGGAAAAACCCACTTCCTATGCTGCCGGCACACCATCACCTGCTGCCAGAAAAATCCTTGATGAAAAGGGAATTGATGCTTCGCAGGTTGCTGGATCTGGAAAAGAGGGTAGAGTAACCAAGCAAGATGCAGAAACTGCTTCTGTTCCTGCGATGGGCGCTGTATCTTCTACATCAGGTTCAAGAGCTTCATCCACTACAAAATTATCTGTGTTAAGAAGAAAATTAGCAGCTCGTTTGGTTTCTGTGAAAAATGAAACTGCGATGCTTACTACTTTCAATGAGGTGGATATGTCCGAAATCTTTAGATTAAGAAAGCAGTATAAAGACGAATTTGCCGCTAAACATGGGATAGGATTAGGATTTATGTCATTTTTCACCAAAGCAGTAACCAGAGCATTACAAATGTATCCGGATGTGAATGCATCGATCGACGGAGATTTTAAAATTAACTACGAATTTTGCGATATTTCAATTGCGGTATCTGGCCCGAAAGGATTAATGGTTCCGGTTCTCCGAAATGCAGAAACCATGTCTTTCCGAGGTGTTGAATCGAACATTAAAGAATTGGCAGAAAAAGTTAGGGATGGAAAAATATCAGTAGATGAAATGACTGGTGGCACTTTTACCATTACCAATGGAGGTGTTTTCGGATCCATGCTTTCTACGCCAATTATCAATCCGCCACAATCTGCTATTTTGGGGATGCACAACATCATTCAGAGACCTGTTGCAGTTGATGGTCAAGTAGTGATTCGCCCGATGATGTATTTGGCGATGTCTTATGACCACAGGATTATTGACGGCAGAGAATCAGTTGGATTCTTGGTGGCAGTAAAAGAAGCAATCGATAACCCTGTTGAAGTGTTAATGGGAGGCGACGAAAGAAAAGCACTGGAACTTTAATTCATTATAAAGTGATCAAAAAATAATGCAAATCTCGTCTCAAAAAGGCGGGATTTTTGCTTAAATAATAGCAAACCTATGAACATGTTCTCTACTTCCACTTTCGATATTAAGGTTTCCGTTGTACCAGAGTATGATGCGAAAAATAGTTTTCCTTCAGAAAATCGTTTCACTTTTCGTTATCATGTTACCATTGAGAACCTAAGCGAAGTCCCTATAAAACTACAGAGAAGAAAGTGGCTCATCTACGACGTGGGATTTGGTTTTAGCGAAGTTGAAGGGGAAGGCGTCATCGGTCTTACTCCTGAGATTGAGCCGGGAGAGCGCTTTAGCTATTTCTCCAATGTAATTTTACGGTCCGGAGTGGGCAGTATGCGCGGTTATTATTACTGCAAAAACTTACTCAGTAATCAGGATTTACAGATAGAAATTCCAACATTTAATTTAGTGGCAGAAGTTTTGAGCAATTAAATGTGCTGAGCAGTTTTTACTTTTTTATACTTTAGCTAAAAATAGATCAAAAGCAGGCATTACTGAAACAGTGCCGTCGCTTTGAATTTTGTCAAGCTGAAGTATCTCTACTTCATTGATCCACTGTTCATCAAATGGTTTCTGAACGCGAACATAATTTTCTGTAAAGCCGTACATAGAGCCATTTTTATTTTCATGTTCCCATAAAACCGGCAGTGTTTTCCCCAACTGGGTTTGGTAGAATGCCATCTTCTTTTTCTCTGATAGAATTCGCAGCATCTTGTTTCTTTTCTTTCTTTCCGCAACAGGAACTACACCTTCCATGGTAGCTGCTTCGGTATTTTCACGCTCCGAATAGGTAAAAACATGCAAATAAGAAATCGGCAGTTCGTTCAGGAAATGGTAGGTCTTCATAAACTCTTCTTCCGTTTCACCTGGAAATCCTACAATCACATCGACACCGATGCATGCATTGGGCATTACTTCGCGTATTTTTGAAATTCTGTTGGTATAAAGTGGAGTGAGGTACCTGCGTTTCATTTTCTTCAGCATTTCATCGCTACCACTTTGCAGCGGAATATGGAAATGGGGCACAAAGCTGCGAGATTTTGAAACCAGCTCGATGCTTTCATCTTTCAGCAAGTTGGGCTCAATGGATGAAATGCGGATTCGCTCAATGCCGTTCACTGCATCAAGTTCCGAAATTAAGTCCAAAAAAGTGTGTTCATGCTTTTTATTGCCAAATTCACCTTTACCGTAATCGCCAATGTTCACGCCTGTTAATACAATTTCTTTTATTCCTTTTTCGGCAATTTCCGACGCATTTTTTACTACGTTTTCAATGGTATCTGAACGTGAAATTCCTCTTGCCAGTGGAATGGTGCAGTAGGTACACTTATAGTCGCAACCATCCTGAACTTTTAGGAAAGCACGGGTTCTGTCGCCGATGGAGTAGCTGCCGATAAAGAAATCTGTTTCATTAATTTCGCAGGAATGAACAATGCCTTCCTCAGAAGATTTTTGCAAGTCATCCAAATAACTCAGGATGTTGAATTTTTCTTTGGCGCCCAACACCATATCAACACCTTCAATTCGCGAAATTTCCTCTGGTTTCAGTTGTGCATAACATCCCACGATGATTACCAAACCATCAGGATTGGCTTTCATGGCGCGTTTCACGTGGAGTTTACATTCTTTATCGGCATTGTCGGTTACCGAGCAGGTATTGATGATGTAAGCATCTGCGCGCTCGTCGAAGCTCACTTTTTCGTATCCGGCAGCGGTAAGTTGTCGGGCAATGGTAGAGGTTTCCGCAAAATTTAATTTGCAGCCTAACGTATGAAAAGCAGCGGTTTTGTGGGGTAAAGTATTCATAAATATCTGCTGCAAAGTTACAGCTTTTTTACTTTTTAATAACAGTTCACAAAAAGACCACAACGGGGGCATTGTGGTCTGTGCAAATTTAAATTGAATTTGATATGAAGAAACTACTTTAAATCTGCTCTATTTTTTGATACGCTTCTGCTGGCAAATTCCACGAGCAGGAGGTAGCTTGATCTGAAAGCCAGGCGATTTTGCGATTTTCAGTATCGAAAAGACGCACGCCTTCCAGATTTATTTTGTTGGTTCTGTAGATATGCATGGTTACCGAAATGCCATCGTGGGTGTTAATCATGGAGTGAATACCGCCCAAATCTTCGGGAAAAATATCACCTTCTGTGGCAAATGCGCGAGAATCGTACTCGATAAAGTTTGAATTTTCACGGTAGCTCACTTCGGTTAGGCTTCCTTTCAATACTTTAATTCTTCCGTCATAATTTTCGTGGTCGTGAATGGCTGTGCAGTTATCTTTTCCCCAAACCATCAGCAACGCGACAAATTCATCGTTGTAGATGGGGATTCGCACATACTCTTCATCCTTCACTTCGATGGTGGAAAGTGGAAAAACCCGATTCAGTTCCGCAAAATCAAAGGTGAATAGCAGTTCACAAATCTCATCAAAACGAAGTCTTTTTTTTGTTTTTAAATCTTGTAAAACTTTATCAAGATTCTGAAAGCCAGCAAGATTTTTCATATCCTAAAATTTGGTGTAGTAAAATTACTCACTACGCTCCTAAGACGTTTCAGGAATATATTGATAAATATCAGCGTTGATTTTTATCAGAAAATTCAGATTTTGAAATCTTTACGGATCTCGGGACTGTTGGCAAAACAAACGGGTGACGAATTTTCGGAAATTTCATCAGGATGCTGTAGACGCAGCATTTCAATCGTATAGGCATCGGATGCATTGCGGGCAATGGAAAGTGTTTTCCAGTCGTCGTTTTTTAGCATTTTAGCGATGTAAATAATTTGGCCAATGTGGTAAGGATAATGCGCCAGTTGTCTCAGCAAGGCATCCAATACTGAATGGGGTTCGTGGCGGATGAAGATAGTATAGTTAATGTTTTCGGGTGTAATTTCGTTTAGTGCCTCGAAAAGGCAAGCCCAACCTTTTTCCCAATAATCCAGAATTTCTGTTTTGTTTTTAAACGTGTTAACAAACTCCATATCACGATTTCGCCAAGGTTTTTCGCCGTCTTCTTTCCAAAAATTGGTCCAGCGGGAAAGCATGTTTCCGCCTATATGTTTTACAATGACTGCGATGGAATTACTTTCTTCGTTGTATTGCCAAAACATTTGTTCATCGGAAAGCTGTGCAAATGACTTGTCGCCAAGTTCCTTGTAGTAAAGAAATCTCTTGATAAAAAGTTCTTTCATGATCATTACATTTAGCGTAATCAAATGTAGTGAAATAAGAAATCTTCAACAAGAGCTATACAATACAAAAACAATTATTAGTTATTATTTAATCTGAGTCATGCTGCCACAAAGGTTTTCCACATGCATAATTCTGTGAAATGGAGACTGTATTTGTTGCAGGTTTTCTTTATTCTGGATGAAGGTAAAGCGTGAAGCCAGCGAATTCATATCCGAAACAATAATCAGCCAACACTCATCAACACTACGATCGTAGTAAGGAAATTTTTGATTTTTTTTCTCAATCAGTTCAATGATTTTCTCGGAGCATAATCCATCAAACAGTCCGAGATTATAATCATGGGTAATGAAAACGTTACGTCGGTGTGGCGCTTTTCGTATTTTTTTGATGTATCCAAATGGTTTGTTTTTCTGGATGCATTGGCGAATGTTTTGTACCACTTCTTCCTGTTTTTCTAGCAGATCGATTGCGGAAAGATTATGAAATTCCAAAAAATAAACACCGCGAAATTTCGGGGTGTCTTCATTTTCCAGCAGTATCTGGGCGTTATGGAATATTTTGTTGAGCTGACTTTCGATTTTTTTTACTTCCAAATGATTGATGACTTCGGTGAGCTCGATCCCTATTTTTTTGTCATTAATTTTGGCAATAAAGTCGGGGCTTTCGCAGATGAGGTTTTCAAACTGAACATCTGGGAAATGATGCAGAAAACAATTGAGTAAAAGAATTTCAGATTTTTTCCTGTACTTGTCGCGGTCGTGTAACGCCGATTGATCGATTTGTCGATGATACTTCTCTATCGGCTTCTTCTTAAGATGCCGATTGAGGTAGTAAAGTGAAAGGTTTTTCACCAAATCTTCATCAGAAAATACTTTTTTCATCACCGTAGATTTTGAAAATCAATATTTTATGATTCTAAAATTAAATAAAAATTCAATACAAAATTGTTTTTGGGTTAAATTTAAAGTTAAGTTAATAGTTGAAAACGCTTCAATTCAGCAAAAATCAAAATTAGTAGGAAGGATTAAAACGCTATTAATCGGTGCTGCATGACGAAAATCACCCGCTGCAGGAGATGATAAAAGTTAACTTTAATAAAAGGATTAAATGAAGTAAATTTGCACATTCAAATAAACAAGAAGATGGATTTTAAAAACTTTGAGATGCCTTTCAGCATCAACCCAGACTATTCTAAAAAAGTGGCTTATTTTTCAATGGAGTTTGCCATTGACCAAGCTTTAAAAATATATTCCGGCGGACTCGGATTTCTTGCAGGATCGCACATGAGAAGTGCATATAACCTAAAGCAAAATCTTGTAGGTATTGGAATTTTGTGGAAATTCGGCTATTATGATCAGCAAAGAAACCATGACCAAACATTGCAACCAACATGGACCAAAAAAATGTACTCTTTCTTACAGGATACGGGCATTAAGTTTCAGATTGAGATTCACTCGGCACCTGTTTGGGTAAAGGTTTGGTACCTGGATCCGGAAATTTTTCATACTGCACCCATGTTTCTGCTTTCTACAGATGTGCCGGAAAATGATCATATTTCAAAAACCATTTGCCATAGATTGTACGATGCCAACGAATCAACCAAGATTGCGCAATACATCCTTTTAGGGAAAGGCGGGGCGAAATTGCTTGATGTGATGAATTTTGAAAGAGATGTCTATCATCTTAATGAAGCGCATGGTTTGCCTGCAGCTTTTTATTTGTTGAAAAAATATGGCGGTGATTTGGCGAAAGTGAAAGAAAAATTAGTGTTTACAACGCATACGCCGGAAGAAGCAGGGAACGAAAAGCACAATATTTTTATGTGTCATGATATGTCTTACTTTTCAGGTTTAACGATTGATGAAGTAAAAACCATTGAAGGCGTGCAGGACGACCGTTTTAATCATTCACTGTGTGCACTTAGAATGGCAAGAGTGGCCAATGGTGTTTCTCAGTTGCATGGCGAAGTCTCTCGCATTATGTGGAGCAAATACCCGGGAATATGTGAAATTAAGGCCATCACCAATGCACAGGAATTTAAGTACTGGTCGGATAAACCTTTGTATAACGCCAAAGATGAGGACGATAAAATGTTGTTCGATTTCCGTAAAAAACACCTTAAAAAGCGCCTCTTCAGAATCGTTGCCGACCAAACCGGCAACCTCTTCGATCCCAATGTTTTCACCATTGTTTGGGCAAGAAGATTTGCGGGCTATAAAAGGGCCGACCTACTGCTTAGCGACAAAGTGAGATTCGAAAGACTGCTCAACAACCCAAAATACCCTGTACAGATTATTTGGGCAGGGAAACCTTATCCTATGGATTATGCTGCGATCTCAACCTTCAACTTGTTGGTGGAAGAAAGCAAGTATTATAAGAATATGGCGGTGCTTACCGGATATGAACTGTCACTCAGTAAGTCGTTAAAACAGGGTTCCGATCTTTGGCTTAATAATCCGCGTGTTCCTCGAGAAGCATCCGGAACGTCAGGAATGACGGCGGCTATGAATGGATCAGTGAATCTGTCTACGGATGATGGCTGGATTCCTGAATTTGCCAAAAATGGAGAGAATGCTTTTGTAACTCCACAAGCCGACTACAACAATGCCAGCGTTTATGACCAGGACAATTTTGACCTTGAGAATCTCTATGCTGCTTTGGAAAATGAAATTATTCCTACTTATTATGACAACCCTGACAAGTGGAGAAAAATTCAGCAAAATGCAATGGTTGATGTAAAAGCCAAATTCAACTCTGATCGAATGGCAGATGAGTACTATAAACAGATCTATAACGATTAATTGTATTTGCCAATAGAAAAAACGCAATGTTTTTTCAGCATTTATCATTCAATAAAGCAAAAGCGGACTTCGGTTCGCTTTTTTTATTTGCTTGAATTTTAGCCGTTATTAACACGAAAATATCGCCACGTTTTTGTTCGAAATAATAACTCATTAATCCGTATTTTTGCAATATGATAAACAGCGACCAGATCAAAGATGTACAGGCAAGAATTGCGGATTTGTATAAATTTCTTCAGATCGAAAAAAAGAAAATCGAAATAACCAACGACGAAGAAAAGACCGTGGCACCAGACTTTTGGGATAATCCCAAAGAAGCCGAGGCGTTTATGAAGCAACTTCGTTCGCGAAAAAAATGGGTAGATGATTATGAGGAAATATTTGCTCGTTTTGAAGATATTCAGGTGCTGATGGATTTTGCAAAAGAAGATCCCGATTCTGAAAAAGAACTCGATCAGGCATTTCCCCAGTTGGTCGAGAAAATTGAAGATTTGGAATTCAAAAATATGCTTTCCAACGAAGGTGATGAGCTGTCTGCAGTACTGCAAATTACGGCGGGTGCAGGCGGAACCGAGAGTTGCGATTGGGCATCGATGCTGATGAGGATGTATACCATGTGGGCAGAGAAACAGGGCTATAAAATAAAAGAACTGAACTTCCAGGAAGGTGATGTAGCAGGTGTGAAAACCGTGACACTCGAAATTGAGGGCGAATTCGCATTTGGCTATTTGCGTGGTGAAAACGGCGTTCACCGTCTGGTGCGCATTTCTCCGTTCGACTCCAATGCCAAAAGACACACCAGTTTTGTGTCGGTTTACGTGTATCCTTTGGTGGATGATACCATTGAAATTAATATAAATCCTGCCGATATTTCTTTCGAAACCATGCGCTCCAGTGGTGCAGGCGGGCAAAATGTAAACAAGGTGGAAACTGCTGTAAGACTTCGTCATGCGCCCACAGGAATCATCATTGAAAACTCCGAAAGTCGCTCTCAGCTTCAGAACAAAGAAAAAGCGATGCAGCTTCTTCGCTCCAGACTCTATGAAATGGAGCTGGAAGAACGAATGAAAGCACGCAACGAAATTGAGGCCGGTAAAATGAAAATAGAGTGGGGAAGCCAAATCCGAAATTATGTAATGCATCCTTATAAATTGGTGAAAGATGTACGTTCCGGCTACGAAACATCGGATGTTGAGGGCGTAATGAATGGCAATTTGACCCCATTTCTAAAAGCGTTTCTCATGGCTGATGGAACGGCAGTTTCTGAGGACGATTTCGATCTTTGATTTTTCTGAAAAACCACTGTAGATAAACATTTTAATAAAATTTAACGATTACTTATTTTTGTAAGCGTCGGGTTTTATTATCTTTGCAGATATGGAACATTTCGAAAGCTGGAAGGATTTGTTGAATCCTGAATTTTACATTAAGATGGGCGGTTTTTGGCTCATTTTATTTATTGTTTTTGCAGAAACCGGCTTGTTCGTTGGTTTTTTCCTTCCTGGCGACAGTTTGCTGTTCGTTTCTGGAATTTATGCCGTAGAGCTGATGACCGAAACTTTCGGATCTACAGGAAGTGAGCTCCTGGACACCACCATTCTTGCAACTTGCGTTTCCATCGCAGCTGTTATTGGCAACGAAGTAGGGTATTGGTTTGGTCGAAAGGCGGGGCCGGCACTTTACAAACGTGAAGATTCTTTTCTATTTAAGAAGAAATACCTTTTTCAAGCCCACGATTTTTTCGAGGATCATGGTGCACTCGCCGTTATTATGGCAAGATTTTTACCTGTCGTAAGAACATTTACGCCCATTGTTGCGGGAATTGTAAAGATGGATAAAGGTCGTTTTCTTATCGATAATGTGATCGGTGCATTTTTGTGGTCTTTTTCACTTATTTTTGCGGGTCATTATCTTGATACACTTTTCCGCAACCAGTTCGGCATCGAGCTGAAATCTCACTTAGAAATGATCATCATCATCATTGTTTTGATCACTACAGTTCCTATTGTGATAAAGTTTTTCTTCGGAAAAAAGAAAGATGAACCTACTACTGAAGAATAATTTTCAATGATATTTTAATGGAAAAGCAATCTGGATAAGATTGCTTTTTTTTGTAATTACTTATCCAGAAGCTTGCTGCAATATGTAAGTCTGAGGTTGTTATGTTGTTCTTTAATGATGAGCCATTAAAAAAGGAGCTTCTATTAAGAAGCTCCCTGTGTCATGAAAAGGTTTGCTATTCAATTAAAAAGATCTCTCACCTTGTCGAAAAATGTTTTTTCTTTGCCGGAAGGTTCTGCTACCATTTCACCGTTCTTCATTTGATTTTCAAAAAATTCTCGTTGCTCAGCGGATAATTTTTGAGGAGTCCACACGTTGATGTGGATAAACATGTCTCCTTTTCCATAACTTTCGATACTAGGTAACCCTTTTCCTGTGAGTCGAAGAATTTTGCCGGATTGCGTTCCGGGATCAACCTTAATTTTCACCTTTCCACCTACTGTTGGTATTTCTTTTTGTGTTCCTAAGGCAGCTTCTGCAAAAGAAACGTACAACTCCTGATGAAGGTTATCGCCTTCACGTTTGATATGTGCATCCACTTCTTCCTCTACCACGACGAGTAAATCACCGGGATTTCCTCCAAAAGGTGCATCGTTACCTTTTCCTCGCACATTAAGCTGGATGCCATCTCGTGCTCCTGCGGGAATATTGATTGTTACCTCTTCATCTTCTTTCACCAATCCCTGCGCATTAGCACCAGATGGAATTTTGTCGGCTATTTTACCTATTCCGTGGCAAGTGCCACACTGCGTTTGGGTTTGCATTTGTCCAAACATGGTGTTCATCACTTTTACCTGCATTCCACTTCCATTACAAGTTGGGCAGGTTTTTGAGGTAACACCTGCAGCAATTTTCATTTTCTTCACCTTGATGGTCTTTTGCGTACCATTTACCATCTCCTCAAGGTTAAGTTTAATTCTTACCCGAAGATTGCTCCCGCGAAGTTGCTGGGTTTGTCCACCCCCAAAACCACCAAAGCCGCCCCCAAAATGCCCTCCGAAAATATTCCCAAACTGTGCGAAAATATCTTCCATGTTCATTCCGCCGGCACCACCACCAAATCCACCATTACCGTTGAGACCGGCGTGGCCAAACTGGTCGTATCTTGCGCGTTTATTGTCGTCGCTTAACACTTCATATGCTTCAGCAGCTTCTTTGAATTTTTCCTCTGCAGCATTGTCTCCAGGGTTTTTATCAGGGTGGTACTTGAGCGCCATTTTTCTGTACGCCTTTTTTATTTCTTCACCCGACGAGGTTTTGGAAATCTCCAGAACCTCGTAATAGTCACGTTTCGTCATAATATCTTAAAAGAATTTGGAGCACGAAATTACTCCTCAGTATTGTGAATTAGTTTCCGATTACCACTTTTGCAAAACGGATTACTTTGTCATTAAGTGTATATCCGGTTTCGATAACATCGACAATTTTACCTTTCAAATCTTCAGTAGGAGAAGGAATCTGCGTTACAGCTTCATGAACATCAACATTGAAAGCGTCTCCGGGATTTACTTCTATTTTCTTGAGCCCTTTTTCACTGAGTTTATTTTTGAATTTTTGATAGATCAGCTCAACACCACGCAAATCTCCTTCATTTCCGGATTTGCTTATTTCCTTGAGAGCCCGTTCAAAATCATCCAAGACATCCACCATCGAAATCATCAAATCCTGATTGGCATACTGGAAGAATTCTAACTTTTCTTTTGATGTTCTTTTTTTATAGTTTTCAAACTCAGCGAACAAACGGATATATCGGTCTTTTTCGACTGCCAAAAGTTCCTCCGCAGTTGGCTGTGCTGTCACATTTTCCGGAGTTTCTGCGGATTGCTCGTGGTTACTTTCTGACTCGGGATTCAGATTTTCTTCGTGTAAATCTTTATTTTCTGACATAATATTACATTTTTATAACCACTATTTGACAAAGATGTTGCCAAAGGCGGTTTTCAGGACATTTCGGCAGTTATTAGGAATGCTTTGAAAATTCTTGATACAGCAGCACCACATTCAGTACAATGATGATGGCAGCAATAATAACCGACAATATTTTGAGCCAGGGACGATTGACGAATTTCCCCATTTTGGATTTTGAATTAGTGAACATAATTAACGGAACCACAGCAAAACTGAGCTGCATCGACAGGATTACCTGGCTTAGAACCAGCAATTCTGTCGTACCTTTCTCTCCATAAAGAATGGTCACAATTAATGCGGGAATAACGGCGATTAATCGCGTAATTAACCTGCGCAGCCAAGGTTTAAGTCGAATGTTAAGAAAACCTTCCATCACAATTTGTCCGGCCAGCGTTCCTGTAAGTGTCGAGTTTTGGCCAGATGCCAGTAGCGCAATGGCAAAAAAGATACTGGCAAAGGTGGTTCCCAAGATGGGAGCAAGCATTTTGTAGGCATCATGAATGTCGGCAATGTCGTGGTTTCCTGTCGTATGGAAGGTAGACGCTGCAACGATCAGAATCGCTGCATTGATGAAAAAGGCAAGGAAGAGAGACATCGTGCTATCGATCGTTGCAAATTTGATGGCTTCTTTTTTTCCGGGATCGGTGCGCGGGTAATTTCTTGTTTGTACGATGCTGCTGTGCAGATATAAATTATGAGGCATCACTGTGGCTCCCAAAATACCAATTGCAATATAAAGCATTGAAGGGTTGGTAACCACTTCCTTTTGTGGAACGAGCCCTTCCAAAATAGGAAAAAGTTCTGGTTTGCTCAGGATAATTTCATAGCCAAAGCAACCTAAGATTACAAAAATTAAACCCCCGACAATACTTTCAAGAATTCGGAATCCCTTTGCCTGAAGAAAAAGGATGACGAACACGTCAATGACCGTAATGACTACTCCCCATGTTAATGGGATGCCGAACAAAAGATTAAGTGCAATTGCAGAACCTATTACTTCTGCCAAATCGCATGCTGCAATAGCGATTTCGCAAAAAATCCATAAGATGAAATTGGTAACAGGTGGGAAATGATCTCGGCAGGCCTGCGCCAAATCGCGCTCAGCAACAACACCGAGTTTTAGCGATAAATGCTGCAGAATCATTGCAAAAATATTCGATATTAGAATTACGGAAAGTAAGGTGTAACCAAATTGTGCTCCTCCCGCAATGTCGGTTGCCCAGTTTCCGGGATCCATATATCCCACGGCAATCATTAAACCAGGACCAACAAATGCCATCAGCTTTCGCCAGAAACCTGCATTTTGAGGTACGTGAATGCTGGCAAATACTTCGGGTAGTGAGTTGGAACTTCTTTCTTTTTTCCAGCCGCGTTTAAATAAGTTTGATGTCAATATTTTAATTTGTTAGAATAATCTAACAAAAGTATAAAAATAAAATGTTTCTCCCAAAGAAAACAAAAAAAATCCCGACCATTGGCCGGGATTCTGTATCTATTCAATTGATGAATTACTATTTTGCAAATCTTACAGACATTTTTCTGTCTATTGCTCTCTCTGCATCAGATGCAGAAGCTGCTACGGTTGCAAATTTACTTCCATACCCCTCAGCACCAAGAACCTGAGCTCCCACACCTGCTTTACCTAAAGCTGCTTTAATGAAATCTGCTCTTGCTTGAGAAAGTTTTACATTGGCGTCTTCATTACCTGTTTTGTCAGTGTAACCACCAATTTTTATTTTTGCATCAGGGAACGCTTTAAGAATAGCAACCAAGTTATCCAACTGTGTTTGAGACCCTGTTTCCAGCTCGTTGGATGATCCCATTTTGAAGTTTACCTTATCAAAATCGTACCAAGTGTTTTTAAGCGCCGCATCATCAGCTGCATTTTTGTATCCGTCTGTTTTCAGGAAGTTGATCATTTTATCTTCCATTCCGCCCACATAACCTTTCAGTTTTGCACCATTAAGATCTATATCTGAATCTGTTTTTGCGGTGGTTGCCACAGCTCCAGAGTCTGTGGTTGCAGCTACAGCAGCTGTATCTTTAACAATTTGTGTGGAATCTGCCACATTTGTATTGTCTTCTGCCGGTTTATTGCACTGCTTCCACAAGAACCATGCAGCAAGGGCAAGAAGGATAAGAGGAAGCAACCATTTCCAGATTGATCCACCACCATTGTTATTATTATAATCTTCTTTAATTTCAGCTTTGGCAACGTGAATTTTTTCTTTTGCTACTGCTACGTCTTCTGCAAAATTATCTTTAGCAGTAGAGGCAACTGAAGAAACTGTTTCTTTTGTTTTTCCGAACCAGTTATCAAAATCCAAACCTAAAGAAGCCAAAGAAAGACCTGCAGGAAGTAATGTCGAAAGTACGCCTTTTTGGTCGCCCAATAGAGAGCTGATTCCTGATGCGCCTAAGTTATTGTCAGCAGCATATTTCCCTACAGTACCTAATGTAGCACCTGTCACCAAATTTAACAATGAACTTGAAGTTGATTCATTTACGCCAGCAAATTTAGCCACTCCTGCCAAAAGACCGTTAAGTTTGTCCCCGAACAGAGCGTTAATCACTGTTGTGACCAGTGTGTTGTTTGAGCTTCCTCCAAGTAGGTTAGACAGCAGTCCGCTGCTTGAAGCACCTGAAATGGCATCCAAAACGGTTGGATTATTTGCGTTGTTTGCTAAACCACCCACAACCGCTGGCAAAAGTCCACTGATTGCTTTGGAAATTCCAGATTCGCTTTCACCGAGGTGAGTAGCGGCCTGTGAAACTAATGCAGGACCCAATTGCCCTTTGATCAGATCAATAATGTTTAATGACATAATAGTTTATTTTTAAGATTTAACTAAACCAAATATAGCAAAATTCAATCCAAACAACTGAAAATTAATTCATTTTAATATAATATTAACACATAAACGCTCGCCAAAAATTTCGTTTATTTAGTATGATTTAGCGAAAATCACACGCTGTTTTGACGCCTTTCCCGAAATAAGTGAAACGCCATCTTCTAAAGGATTATTGAGCGGTATGCACCGGATGGTTGCTTTGGTTTCATTTTTAATCTGCTCTTCCTCTTCGGGCGTTCCGTCCCAGTGTGCGGAGATAAACCCGCCTTTTTCTTCCAAAACTTTCTTGAACTCGTCGTAGGAATCAACTTTTGTGATGTGAGACTCACGATAGCTCAATGCTTTGTTGTAAATGTCTTTTTGAATGGTTTGTAGTAATTCTTCAACATAAATGTCGATATACTCAAGTGGATGTGTTTCTTTGGTCAGTGTATCACGACGCGCAACTTCTACGGTTTTGTTTTCTAAATCACGTGCTCCTATCGCAATTCTTACAGGCACTCCTTTTAATTCATACTCGGCAAATTTCCATCCGGGTTTGTTTTGTTCGTTATTATCGTATTTTACAGATATTCCTTTAGCACGCAATTGTTTCTGAATTTTGAATGCAACTTCATCAATTTGTTTAAGTTGTTCTTCACCTTTAAAAATAGGCACAATTACCACCTGAATAGGTGCTAATGTAGGCGGCAGCACCAAGCCCAAATCATCGGAATGCGTCATGATGAGTGCACCCATAAGTCGGGTAGAGGTTCCCCATGAAGTGGCCCACGCATATTCGCTTTTTCCTTCTTTATTGGTAAATTTTACGTCGAAAGCTTTGGCGAAATTTTGTCCTAAGAAATGAGAAGTTCCTGCCTGCAACGCTTTCCCATCCTGCATCAATGCTTCTATACAGTAAGTTTCATCGGCACCGGCGAACCTTTCGGATGCGGTTTTAATTCCTTTAATAACCGGGATGGCCATAAAATTTTCTGCGAAATCAGCATATACTTCTAGCATTTGTTCGGTTTCATCGATGGCTTCCTGTCGGGTAGCATGCGCAGTGTGACCTTCTTGCCAAAGGAACTCAGCGGTTCTCAGAAAAAGTCGGGTACGCATTTCCCATCGCACCACATTGGCCCATTGATTAATGAGGATTGGTAAATCTCGGTACGACTGAATCCAATTTTTGTAAGTACTCCAAATAATGGCTTCTGATGTGGGCCGAACAATGAGTTCTTCTTCCAGTTTTGCTTCGGGATCAACAATAAGTTTCTTGGGGTTTTCGGGATCTGCCTTTAAACGATAGTGGGTTACCACGGCACATTCTTTTGCGAAACCTTCTGCGTTTTGTTCCTCGGCTTCAAAATAACTTTTGGGGATGAAAATGGGGAAATAGGCGTTTTCGTGGCCAGTTTCTTTAAACCTTTTATCCATCTGATCGCGCATTTTTTCCCATATCGCGTAACCATAAGGTTTGATGACCATGCAGCCCCGCACACCGGAATTTTCTGCCAGATCTGCTTTCACGACTAACTCGTTATACCATTTGCTGTAATCTTCTGCTCTCGAAGTTAATTTTGCCATTATTTTAAGACTTTAATTTAACTATTATGTTATCCTTTTATCTAAACTTAAATTTGTAGTTTTGTTCTTCAATTTTACCGAAAAATTGGTATAGTTTTGGTACAAAGTGCAAATATAATTCAATTTAAAACTTTTCGCCTTATCATGAAAAAAATTACTAATAAAAATATCTTTGAAACATTTGTTTCAAAAGCAGTTTTAGCCATTTCTGGTGGTATGCTTCTTACTTCATGTATTGTTCAGACCGGTGGTTACAGTGAAACTGATGGGGTTTATTATGACCCCAACAGAGATACGCTGCCAGTAGGATCCGTCATGAATAGCGGAAACCAGGTGGGAGATTATTATGACTATCAGTATAATGACAATCAGAACAAGTACCTGAATTCAGACAACAGAAACCAGCGTTGGCAAGATGCTCAAGGTTCTGACTGGGGCAACTACACCGGCACAGATACTTATTACACCGACAATTGGGGATATTCGCCTTTCGGCTACTATTCCGGATTTGGTTTCGGCATGAGTTTCGGTTGGGGTTCTCCATGGGGTTATGGAGGTTATTATAATCCTTGGGGTTATGGCTATAATCCATGGTACGGTTATTACAATCCATGGAATCCTTGGTATGGATATGGTTTGTATTATGGTCATTATCATCCTTACATGTATTACGGAAACGGTTATGGCTATTATGGAAATGGGTACGGATATGGCTACAACAGCTATAACGGTGGCTTTAGTTATAAACGAAGCGGTGCAGATGGTGGTTTTTCAAGCGGATCAAGAAGTGGTAGCAGTTCCGGTTTTAGGTCAAACAACAGCTATAATTCTGGCTTTAGAGATAGCAACAATAATAATTCAGGATTTAGAGATTCAAATGCTGGATTTAGAAATTCAAATTCCGGCTTTAGAAATACTGCTCCCAATTCGGCCAACGATCAATATCAATCGCAGCCCAGAATGAGAAATTTTCAACAGGGTAATATGACTCCGCGAAATAATACTCCACGTTATGACCAGCCAAGAAGTAATGATGGCTTCCGTTCTGGCGGTAATAATGGTGGTTTTAGATCTGGTGGAGATGGTGGTTTCCGATCAGGTAGTTCAGGAGGCGGTTTCAATAGCAGTTCTTCTGGCACACGATCTGGTGGTGGCGGTGGTTTTAGAAGATAATTTAAATACAAGCATATTTTAGTTTAAAATGATAAAAAAGTCTCTTTTGCTGCTGGGTACTACAGCAGCTTTTTACCTCAATGCACAGGATGTTTCCACAATTAGGAATACGATGGAGGTGTATTCTAACTCTACCGTGACAGGTTCTGCAAAGTATGACGCGATGGTGGGTTCAGTTGGCGCGCTGGGAGGTGATTTCAATGCGTTGAATTCAAACCCTGCGGGAATTGGAGTAAGTATTGCCAATGAGTTTTCAGGAACTTTATCCATTGAGTCGAACAAAAACACAACCTCTTTTGGTGCAAAAAGTTTAGATTATAAAATCAACAAAACGAATTTTGGTAATTTCGGTGGTGTTATGGCTTTTCAGGTTGATGGAGATACGGCGTGGAAGTTTGTGAATCTCGCTGTCAGTTATTCCAATAAATCCATCGAAGATTATTCTGAAACACCTGGAAATAGCAATATTTCTTTCCCGATTTATAAGGATGGTGCTTTGTATACTAACCTTTCATACGACGGGCACGCTTATAATCGTTATGGTCATCAATCCAAAATGAGTGTTGGCTTAGGTGCCAATTATAATAACGCCCTATATTTAGGTGCGGGGTTAAATTTTCATAGTGCAGTAATGGATCAATATGATTCAGTAGGTTTTTTGTCCAGTAAAAATGGTGCAAAAGAAGTAGGTAGTAAACAATATACTCCTTTCTCAGAGAATTCGAGTGGCTTTTCGGCCTCGGTAGGGGTTATTGGTAAAGTGACGCCCCAACTTAGATTGGGTGCTTCCATTGAAACACCCACCTGGTGGACTATTGCACGTGTTTATACCGAATACCAAAATCCTACAGACGGTTCATACAGTGAAGACCGAAATCTTACTTCGCCCCTGAAGGCGACTTTAAGTGCCGCTTTTGTACCCAATAAAAATTTCGCCTTCAATGTTGATTATACTTTGGGGCTTACCAAACCGAGTTATAAAGTGCAAGGCGATGCGGAAAGAGAACTTAACAGTTTCTTCAGCGATCGGTCAAAAGCTGTGAGTGAAGTGAAAGTGGGTGCGGAATACAGGATTGATGCCTTCCGATTGAGAGGAGGTTATGCGTATGCAAGCAGCCCGTTCGACAGCATGTCTTTAGCAACCATTTCGGATAATGGAAGTTTAGGCAATAATACGTTCAGTAATTTGTTTGTCGGGAAAAGAAATACTATTGGTGCGGGAATTGGCTACGAT
This sequence comes from Chryseobacterium sp. 39-10, assembly GCA_001898255.1. GTDB lineage: Bacteria > Bacteroidota > Bacteroidia > Flavobacteriales > Weeksellaceae > Kaistella. The sequence continues at coordinate 107,802 of MKTK01000006.1, read as the reverse complement.
TTCAAAGCATTCTTTATTGATGCGGCCTACCAAAATGTAAGTTCAGAGTATAATGCACCGTTCCTAAAAGGTTCACAATCGGCTAATACCGGTTATTTCACCCAAAACTTTATCGTAGATTCGGATCAGTCCATCGTATCAAACGTGAAAAATACGAGAAATAACTTCTTCCTTACACTGGGCTGGAAATTCTAACCAGAATTCAAGAAGATAATGATGAAGACTCCAATGTAATTTGGGGTCTTCTTTTTTGCTTAATGATGATGAAAGAGATGACCGATTAATGCTAACAAAATACCCAAAACCACAAGACCTATTTTTCGCCAGTCGATATTGTGATTCTTGCTTCCTTCAAAAATAATAACAGAGGAGATATGCAGAAAAATTCCTCCTACTAAAGCAAGAAAATAAACTTCCCATTCCGGGTTAAAATACTGACCAAGCAGAAGTCCCAAAGGAGAAGCCAATGTGAATACGCCAATGATGATCGAAGATGAGAAAGAAAACCTGCCTTTTTGTACAAGAAATGCCCCCAAAATAAACGAAATGGGTAGGTTATGAAACAAGATGCCGAATAAATAAGGACTTAGAACAGTACGTTGGTTTGCCAAGGGAATACCTTCCAAGAAAGCATGGATGAACATTCCTGCCATCAGTGCTAAAGGTAAAATGTTTTTTCCTTCATTATGATGATGAAAATGACCGTGTTCAAAACCTTTTGTCAGATTCTCCAAAAGCATTTGCAACAAAACACCAGCGATCACCCAAATGCCAATATTGTGATCTTCTGAAGAATATACTTCGGGGAAGACTTCATTGAGGCAGATCGTAATCAAAAAGCCGGCGCTTAAGATCAGTAAATCCTTCGCAAGTTTTTCACGCGTCCCGAAAATTTTGCCTAAGAAAACGCCAGCAGCAACACTTACTACAAGTAAAAGAATAATCATGATGATGAAGATGCTTTAGCGGTTTCGGTCGTTTTTCGCTTCCTGAAAACATTGATGCAACGCGGTGAGGTTTCCAAATCAAACTTCTCCAAACGATAATTTCCATATACTTTTACACGTTCAAACCCGCTGTTTACTGCATAGTTCTCAATGTCTGCCAATGTATTCAGTTTCACTTTCTCGTAAAAATGAAAATCTTTTCCTTTTTCTTCAAAGTAAATATCTTTGATTACATGTTTGTTTTCAATCCTCTTTTTTATGTGGAATAAAATTCCTTCCTTTTCTACTGTATCTTCCTGAACCAGCGTATTTTTCACCCATTTTTCATTTAGAAAATCCAGAACGAAATAGCCGTTGTCTTTCAGTATATGATTCACCGACTGGAAAACGCTTTGATCCTCAGCATCCGATTCGAAATATCCAAAACTGGTGAAAAGGTTAAAAACTGCATCCACCTTTTCCTTTGAAACCGCAGGGAAAATCTCATTTCGCATATCATGAACTTGAAATTTCAGGTGATTATTTTCGAATTGCTTGTCATAGAGAATACTTTCTTTCGATAAATCAAGACCCAATACGTTATAACCAAGCTGATTGAGAAAAACGGAATGCCGTCCTTTTCCGCAACCTAAATCGATGATTTTTGAATGTTCCGGGATTTGCAAGTCTTTGACAAGAAGCGAAATAAAATGTTCTGCTTCTTCGAAATCCCTGTTTTTGTAAAGAATGTGATAGTAAGGTGTATCAAACCAAGTTTCGAACCACGCCATAGTGCAAAATTAACTAAATTTGCGGTACGAATTGCATTTCGGCTTTTGTAATATACAACGATCATAGCCGGAGCGGGATGGCATAACGCTTAAATTAATTATGGATACAGAAAATTTAAAAATACAAATTAAAACTTTCTTCGGATTAGAAGAGGTTTTGGCAGAAGAAATAAGAAAACTGGGAGGTAAACGGGTAGAGGTAAAAAACCGCGCCGTCAATTGTGAGGGCGATCTTGGGTTTCTCTACAAAATCAACTATTCTGCCAGGACAGCATTGAAAATTATGGTTCCGCTTTTCACGTTCAAAGCATGGGACGAAAACCGTTTTTACGACAAGATTTTTGCGTTTCCGTGGGATGAGTATATGGATGTTAACCAAACATTTGCTATCGACGCTACCGTTTATTCTGAGCGTTTCAAACATTCCCAGTTCATGTCGCTGAAAATGAAAGATGCAATGGTTGATTACTTTAAATTCAAATACCGAACGCGACCTGATGTGGATCCCAAAAATCCTGATATTAAATTTCATCTTCATATCGATCGCGAATTGGTGACTATTTCGCTAGATTCTTCAGGTGATCCACTGTTTAAAAGGGGTTATAGAAAAGAACAGGGTGAGGCGCCCATTAACGAGGTTTTGGCTTCCGGTATGCTGCAGATGGCAGGTTGGGATGGTAAGGGTAATTTTCTTGATCCCATGTGTGGCTCTGGAACGTTGCTCATAGAAGCAGCCATGATTGCCATGGATTTACCGGCACAACTTTTTAGAAAAAACTTTGGTTTTATGAACTGGAAGAATTATGATGCAGAACTTTTTGGAAAAATCAAAGAATTTAGAGTCAACAGAATTAAAGAATTCACCGGTAAAATTGTGGGCTACGATATTGATCCTGCAATGCTGAGTGCTGCAAGAACCAACGTTGCAGCTGCTGAAATGGAAGATGTTATCGATATTAAAGAGCAAGATTTCTTTGAATCAAAAAAAGAACTTTTCCCGCTGATGATGGTGTTTAACCCGCCTTACGATGAGCGAATTGAGATCAACGATGAAGAATTTTACCGAAAAATTGGCGATACCTTCAAGCAAAATTATCCCAATACTTTGGCTTGGCTCATCACTTCCGACTTGGAAGCGGTGAAGAAAATCGGCTTGCGGCCATCAAGAAAAATTAAATTGTTCAACGGAAAATTAGAATGCCGTTTCATGCAGTATGAAATGTACGAGGGCACGAAGAAAACGCATAAATTACAAAACCAGTAAAAAACTCGATGTTGCAAACCATTTCCATCATCATCGCCATTTATAACCGAAAAGATGAACTTTTCGAACTGCTCAATTCGCTTTCGCACCAAACCGATACTGGTTTTGAAGTAATCGTTGTAGATGACGGTTCACAAGTGGATTTGAACCCTACGATTTCGCTTTTTGAAGAGTCGCTCCACATTCAGCTGTTCAGAAAGCAAAACGGTGGGCCCGGTTTGGCGCGGAATTATGGCGCAAAAAGAGCAAAAAATGAATGGTTGGTTTTTTTGGATTCTGATGTTATCGTTGAAAAAAATTACGTTGAAAATATTAAGAAAGATGTAGAGGAAATTCCTTGTGATGCCTTTGGAGGAGCCGATAAAGCACATAAAGGTTTCAACCTCATGCAGAAGGCGATTTCTTATTCTATGACCTCCATTTTTACCACAGGAGGTATCCGCGGCAATAAGAAAGCGGTCATCCGTTTCCAACCCCGAAGTTTCAATATGGGGGTTCGGAAATCCGCATTTGAAGAAGTAAACGGCTTTTCGGAAATGCGCATCGGCGAAGATCCTGATTTGTCGATGAAGCTATGGGAAAATGGATTCAACACCGCTTTTTTCGACAATATCGGTGTTTATCACAAACGTCGAGTCGATTTTGGTCAATTCTCTAAGCAAGTGTATCAGTTCGGTTGCGCACGTCCTATACTTAACCAGCGACATCCACGCTATGTAAAGGTTTCTTTTGCATTTCCGTCGTTATTTCTCATCGGTTATGTGTTGGGATTTATAGAGTATTTCGCGCTTCAGCGAGGGTTTATTCTGGCCATGTATGGTATATACACATTTCTGGTTTTTTTTCATGCGCTCTACAAAACCCGTAACATCAGCATTGCGGCGATGGCTATTATTTCTACCTATATACAAATGTTTTCTTACGGCTACGGTTTCCTGAAGTCTTGGGTGCTGCTGAATATTTTTCGTAAGAAACCACAGGATGCTTTTCCTCATCATTTTAATTCCTGATTTTTATTGGGCGCACATTTCCGGCTGTCACTACTCGCTTTTTTCTGCGGCGGCGAAGCCGCCGCAGAAAAAGAGCTCAAACATGCCGTTCCATCCGGGGCGCAGTATTGTATTCTTCTCAAACTTTTTATCGGTAGGTAAGCAGTGGTATTTATTTTAATTAGCGGTTTTCATGGTCTGCGAAATTAATGTGGAGCAGTTGTTTTTCTCCTGATGCGGCTGTGGATCGGGGATCAACTCTATTGGCTAAATTCTTCAATGTGCTTATCATATTACTCATTTATTTTGAATGACATCGCATGTTTTTGATGACTTCCGTCATTGTTTGATTGTCAGTAAGTTATATTGATTTAACATTTATTAACAATATTTTATTTATGTTGTAAAATACATAAAAAAATAATTTTATTATTAAATTATTTATATTTTTTTATATTTTATTTAATAGATAAGTCAATAATTATTTAAGATAAGATATATATCATTATAAAATGGCTTCAAAAATTACTTATTTAATAAAATGGTGTGTTGTCTTTGTTTTAGAAAAGTTCTAAATAAATATTAATTAAAATTTAAACAATGGTAAGAATACTAAATTCTAAAATGATTGTGTTGGTTTTTGCACTTTTGGGTGCAGCCATAAGTGGTCAGAAAATTAGCAGTTCCAACGTGAAAACAACAGTAGCAGGAACTTCCACATTACACGACTGGACGATGACCTCTCAACAGGGAACTTTCTCTGGCACAGTTGCAGGCAATGTTATTAATGACATTAAATACACCATGAATTCCAAAACATTGAAAAGTGGAAAAAGCGCAATGGATAACAATGCATACAAAGCAATGCAGGCAGATAATTCCCAGCCATAAGCTTTGTTGCCACTTCCGTGAACATTGGAAAAGGGACAATGACAGGCAAATTAACCGTAACCAATGTAACCAAAAACGTAAGTTTCCCAGTAACAGTAAACAAAACAGGAGACTCCTATACCATCACAGGTATTGAGTCCATTAAAATGACCGAATACGGCGTTACACCACCGTCATTTATGATGAACACTGTGAAAACCGGAGATCTAATCAAAATCACGGTAAATGTGGTGGCGAACTAATCAATCAGTTAAATATAAAAATGTTAAGAATATGAAAACCATGTTAATGAGAGCTTCAATGCTTACCGTATTATTTTCCGCAGCTAATTTATTGTATGCGCAGAAAGACGCCACAACATCGATGAGGGATTACTTGTCGCCTGAAAAAACAACAAGAAATGTTTTTGAAGAACCTAAGGGAGCTTCGCCAGAATATGACGGTATCAAAGTAGTAGTAGGCGGTGATTTTGCCCTGCAGTTTCAGGCGCTTAAGCACTCTACCGAAGCTGCTTCTCTTGGTAACCTTACCGGTACCGGAACGGGCACCGTTCCTGCGGTTCCCAATACATTGAACGAAATGGGCTCCGATTTTAACCTTCCAACAGCCAACTTAGATGTGAACGCCTACTTGGCAAAAGGAGTGAAAATGCACCTGAGAACTTACCTTTCTGCTCGTCACCATAACGAAGCATGGGTGAAAGGAGGTTTTATTCAAATCGATGATTTGGATTTTATTAGTCCTGGATTTTTAGGTGATATCATGAAATATGCAAGAGTGAAAGTGGGATGGACGAAATCAACTATGGAGACACCCATTTCCGAAGAACCGATAATGCACGTGCCATTACCAATCCACTTGTAGGAAATTACATCATGGACAGTTTTACCACCGAAGCGTTTGGTGAAGTTTATGGCTTCTACAACAACTTTATTGGCATGGTGGGTGTTTCTAATGGGAAACTGAATCAAACCGCCTATAAAGGTAACAACTGGAACTCTCCGTCTGTGTATGCAAAAATCGGTTGGGACAAACAGGTGAACTCTGACCTTAGGGTACGATTAACCGGATCCTTTATCCAAACCAACGGATGGGATACCGGTGGATATCTTTATGGTGGTGATAGAGCCGGATCAAGGTATTATTACACACTCCTTACTGCCAACGATGAAATGAAATCTGCTAACTATGCAACGGGCAGGTTCAATCCTGGATTCAAAAAAATGCAGGCCTTCCAAGTGAATCCTTTTGTTAAATACAATGGACTTGAGTTCTTCGGCGTTTACGAGTATGTAAAAGGACAAAAAACATTAACAGCAACAAGAGGAAGTTACACACAGTTGGCTGCTGAATTGCTTTACAGATTCGGTGGAAAAGAACAGTTTTACGTAGTGGGCCGCTACAATAATGTAACCGGGAAAGACAATGACGATGCAGCAACCCTCGAAAGAAAAATTGACCGGTTTAATATCGGTGGTGGTTGGTTCATGACTAAAAATATTCTTGCAAAAGTGGAATATGTTAATCAAAAGTACAACAACAGTACAGTTTGGGGAGCAACAAGCGCATTGCAAGGTGGTAAATTTAACGGATTGATGCTGGAAGCAACCATTGGTTTCTAATTTTTAATATTTCTTTGAAAGAGGGATTAATTGTAGTCCCTCTTTCTATTAATAATCATGAAAAAAAGTATATTTTATTTGGTATTCCTCCTGTTAATGGGATTCTATGCTGCACAGCAAAATGCAGTGGAAATTAACGGCTGGACCAATATCAGTACTTTTAAATGTGTGAACAACGCCTTCAAAAACTCAAGTTCTATTTATTCTTTTGCGGGAAATGACCTTCCTAATCTCGTCCTTAAAGTGGCAGATTTTGATTGCAAGAATAAAATGATGACCGCCGATTTTCGCAAAACACTGATAGAAGATCAATATCCCACACTTACCATTAGATTTATAAATTTTACCAAAAATAGTGGCAGATTTAACGCCTTGGTAGAAGTTAAAATGATGAACAGGGTTAAGAAATACAGTATCGATTTTAGCGAATACAAAAATAGCTTGACGGGCAACAAAAGAATAAAATTCTCAGATTTCAACATTGTTCCTCCAAAAAAAATGGGCGGTATCATTTTTGTAAAAGATGACCTGGATTTGCAGTTCAATCTGGCGATAAAGGACTGATAATATCGCTAGATTTTATTTTGCAAGGTGAAATAACAAGAAACATGTTGTGAGCAACGTGTTTTTTTTATGGATAATGCTGAAAGATTCCGAAGTCTGAAGGAGTCCAAAGTGCCGCTTTCTGACCTGCCGCTTTCAATCCGTTGTTTGCCCAGGTGTTGCAGGTATAAAGGAAACTGTAACTTCCCTTTGCATCGTAGAATGCATCGTCCTTCCCATACACCGCTTTGGTAGGGATAAAAATGAGTTTGCCGTTTTCATCGCGATCAAATTTTGCACGAATATAACGGATAAGATCTTCGTACTGCTTCGTGGTAATGAGTATTTTTTTGCAATCTTTTCCTTCTTTCATTTGATCATAAAAAGTGCAGTGCATCGCCGATTTGCTCAGCCAAAAAGCAGCCCTAAATGCTACCGAAGGTTTAAGCTGAGACCAGGTAGGTGTTTCCAAATAAAATCCCTTGTCGCCCCAACCTACAGCCAAATATTTGAAATCGGTTCTTTTGGAAACCGTATTACTGAATGGTACTTCCTTGCTCCAGTCAAATTGAGGAGATTGAATGGGAACGACCAGATCGGTATGAACGCCATTAGTCAAGATGAAAATTTCTGTTGTTTTGGGTTCGGAAACCTTCTTTGCCGGAATTTCAATAAATGGAAGCGTATAGCCCAAAAGCGCATAAAGTGCGACAAAACCTATTAAAACCCAAATGGTTTGTAAGAGTCTAATGATTATTTTTTTCATTGGTCAAAAATAAACAAAAATTAATATTAAATTCTATTTAAAATATTTGCTGCTATGGAATTAATTATTACATTTATTAACGAAAATTTTATCATTTATGCAGAAAAAATCTAAATCTCAAAAAAGATTCAAAATGAGGGTGAAAGTTGCCCCCAAAAGAAATCGTTCAAAACGTTGATTTGCCTAGGGAATAACTCTTCCTGAAATCAATTTTTTCTTTTTTTAAGTTGTTTTTGAAATAGAAAGCAGCAACAGTTATCGCCCCATTTCTCAGAACGCAGCCGCTGCGCTCAGGATAAAAATCCCCCAAAAATTAGCTAAGAATTATGTTGATAAATAGTGATCTCATATCACGATTTTTTGTTTTATATAGGGCGGTTGAACGCATTTCAGTAGGATAGGGATCAAAGATGAAGATCTTAATCTTTTCACTCCCCACATATTTTTCACGATACTTTAAGCACATTTTGCCAACACATTCAAATTGAATATCGAAATAGCCGATGACAATTGATTTAAATAATAATAGACATCGTGATCATAAAAAAAATCATCCACATAAGCAGATGATTTTTTTTATGGTATAAGTCTAGTTCTTAATTAATACCGTGCATCTTCTTTTCCAGCCAACGGCTCAGTACGAAAAGGATTACGGCAGCAACGCCACACATCACAATAAATACAAGGAAGAAATCGAACAAGTTCACAATTTGGAAACCAAGGAATGAGGTGGTTCTTGAAACTTCCCCGTTTTCTCCGCCACCAGGAATAAGTGCTGATAATGTTCCCGCAAACTTGTTGGCTGCAGCATTAGCAAGAAACCATGTTCCCATCAAAAGGGATGAAAATCTTAGCGGCGAAAGTTTAGATACCATCGACAACCCAATTGGAGACAGGCAAAGTTCACCCATGGTGTGAATAACGTACAGCGCAATCAGCCAAAACATGGATACCTTATCCATCATTCCCAATCCATATACTGCAAATGCAATAACGACATAACCAAGTGAAACAAGTGATAAACCAATGGCCATTTTCTTCGGTGACGAAGGTTCCCTATTTCTGTTGCCTAAATTGAGCCATAATGAGGAAAATAAGGGCGCCAAAAGGATAATCGCTAATGGGTTAACCGACTGAAAGTAACTGGCGGGCATTTCCCATCCAAAAAGTGTTCTGTCGGTTTGTCGGTCTGCAAAAATAGTTAATGATGCGCCTGCCTGCTCAAATGCGCCCCAGAAAAAGATGACGAAAAAGGCAAGGATGAAAATCACCATGATTCTATCGCGTTCTTCTTTGGTTAATGATTTGTCGGTAAGTACAATGAGAGGCATTACCACCATTGCACCGTAAATTAAGTAACCGATAATGTCCAAATCGCTTTGGAACATTGTTTTAAAATTCATAAAAAAGAAAATGATGGCAATGGCACCAATCACCATTCCAAACTGGGCTATTCCGAATTTTTTGGTTGGCAAACCCACAGGATTATGATCGGCATCTACCAGCAATTTATTCTTTTGAAGCATAAAAGTAATGAGCCCAATAATCATCCCCACACCGGCGGCAAAGAATCCCCATTTAAAATCCACTTTCTCGGCCAGCGTTCCGCATACCAAAGGTGAGAAAAATGCACCCAAATTAATTCCCATATAGAAAATTGTAAATGCGGCATCTACTCTGCGATCGCCTTTTGGATAAAGCTGACCTACCATTGTAGAAATATTGGGTTTAAAGAATCCGTTACCAATGATAAGCGTGGTGAGAGCCACCCACATGAGCGTTATTGCACTGCCACCTGACGCGGAGGCACTGAAAAACATTAAAAACTGACCAAGCGCCATCAGGATACCGCCGATCTCGATACTTCTTCTGTTGCCCAGAACACGGTCAGAAAGATATCCCCCCAATAAAGGAGTAAGATAAACCAAACCGGTATAACTGCCATATATTTCTGATGCTTTAGCATCATCCATTGCAAGAACTTTCACCATGTAAAGAACGAAGATTGCTCTCATTCCGTAGTAAGAAAACCGTTCCCACATTTCTGTCATAAACAGAAGATAGAGACCTTTGGGGTGCCCTTTTTGCACTGCTGTATCCATATTCTAATTGTTAATTTTCGTTAATGGTAGCAAATATAGTTTTTTTTCCTTTTGCCATGCTTTTTTAAGGGGTGTAAAAATGAAAAGTGCCGGACAAATCCGGCACTTTTCTCAAATTTCTCAAATTTTTGTTAATTTACTCCTTTTTCTTTCATGATTCTGTTGAGTTTTTTCAGAATTGATAAGCCCAATAAAGTGGCCAACAAAAGTAACCCGAAGTTCACGATGAAGAAGTTGGCTTTGTTCTCATAATCGTACCAAAAACTTGCCAGTACGCCAGAAAGTTTATTACCGATAGAGGTGGAGAGGAAAAACCCACCCATCATCAATGCTGTAATTCTTGGTGGCGAAAGTTTAGATACCAATGAAAGACCCATAGGTGAGAGGCAAAGTTCACCGACGGTGATAACTCCATAGGCGGCTACCAACCACAATGCGGAAACCTTTACCGCTCCGTTTGCGCCTGCATAAACTGCACCTACCATCACCAAGCAGGACAATGCAGAAATAAAAAGACCGAGTACAATTTTTGAAGGGGTTGTGGGTTCTTTTCCTTTTCGCCGAAGCATCATAAAGAATCCCACTACAACGGGCGTTAGCACAATTACCCAGAATGGATTCACCGATTGGAAGAGTTCTGTGTTGTACAGAAATACCTTATCATTGGGCTTTGCTTCGAGTGCTGCCCGCTGTTCCGGCGAAACATTGCGGAAATAAATATCTTTTCCCTGTTCCTTTAAAGGTTGGCCAGCATCGTTTTTTTCTGCCTGATATTGGTTATTATAAACATTTACTTCCTTGGTTTGATAATTTTTTGCATCCACAAGGTAAATGGATTCCAAAGGTTTCTCGATTGCTGCTGGAACACTTCTGTCGGTATAATAATTGGCCCATCTTGTCAATGCAGTACCATTTTGTTTAAATACAGCCCAGAACATTAAACTCACAGCAAAAATAGCCAGCAATGCACCAATAGGTTTTTTGTCTTCGGCGTTGGCTTTTACCCAAAGCATCACATAGAAATAAACCACAGGAATACAGGCAAAGATGAAGGCATCAGTAGAGTCGCTTCCAAAAATATTTCCGGGAATCATCCAACCGATAACACCGGCAATAATGGCAGGTAGAAAAACGTTTACCAACACATCAGAAATCTTGGTATCGCCTTCCTGAACAGGCTTCATCACATTGGCTTTTAAAATATGCTTACGACCGATGGAGAAGATGAGCAACCCGACAAACATCCCAATTCCGGCGGTGATGAATGCTTCGCCCCAGCCGAATTTGTTCCGCATAAATGCAGCAATGATGTTGCACACAAAGGCACCAATGTTAATCCCCATGTAGAAAATGTTATACCCGGCATCCTTATTCGCTCGATAAGGTTCTTCCTCATAAAGATTGCCCAGAAGGGTAGAAATACTTGGTTTAAAGAATCCGTTACCCAGAATGATAAGCGCCATGGATACATAAAACATGGAAACCTCTTTAAAAACTCCCAAACCAATATAGCCCAATCCCATTAAAGCACCGCCAATGTAAATGGCCTTCATGTAACCCAATACACGGTCGGCTAAGAATCCGCCTAAAAAGGGTGTAAGGTAGGTAAGTGCGATAAAAGTTCCGAAAATGTCATCGGCATTTTTATCATTAAAAGCCAATCCGCCCGTTTCTTTGGGATCGATCATGTACAGGACAAAAATCCCTAAAATCAAGTAATATCCAAATCGTTCCCACATTTCGGTATAAAAAAGGTATGGCAAACCTTTCGGATGTTTTGCTGTAGTTTTCTCCATAGATTTCAATTATTGTTGCTAAAAATAATCATTTTAAATTTAGAACCTGTGATAAATTTTACCGATTTTGTTATAAAGCTTCAGCAAATCATCTTTGCTTAATTTTAATGCACTTTTGAGCGTATTTTCTACTTTTTTTTTTGGATTTAGCCCGCTAAATCTGCAAACCTAAAGCAAAAAATCCACCTCAAAACACCTATGAAAACTTTTAGCAGTAAAATTTATCGCAAGCTCTAAAGGTTATTCAAAATAAAGTTGGTCATTTTTTCATAGAGTTGCCGGCTGGTGTTTCCTCCATAAATCCCGTGGTTTTTATCGGGATAAGCCATAAAATCGAATTGCTTTTTATTTTGGATCAGTGCTTCTGAAAACTCCATCGAATTTTGAAAATGTACGTTGTCATCAGCTGTTCCGTGGATGAGGAGAAACTTTCCTTTTAATAGGTTTGCAAATTCAGTAGGCGAATTTTGGTCATAGCCCTTTGCATTTTCCTGAGGTGTTCGCATAAATCTTTCGGTGTAAATGGTATCGTAATATCGCCAATTGGTTACGGGAGCAACTGCAATTCCGGCCTTAAAAACATCAGCACCCTTGGTGAGTGCCAAGCTCGACATATAACCACCGAAACTCCAGCCGAAAATCCCGATACGTGAGGCATCGATATAGGATTGTTTACCAAACCACTTCGCAGCGGCAATTTGATCTTCAATCTCATATTTTCCTAAATTCATATAGGTTGCTTTTTTGTATGTGCTGCCTTTGTAACCCGTTCCGCGTCCGTCAACACAGGCAACAATATATCCTTTCTGAACCAAATGATTGAACCACAACCCGTTACCTGTATCAAACGAATTAGAAACCTGCTGTGACCCTGGACCGGAATACTGGAACATCAGCAAAGGATACTTTTTGTGAGGATCAAAATTTTTGGGTTTCATGATCCAGGCATTCATTTGGTCGCCTGCTTCATTGGGTACAGTGAAGTACTCTTTGGTCACAAATTGATCCTCCTGAAGCTTTTTGAGCTGCGCGTTATTGTTCTGTAATTCGCGAACTGTTTTTCCGCTATCATCTTTCAAAACATAAGTATAGGGTTGGGTAGCGGTGGACGTAGTTTGTATGAAATAGTGGTAATTTGCGCTAAAATCGGCTTTGTTATTACCTGCTGCGTCTGAAAGTAAAACCGACTGACCACTGTTGATATTGATCTTTGAAATCACTTTGTTGATGCTCCCTTTTTCTGTTGTTCGAACTAAAATATCATTTGTTTTAGGGTTATATCCGTAATAATCTACCACATCCCAATTGCCTTTTGTGATTTGTTTTTTTAGTTTTCCTGTTTCATCATACCAGTAAAGATGCAGGTTTCCGCTTCGCTCGCTTCCCCAAATAAAGGAGTTATCATCCAAGAACTCCAAAATCACGTTATCGGTATCCACCCATTTTTCGTCGGTTTCGGTGAAGAGTTTGGTGGCTTTGCCGGTTTTAGTATTTACTTTCAACACATCAGAAGCATTCTGAATTCTTCCTGAAGTAATCAGCACCATTTCGTCTGCTTTTTGGGTTTGGAAGACATTAGGAATATAATAACTTTTAAAAGCCGAAATGTCGATTGTTGTGTTTTTCCCAGAATCTAAACGGTAGAGTTGTGCGCTTACAATGGAATTGTTTTCACCTGCTTTTGGGTATTTGAAACGCAATTCCGAAGGATAAAGTTGATGACCATAAATGGGGATATACATTTCCGGAACGGCGCTTTCGTCAGATTTTACATAAACAATGGCATCCGAGTTTTTGGTCCATTCATATTGTCGTGCATGCCCGAATTCTTCTTCGTAAACCCAATCTGCAAGTCCGTTCAGAATGGCGTTTTTCTTCCCATCCAGAGTGATCGGAGTGATTTTCCCACTGCTTAATTCCTGATAATAAAGGTTGTTTTCGGCAATGAAAGCCACCTTGGTTCCGTCAGGTGAAAAGGTAGGTTCCTGCACAAAATTTCCATTGTTAAGAGGTAAAGTTTGTCCCGATTTCAAATCCTTAATTTCGTATTTACCCAAGAATGAATGCCGATAGATGGGCTGGCTTTCTTTCAGGAGTAAAATCTTGGATTCGTCCGCACTTAGCGTGTATGAGGTGTAATTACCTTCTACTATGTTTCCTTCTTTTAGCCCGGTTTTATAAGAGTACTTTACGATTGATCCCGGTTCTATAACCGCATAAGAATCTCCATTTTTAAGTGAAGAGATGCCGTTGATATTTTTTCCTCTATAATAGCCGGAATAAATTTTGTCGAGTGTAATTTCCTGTGCAAAGGCGTTGAAAGCAGTCAACACCGCTATGGATAAAACGAGTTTTTTCATAAGGTGTAATAAAATAGCTTCAAATATAATGTTTTTCTTACATTAGCATTAAACAAAAAGTAAAGTTACACTTTATTTAATGGTTTGATAATCAGTATTTTATTAACTACTTAAAAAAACTGTTATGGCTTCTAAAAAATATTCAGCGAAGGCAGCAGAAAAAATCGGCGAAGTGATGCATGAGTTTAAAGAAGGAACACTGAAATCGTCTTCCGGTAAAGAGGTGACGGATCGAAAGCAGGCCGTTGCTATTGCAATTTCCGAAGCGCGAGAACATGGATTAAAAGTTCCGCCAGAAAAGAAGAAAACCAAAAAATAGCATTGGAGATCAATTGCTTTTGATTAAGGAGATGAGCAGATTACTCTTGGTCACTGTTATGGGCAAAACCAATAGATTTTCGTGGAGTTTCCACAATTTTATAACTTTCAAGTTCGGTTTTCAACTGGGAAATTCTTTCCGGAAAATCGTCGTAGTTGCCCTGTGAAACGTCCACAATAAACTGATCGACTTGCGTCAGGTATTCTTCTGTCAATTTGAATGAAGCTTCTCGAAAAGCGGTGTTCATCATGTGTTCGTCAATAGTGATTTCTGTTGATTTTTTGTTCAAATACAGGTTTCTAATTTTCTTTTTTAAACTTTGGGTAAAGTCGATAATCATGGTATTGGAGAATGCTTTCATCCGGTCGGCGGTTTGTTGCCAGAATGGAAGATGGTCTGCATCATTTCGTACCAGTATTTTCATCAACAATGAATCTTGCGTAAGGTTTTCAATCATATGGTAGAGAAGCATTTCACAACGTTCCTGAACATTGGGCGGAAATATGGGAATTCTTACGTCAAACCTTCCGGGAGCCATTATTTCGCGGTCAATGTTAAAAGTTGAATTGGCAGAACCTACCATCAGTAAATTTTCTTCCTCGAAATGACTGATGTAGTGCAACACGATTTCCTTGGTTTCTTCATCGCATGAATTTACCGATTGTTCGTCATTTCGCATGCTCATAATGGTATCAAAATCTTCCATGAATAATAGCACTTTTTCGTCCTTCATCATCATCACAAGAAAATCGTTAAAATTGGTTTTTGTACCATTGATAAACGACGTTCCCATGTAGTGTTTCTTGACCTCTTTGAACTGGTATCCTATGATTTCGGCAATTTTTCTGGCCCAAAATATTTTACCGCTGCCGGGCGGACCATAGAGGATAATGCCGACGGGCTTGTGCAGACCCCAATCGCTCATTTCCAGACTGCTTATGAAGGGTTCCAACTCCCGCGAAATAAAGAAAAAAATATCGCGATAACCAATGAAGTTCCATTCATTTAAATATGTTTTTTTTCCAAAATAGTCATACATAAACTGATAGTTTCCACCTAATTGATAGTCAATTGCGAAAGTGGAAACAGATGATTTATACATTCCGTTATCGTAAATGGGCGGGTTCTTCCGATGAATGATTTCTGCAATTTTATCATTGGGCTGTTCAAGAATGGATGCGATTTCTTCCACCGATTTTGGGGTTTTCAAATCTTTGTCGTACTTCTTAAGAAAGTCGGTGTTTTCCCGTGCAAACTTTTCGAAATCATCTTTCACGTCATGCTGTTTCGTGATGCAATCGGACGGATTCAATTCGAAATCAGAAATAAATCGGATGAGTACTTCTGCCGGTAAATGAAGTTCATTGGCTAATTTTTCTAGTTTCATAGGTTGACTTTTAGCGACTTCATAAAACTGCGAATTTTATGCCAGTGAAATCTAAACCATAGCTCTTAATTGATCGCGAGGGTGAAAGAGAAAGAAGGGAGGCATTCCTAAAAACAACGAAAAACCGTTTTAGGGCTCAAAACTTTCAAATTTTCCACTTTCAAAGAAAATCACAATTCGCTTTATCTTATTTTCTTGATTTGCAGGAAGTTGATATGACGCCACACTTTCCTTAACTTCTAATGGCTGAGAATCGCTTATTTTATTTTTATCTTCCCCTGATGCAGAAATTTTAGATTCTCGCGGATTTTCTTTCATCACCTGATCTTCACTTTCGGTGATACCAAAATTATCGTCATCAATTAAAGAAAATAGATCGGGTAGTGTACTGGCTTTTGGTTTTTCGGAAACAGTTTCTTTCAGCTCAGTTTTTTTCATTTCACCTTCACCTTTAATAAGCCAATCCCACTGTAATTCGGGAAATCGGTTTTTAATCTTGACCAGAAAATCAAGTGAAGGTTTATTTCTTCCAGAAGTGATATGTGAGATGCTGGATCGTTGCACCTCAATTTCATCTGCAAACTCGGAAAGAGAAAAACCCGAATATTCAATTACTTTTGAAATTTGCTCGTTCAAATTCATAATTACAAATGTAAACAAACTATTTACATTATTAAAACACAAATGTAAAATAATTAAGAAGATAGTGATTTACAAAAGTAAAACCAATACATAACGTACTGGTTTTTAATTATTTTAATTATTTACAGTAATGAATTAGTGACGAATATTTTCATCATTTTCAGGATCAAACTTCAATTTTCGTTCTTTTTTATTCTCCGGGAAGATGAGTGAAAGTACAATACTCAATCCTAAAATACCGATAATGATGAAGAGTGAATCTGTGGTGGAAAATCCCCAATCTTCCAAGTAATGATGGAAGATCATTTTCAAACCAATAAAAGTTAACAGTGCTGCCAAACCTACTTTCAGGAAGCGGAACTTGTCTAGAATTCCTGCAAGAAGAAAGAACATTGACCGCAGACCTATAATGGCAAAAATGTTAGAAAAGAAGACCACATAAGGATCTTTGGTCACTGAAAATATAGCAGGGATGCTGTCTACTGCAAATATCAAATCTGTACCCTCAATAATTAAAAGGACGAGAAAAAGTGGGGTCATCTTCCGCACACCGTCTACCGTTACGAAAAACTTATTGCCAACAAAGTGGTTATGAACTTTAAAATATTTATTGGCAAACCTCACCACCGGATGGTTCTGCGTATCAATTTTATCCTTACTGTTTCTATCGATAAACATCCGAACTCCAGTATAAATAAGGAATGCTCCAAATACATACATGATCCATTCAAATTTTTGAATAAGTGCGGCGCCCACGAAAATGAAGATAAACCGCATCACGATGGCACCTAGGATTCCCCAGAAAAGTACGCGATGATAATTTTTGGGAGCGACACCAAACGCTGTAAAAATCAATACTATGACGAATATATTATCCACAGACAGTGCATATTCTACCACATAGCCGGTAAGATACTCCAAACCAAGGTTGTGATTGTAGAGTTGGATGCTGCTTTCCAAATCATTCGGGATCACCCGAACAGGGTGGTGGTGTTTATGGATCACCTCCTGCAACCGTTCCATACTGTCGATGCCATGCAGCAAATGCCCATACCTAAAGAGAACAAAATAAAAGCACATGGACAATGCAACCACCAAAAAACTCATGATCCCTGCTTGCTTCATGGAAACAGTTTCTGATTTTTTGCCAAAAAGCCCTAAATCCACGGCCAAGATTAACCCGATAAAACACAGGAAACCTACTAAAAAAATACTTTCGCTTGTCATAATATAAATGTGAACAAAGATAGGTAATAAATCGTTTTTGCTATAATTTACAATTGTAATTTATCTTTTGTTACACAATGAAAAAAATGTTTACATGTTTAAAAAAGTTTCACTCAAACGAAGTTTGCACGTACCAATTCAACTTAAAGTACAATTAATAATGTTATTGAATTGATTTACATAAAATACTGATTTATATAATTTTATATTTTCAATTTGTCATTAATTTAATCCACAATTTTACCAACAGACAAACTGGCATTTTGACTTGTTTAATTATTTTACATAAGTAAATTATTATAATTGTTGGAAAAAAGTTAATTTTGAAATCTGTAAAAAATAGTCTCCATGCACAAAGATTTCATCTACCGCAAAAACCCCAATTTCCCAAACCGGTATATTTCCCCGGAAAAATTATTTTTTTTCCTACAGCAGAATTACAGCAGTTTTATTTCGGAAATTGGTACGTCCACATTAGGTAAACCGATTTACAAAATGACGTTGGGTTCGGGAGAAACAAAAGTTTTGGCTTGGTCTCAAATGCATGGAAATGAAGCCAACTCCACACTTGCTATGCTTGATTTGCTGGAGGTTTTTAAACATCAGCCGGATCTTCACGAAAAGCTGTTCAAAGAAATCACGCTAGATTTTATTTTTATGCTCAATCCGGACGGTGCAGAGAAATGGACCAGGAGAAATGCCCTTGATATCGACATGAACCGTGATTTCTTAAAAATGTCGAGTAAAGAATTGCCCCTATTAAAGAAAATCGCAAAAAATAGGAAATACCAGTATGCGATGAATTTGCACGAACAGCGCACCATTTTCAGCACAGATGGAAAACATCCCGCTACACTCGCTTTTCTTGCGCCCGCTCAAAATTATGAGCGCGATATCACAGAAACCCGAAAGAAGGCGATGGCCGTTATCAGTAAAATTTATAAAAGCATTAAAGGTGAACTCAAAAATCAGGTGGCAAGGTACTCTGACGAGTTTTATCCTACTTCTACCGGAGATAATTTTATGAAAATGGGCATTGCATCGATTTTGTACGAAGGTGGACATTTTCCAGGCGATTATTTACGAGAGAACACGCGGAAATTTTATACCATCGCTTTGTACGAAGGGCTTACGGCTATTTCAGAGTTAAAGGGAAGTATATCAGGATGGGAGAATTACGAAAAAATTCCGGAGAATAAAGAAACCCATTATGATGTGGTGTACAGAAATGTGAAGCTTAATACTAATTTTGATTGTGTACTCGATATAGCTGTGCAATACAAAGAAGAGTACAGCGAAGGGGATGAAAACATTTCATTCGTGCCCATTGTAGTAGAAGTGGGTGATGTGGGAAGAAAAAAAGGTTGGAAAGAAATTGACTGTACCGGTAAAACATTTATTTGTGACCAAAAATTTCCAAAATTAGATGCTCCGATGAATTTTTACGTCGAGTAAAAAAAGCGAAACCATCGGCTTCGCTTTTCTTTTATTTGTTATAGTAAGGATTATTGCACCACCTTAATTCCGTTTGCTACAAAGCGAACTTCCTCTTTGGGCTGAGTAATCGCATCAATTTCCTGTTTTGATTTTTTGGCATCTTCAGCGTAGTGTTTTTGCTCATCTACGGTAATTACTTTTGTTTCTGCATTGCCTTCCATCACAATATTTTTTCCCTTAAGTGCGGTAGGTACAAAGAAGCCGTAATCTTTCATTTTCACAAAGAACTTTTCATTGTTTTCGGATTCAATGGTCACCCAGCAACCCTTTTTTTCACAAACATCAGTAACCTTTCCTTTAACAGTTATGTTTTGTGCCTTTTTTTCTTTTTTCAACTTTTTCTCAAGTTGGCCGGTTGTCATTGCCTTTTTCTCTGCATCTGTAGATACGGCGGCGCCATAGAAATCGCCTACCAATGCTTTTCCTTCAGGAGGTGCCACTTTTTTTGCAGTTTCTTGCGAGAAGGCCATTGTGGAAAACACCATTGTTAATATCAGTGCTAATTTTTTCATTTTTTTAATTTTTACAAAAATACTCATTTTCAATTAATAACAAATGTCGAAATTAATTTCAAATTTTATGCTTAAAAATACCTCAATTTTTAATAGAATATTTAAAAAATATCTATATTTATCCACTTTTTACTTGGAAAGAAGGGGGTGAGGCAGAAAGATTTCAATGTTATATGAAATTTAGCCACTATAAAATAATTGTATGCAGAAAAAACTAAAACTTTGGGATGCCACGATGCTCGTAATGGGATCCATGATTGGTAGCGGAATTTTTATTGTAAGTTCCGATATGATGAGAAATTTGGGTTCAGGTTACTGGCTGATTGTGGTATGGATTATTACCGGTGTAATGACCATTGCTGCCGCAATTTCTTATGGCGAACTTTCATCCATGTTTCCAAAGGCAGGAGGGCAGTATACCTACATTAATGAAATTTTTGGCAAAATGCCTGGTTTTCTTTATGGATGGGGTTTGTTCACCGTCATTCAAACCGGAACCATTGCTGCAGTGGCGATGGCTTTCGGAAAATTTACCGCCTATCTTATTCCGGCTCTCAACAATTCGGCACCTATTTTCCAAAGCGGAACATTCAAAATTACCTGGATTCAGATACTGGCCATTGTCGTCATTTTTTTTCTCACCTTCGTGAATACCAAAGGATTGAAAAACGGAAAAATACTTCAGGATATCTTTACGTCTTCTAAAATACTTGCGCTTTTGGGAATTATTGTTTTTGGTTTTTTGCTGATTAAGAATTCTCACTGGGCAGCAAATATGAGTTTTGGCTGGGACGCATTTCAGAATTTTGGCGAAGAGGTGGGGAATAATCTCGTTCCTGCAACATGGAAATCAATTGGCAGCGTTACACTCTTAGGAGGAATCGCCGCGGCTTTGGTAGGTTCCATTTTCAGTTCTGTAGCATGGGAAAACGTGACCTTCATGGCGGGCGAGATTGAGAATCCACGAAAAAATGTAGTAAAGTCGATGGTATTGGGAACCACAATTGTGATGACGCTTTACCTGCTGGTTAATTTTGTGTACCTGAATGCACTGGATAGGGACGGAATTGCATTTGCCGAGAATAACCGACCTGCTGTTGCCGCTTCTGAAGTAATTTTTGGTGAAATAGGAACGGTGATCATGGCAGTTCTGGTGATGATTTCCACCTTTGGTTGCATCAATGGTTTGGTTTTGGCGGGTGCAAGAGTGTACCAGTCGATGGCGAAGGATGGATTATTTTTTAAGTCAGCCATCGAAAATAACCGGTATGAGGTTCCCGAAAAATCTTTATGGATGCAGGGAGTTTGGGCTTCGGTACTCGCAATGAGCGGTCAGTATGGTGATTTGCTCGATATGATTTCATTTGTCATCGTTCTATTTTATATGATCACGGTTTTCGGGGTGATTTATTTAAGAATTAAAAAACCAGATTTAGAAAGACCTTATAAAACATGGCTTTATCCAGTGACCCCCATTTTGTATCTCTTGATTGGTACGGCGTTTTGTGTGCTTCTGATTTGGTTTAAACCACAATACACATGGCCGGGATTCATTCTGATTTTGCTTGGTTTGCCGGTTTACTGGCTCATTAACAGAAAGAAAACCCAAGCATAATCGTCATTTGTTTCGATTTATTATGTACATTTGCCCCTTTATCAATCAAACTGCAACCCACAGACTTTGAGTGCTTATTTAACGATTCTCGGATTCAATTCAGCAATACCCACTGTAAACTCTTCGCCAACAGCTCAGTTTCTGGAGATTGATGAACGCTGTTTTTTAATTGACTGTGGCGAAGGAACGCAAGTGCAACTCCGAAAAGCAAAAGTTCGTTTTTCTAAAATTAACCATATTTTTATTTCGCACCTTCATGGCGACCATTGTTTCGGATTACCGGGGCTTATCGCCAGTTTCCGTCTTTTAGGTCGTGAAACTGCCCTTCACGTCTACGGACCGAAAGGGATAAAGGAAATGCTGGAAACTATTTTCAGAATTACTGAAACGCAACGGGGTTTCGAAGTTGTTTATCATGAATTAGAAGGTTACACTTCTGCCAAGATCTATGAAGACAATCGTCTGGAAGTGTTCACCATACCGTTGAATCACCGTGTTTATTGCAATGGTTATCTTTTTCGCGAAAAGCCGAAAGAACGTCACCTGAACATGGCAGAAATTTCAAAATATCCTGAAATTGAAACGTGCGACTATCAGAATTTGAAATCCGGGAAGGATTTTGTCCTCAGTGACGGATATATTTTAAAAAATGAAGTGCTAACAACTGCGCCTTCCAAGTCGGTTTCTTACGCTTTTTGTAGCGACACGCGTTATTCCGAGAAAATTCTTCAGCTCATCGAAGGTGTTGATCTATTGTATCATGAGTCCACTTTTTTACATGATTTAAAGGAAATGGCTGATTACACGGGGCATAGCACAGCTTTGGAAGCGGCAAGAATCGCAAAAAAAGCCCGCGTCGGGAAACTTATTCTGGGACATTTTTCTAATCGGTACGGCGATTTAAGCGTTTTCACCGAAGAAGCACGGGAAGTTTTTGCCAACACCTTTCTGCCCAAGGCATTGGAGCCGGTAAAAATTGATCTTTAAACGGATTTTACAATTTGCGTAAACCAGAGTCATTGTAATTTTTTTCTTTCAAACAGTAAAATCAACGTCATTAAACCTCTTTCAACACGATTAGATTTAAAGGAATTTCTCGATGAAAAGGCCGACTTTTATAATCGCCCTGATTTTATTGAAAATGATCCTCTTCAGATACCCCATTTATTCTCGCGTAAACAGGATATTGAAATTGCAGGTTTTTTGACCGCAACTATTTCCTGGGGAAACAGGAAATCCATCATCAATGACGCCAAGAAAATGATGGACTTTATGGAGCATTCGCCGTACGATTTTGTGCAGCATGTTTCGGAAAAAGAACTTTGTCAGCTTCAGGATCGGAGTATTCACAGAACCTTTACTGGTGAAGATTTTCGCGAATTTATTCTCCATCTCAAGAAAATTTATGCCCTGCACGAAAGCATGGAAGAGTTGTTTCTAATGCGCGAAAATGAAGATAATTTCTATCACTCATTAGAAAGATTTAGAAGTAGTTTTCTAGAGAATTCTCCTCATCGAAGTCAGAAACACGTGAGTTCCACCTACAAAAACTCGTCGGCAAAACGGTTGATGATGTTTCTGCGATGGATGGTGCGCCGAGATCGTAAAGGAGTCGACTTCGGGATTTGGGACAGGCTGAGCCCAAAGTTTCTATCGGTACCGCTGGATGTTCATACCGGCAATATTGCACGCCAACTGATGATTTTAACGAGAACACAGAACGACTGGAAAGCCGTTTCAGAGATGGATTCGGTGCTTCGAACGTTTAATTCTGATGATCCCGCATTGTATGATTTTGCGTTGTTCGGAATCGGGGTTTCCAAAGATTTTTGAGTAAATTTGCGGAAAATCACTCATTATGGGCAGAAAAGAACAGCACGAAAGAAACATTCAGTTTTTGGAAAAATTGACTGATGGTATTATGTGGTGGATTGGCTCTATTCCGTCATTAATTCTGCATTCAATGATCTTTCTTACGGCCTTTCTTTTGCCACTTTTCGGTTGGGTCAATTTTGATAAGATGCTTTTGGTGCTTACCACAGTGCTTTCGCTAGAGGCAATTTATCTGGCGATTTTCATACAGATGTCGGTGAATAGAAGTCATGAACATATTGAGGATTTGAAAGAAGATGTGACGGAGATTCAGGAAGATATCGAAGACATCCAGGAAGATATCGAAGAAATTAGCGAAGATATCGACGAGATATCAGGTGATATTGACGAAATTCAGGAAGATATTGAAGACATCGCCGAAGACGAAGATGATGAAGAAGATCACAATGAGCGCGCCAAAAATGTGATGTTGAAAAGCAATGTTTCCTCAAATAAGAACGACATCAAGGCATTAAAAGAAATCATCATCGGACTTCAAAACCAACTGGAAGAAATGAGAAAGCATGAAGCGCCTGATTCTGAAATTGATAAGAATTAAGAGTTTTTCCATTCTTGGGTGAACGAGATAAAATCTTCTACGGAAAGCTCTTCGGCACGCTGATTCAGAAAAGGATGAAGTTTCAGCGACTCCGGAATGTTGAGTACCTTTAATGCATTCGAAAGTTTTTTCCTTCTTTGATTAAAACCGGCTTTTACAATTTGTTTAAACAAAATTTCATTTCCAGCCAAACCTTCTTTCGGGTTTCGGGTGAGCCGAATAACGCCTGATTTTACTTTTGGTGGCGGATTAAAAACGTTCTCATGAACCGTAAACAGGTATTTAACGTCATACAGTGCCTGCACCAAAACTGATAAAATTCCGTAATCCTTCGTCCGAGGAACAGCCGCTGCACGCTCAGCAACTTCTTTTTGAAACATGCCCACCATTTCGGGGATTTGCTGATAATAGTCGATTATTTTAAACAAAATTTGAGACGAAATATTGTACGGGAAATTTCCTATTACAGCAACCTGTTCATCAAACATTCCATCGATGTTGATCTTGAGAAAATCACCGATAAAATGATTTTCCTTCAATTTTGAATAATGTTTCTTCAGATATTCCACTGATTCGTTATCGATTTCTGCTACAAAAATTTCTGCATCTTCATCAAGCAAATACTTCGTTAGCACGCCCATTCCGGGACCTACTTCAAGCACTTTATTGTAGTTAGAAAAGCTTAAGCCATCTACAATTTTTTTTGCGATATTTTCGTCGGTAAGGAAATGTTGTCCAAGATATTTTTTGGCTTTTACGCTCATGATGATGGTTTCAGGATTCTCAAATTTTGTGGTGTAAAGCCGCTTTCCATATCTCCATTTTCGAGGTATGATTTAAGTTTTTTTTAACACCGAATTTCTTTATTTCACGGCAAATTACGGAAGTTTTTTTCTATTTTAGCAGAAATTTTTTAGTTAATGGCAAAGACAGTAGAGGATTTTAATAAAAGACGGCTTCGTTCCAGTAACATCACAGTAGTTATCAGTATTGCATTGGTTTTGTTTTTACTTGGTTTAATGGGACTTATCCTCATCAATGCGCAAAAGTATTCAGATTATATCAAAGAGCAACTGGTTGTAAACGCCTACTTTGATGAAAATTACGACGCCAAAGATTCCGCCAAAATTGTGAAGATGGAGACGGAAACCTTTCATAAAATTCAAAAGCTTGCACCGGTAAAAAGAGCTACTTATATTACCAGAGAAATGGCGGCTGCCGAAGCAAAGAAAAGCATGGGCATACAATCGAGCGCACTTTTTGAAGACAATATTTTTCCTTCGTCGGTAGAAATTGCACTGAAACCCGAATATGTGGATCCAGCAAAAATTGATGAAGCCATAAAGGAGATCAAGGCCACACCCGGAATTGTTGATGTAAAAAACAACAGTACTTTGATGGTGGAGGTGTACAATAATCTGAGTAATATTCTGAAATGGATTTTAGGATTTTCCGTCTTGTTTCTGATACTTGCGGTGGTTTTAATCAATAATTCGATCCGACTTAAGATTTTTGCAAAAAGATTCATCATCAAAACAATGCAGTTGGTAGGTGCCAAACGAAGATTTATTTTAAAACCCTTCGTAAAAGAAGCCATTATTTTGGGTTTAATTGGTGCTGTATTAGGATTATCGGTGCTTTTTGGAGCATGGTATTATTTCATAACGCAAATCGGAACACCTTTCGCGCAAGACAGCAATGAGCTTATTACCTTGGTGGTGGGTATCTTTTTGCTTGGCATTTTCATTACCGTGGTGAGTACTATTTTTGCTACTTGGAGATTCCTCAGGACGAACGTTGATGATTTATATTATTCTTAACAGATGAGTAAAAAAAATAAGAATTTCTCAGCCGATACTTTTGGCAAAACGGAAAAGCAGGTTACTGTCGAAAACAAGTTCTATTTCGGGAAAGATAACTATAAATTTATGCTGCTTGGTTTAGCGTTCATCGTGGTAGGATTTCTGCTGATGATGGGTCCGGATGCCAATACAGTAGATGGAAAGTACGACGCTAATTTTTGGAACGAAGGAATCTTTTCTGTGCGTCGCATCAGGATTGCCCCCTTTTTGGTCATCGTAGGTTTTGCAATCGAAGTGTATGCTATTCTTAAAAGAAATAAATAGCCATTACCATTTTTTGATATTTTCAATTTTACAGTATTAAATGGATTTAATTAAAGCAATTATTATTGCCATTATTGAAGGTTTAACCGAGTTTTTACCGGTTTCTTCCACTGCTCACATGATTTTCACCAGTTCTCTCTTCGGTATTCAGGAGGACGAATTTGTGAAAATGTTTCAGGTTTCCATTCAGTTTGGAGCCATCTTGGCGGTTGTTTTTCTATATTGGAAGAAGTTTTTCGATTTTAAGAATCTGAACTTTTACTTTAAGTTGGCTGTTGCGGTTGTTCCTGCATTGGTTTTAGGAAAACTTTTTGATGATAAAATTGAAGCTGTTCTCGGAGATCCAGTTCCCATTGCGATTGTTCTTATTATAGGCGGCGTTATTTTACTCTTTATTGATAAGATTTTCACTGCACATACCGTGAATGATGAAAAAGATATTTCTTATAAAAGTGCCATCATCATCGGATTCTGGCAATGCCTGGCCATGATGCCCGGAACAAGCCGAAGTGCTGCATCAATTATCGGTGGAATGCAGCAGAAACTTACCAGAAAGGCAGCTGCAGAATTTTCGTTTTTCCTTGCCGTTCCCACGATGTTGGCGGTTACCGTTTACTCCATTTTCCTTAAAGAGTGGAGCCACAATGGCGTTGAGCAGAAAGGGTACGAAATGCTGATGCAAGGCAACAATTTGATGCTTTTTCTGGTTGGTAATTTAGTGGCATTTGTTGTAGCAGTTATTGCCATTAAGTTTTTCATTGGGGTTTTGACAAAATATGGTTTCAAACCTTGGGGTTGGTACAGAATTGTGGTGGGAATTGCATTACTGATTTATTTCACGCAGTTTAGCTAGTTCGCATTGGTCAGTGCCCACTTCAAAATCATTTCAGAACATCATTATGACGCAGGCAGATTTTCTCGAGGGACAGGTTATTTTACTCGATAAACCGTTAGAGTGGACCAGTTTTCAGGCAGTTAATAAATTGAAATACAAACTGAAAAGAGAATTTCAGCTTCCCAAGAAATTTAAAATCGGCCATGCTGGAACGTTAGATCCTAAAGCCACCGGTTTATTAATCGTTTGCACCGGAAAATTCACCAAGAAAATTCCGGAAATTCAGGATGCTCCCAAGGAATACTTTACCGAAATCAAAATCGGCGTACAAACCGAAAGTTACGATACCGAAAAACCAGAAATTTTTCATCAGGATTTTTCCCATATTTCCGAGGTGGAAGTTTATCATGCTTTAGAGAAATTTCTGGGTGAAATAGAGCAGAAGCCGCCAGTTTTTTCGGCTATTAAGATTGATGGTAAAAGAGCGTATGACCTGGCAAGAAAAGGCGAGGAAGTGGAGATGAAATCCCGAAAAACGACCATTCACGCGATCGAAAATATTGAAATTGAATTACCTTATATTCGCTTTACCGTGGCTTGTTCCAAAGGAACTTACATCCGGAGTTTAGCGCACGATATAGGTCAGGAATTGGGCGTTGGCGCGTATCTCACCCATCTTAGGCGTACAAAGATAGGTACTTTCCGGGTGGAAGATGCATCTTCTCAAATGCTTGAAAATGATTTTCGGTTTGGGACTGAATCGGAGTAACTAGTATTTTTTAAAAATGGAGAAAACCCGCATCAATAAATACCTTTCGGAAGTTGGTTTCTGCTCGCGCAGGGAAGCCGATAAACTCCTGGAGCAGGGGAAAATCAGCATTAATGGCAAAATTCCCGAATTGGGAACAAAAGTTTCTGATGAGGATGAAATTTTGGTAGAGGGACGCTCGATCCGAAAAACCGAAGAACAAGCCGTTTATATTGCCCTCAATAAACCTATTGGAATCGTTTGTACCACCGATACCCAGCGCGAAAAAAATAATATTGTTGATTTTGTAAACCACCCAAAAAGAATTTTCCCTATTGGCCGGCTGGATAAACCGAGTGAGGGCTTAATTCTGCTCACTTCTGATGGCGATATTGTGAACAAAATTCTTCGTGCCCGCAACAATCACGAAAAAGAATACATTGTACGTGTCGATCGGCCCATTACGCCAAAATTTCTGCAGAAAATGAGGAGCGGTGTCCCGATTTTGGGAACGGTAACAAAAAACTGCGAAGTGGAACAACTGGATGCCCTGTCTTTCCGCATTGTTCTTACGCAGGGATTGAACCGTCAGATCCGTCGGATGTGCGAGTTTTTGGGGTATGAGGTAAAGAAACTGAAGCGAATCCGCATCATGAACATTAAACTGGATGTGCCGGTGGGGAAGTGGCGAAATCTTACCGATGAAGAATTAGCATCGCTTAATCATTTACTTGATGATTCACAAAAAACGGCAGATTAATATTTCTCGATCAGGTAAAGATAGGCCTTTAGGTATTTGTTAAGCCGTTTCAGGTCGCGCTCCGTTAGCAGCCGGTTGATTCTCGTCAAATCCATATTGTCACGCAAATCATTTAGCTTTACCGCCACGGCGAGTAGTGATTTTTCGGTTTGAGCGATAAACTCATCATAATTTTGGTTTGGCGGATTCTTTGTCAGGCATTCCACGGCATAGGCGATGTGATAGGGAAAACCTTCTTTAAGCAGATGCTCCAATGTTATCTTTGGGCAATCTTCAATGACATCGTGCAATACACCCACAATTTTTTCATCATAGGTTTTGCCGTAGTTCATCACGCGCATTACGTGGTTAATGTACGGTGCGCCATACTTGTCAGTTTGTTTGCTGTGTGCACTGGTTGCTATTTTTATGGCTTTATGGAGTTGTTCTTCTTTGGTCATTTTTAAATTTCAATATTTAATGCCTCAATTTTCTGTAAATCGCCTACCACCCACACGATATCGTCCTGCTGCAGAATTTCGGATGAATTAGGATTCAGAATTCTTTCATCGCCTCTTCGGATGGCAATTACCAAACCATTTGTTTTTTCACGGATTCCGGATGCTTTAATGGAGACGCCAATCTTGGGAGAATTTTCGTTAATGAGAATTTTTCCCAATTTCACTTCTTTGGTTTCTTCAGGTTTAATGGCTTCTATCGAATTGAATACCGGTTCGAAAACAAGCATTTGCTCATCTGTACTGATGATGCCTACTTTGTCATTGGGCATTAAAATATCGAATCTATTCGGGCTGTGGATGATCTTTTGCCCTCTTTTAATGTATCCGATATTAATGCCATAATCTTCTCGCCACTGTAAATCCACCAGAAATTTACCAATATAACTGGCATTGGGATTCACCTGTGCTTCAATAATGTGCACATCCCATGCAGCGAGTTTGCTATACAAATTGGGATTGCTGAAAACGGAGCCACGTCGCGCAATTTTTTGCTGGTTTTCTCGGGTGTTCAAGTTCTGGACAAACCGCAGCTCAATCTGGTCATAAAAACTACGGATTCTTTTAGAAAAAAGAAATAAAATAAAAATCGCAATCGGAATGGTGATGAAGAATGAAATTTGGGTGGAAGCAAACCGGTCCAGGAAAAAACCAATAATCAAGATGCCCAAACTACCCGAAAAACTTCAATCATCAACAACGGACCACGATTGTACTTTGTCTTTTTTAGTAAATCATAAAATACTGTGGAGTTGGGTCTTTTCACCATAAATGCCCATAAAAAAGGCAATGCCGTGGCAATTGGTAAAACATTTCCAATGATATTTTTGGTGGTATTGTCGTTTAATTTATCATTAATCATCGGGATAATGAAATTGGAGTACAGCAAATAAATACCGATGACGACGATGCCATTCATCAGCATCATTCGCATATATTCCTGAAGGAGAACTTTCCAGCCGTTTTCGGCCTGTATGCTCTGGGTATCGGAAGAGTAGTCATTAATACGTTCGAGCCATTTTTCGGGAAGTACCTTGACGAGCCAGTTATAGAAGGGTTCAGAAACTTTGATCAGGTAAGGTGTTGTGAAAGTGGTAATAGCCGAAACGCCCACTGCAACGGGAAAAAGGAAATCTGAAATCACATTAAGCGAAAGGCCGAGTGTAGCGACAATAAACGCAAATTCACCAATCTGTGCCATGCTAAAACCTACCTGAACCGAATGTTTTAGAGGTTGACCTGAAGCCAGTGCACCAAGTGCCGCACTTAGTATTTTACCCAGTAGCGTCACCAAGGTAATGATGAGAATCGGAAATGCATACTGCACCATTTGTTCCACGTTAATCATCATCCCAATGGAAACGAAGAAAATGGCAGCAAAAAGGTCGCGCACCGATTTCAGGGTATGTTCCACCTTTTCGGCGGCCATTGTTTCTGCCAACATAGATCCCATGACAAATGCGCCAAGTTCGGCAGAGAAACCTACCTTAACTGCGATAAGAACCATTCCCAAACAAAGACCCATGGACAGGATGAGGAGAATTTCATCATCTACTAATTTTTTTATTCTCTTTAAAAAGGTGGGCAATACATAAATTCCCACAATAAACCATAGAATGAGGAAAAACATCAGTTTGGCCACGGTGAAAAGGATGTCGCCGCCATCGATGGAGTTGGTTACCGCGATGGTGGAAAGCAAGACCATGAGCAGGATAACGACAATATCTTCCACTACTAAAACACCAAAAACGGTTTTTGCAAAACTTTTGGTTTTAACTCCCAACTCATCAAAAGCACGAATAATAATGGTGGTGGATGAGCTGGCGAGCATTCCACCCAAAAACATAGAATCCATGGTACTCCAGCCCAACATTTTACCGGTGAAATAACCGGCAATAGTGATGAAAATAATTTCGGTAAACGCTGTGATAGAAGCAGAACCACCTACATTCATCAGTTTCTTAAAACTGAACTCTAACCCCAGACTGAACAGCAGGAAAATGACCCCGATTTCAGCCAGTGTTTTGATGTTGGACATATCGGCTACCGAAGGAAAAATCTTGAAATTCGGACTTACCAAAAATCCTGCAATGATGTAGCCCAAAACAAGCGGTTGTTTTATTTTCTTGAAAATAAGTACCACAAACGCTGCTACAATCAGTATTAATCCTAAATCTTCAATCAACTTCGGTAAATGCCCCATACTCCTAAAATCTCTATT
Source organism: Chryseobacterium sp. 39-10 (assembly GCA_001898255.1). Taxonomy (GTDB): domain Bacteria; phylum Bacteroidota; class Bacteroidia; order Flavobacteriales; family Weeksellaceae; genus Kaistella. Next base: position 76,935 of record MKTK01000006.1, on the reverse strand, counting down.
TTCCCAAAAATAAAAAAAATGCTTCAATTAATCAAAGCATTTTTAACGATCATCGTCCAATCAATGAAATTCATCATGATCGGCAATTAAAGCCAGTCGTGATAATGACGGATGTACCAGTTTTTCACCAGTTGGGTAAGGAGGCAATAGCTGACCAAAATCCCAATCAACCAAGGAAAGAAGGCGAACGGAAGCGGTTGCATTTTCAGCAGTGGCGCAATGGGCGTAAACGGAATAATTAGCGCAATCACCATGATCAGCGAGGTGACCGCCGTCAGCGGTGCACTTGCCCAACTTTGGATGAAAGGAATTTTTCTAGTGCGAATCATGTGTACAATCAATGTTTGAGAAATGAGACCTTCCACAAACCAACCCGTTTGAAATAAGGATTGATGATCCGGCGAGTTGGCTTTGAAAACAAAGAACAGTACAGCAAAAGTAACGTAGTCAAAAATTGAGCTAATCGGCCCCATCCACAGCATGAATCGCTGGATGCTTCCTGCCTCCCATTTTTTGGGTTGTGCAATGAAATCATCGTCCATGTTGTCCCACGGAATGGCAGACTGTGAAAAATCGTACAGCAAATTTTGGGTAATAATCTGCAGCGGAAGCATGGGCAGAAAGGGAAGCAGTGCGCTGGCTCCCAACATGCTGAACATGTTACCAAAATTGCTGCTCGCCGCCATTTTTATATATTTAATGATATTCCCAAATGTTAATCTGCCCGAAACAACGCCTTCTCGTAAAACCATCAGGTCATTTTCCAGCAGAATAATATCTGCACTTTCTTTGGCAATATCCACGGCAGTATCCACGGAAATTCCAACGTCGGCCTCCTTCAGTGCAGCGGCATCGTTAATTCCGTCACCCATGTAGCCAACGGTATTTCCGGCGTTTCTAAGCAAATGCACGATCCGAAGTTTCTGCATCGGATTGATTTTAGCAAATATAGTGGTGTCGACCACTTGGGTCTGAAGCTCCTCATCCGACCACTGATCCATATCATCACCCAACAAAATTTTATCGGTTGCTAAACCCACATCATGACACACTTTTTTGGCCACCAAATCGTTGTCTCCGGTGATTACTTTGATGGTAACGCCAAGTTTTTGCAGCGCTTCAATACTGGGTTGCGCAGACGGTTTTGCCGGATCCAGAAAACCGATAAATCCGGTGAAGGTAAGGTCGGACTCGTCTTTTGGTGAGTAATTGCTAGGATGGTCCGGATCAAATTCGCGCATGGCAATTAACAGCACTCGTAAACCTTCCTCATTCATTTGCTGAGAAATCTGCAAAATTCTGCTTTTTACTGTTTCATCCATCACAATTTGCGGGTCACGTTCCACATGAAGTTCCTTATCAGGTCCCGGATCAAATGTTTTGGTACAAAGATCAATAAGTTCTTCCACCGCTCCTTTGCAGATGAGGATTTGTTTACCGTCTTTTTTCTTGAGAATCACCGACATTCTTCTGCGTTGGAAATCAAAAGGAATTTCATCCACCTTCTGAAAATCATTTTTAATATCGAGAAGTGTTTCGATCTCAGTATGTTTAAGTACGGCGACATCCATCAGGTTTCGAAGCCCTGTTTGGAAATAGCTGTTCAAATAGGCCCATTTCAAAACCTCCATATCACTGTTGCCGTCTGCATTCAGGTTTTTTTCGAGTTCTATCTCGTTTTTGGTAATGGTTCCTGTTTTATCGGTGCACAAAATGTTCATGGCACCAATATTTTGGATGGCATCCAGGTGTTTTACGATGACCTTCTTTTTGCTCATCGCGATCGATCCTTTCGAAAGGTTGGCGGTCACAATCATGGGGAGCATTTCGGGGATTAACCCTACTGCTACAGCAATAGAGAACAGCAATGCTTCGATCCAGTTTCCTTTAAAAATACCGTTGATCAGAAAAATAAGCGGCACCATCACAATCATGAACCGAATAAGAAGGAAGCTCACTTTGTTAACGCCTGCTTCGAAGGCGGTTTCGGCACGCTTACCACTTATTTTTTCACTTATTTGGCCGAAATAAGTTTGCGATGCTGTGGTAAGAACCAATGCTGTGGCTGAACCACTGATGATGTTGGTTCCCATAAAGCAAAGGTTTTTCAGCATCAATGGCATTTTGGTTGTGGCATCGGGTAGGGCATCTGCGGTTTTTTCCACCGGCATTGCTTCTCCGGTAAGTGTGGATTCGCTGCAGAAAAGATCCTTGCTCACCAGAATTCTACAATCTGCCGGCACCATATCGCCGGCGGAAAGTTTAATGATATCACCCGGAACAATACCGGTAACGGGCAAATCGGCATCAGGTTTTCCCTGTCGTTTTACGGTGGCCGAAGTGGTTACCATTTTCTTAAGCTGTTCGGCAGCACGGTTGCTTCGGAATTCTTGCCAAAAACGAAGTAAGCCACTGAAAACAACCATGACCGAAATAATAATGAAAGTACTGGGATCTTTCTCGCCAGGTGACGCCAGAACATCATCCACAAAGTAAGAAATGAGTGCAATGGCCATTAAAATAAATGTGAAGGGATTCATGAACGCCCCAAAAAGTTGCCTATACCAGGAAGGTGCTTTTTGGTAATGGGCTTCGTTGGCACCATACTGCAGCAGTCGGGCATTTACTTCAGTATCGGGCAAGCCGTCTGCAGAAGTGTTCATTGCTTCCATGGCCTGTTCCGGAGTAAGTGATGCATTTTTCTGAAGCAAAAGAACATGGTCAGCAGTTTGTAAAGGGGGCTGAATGACTTTGGTGGTAAAAAAAAGTTTCATCGGAAGCAAATGTTTTCAGGATCTTAACGTAAAGGGCAAAATTTCACTTTATCAAAATTATTGTTTTTTCTTTGAATCATGGAGAAGTACATTGATAAAATCTGCTAACTTTTTGGTATCTCCACCATAATGATGGTCGCCATGCAGGTGCACGAAACGATAATTTTTGAGCGTAATCTCAGTGAAAGGGAAGTAGTGGTATTCGAAATCGCTAAGAATCATGGTGAAATCGACATTCTTCAGTCTGTTGATCTCGTGCACCACGCTGTAGCCATACAACGTTTCTCCCGAGAAGTAATCGGTAAGATGAATTTCAAAATCGTTCACTTTTGATGGTCCTATGATGATCAGAGTTTTGATGTTTTTTTTAAAATCATTATCAAAACGGTTGTAAATAAAGGGCGAAACATCAGCACCATAAGAAAAACCGAGCAGGATGATGTTTTTATTGGTTCTGCTTTGAAGAATGTTTTTCAAGTAATTTTCGGTGTCTGTCGCTGCTTGCTGTGGTGTTTTCTTGTTCCAGAAATAGCGTTGGGTATTGAGCGCGAAAACATCGTAACCATGCTGATGAAGGTTACCTGCAAAATTTTTCGAAAAAGTATTAAAACCCGCATCACCACTCACATAAAAGATAATGGGTAGCGCCTCATTATTGCTGTTCCAACTGCTGACAGGAAATGCATCATTGTTGCAAGAAACCAGCATCAGCAAAAGAAAAGCAGATAAACTTCTGATGGCTTTCTTCATCTTTACAACGGTTTCATTACTTTGTTGAGTGCGGCAGGAATTTGAACCAAATCAAAATCATTGCCGTAGATCAGGTATTTGTTTTCCCAAGAATCGGCATACTTTTCTTTGAAATTGCGTAAACTTTGGTAATGTTTAAAACTACCGATCCGGTTATACACAAATGCAAGAATTTCCTCCGCAGTATTGTCGGGAACTTTTTCGCCAGCTAAGGGAGTAAGTCCCAAGTTGATGAAATTGAGGTTTTTTGAGCGGGCATATTCTACCAGTTTCACCAGCATTGCATCCATGCTGCCGTTTGGTGCCGTTGATGTTCGGCGAATCAAATCGTAGGTGCACTCATCGGGCGCAAAATCGGGAACGATATTCAGGAATGCTTCAATATTGTTGTTGGCATTTTGCAGCACGATAAGGTCCTGATTTTTGATTTCATCACGGTCAAACATGCCTTGAGAAAAAACCATTTCCGATTTGTCGAATTCTTTCAGCCACTCATCAGAAATGTTTTGAATTTCGGCAAGGGTTTCGTTGGTTTGAGGAGCAACAAGGATTTCTGTTGTGTATCCTTTTTTAAGAAGTGTATTTAATCCGTTTCGCAGCGATTTTCTTTCCTTTCCTTCCAGTTTAAAAGAATCCACGTTCATAATTGCCTCCTGACCGATGAAGAGTTTTTGTCTATTGAGACGGTTGAAAAGGGTAGTGCTGCGCTCGTCTATCCTGTAATAAATAGGTTTTACTCCTATTTCTTTGCAATAATTTTCAAATTGTTCTATTAGCGTCTTCTTTTCCGATGGTGAAGAAACGGGCTCTTCTAAAACCACTGCAAAATTGTTGGCGATGCGGTACGAGATAAAGCCCTGTTCATCTTCTGCGAAAAAAAGCTGTTTTTCTTTCGAGATTTTAAAAAAATCCAGCGCAGATGTTCCATAAAGATCAATGAGATTTTTGGCCTGCTCAAAATCCTGAGAATCTTCTTGGGTATGGGTGATCTTTCGTACATTAAAAAAGGAAAAAATCAACATAATCCAGAAAGAAATTCCGAGGAAATAATTGAGGTATTCAAAATCGCGCGCGAAACCGGTTTTGGGCGTAAGACCATTTTCTTTAAAGAGGAGAAAATTCTGAAACGTGTAGTAAATGGCTTCCCGCCAAGTAAAATCGATACCAAAATGCCTTTTGTCGATAAAATAGAAACTCAGGAAATTAAAAATCAGCAGTGCGGCTAAAATTCCTAATAACCACGAAAAACCGGTTCTAAATATTTTCCGGCTCGATTTTAAGACATATTCTTTCCTAGTACTGAGGAGGATGAGGATGATGACGAATGCAACTATTGCTTCTTCGTAATCTAGGGCTTTTACAAGGTTTCCAAAGAGCGAAACGGTGGCAAGAAATAGCGCAAAATACCATCCCCTTTTCAGCCCACGAATCAGGTAGGCAGAAGTGACGATGAGCAGGATACCTGCAATGAGCGTAAGGATTTTTGAAAAATGAAGGGTTCCTTCTGAGAAATACAGTTTGTTAAAATGCAGCCGGTCTTTTATGGGCGGCGTAATCACGGAGATAATGTTTACCATTCCCAAAAGAAAAATAGCAAATGCGGGAAAAATTCGCGCAATTACTTTTCGGCCGTTCCATACGAATGCAAAAATCCCCAGAATCAAAGGAATCCAAAATTCGAAAGTTCTGTACAGCAACGTAATGCCTAAACCTTCGCTATGCGAAAATCCAAAATGAGCGAGGATATAAATCAGCGAAAATTCCACGGCACCCAATCCGCGCAAAAACGGGGAAACGAGCATGAGCAGCACCGAAATGGTGTATCCAATTGCGGCTGCCGAAAAAGAGCCGCCCGCACCAAATGCAAACATGGCAATCAGCAGGTGAAATATTCCGCAAAACTCAATGAGAACTGAGATAAAAATGGTTAGATAAAATCCTTTGGTATTCATTTCTCCACCAAAAATTTCATCAATATCTTCTATTTTTTTCGGCCAATATTTTTCGGCCAGGCGATACACCATTCCTTTATTTCGAAGGGAGTGCACCAGCCAAAAAATCAATACAATAAAAACACCGACGGCCACCAGCCAAAACATGGAATCACCAAAATCTTGGTCAAGATATGCCGCATAAACAACCACCGGAATCCCCACCAAGAAAACAGTAAGAATCCCGACGAATCCATAGATTGCACTGGCTTTGTTGATGCTTTGCTTGTACGGAATTTTGCGCTGAATTGGTTTTGGCGTGTATGCCAACGAAGAAATTCCGCCTGCAGGAAGAAAAACGCTTAGGAAGTTTCTTTTCAGGAAGAGTTCCAACGCATTGAATAGCGAAATTTTTGTTCCCACCGTTTGGAAACTCGCGACATACATCAACGCCTGCAAAATCACGTAAACGAAGGTAAGCAGCACACCCACAATGATCCAAAATCCGTCTGCCTGCTTCAGTTGCGGAAGAATAGACGCCATTTCGTGCCGCTCGCTACGAAAAAAAATAAATGCTAAAAACAGAATGAGGACTGCAAGGATTTCTTTCCAATGGATTTTGCCGATGATTTTCCTGATGGAGATGTTTTTAAATCCTTCCAAAATAAATGTTTGAGAATTTTATCATTAAAAATAAGTCCTATATATTGGCTCTCTAATTTAGTTAGTCGTTACATTTCCGGTTCGTTTCAATACGCCCCAACCCTGTATTTCTCCTTTTACCGCTTTGTTGATGGATTTAAATAAGATGTAATACATCAATTGGCGATATACCAAACGTTGTGGAATCATCCAGATCAGTTTTTTGAAATCCTCTTTTTCAAATGCAAAAGCCAAAGCTGCACCGGCAATATCAACGAGTGAAAAAATAAGGTAATACGCGATGATATGTACTGGATCTGCCACAATTAATCCGAGTCCCGAAAGGATTAAACTCACTACCAACAACAGGTCGGCAAGCGGTGCCAAAAACGGAAGTAGAATTTGGTACAGCATAATATTCGGCAATGCAATTCTGCCAAAATTCTTGTAGCGTTTTCGGAAAATCGCATCGCGGTGTTTCCAAAAGCTTTGCAGAATACCGAAACTCCAGCGGAAACGCTGTTTCAGGAATTGTCCGATGGTTTCTGGCGCTTCGGTGTAAGAAATGGCTTCGTTGCAATTTTCAATAATATAACCTTCCTTATGTAAACGCATCGTAAGATCGCAATCTTCTGCCAAGGTATCAGTGGTAAAGCCGCCCGCTTCCAGAATGGCTTTTCTCCTGAAACAGCCAATAGCACCAGGAACCACCGTGATGCAATTCAATAAAGAGAATGCACGTCGGTCGAAATTTTGCGAAGTAATGTATTCGATGCTTTGCCATTTGGTAATCATGTTGATTTCGTTGCCCACTTTCACATTTCCTGCAACAGCACCCACTTCCTTCGGTTTTCCTTGAAGATAAAAGGTATTCATCAATTGGGTTACCGCATCGGTTTTCAATTGCGTGTCGGCATCAATACACACCACGAATTCAGCATCGGTTTTCGCGATTCCGAAGTTCAGGGCAGACGCTTTTCCACCGTTGGGCTTGGTGAGTACTTTTACTTTCGGGTTTCCTTCAAACGCTTTTTTTACAGTTTCGAAGGTAGAATCTTTACTGCCATCATCCACAAAAACAATATTGAGGTATTTATAATCTTGTTGAAGGAGCGATTCGATGGTTCGTACCGCATTTACTTCTTCATTGTAGGCAGGCACAATAACAGAAACCGTTAATCCATCCGGAATTCCTTTAAAATTGGCCAAAAGTCGTTTCTCCTGTCGGGTTTGCAAATAGGCGAGGATGGCCATAAAAATCATTCTTCCGATCGATAGGATAATACCGATTAAAAAGAGCGAATACACAATTTGACCAATCCAATAACTGGCCGATGCAAAATAAAAATTGAGATCGTTTTTCCAGCTTCTTTTTATGGGTGGCATCAGATCCGATTCGGGAACACCCATAAGATCGGCAACCGTCGTAAACTTGCATCCTTTATCTTTAAAATATTTAATGATTGCAGGAAGTGCATCCACGGTGGGTTGACG
>MKTK01000006.1:68715-69299 GCA_001898255.1 Chryseobacterium sp. 39-10 | reverse complement strand
TCTTTATTCATTTTTGGATCCCAATCATTCGGGTCAATACTTTCGCCCACGGCGATGTAATTGTCTTTTTTACTTTGCGCCAAAGGTTCCAACTCTTCATACGTTTGCGGTTCGGAATCGGCATTATAAGGCGCACGGAACAAAACAGTGGATTTACCGGTGATGGCTTCAATGAGTGATCGAGTGGTTTTCAGTTCGAGAGCCGCTCTTTCGGGCGACATTCGCGCTAAATTACCATGGGTAAAGGTGTGGTTTCCAATTTCATAGCCCATTCTGTTGATTTGCTGTACCAAAGGGATATTGGCTTCCGCATTTTCACCGATCAGGAAGAAGGTTGCGGGAACTTTCTCTCTTTTAAGAATTTCTAAAATTTTTGGGGTAAACTCCGCACTTGGCCCATCATCAAATGTTAGAATAATTTTGTGACCCGGACCAATTTTGGTGCTGTCTTCTGCAAATTTTTCATACAAAAATCCAGAAGGAAGCTGGTTATAGACTTCTTCAGAAATAAGCGTTTCGTTTTTATCTACGGTAATTTTAGTTCTTCCTTGCTGCGGTGAATACAGGATGTTTATGAGCTCACC
>MKTK01000006.1:49825-68691 GCA_001898255.1 Chryseobacterium sp. 39-10 | reverse complement strand
ATTGGGTGGCATGATTTCTAAAAGCGAAAAATTGAAGGGCTGTTTTTTTAGAGCAGGAGTACCGAGATCTCTGTTATAAAAAGTCCAGATTCGTGGGTCTTCACTTCCTAAACGCCAAATGGCGGTTCCTGCATTTCGATAATCATCAGAAAATCGGATGATATTGAAGGCCGTTGCTGCATCCGTAAACCAAACGCTGTTCTTGGAGGCAAATTCGCCGGCACTTCCGGCAAAATCGTAGGCATAATGCAAGTTGTACGTATTATCGTCAAAATTGATGATAGACTTTGAAATCTTCGCACGGTCAATGGCCTGGCTATAAGTAATGTCTTCTATTCGCGTCCCGTTTTCATCGGTAATCCATTGTCTGCCGTATGCACCAATCCCGAGGATCAACTTTTCGGACGGAACATCTTTACCAATCGCGTCCATTATTTTTTCAATCCATTTTTGGTCAGAAATGGGTCCGGCTTGCGTATTGTCATTGAACTGATCGTACGCCATCACGATAAAGTAGTCGGTGAAATCTTTCAGGTATTTGATGTCATAATCAGTATTGTCTGGCATTACATCGATGGAAACAATGAGACCATTTTGCTTAAACTGCGTATAGAGGTTCTTCATAAAAGCATTCAGGTACTGATCCGAATTTTCTTTTATTTCCTCGAAGTCAATGTTGATGCCGTGCAGTTGGTTTTGCTTTAAAGTGGTGATGATTTGCGCAATCAGGTTATTCTGAATGTTCTGATCATGTAAAATCGTATGAAGCATTTCTCCGCTAAAATTCCCTTGTTTTCCGGGAACCGTTATGAAGTTGTTGAGGATGGGCTGAATGCTTAACCCGTGATGTTTCATCACCGAAAGCGCTTCTTTATCAATCCTTGAATCGAGTTTGTAGGTTTTGGGATTGATGAAAAACCATTCCGGATAAATTGTGTTGAGCTTTCCGCCATTGGCACGAAGATCAACAAGCGAAAGGTAACTCCACGGTGTATAAAAAGCCGCACGAATAAGTTTTGCATCCAGAGGACGCTCACTTTTTTCCTCAAAGGCAATCCTTTTGTTGAGAAAGTCTTTAAAACCTTTAAACTTCTTATTGAGTGGCGTTGTTAATGTAAATGTATTCGAAGGATCCACCTTGGATTTGAACGAATTGCCCACCGAATTCATCACGGGCATCGAAGGATTTTTTCCCCGCACAACCGCGATAACCACTACTGCGGTGATGAAAATTAAAACAGCACTTACAATTCGAAATGTCCATTGCGTGGCTTTGTAGCGTTTGGCATCGCTGGTCTGGAAAACTTGTCTTGATTTGTCGGGCATTGCCGGATATTTTTTTGCAAATTTATCAAATAGAACCTCATCTTTTTCAAAGAAGTTTCAAATTTTTGGTGAAACAGGAGCAGGGTTGATGAATAAGTAGTTTTTTTCATGCAGTCTCTTACTTTCGTTAAGCATAACAAATGTTGTTGAGAATCGTCATTATATTGATTAAATTAAAAGCTAAGGGTGGATGTACCAAAAAGTGCTTTCTAAAAAAGACCATTTTTTATGTGTTGAAATTCATTATATTAGCCAACAAAATATGGATAATGAATCTCTCGCCAGGAGGACAAAAATTATTTAACCGGCTCATCTCAGAAATGCTGGAAGATGGTTTTGTGAAAATTAGTGAGAATACTTTTTATAAAAAACTAGGAAATATCACTGTTTCGCTGGGAGATCAGGCGGTTAACATCGCGCATCGCGGAAAACTTTATGGCATTATCCCCGAGCGGGAATTCCTGAAATTGGCCAACGGTTTGGATCCTCTTCTGATGCAGATTTACTATATTCTGGCCTATTCGATTCGGCAGGATATGAACCGCGCCGTGAATTTCTTTACCCACTTTTTTCTAAACTAAAAAAGCGCCTCAGATGACTCTGAAACGCTTATTTTTTTGTTCCTATTCGATGTATTAATACGAACCTTTCTCCACGAAATGTGCCGCAACTTTTTCAGTTAAAACCACTACATTCGGCGTGTTGGTGTATTTGGTAAACCTTCTTAACCCTGAAAGCATCATTCTTTGTTCGTCGCCCTCCGCAAAAGATACAATTCCTTCTTTGGCAGCAGTGATGATTTTTTCGATGGCTTTATAAAGATTCAATTGAGCCATTGCTGCTTCCACTGAATCCGCTGAGAAATGTTTTTCAGCTCTCAAAATGGTGGATTCTGCCATGTAGATTTGATTTAAAATCTCGGAAGCATTCAACAATAAATGTTGTTGTTTTTCAATATCCATCATGTATTTCTGAAGCGCCGCACCAGAAACCATCAAGAACACTTTTTTCAAGTTGGCGATAATGGCTTTTTCTTCGCTCATGTATTCTGAATAATCCGGAACTTCGAATGATGGTATTCCCATTAACTCTTTAGAAATCGCCATTGCAGGAGTCAGCAAATCCAATTGTCCTTTCATGGCACGTTTAATCAACATTCCAACGGCAAGAAGTCGGTTGATTTCGTTGGTTCCTTCGTAAATTCTGGAAATTCTGGAATCTCTCCAAGCCGCTTCCATGGGTGTATCTTCAGAAAAGCCCATTCCACCGTAGATTTGGATTCCTTCGTCGGCTGAATTTTGAGCCAAATCCGAAACGAAAACTTTCAAAATAGAACATTCAACCGCAAATTCTTCCACACCTTTTAATTCTGCTTCCTGGTGATTCATTCCACCCGCAACCAATTCGTCGATTTTATCCTGAACGTCTTTTGCTGCACGATAAGAACCTGATTCCGAAACGAAAGTTCCCGTCGCCATTTCGGCAATTTTTTTACGAATCGCACCGAAAGTAGAAATTGAAACGCCAAATTGTTTTCTCTCGTTCGAATACTGAATAGAATGATTTAAAATTCTTCTTTGCGCATCCAAGCAAGCCGCAGCTAATTTAATACGTCCAACGTTCAATGCATTCAAAGCGATTTTGAAACCATTATTTCTCTCGCCCAACATATTTTCCACCGGAACTTTCATATCATTGAAGAAAACCTGTCTTGTAGAAGACGCACGAATTCCCAATTTATGTTCCTCTTCACCTAAAGTTAAAGAGTTGGGATCTTCCAATTCTGAACGATTGATCACGAAACCGGTGATGTTTTTATCGTCATCAATTTTTGCAAAAAGCGTAAAAGTATCGGCAAATCCAGCGTTGGAAATCCACATTTTTTGTCCGTTGATGATGTAATGTTTTCCATCTTCGGAAAGTCTCGCTTTTGTTTTCCCAGAGTTGGCATCCGAACCTGCATCCGGCTCTGTTAAAGCATATGCACCAAATTTAGTCCCCGCAGCCAAGTCGGGAAGGTATTTGTTTTTCAACTCTTCGGAACCGTACAAAAGGGTAGGAAGCGTTCCAATTCCGGTGTGCGCACCAAAAGCGGTGGCCAACGAACCAGTTGCTCCGGAAAGATAGTCGCAAGCCAGCATGGTACTTACGAATCCCATTCCCATTCCGCCGTATTGTTCCGGAACGGTGATGCCCAGCATTCCCATTTCGCCCAATTTTTTCATGCATTCTTCGGTGAATGCGTAATCTTTGTGTTCGAATTTTTCTCTATTCGGAACCACTTCTCTGTCGATAAATTCTTTCGCAGAGTCGCGAAGCATTTTTTGCTCTTCTGATAATTCTTCTAGCGAGAAGATTTCTGCTGCAGGAGTTTCCTTGATTAGGAACTCGCCGCCTGTTAGTGTTTTAGCCATTATTTTGTTTTTTAAATTTTAAATTAAGCATTTTGGATTATAGATTTTGGATTTTGAATTACTTTGAGTTCAGTTTTTGTTGTACCGTTTTTACAATTGAAGTCAAAATATTGACGATACTTTGGATTTCAGTTTTATAAATTTCTTCATTGAATTTTACAAGTTCAGATTTATCCAATAAATCAATCCAATATTGAGTTTCTCTCGCTTCTTTGCTTGCAATTGACATTTTGTGAAGAAAATCTTTCTCCGAATATCCGGCGATTGCTTCTTGAACATTTGCTCCGATAGAAGTACCGCTTCGTAAAAGTTGTTTTGCAATCACGTATTCATTTTGAGCTTTGCAGATTGTATACAATTCAATAATTAACAAAGCAAAATCGAAAGTTTTATCTTTTATTAAATTGTCTTTTTGCATGATTCAAAATTTATAATTCAAAATCTAAAATTCACTATAAAAGTTCGTAAATCGCTGCAGCGCCTTGTCCGGTTCCTACACACATGGTGACCATTCCGTATTTATTGCCTCGGCGTTTCATTTCGTCGAATAGCTGAACGGCTAGTTTTGCGCCTGTGCAACCCAGTGGATGTCCAAGTGCGATTGCGCCACCATTTACATTCGTGATTTCCGGATTGATTCCCAATTCATTGATTACGGCTACTGATTGAGAAGCAAATGCTTCGTTAAGTTCGATTAATTCGATGTCATTGAGTTGAAGTCCGGCTTGTTTTAATGCTTTTGGAATGGCATAAACAGGCCCCATTCCCATAATTCGAGGTTCTAAACCTGCTGCTGCATAGGAAACCAATCGTGCTTCTGGTTCAAGACCTAATTCTTTTACCATTTCTTCGCTCATCACGATTACGAAAGCCGCACCATCACTCATTTGCGACGAATTTCCAGCGGTTACGCTTCCGCCTTGTGCGAAAACAGGTCGTAATTTTGCCAAACCTTCCAAAGAAGTATCTTTTCTTGGACCTTCATCCATCGCAAAGTCGAATTTCTTGGATTGCACTTTTTGATTTTCATCTACAAAATTGTATTCAACAGGAATAGGAACAATTTGATTAGCAAATTTCCCTTCAGCAAGTGCTTTCAACGCTTTTTGGTGCGAATTGAATGCAAACTCATCCTGAACTTCACGGGAAATATTGTATTCTTTAGCCACCGCTTCCGCCGTGTAACCCATTCCCCAATAATAATTTGGATTTGATTTTGCTAAAACGGGATCTGGAACGGGTTTGTACCCACCCATCGGAATGTAACTCATGGATTCTGTACCGCCCGCAATAATGCAATCCGCCATTCCTGACTGGATTTTTGCTGTTGCAATAGCAATCGCTTCCGAACCAGACGCACAATATCGATTAATGGTAACGCCCGGAACTTTATCGGTATTCAAGCCCATTAAAGAAATTAATCTTGCAACGTTCAAGCCCTGTTCTGCTTCTGGCATTGCGTTTCCAACGATTAGATCGTCGATTCTGTCTTTGTCCAATTCTGGAACTTCAGCCATCAGTTTTTCAATAACTGTAGCCGCCATTTCGTCCGGACGTGTAAATCGGAGAGAACCCTTCGGCGCTTTGCCTACGGCAGTTCTGTATCCTTTGATGATGTATGCTGTTTTCATTTTAGAAGTTAGAATTTAGAGGTTAGAAGTTAGACAACTAACCGTTAATTAATTTGGTTTTAAACTTGTAAATCATTTTCTGAATTTCCGTTAGATCGTTTAATAAAGGTGTGATTTTTTGTTCTACAATAAATTGTAATTCAACTAAAAGTATTAATTGAGTTTCCAATTCGTATGTGGAGCCAGAGGCAATTCCTAAAAATTGATAAAATTCTTTTGAATTATTTCTGCCAGCACCTTCGGCAATATTAGAAGGAATTGAAACTGCACATCTTCTCAGTTGCGAGATAAGACCAAACTTTTCTTGAGAAGGCAATTCTTCGGTAATAAGATAAATCTCTTTTACCAAATTCATTGACTTCTTCCAAATCATTAAATCTTGTAATCTGTGCGCTTTCATCTAAATTCTAATATCTAACTTCTAACCTCTAATTACGTAACGGTTTTCCAGTTTGCAACATGTGCTGAATTCTTTCGAGTGTTTTTCTTTCGCCACAAAGGGAGAGGAAGGTTTCTCTTTCAAGATTCAGCAGATAGCGCTCGGAAACTAATGTTGGCTCAGAAAGATTTCCGCCCACCATTACGTTGGCAAGTTTGTCGGCTATCTTTTTGTCGTATTCAGAAATGAAATTTCCGGCTAGCATTTGGTCGGTTCCTACGTAAAACATTCCGAGCGCATCTTTTCCGAGAACGGTCACTTTTTGTTCGATGGGTTGCGTATAACCTTGCTCAGCCATTAGTTTAGCGACTTTTTTAGCTTCAGCAATCTGACGTTTTTTGTCGACCACAACGATGTCTTTTCCGTGTTCTAGAATTCCCATGTCGTAGGCCTCGTAAGCGGAAGTGGCTACTTTTGCCATGGCGATATTCATAAAAGCATCACGAAGTCGGTTGGTTTTTACGTCGTCTTTCACAAAATCACGACACGTTCTAAGGACAAACTCTTTTGTTCCACCACCACCAGGAATTACACCAACGCCAAGTTCTACCAAGCCAATGTAGGTTTCTGCAGCGGCAACTACACGATCAGCGTGAAGCGTCATTTCGCAACCGCCACCCAAAGTCATGGTGTGAGGCGCAACTACAACAGGGACAGAAGAGTAACGAATCCTCATCATTGAGTTTTGGAAATAGGCAATGGCCATATTCAAATCGTCCCAATCTTGCTCGATCGCCATCATCATAATCATTGCTAAATTGGCTCCAACAGAGAAATTTGCACCTTGATTTCCGATGACCAATCCATCGTATTCTTTTTCGGCAAGATCGATGGCGCGGTTTAATCCGTCTAAAACTTCACCACCCAAAGAGTTCATTTTGGAGCGGATTTCAAAATTGATAATTCCGTCGCCTAAATCTTCGATGGCAGCACCGGAATTGCTCCAAAGGGTTTTATTTTTTCTGATGTTATCAAGAATGATGAAGGCATCTTGTCCCGGAATTTGATCGTAATTTCCTGTATTTTTATCGTAGAAAATGCTTTGACCATCCTCATTTACTTTATAGAAGGTTTCATTTTTTTCTGCAACTTGTTTTGCCCAATCGGAAACTTCGTAACCGGCTTCTTTCGCCAAATCAATTCCTTTCTGAACGCCTACCGCATCCCAAATTTCGAATGGACCAT
The DNA here is from genome assembly GCA_001898255.1 of Chryseobacterium sp. 39-10. Classification (GTDB taxonomy): domain Bacteria; phylum Bacteroidota; class Bacteroidia; order Flavobacteriales; family Weeksellaceae; genus Kaistella. Next base: position 61,696 of record MKTK01000006.1, on the reverse strand, counting down.
TTTCCCAACCGAAACCGGCTTTCATGGCATCATCAATTTTATAGATATCATCGGAAATTTCTGGAACTTTGTGCGAAACATAAGCGAACATGGCTCCCAGAGACAATCTGTAGAATTCTCCGGCTTTGTCTTTACCACCAATTAATACTTTAAAACGATCGAGGGGTTTATCAATGGTTTTCGTTAATTCTAATGTTGGGAAACTTACTTTTCCTTGAGGTTCGTATTCTAGAGTTTCAAGATTTAATCGTAGAATTTCGGATTTTCCGTCGTTGCCTTTTACCTTTTTAAAGAAACCTTGTCCGGATTTTGATCCTAGGAAATTATTGTTCATTAAGAAGTCGATGTAACTTGGCATGGCGAACTGATCTTTAAATAAATCTTGTTCAACGCCACTTTCGCGAACGCCGTTGGCTACGTGAACCAAAGTATCTAAACCTACCACATCCGCAGTACGGAATGTTGCCGATTTTGGTCGACCAATAACTGGCCCCGTTAATTTATCCACATCCGAAACGGTTAAACCTAATTTCTGAATGGTGTGGAAGATGTTCATAATGCCGAAAACCCCGATTCTGTTGGCGATGAACGCAGGGGTATCTTTTGCTAAAACGGTGGTTTTTCCTAAGAATTTTGCGCCGTATTCCATGTAGAAATTTACGATTTCAGGATCGGTGTCGGGCGTTGGAATAATCTCCAAAAGTGGTAAATAACGTACCGGATTGAAGAAGTGAGTTCCTGCAAAATACTTTTTGAAATCGTCGCTTCTGCCTTCTGTCAGGAAGTGAATCGGAATTCCGGAAGTGTTGGAAGAAACCAAAGTTCCGGGCTTACGGAATTGCTCGATTTTTTCGTACACCGATTTTTTAATGTCGAGTCTTTCCACCACCACTTCAATGATCCAATCGGTTTTGGCGATTTTCTTCATATCGTCGTCGAAATTCCCAACCTTTATGCGCTCTGCAAATTTTGGTGTATAGAGCAGGGCGGGACTGGCTTTCTGAAGTTTTACCAAGTTTTCGGTGGCGATTCTGTTTCTCACCGATTTGTCTTCTTTGGTCAAACCTTTTTTCTGTTCAGCTTCAGTAAGTTCGAATGGAACGATGTCCAGAAGCAATACTTCCACACCAATGTTGGCAAAGTGTGCAGCAATACCGCTTCCCATAATTCCGGAACCGAGAACTGTAACGTGTTTGATTCGTCTTTTCATTATGATTTGTTTATATATTATTTTGGAATAATGGAACCTTTCGGTTTCATTATGATTTCATTATTTTATAGGTTGGGCCGATGAATTCTTTGAGAATGAATATGAACTACTTTTTCTTGTTTTGCTCGTAAGCAATTTGCATAATTTCACCCATCACTTCTTTGAAGATTTCAAGCTTTTCCTGAGGGATTTTTGTGCTTACTGCATTATTAAAATTTAAGACCACTTGTTTGGACATGTTGCGGGAGGTGATTCCTTTTTCAGTCAGTTTTATAATCACTTCTCGCTTATCAGAGGTGGTTTTTTCCTTGTAGATGTATCCATTATCTTCCAATAACTTGATGATGCGGGTAAGTGAGGTAGGTTCAATGGCCATTTTGGGTCCCAAGTTGGTACTTCGAGTTCCTTCTTTAGGATCAATTTTCAGTAAAGTGAGGGCCTGAACTGCAGTTGCATCATGATCTTGCGCCATCTCCGAGTACATTTTCGAAACAGCAAGCCAAGTAGATTTTAGAATAAGATCAATATTGTCAACTTTCTCTGCATTTTTAGTATTCATAATATCTTTGAATGTGATTCAGACAAATATAAAAAAATATTGTTATGCATGCATAGTAATTTACCTTGACAGGTTAATTCGTTGATAATCAAAAAATTAAATGGTATGATTTACATAATACTATGCATGCATACTATTTTAAACACTTGCTTAAAAATGTAGAATTAATGGTACTTTGTGATTAAATCTGAAATATCTTTAAAGGAATTGCATATTTCTTTGGAATCGTGATGCTGAACCTCCCAAAAACCATCCTTAAAATTAAATTTAATACCAGAAAGGTCTTTTTTGAAATTTTTACGAAGAAACGATTGAAGCATTTCTTTTGCTAATGAGGGGGCCAAAATTGGCGGACTTACAAAGGAGGGATTGATGTCAAAAAACTTAGGATTCATCAATTCTTCATGATGCATCAGGATTTCCTCGGTGATGCCGGAGAAAAGCCGCCGATCTTTAATGAACCATATCTTATCGGCAAATTCCTTGGCCAAACGCCAGTCGTGCGACGAAAAAAGAATGAGCTTTTTTTGGTCTTTCGCCAGATTTCTCAGCAGTTGCAGGATCATGATTTTATTCTCTTCATCGAGATGAGTGGTGGGCTCATCCAAAACAATCATTGGTGAATTTTGCGCTAAAGCACGACCAATAAACGCTTTCTGAAGGTTTCCGTCTGAAAGTTTCTGCAGCGGAAAATGCTTGTAGGCGGCCAGTTGTAAGGATTCGATAATGTTCTCAACTTCCTGCCTATCCTTTTCGTTCAGTTCAAAGTAATATGGATAGTGAATGTATTTTCCCAGCGAAATCAAATCCTTCAGCGTATAATGCATAGGAATTTGAGCTTTCGAAAAAACCACCGCAATCTGCTCTGCAATCGACTGGTATGAAATTGCTTTAATGTTTTGCTGATTGAGAAGCAACTCACCACTCAATAGCGGAATTTGGTGCAGCAAAGATTTGATAAGCGTTGTTTTCCCGACTCCGTTATTACCAATTATTAAACAGATTTCGCCCTTGTCCAAAGAAGTGGTAACCTCTTGGATGAGTTTGGTTTTGTAACCGATGGTGCTATTTTTTAATTCTAAAAACATCTTTGTTAAACCACAAAATAGACTGTTTATTTTTTCTTCATCATCATGGTCAGAATCACAGGAATTCCAAAAAGCGAAGTAATTACATTGAGGGGAAACTTCGTAAGTTCTGAAATGACGGAAAAACCCTCCATCATTAAAACCCCCAACATCATATTAAGGATCCACTGCTGCCAAAGTTTTGCAGGGTTGTAGATGAGCCGGCAAAAATGAGGTACCACAATTCCTATAAACAAAATAGGACCCAAGAAAGCCGTCACCGAAGCCGCCAGAACTGAAGAAGCAACGATCACCAAAAGTTTGAGTTGATGCAAATTAACGCCCAAGCTTTGTGCATAAGATGCTCCCAAGGCATTTCCAATCAAGGGCTTAATGGTTTTAAAACTCATTATCAATCCAAAAATAACAGCAGCGGAAAGTACGATTATCTGACTTTTTGACACCATATTATTTGCACCGAAACTCCAAAGGATGTAATTTTTTAAACTCTGATTCTCGGCATAAAACTGCAGAATTGAAACAATGGCACCCGCCAAAGCAGAAATTAAAAAGCCAAAAATAATGAGAAAACTTTTATCCTGAAATCGACTTGCAAAAAATAGCAGCACAGCCATTAGCAATAAACTTCCGGCCATTGCAGAAAAACTCAAAAAACTGTTTTGCAAAAATTCGGGCAATACAAAATCTTGGGAGAAGAAAATATAAAATGCAACGGCTAAACTGGCCACCGACGTTATGCCCAAAGCAGAGGGTCCGGCTAGCGGATTCTGAAAATATTCCTGCAGCAAAAAACCTGAAGTTGGAATGGAGACGCCCGCCAAAAGCATTACCAATACACGATTCAATCGTAAATCGGCAATCTGGGAATTTGCCGTATTTCCCCAAAAATCAGAAAAATGCAGCTTCATAAAACCTACATTCAGGTTGGCAAAAGATGCAATTAAAATACCTGCTATAAGGAATAGGCAAATGGTTTTAAAGTTTTTGGACATGGTAAAAGCGATCGCGAAAAGACGGTAAATACAAAAAGCAATGGCTTTCTAACGGAGAGATTTCAACTTTTGATCCAGCATTTCGGCACTCATCATACCTACCGTTTCGTCAGTTTTATCACCTTTTCTCATAAAGGTAAATGGTATGGAGCCGCCATCCCACTGTTTGAAATTTTTTGGGAAATAGTCGGGTGTCAGTTGCGATCCGTCCAAAAGAACAATATGATCCGAAAGCCCATTTTCTTCAGCAAAATTTTTCACCTTCGTATCCCAATCCGCTTTCTCGTCTAAACTGATAAAAGTAAATTTAACCGGCTGCGATTTCAATTCTTTGATTTTTTCTTTAAAATGTGGAATTTCTCTCATACACGGTCCGCACCATGTGGCAAAAAAATTGGTCACATACAAAGTGTCGTTGTTTTGCTTGGCTAATATTTTGGAGGCCTGCTCCGGAGAAACTTCAACTTTTTTGAAGGGTGTTTTTTCTTCAGCAATGGCAGTGTTTTCCGACACCAACACAGAATCAATGGTAGGTTGATCCGTGTGATCCGATGTTTTGTTCTCTTTTTTACAAGCTGCCAATACTACGAGAATCAATAATGCCGATATATTTTTTTTCATTTATTTTTTATTATTTTTGATTGATCAATCTTATGGAAAATCTTCTGTCAAAAACTAAACAGCAAAAATTTCACCTGCTAAAATTAACCAAAAAGCAGCAACTGACCAAAAATACCTTTTCGATGGAATTTGATGTTCCGGAGAATCTCCTGCCGAATTTTCGGTTTGAGGCAGGGCAGTATGTTACGCTCCAATATCCTTCAAAAGGTGAAGTTTTTCAAAATGATTTTTCAATTACTGCGGCGCCCTATGAAAAGAAACTCACGCTGGGCATCAAGATCAATAGCCCGAAAAGCTCTACTTATGATCTGTTTCATGATTTTCAGCGTGGCGATTCCGTAGAAGTTTCGGAGCCAAAGGGAAGATTTGTACTGCGTTCAAAACCCCATGAGTTTCGCACCATCGTAGGATTTGCAGGCGGCATCGGAATTACGCCGTTATTGAGTCATTTTAAAAACATTTTACACAACGAACCACGTACACGGCTTTTCCTATTTTACGGAAACAAAACGGTGGCAGATGTTCCTTTTAAACAGGAAATTGATGCACTGGTTTCGCTTCACCAAGATCGTTTTGCCGTGCATTATTTCTACTCTCGCGAAAAAGTAGGTAATGCTTTTCTGGAAGGTCGTTTGGATGAGCATAAACTCAATCTTATCATCAACCAGCTGATGACGATCGACGAAACCGACGAGGAAGCCACGCTTTGGGATGCCGTGGATGAAGTGCTGATCTGTGGCAAAGGTGAGATGATAAAGGCGCTTGCAAATGCTTGTTACCATAACGGAATTCCGAAGAAAAATATTCATTTTGAGCTTTTTGAAGAGTTTAATGACGATATCTATCCGCAGGAAAAGGAGTTCCCTTTGGTGGAAAATATTGAGGTCGATTTCAAAATTTTTAATAAAAAATATACCACATCGCTGAAAGACAATAAGGTGCGGCTGCTGCAGCAACTTCTCATCCAGAAATTTCCTGTGCCATACTCTTGCAAATCGGGTATTTGTGGAAGTTGCGAATGTGTCTTGGAAGAAGGTGAAGTAGAGCTCCTTGAGAACGAATATTTAACCGAGAAGGAGGAACAATCAGGTAAAATCCTTGCCTGTATGTCGGTGGTACTCAGTAAAAAAATAAAAGTTAATTTTGATCTTGATTAAAGCAATCAAAAAACCAAATAAAATTAAAAACATTAACCATCTGCTTTGAAAAAAGTGATCGACATACTGAAGTCATTTTTCAATCTCGTCGAAATTGTGATTTTGCTGATGATTTTGGCTAATGTTTGGGTGTTTGCGCTCACCAACGGACGAACGTACACCAAGATTTCGAAGATACCGCCCCGCGAAACGGCTTTGGTTTTAGGCACTTCTCCCAAGATGAAATCGGGAATCTCTAATCCTTATTTTACCACAAGAATGGATGCTACTTCGCTGCTGTATCACCACGGGAAAATTAAAAAAATTATTGTAAGCGGTGAAAAAAGTAAGGGATACGATGAACCTTCTGCCATGAAAAATTATCTGGTCTATCAGGAAGGTGTGCCCGAAAACATTATCATTCAAGATCCCAATGGTTTTAAAACGCAAATGAGCATCAGGAACTGCAAAGAGGTGTATCATCAGAATGACGTCATCATTGTTTCCCAGGGATTCCATAATTTGAGAGCGCTTTTTTATGCTCGAAATAGCGATATGAATGCTTTGGGATTTGATGCGCAAGATGTTGATGCCAACCAAAGCTACTATCGAAATCAGTCGAGGGAATTTTTGGCTAGGGTAGTAGCGGTTATTTATTATGTATTCAATGTTGAGCAGCACAGTTAAAAATGAGTGAAATCTTTCCAGTAAATTGCGTCATAAAACACTGTGACAATCGAACCAAAATATTATCTTTGTAAAAAAGTAAAATATGCTCGTCATCGGAATTGCAGGTGGAACAGGATCAGGTAAAACAACAGTGGTGAATAAAATTCTGCAGCAGCTCAACACGGAAGGCGTTAATGTTTTGTCGCAGGATAATTATTATCACGATAATCAGCATCTTACATTGTCGGAAAGGGAAATGCTGAACTATGATCACCCGAAATCCATCGATTTCGAATTGCTCATTAAACACGTGAAAATGCTTAAAAATGGGGAAACTATTCAGCAACCGATTTATTCTTTTGTAACGCATTCCAGAACAGGTGATTATGTTGCGGTAGAACCAAAAAATGTTCTCATTGTGGAAGGGATTTTGGTACTCACCAATCCGGATTTATTAAAGGAATATGACCTGAAAGTCTATGTACATGCAGATTCGGATGAGCGCCTAATCCGCAGAATACGTCGCGACACACAGGAAAGAGGCCGCGATTTGCAGGAAGTCCTTCATCGCTATCAAACAACGCTGAAGCCCATGCACCAGGAATTTATAGAACCATCCAAAAACGAAGCTGACCTTATTGTGCCCAATATGAAGCAAAATACGGTGGCTATAGATTTTCTCTCGACGGTCATCAACAATACCCTGAAAAAATCGCTGTGATATGAAAGAACTCATTAAGGACATACAGCCCAAATCGCCGACTTTTAAATTCGTTCAGAAGTACGTGCTGAATAAGTATTTCATCACTATTTTTCTATTTTTGGTCTGGATGATTTTTTTTGACAGTACTTCGTTTTTGGTTATTAATGAGATGAATGGTGAAATTGGCAAATACGAAAAACAACTGGCATACTATAAATCCGAATACGAGAAGAACGACGGTTTCTACAAAAAACTGATGAATAATAAAGCTGAAAAAGAGAAATTCGCGCGCGAAAATTATTTCATGAAGAAACCTAATGAAGAAATTTTTATATTGGTAGTCGATTCCAGCCAGATCAAAAAATCTCATCCATAATACACGATCCCTTAAATACAAACTTGCCGTATGTTTAGTAAAATCTCGTTATCAGCATGGGAAAACTTAGTGAAAAAGCAACTGAAAACCGATGATTTATACGCCATTCTTACCAAAGATAATCTGGAAGGAATTGTCGTAAAACCTTATTATGACTCGGTTTCAAAGCCACTAAAAAACCTGCCAAAAGTGGAGGAATCAACGCATTTGGTTGCTAAATATCAGGAAGCATTAGAGGATGATGCATTTGCCTTATTGCTTGATGAAAACATAGAGAATCTTGAAGAAAAGGTGCTTTTTATTAACAATAAAGAGTTGGCCGAACATCTGTTGATTGAAGAAGAAAACAAATATTTTTCTTTAATTGATTTATTTTCTGAAGATCGCAAAGGCACCATCAATGAGCAATTGGGCAAAGAATTGCTTGCGAAAAACTTCAACCGTCCTATAGCGGTAGATGTTACTCTTCATCAAAATGCGGGGGCATCCATTGTGCAGCAATTGGCGATTGCATTGGCGAAAGCAAAAGATTTGGCAGAATCTTTCAGTCCAGAGATTTTGAAAAATTTAGTTTTTCGGTTTTCTGTTGGAAACAATTATTTTTTCGAAATTGCAAAAATTAGGGCATTTAAATTACTTTTTAATCAATTGTCTAAAGAGTTTGGCTTCAATGAAGTTCCCTTTATTTTTGCAGAAACTTCACTTAGAAATAAATCAAAAGCCGATGCCGAGAATAATTTAATTCGGTCCACACTAGAGCTTTCTGCAGCAATGATTGGTGGTGCAGATGCTGTTTTTACCAACGATTTTAAAATAGAAGGCGGAAATTCACTTACTGAGGAAATATCGTTTAAGCAGCAAATTATTTTGGCGTACGAAAGTATCATCAACGTTTTTAATGATGCTGGAAACGGAAGCTATTATATTGAAGACATCACCCAACAGTTCGCCGAGAAAGCTTGGCAATATTTCCTGAAAATTGAGCAGGCGGGTGGTTATTGTGAGCAACTGAAGGCAGGGGCAATCCAGAAAGAGATTTACCAGCATGCTACTGCAGAACAACAATGGGTTGCGGAGGGAAAACTGAAACTCATCGGTGTCAATCTTTATCCTCAATTGCAGATCACCAGAAATATTAACGATTTGTATCAGGATGATGAACTGAAACCAGTTCGATGGTCAGAAATGTATGAATCTTAAAAACAAGGCAATGCCGCTGAGAAAGTGAAAGACATTCTTAGACCAGACATTCAAAAATATATCAATGCAAATCTGAAAACCGATTTGCATTCTTTGTTATTGAAGAAATCTCCGTTTGTTGATGTTTCTATGGTTGAAATTGTGCAGCAGATCAAAGGAAAGAATGTCGCCGAAAGAAAGTTTCCATTTTTGCAGAAAGAAGGAATTATTTTTCCGCCCCATCTCAATCTGGAACAGGCATCATCACAGGCCACAGCAGAATTTAAATCTAAAGAATTGCGGGGTGAAAAGTTTTTGGATTTAACGTGTGGCTTTGGGATCGACAGTTATTTTCTCTCTAAGAATTTTAAAAGCGCAACACTTGTTGATCAAAATAGTGGACTGCTTGATATTGTGCAGCACAATTGGAAAACTCTTGAACGAGATGCAATGTTTGTGCATTCCGATCTGGAAGAATTTCTGCGGACAAATCAAGAAAAATTCGACGTGGTATATCTTGATCCGGCAAGACGTGATCAGCTAAAAAACAAGAAATTTCTTCTTGAAGATTTGTCACCCAATCTGCTGGAAATTCAGGAGCAATTGGAGAAAATTTCAAATAAGATAATCGTTAAACTTTCACCGTTAATCGACATTAGTTACCTTATTTCTGTATTGAAAAATATTTCAGAAATTCAGATTATCGCGGTGCGGAACGAAGTAAAGGAACTGCTGGCGGTGATGGAAAGCGGTTTTGATGGTGGTGTCAGGATTCATTGCATTAATCTCGAAAGTGGTGAGCAGTCCTTCATCTTTAATTTCGGTGAAGAAAAAGTTGCTGTGTCGGAGTTTTCAGAGCCCATGCGATACCTTTACATTCCCAATAATTCAGTGCTGAAGTCAGGTGCATTCAATACCATTGCACAAAATTTTGGTTTAAAAAAACTTCATCCCAATACGCATCTTTATACGTCACAGCAGAAGTGTAACAACTTTCCAGGACGGGTGATGGAGGTGGAAACTATCAGTTCTGGCGTTTTGAAAAAAGGGGAGAAGTACAATATTATTTCCAGGAATCATCCGCTGATGCCCGATCAAATCAAAAAGAAGTTCAGGATTTCGGACGGCGGAAACCGCTATCTTATTTTTACACAAACCCTCAAAACAAAGGTCATTTTAAGAAGCGTACTTTAATCGCTTTTAAACGAACGATCTATGTTCGTTTTATAAAATCTTTTTGGCGATTTGCCCAAAAAATGTATCTTTAGTGACTAATCAAATTTAAATGTATGTCTAAAAAAGTCACTGATTTCGGCATTGAAAAAACCCTTAAGAATTTAGGAATTTCAACTTCCAACAAAGGCGTTTCTGCCGGTGGAAAATACTTTGCAAACGGAGGTTTGCTGGCATCCTACTCACCAACTGATGGTGAATTAATTGGCAAAGTTAAAACCGGAAATACCGATGATTATGACAAGATTATTGAGGCAGCACAATCTGCCTTTCAAGAATTCCGAATGATTCCGGCGCCTAAAAGGGGAGATTTGGTGCGTCAGTTTGGTAACAAACTGCGTGAGAAAAAAGATGATTTGGGCAAGCTGGTTTCCTATGAAATGGGTAAATCCTTGCAGGAAGGACTGGGTGAAGTGCAGGAGATGATCGACATTTGCGATTTTGCGGTGGGCCTTTCGCGACAGCTTCAGGGCTACACCATGCATTCTGAAAGACCGGGACACCGTATGTATGAGCAGTATCATCCGCTGGGAATTGTCGGCATTATTTCAGCATTCAACTTCCCGGTAGCCGTGTGGAGTTGGAACACTGCATTGGCATGGATTTGCGGTAATGTTACGATTTGGAAACCTTCGGAAAAAACACCATTGTGCGCCATCGCCTGTCAGAATATTGCTGCTGAAGTTTTTCAGGAAAACAATCTGCCCATCGGTATTTCCTCCATGATCGTAGGCGACCATGAAATTGGCGATCGGCTGGTGAATGATAAAAACGTTGCATTGGTTTCTTTTACCGGCTCAACGAAGGTGGGCAGAATTGTGGGGACAAATGTTGCCAAAAGATTCGGGAAATCAATCCTTGAATTAGGAGGAAATAACGCCATTATCATAACCGAAAATGCAGATATAGACATGTCGATTATCGGAGCTGTTTTCGGAGCCGTTGGAACTGCAGGCCAGAGATGCACCTCCACAAGAAGGTTGATTATTCACGAATCGGTGTATGACGAGGTTAAAAATCGTTTGGTAAAAGCATATGGTCAACTGAAAATTGGAAATCCGTTGGACGAAAAAAATCATGTGGGTCCGCTTATCGACCAACAAGCCGTAAAGCAATACCTGGATTCCATCAAAAAATGCAAAAAGGAAGGCGGAAAGTTTGTTGTGGAAGGCGGTGTGCTGGAAGGTAAAAACTTTGAGTCGGGTTGTTACGTGAAACCATGTATTGCTGAAGTAAACAATAACTACGCAATTGTGCAGCATGAAACTTTTGCGCCTATTCTTTACTTAATAAAATATAAAAAATTAGAAGAAGCTATTGCTATTCAGAATGACGTTCCACAAGGGCTTTCTTCGGCAATCATGACGCAAAACCTACGAGAGGCCGAACTTTTTCTTTCCCATGCAGGGTCCGACTGCGGAATTGCAAATGTTAACATAGGAACTTCCGGTGCTGAAATAGGTGGCGCTTTTGGTGGAGAAAAAGAAACAGGCGGCGGCAGAGAATCCGGTTCAGATGTTTGGAAATACTACATGAGAAGACAAACCAATACCATTAATTATAGCACGCATCTTCCCTTAGCCCAAGGAATTAAATTTGATCTATAATTCGACATCACTCAAAAAATCTAATTTTCACTATTTCTAATTCATTAAAAAAAGTCAAATTAAATATGAATGACGCAATTGCAACCCACCCGCAACCCACGAATGAGGTAAAGAAAACACTGTCGAGGCACATGCTTGCCGATGGATTCGATTTTGTAATGGATCTCGAAAAATCGCATGGAAGTTGGATTCACGACCGTTTAACCGGAAAAGAATTTCTGGATATGTTTTCCATGTTTGGTTCTGCTTCTATTGGCTATAATCATCCTTATATTGTTGAGCATACCGCCTGGTTAGGAAAAATGGCCATTAACAAACCTACTTTGGCTGATGTTTATTCTCAGGAATTTGCAGATTTTATGGAGGTTTTCGAGCGAGTTGCTATACCGACGGAACTGCAATACGCCTTCTTTATTTCTGGCGGAACGTTGGCCGTGGAAAATGCAATGAAAGCATGTTTTGACTGGAAAACCCGCAAAAATTTTGAAAAAGGCATCG
>MKTK01000006.1:20757-49766 GCA_001898255.1 Chryseobacterium sp. 39-10 | reverse complement strand
AGTACCAATACTTTCCCAAATTTGACTGGCCCCGCATTATTAATCCCTATTTGAAATTCCCAATTACCGAAGAAAACCTACAAGAAACCATACAGAATGAAAACCTGGCGCTATTGCAGATTCAGGAAGCTATTTTAAGCAATCCGAACCGTGTGGCGTGTATCATCATTGAGCCCATTCAGGCAGAAGGTGGGGACAACCATTTTCGTGATGAATTTTTTGTCGGTTTAAGACAAATTTGTGATGAAAACGAAGTGCTGCTCATTTTTGACGAAGTGCAAACAGGTATAGCGCTTACGGGAAAAATGTGGGCTTTCCAACATTTCAGTGTGGTGCCCGACGTTATTTCATTTGGCAAGAAAACACAGGTTTGCGGCATTTTGGCCAATAAAGAAAAATTTGATGAAGTTCCGAATAACGTGTTTCGTGAAAGCTCAAGAATAAATTCGACTTTCGGAGGGAATTTTATTGATATGATGCGCTTTAAGCTCATTCTTGAAGTCATTGAAAAAGAAAATCTCATCGAGAATGCAACAACGGTTGGCAATTATCTTTTGAACGGATTAAAAGACCTGGAACAACGGTTTCCCGACGTTATTTCCAACGCAAGAGGACGTGGTTTAATGTGTGCTGTCGATTTGCCAAGCGGTGAAAACCGTGACAAACTGCGTGAAGTTTTGTACGATGATGGGGTCATTGTTTTAGCTTGTGGTGATCATTCTATTCGTTTCCGGCCTCACCTGAATGTCAGCGAAGAAGAAATTCAAATTGCATTAGATAAAATTGCCGCAAATCTTCATAAAATTGAGGTCAATAACGGATGTCAGGAAAAGAATTTCTGAGAAATTTATGAAATCTTAACACTTGTTTTTCAAAATTTATTTTTAACTTTAAAATCGAAAAATAAAGGAAAAAATGGAACGAAAGGTAAGAGTACCGGTCTTCGAAAGCGAAGTTCCCGCAGAGATTCAACTCATCAAATCAAAACTTGAAGCTGCGGAAATACAGGTATATCTCAATAATAAGTATATGTCTTTTACTACAACACCTACAGCAAATACGATGAAAGTAATGGTTGATATTAATGATGAAAAAAAAGCTTTTGAAATAATTGATGCCTACCTTAAAGAAAGTGATTTACTATTAAATAAAATTCCTAAATAATCATTTCATAATTTTAAATTTTACGTTTTACGAAAGTCGGTATCAATTTTTTGATACCGATTTTTATGTGGTGGCAGACGACACTTGAAGAAAATTTAGTTGATAAAATTGGTGCTGAACATCAAGATCGCAACCATAATGCAAAGCAATGCCGTAAGAAAAAAATAATCGGCAACTTTTTCGTACTTCACTTCAAGTTTTTCGTTGAAGGTTCGCAAAGAAAGAAATGAAAAAAGAGTGCTGCTAGCAAGACATAAACTTGCTGCCACGGCGGCTTCATCGATAAAAGTATTGTGTGAAAACTTCATCACTTTGAGAGAGGTAATGATAACCAAGCAAAATCCCAAAAGATTAGAAGAGGCATTCAGAATATGTGATGATTTATTCTCCATTTTTATTAAAGGTTCAAAAGTAGTTATTAATTTCAGTTATTGTCAAATTTTTAATTTATTTTAATAATTTTAAGAATTCTTTAATTAGAAATTTCTACTTCGCAAAAATCATTATATTTGTAAAAACCAAAGATTCTATGCAAACCACTTATATTGAAACTCAGCAAATCTCATTTCAGGACTTCAAAAATTCTGTTCTCAACGATTATAAATTAGGCAGAATCTCCCGCGAAATGTCATTAATGGGAAGAAAAGAAGTGCTCACTGGTAAAGCAAAATTTGGAATTTTCGGCGATGGAAAAGAATTGCCCCAGTTAGCAATGGCGAAAGTTTTTCGAAATGGCGACTGGCGTTCCGGCTATTATCGTGATCAAACTTTTTCTTTAGTTGTGGGTGCCGTAACGCCAGAAAGTTTTTTCGCACAACTGTATGCAGACACCAATGTAGAGCGTGAACCCGCTTCTGCCGGCCGACAGATGAACGGGCACTATGCTACACGAAGTCTTAACGAAGATGGAAGCTGGAAAAACCTGATGCAGCAAAAGAATATTTCGGCAGATATTTCACCAACAGCCGGGCAAATGCCACGATTGCTGGGATTGGCGCATGCTTCAAAAATTTTTAAATCGGTACAGTTCAAGGGCTCCGAGCAGTTTTCAAACCATGGAAACGAAGTGGCGTTCGGAACTATTGGTGATGCGTCCACAGCGGAAGGTCATTTTTGGGAAACGTTGAATGCCGCCTGTGCTTTACAAGTTCCCATGATTGTTTCCATTTGGGATGATGGATACGGCATTTCGGTTCCTACCCAAAACCAAAGAGCAAAAGCTGATATTGCGGAAATGCTTTCCGGTTTTCAGAGAAAAGAAGATGAAAATCAAGGTTGCGAAATTATTCAGGTGAAAGCATGGGATTATCCTGCTTTGTTGGATGCCTATGCAAAAGCCGAACATTTTGCAAGAACCGAAAGTGTTCCCGTTGTAGTGCACGTAGTGGAGGTTACGCAGCCACAAGGTCACAGTACATCGGGTTCACATGAACGATATAAGTCTCATGAACGGCTGGCTTGGGAAGCGGAATATGATGGACTTGTTAAATTGAGAGAGTGGATTCTGAACTATGTGATGGAAATTGATGGTCAGGACCAAATTTTGGCTACCCAAGCAGAGTTGGAGGCCATCGAAAACGAAGCAAAAAAAATAGCAAAAAGCGGCCAAAAAAAAGCATGGGAAAATTATCAGAATACCATTAATGAGCTGAGAAATTCCATTTTGCCATTAGTGGATCAATTGAAATCTCAAAATGCTGAAATAAATGCCGAACTGGAAAAATTCGGAAGTATAATTTCTGTTTCCAAGAAAGATATTTTTCATTTGGTAAGGAAGGCATTGCTTTTGAGCAGAACACATCCTTCTGTGGAAAGACAGCAATTGCAGAAAAAATTTGATGCGATTTATCAGGTGGAGAAAGATCATTATTCATCTCACCTTTATTCGCAATCGCAATGGAGGGCAACCCATGTGAAAGAAGTTCCGCCAGTTTATTCGGAACAGTCTGAAATGGTAGATGGACGAGTAGTAGTTCGCAATAATTTCGATAAAATTTTTGAAAAGTATCCAGAGGCTTTGGTGTTTGGTGAAGATGCTGGAAACATTGGTGACGTGAATCAGGGTTTGGAAGGAATGCAGGAAAAATATGGAGACGTACGTGTTGCTGATACAGGAATTCGTGAAGCCACCATTTTGGGGCAGGGAATAGGCATGGCAATGCGTGGATTAAGGCCAATTGCCGAAATTCAGTATCTCGATTATATTTTGTATTGTTTGCAAGGAATGAGCGATGATTTGGCTACCGTGCAGTACCGTACCAAAGGTGGTCAAAAAGCCCCGGTCATTATCAGAACGCGTGGTCACCGCTTGGAAGGAGTTTGGCATTCGGGTTCGCCCATGGCAGGAATTCTTAATCTTTCCAAAGGAATTAATATTCTGGTTCCGCGTAATCTGACGAAAGCCGCAGGTTTTTACAATACGATGCTGCAAAGCGACGAACCATGCTTAATTGTTGAATGCCTGAATGGTTATCGTTTAAAAGAAAAGCAACCCGATAATTTGGGAGAATTCACTGTTCCTGTAGGGAAAATTGAAATCACCAAAGAAGGAAAAGACGTTACCCTTGTAACCTATGGATCCACTTGGAGAATAGTGATGGATGCCGCTACAGAATTAGAAAAATTAGGAATTAATGCTGAAGTAATCGACGTACAGTCCTTAATTCCGTTCGACATTCAACAAGAAATCGCAGAAAGTGTGAAGAAAACAAACCGCTTAGTCGTTATTGACGAAGATGTAGAAGGCGGTACTTCCGCATTTATCCTGCAACAAATCCTTGAAAAACAAAAGGCATTCCGGTATTTGGATGCTGATCCTGTGACGATTTCTGCCGAAAATCACCGTCCTGCTTATGCAAGCGATGGAGATTATTTCAGCAAACCTTCTGCAGATGATATAGTGGAAAAAATATATGCAATCTTCAACGAAAATAATCCTCAAAAGTTTCCTGGAATATGATCTTTGAAAAGTAACCTCTGCAAATCCATGAAACTGCCTAATTTGGGAGGTCTCTTTTTCGACTCAAACCAATATTTTTCCGTAAATTCGCATTAAATTTTTTAACTGATGAATTACGATATTATTGTAATCGGGAGCGGTCCCGGTGGATATGTAACCGCGATTAGAGCGGCTCAATTGGGTTTTAAAGTCGCCATTATAGAAAAAGAAAATCTAGGTGGTATTTGCCTTAATTGGGGGTGCATACCAACCAAAGCATTATTAAAATCAGCGCATGTTTTCAATTACCTTAAGCATGCGGATCAATACGGGCTTAATGCCGTAGAAAATCCTGGTTTCGAATTTTCTAATGTCATCCAGAGAAGCCGCGGTGTTGCCCAAAAGATGAGTGGAGGAATTTCTTTCCTGATGAAGAAAAATAAGGTGGACGTTATCTTGGGAACTGCTAAAGTAAAACCAGGCAAGAAAGTAGAGGTTAAAGATGCGGACGGCAAAAGCACCGAATATACAGGAAATCATATCATTATCGCTACGGGCGCACGCTCCAGAGAATTGCCCAACCTTCCTCAAGATGGTAAAAAAGTAATAGGGTACAGACAAGCACTGTCACTCCCCGAACTTCCTAAATCAATGATTGTTGTCGGTTCAGGAGCTATCGGCGTTGAGTTTGCCGATTTCTACAACACCATGGGAACCAAAGTGACCATTGTAGAATTTATGCCGAATATTGTTCCGGTGGAAGATGAAGAAGTGTCAAAACATGTTGAAAAATCGTTGAAAAAATCAGGAATCGATATCATGACCAACGCTTCAGTAGAATCATTGGATACTACAGGAAATGGCGTGAAAGCAAAAGTAAAAACGGCAAAAGGAGAAGAAACTCTGGAAGCTGATATTGTACTGTCGGCGGTTGGAATTGCAGCCAACATTGAAGGTCAGGGTTTCGAGGAGGTAGGTATTAAAACAGAAAAAGGCAGAGTGCTGGTTAACGAGTGGTACGAGACTTCGGTTCCTGGCTATTATGCTATTGGAGATATTATTCCGACTCAGGCACTGGCTCACGTTGCCTCTGCAGAAGGAATTACCTGCGTTGAAAAAATTAAAGGTTTGCATGTGCAGCCCATTAATTATGGAAATATACCTGGTTGTACCTACTGTCATCCAGAAATTGCATCGGTGGGATTAACAGAGAAGCAGGCAAAAGAAAAAGGATATGAACTGAAAGTTGGAAAGTTCCCTTTTTCCGCATCCGGAAAAGCCACAGCAAACGGCGATACCGATGGTTTTGTAAAAGTGATTTTTGATGCAAAATATGGCGAATGGCTAGGTTGTCACATGGTGGGCGACGGCGTTACGGATATGATTGCTGAAGCTGTGGTAGCGAGAAACCTTGAAACAACCGGCCACGAAATCATCAAATCAATTCACCCACACCCAACATTGTCAGAAGCAGTGATGGAAGCTGCTGCTGCGGCGTACGGTGAAGTGATTCATATTTAATTTATGCTGTAAATAGTAAATTTATAAAATAAACCGCGGTCTACAGTCGCGGTTTATTTATTTTTGATTCAATGAATACGACGAATAATCTTGGTCTCGTTCTTTCCGGAGGCGGCACAAAAGGAGTTGCCCACGCAGGAGTTTTAAAGTTTTTGGTCGAAAAAAATATCGAGCCGGATGTTTTAGCATGTTGCAGCGCGGGCTCTATCGTAGGAAGTTTGTATGCAGCAGGAAAATCGCCGGAAGAAATTTTGGACTTTTTCAAATCTGTTTATTTCTTTAATTGGAAGCACTTCACCATCAATAAACCGGGCTTGGTTTCGTCGACTATTTTTCGAAATTATTTGCAACCCGTTTTTCAGGATATGCAAATTGGAGAGCTTCAGAAAAAAATAAAAATCATCGCAACAGAACTGGTTTCCGGTGATCAAAAAATTTTTAAGGACAGTGACAAAGTTGTTGATGCAGTCATTGGCTCATGTTCCATTCCGGGAATTACGACCCCTTATATTGTGGGTGAGGAAATGTTCAGCGATGGTGGCGTCCTCAATAATTTCCCTGCTGATATTATCCATAAAGAATGTGAAAAGCTGATTGGCAGTTATGTATCCCTTCCTCAGGATGTAGAAATTACAGACCTTAATTCCATCAGGTCTGTGACTACCCGTGCCTACGAACTGCTTTCCCATCGTACCGAAATTTATAAATTTTCTTACTGCGACTGGCTGATCAGCTCTAAAAAGTTATCACGTTATGGTACTTTCGAGCGCAAAGCCCATCGTTTGGAAGAAATTTTTGACATCGGCTACAATGCCGCTAAAGATTCCTATCAAAATTCTCCTTTTTAAAAAAAGTAGTTGCGGTACACTAAAATTCCGACAAAAACCGAGCAAATAGCCATCAGTAAAACTGCGCCGGCTGCTGCATCTTTAATGATTTTAATCCTGTAATCGTATTCGGGGTGGATGATATCACAAAGCTTTTCAATGCATGTGTTCACAATTTCCAGTGCCAAAACGGCAGAGCAGACGATGAGAATAATAGCGGCATCAACTGTAGAAAGCTGAAAGTACACGATAAGAAACAAATTGATGAGTAACGCCACAACTTCCAACTGGAAATTTCTTTCCGATTTCAACATCCACACCAACCCTTTGATGGAATTCCACATGCTTTTGTAAAATGGCGGTTTACTCATTACCAATATGTATCGATCATGTAAACAATTTGCGCCATTGTTGCTGCTCCCATAAGGAGTTCGCGGCGGTTTACTTTGTCAAAAGTATCTTCATCGGAATGATGAATGTCGAAATACCGTTGCGATTCAGGAACCAACTCTGCGCAGGTAACACCCAATTGATGCAGAGGTTCCACATCTGCACCAGCATACTGAAGGTCAAAATTATAAACCCCATAGGGTAAAAAGAGGTTTTTCCATGCCTGTATTTGCAGTCGTTTTTCAGGATCTGTCATCAGCGCAATGCCTCTGGGAGCGAAGCCACCACCATCACTTTCAATGGCAAAAAGATGTTTTTCATTTCTTTTTTCAACTGCACTGGCATAAGTTGTTCCGCCGCGTAATCCATTTTCTTCATTGGCAAAACAAACCACTCTTACAGTATGATTATTTTTGTATCCCAGTTGCTTGAATGTGCGCAAAACCTCGATGCTTTGCACAATTCCCGCCCCGTCATCATGTGCACCTTGTCCAACATCCCACGAATCAAGATGCCCGCCAACAACAATTACACTTTGATCTTTTTTTCCGGTGATTTCGCCAATAACTGAATGAGACAGTTTTTCACCTTTCATCCCACAATTGGAATTCAGCCGGGCAAAAATTTTCTCTGTTTTTAAGGTCTTCTCCAGTTCATCGGCCGATTTAGGACCAATGGCAACCGCGGGAATCTTTGTGGAATCATCCTTGTCATATCGCATTGCACCTGTATGCGGAACATCATCAAATGCGGAAGAAAGCGACCTGATGATAACGGCTTTTGCACCTTTTTTACCCGCCCAGCTCGCAGCAGAACGGCGATAGATGCCGGCATCAACATACGCCATTCCGGTATTGATGAATTTTTGGTTGAAGGCATAATTAAAAAAGACGATTTTTCCCCGCACTTTATCCGCAGGCAATTTATCGAAATCTTCCTTGTTTTTGACGAAGATAATTTCACCTTCCAGGTTTTGCCCCTTGGTTCCTTCCGAGTTTCCTAAAGAGAGCATCCTTAATTTTTTCCAAGCGCCAGTAGACGTTTTGATGTGCAGTGATTCTGTGCCCCGTTCCCAGACAGGAACCATTACTTCTTCCTTCCACACTTTGTCGGCACCGGCTTCTTTTAGTTTTTGAACTGCCCAATCGGTTGCTTTTTCGTAAGATTCGGAACCACTTAAGCGATGACCAATGTTTTGGGTTAACGATCTGAGGTTTTCGTACGCTTTACCGTTTACCAACATTTCATCGGATATGTTTTTAAAGCTTAACGAATCGCTATGGGTTTGCGAAAATAAAATTCCGCCCATAAAGAGCGGAAGTATTTTTAGCAGAGATATCTTCATTGTTGTTGTTTCTGAATGGAAATTCAAATGTAAGACAAATTTTATAAACCTCTTATCTTATTTCATATCATACATCACCAAAGCAGTTACCAGTTTAGGTTCAATGTAAGTACATTTTGGAGGCATCTTGATATTTTTGTCCGAAACTTTTAGCAAATCTGTAAAACTTACTGGGTGAATTCCGAAACCTGCTTTATATTCACCTGAATCCACCTTTTTCTTAATTTCAATAATGCCTTCAATCCCGGAATTTCCATTGATGTAGGTGATTTTGTCGGTCGTTTTTGGGTCTTCTATTCCCAAGATGTCTTTAAAAATAAACTCTTCTAAAAGGAAATGATCCAAGTCATTAAGCTCTTGTTGTTTTTGTCGCAAATCGTGTTTCACATGCAGCGAGTAAAATTTACCACCAAGATACATGGAGATGTGAAATTTTTGTGACGGAAAATAAGGGGTTTCTCCTTTATCATGAACCAGGAAGTTTTCTTCAATTTTTTTAAGAAATTCTTCTTCGGTAAGACCGTTCAGGTCTCCGATCAATCGATTGTAATCGTGAATTTTAATGGATTGATTGGACACGATAAAACTATAAACATAATTGTAATGTTCGATACCGTTGTGTTTTTTATTCTTCTGCTGAAGGTTTTTGGCGTTCAGTGCAGCCGAACCAATACGGTGGTGCCCATCAGCAATGTAAAAGGAGTCGATGTGTTCCAGCACTTCTTTAAACTGCTGCATCTTCAGTCGGTTATCAATTCGCCATATTTTATGACGTACGCCATTATCATCGAGATGATTGAGGATGGGCACGTTTTTCTCCTCGTGGTTCATCAGTAGTTCCACCTTTGGATTTGCCAAATAGGTAAGCAAAACCGGCTCTGCCTGAATGTTCACTTTTTCCAGATAGTACGCGAGCTTTTCCTTTTTATGGGTAAGGGTAGATTCGTGTTTTTTAATTTTCCCGTTCTGGAAATCTTCCACACTTACTAAACCCAGCAATCCGCGAAAGACGGTTTTATTGGGCATTATCTGCACATAAAGGTAATAGGACGAGTTATCCTGAACCAACTTTTTTTCATCCAGCAGCTCCTCAAAATTAGTCCTGATTTTCCGTAGGTTACGGTCAACATCTTTTGATTTACTCACCACATAGGGCTTGATCATCTGGATATAAGATGAATCTTCTTGTGCTTTTTTGTTAATTTCTTCCTGAGAATAATTATCAAGGGGATGTGTAGGGAACACATCCACGTAATCGTCATTTGGACGAACTCCTCGAAATGGTTTAAAAATGGGCATTTTATTTCTGTAGTTTCTTTTTCAAATCAATAATCTGTTCAGTAAGCTCTATTCCTATTTTATCCTGAGCATCGAGCGTGTTTCCACCCAAATGTGGCGAAAGTGAAAGTGCAGGGTTCATCAGGATTGAAAGTTCCGGCGTGGGTTCATTCTCAAAAACATCCAGCGCAGCGCCTGCCACTTTTCCGGATTCTATAAAATCGAGTAGGGCAACTTCATTGATTACACCGCCTCTTGCTGTGTTCACTATAAAAACACCATCTTTCATCTTTTCCAATTCTGGTGCATCAATAATATAGCCGGTGGTTTTAGGTGTATTAATACTTATAAAATCTGAATCTTTCAGAAATTCATCCATATTATTGTCGGACGAAATTCTGAAATCTACCTGCTGTCCGTCGAAGAAGTTCAGAGAAAGTGTCGCGGTTTTCGGGCTTCTTGTGAGTACTTTCACCTTCATCCCAAGAGAAATGCCCATCTTCACTACTTCTTTACCAATTCCTCCAAAACCAATGACGCCTAATGTTTTTCCTTCAAGCTCCACGGCGTTGGAATAGGATTTTTTTAATGCTTTAAAATTACTTTCACCTTCTAATGGCATCATTCTGTTGGCTTCGTGTAGGAATCTTGCCAGTGAAAAAAAATGGGCAAAAACCATTTCTGCGACCGAACGGGATGATGCATTCGGGGTATTGATAACGTAAATTCCCTTTGCTTTAGCATGCTCCACATCAATATTGTCTAAACCTACACCACCTCTTCCGATAATTTTGAGCGTTGGACATGAGTCGATGAGTTCCTTGGGTACTTTTGTGGCACTTCTTACCAAAAGTACGTCCACCGCATTTTCATTAATGAAATTGGCGAGTTGCTCCTGAGCTACTTTGGCTTCTATGATTTCGATGCCTGCGTCTTGTAAGGCAATTTCTCCTGCCTTGGAAATTCCGTCGTTGGCTAAAACTTTCATCATAATCAGATTAAGTTTCCTGATTCTTATTCAATCGTTTTCATAACATCTACCAGCACTTGCACGCTTTCAATGGGCAGTGCATTGTATAAACTTGCGCGGTAACCGCCTAAACTTCGGTGTCCGTTCAGTCCGTTGATGCCAGCTGCTTTCCAAGCATTGTCAAACTCTTGCTTTTTCGATTCATCAGTCAATTTGAAGGAAACATTCATCAGTGAACGGTCTTCTTTTTGACAAAAAGTTTCGAAAAGCGGGTTGCGATCTATTTCGTCGTATAGTAATTTCGCTTTGGCTTCGTTTCTTATTTCTGCTCCCTCGATACCGCCGTTTTTTTCCAAATGCTGCAAAGTGAGTAGGGTTGCATAAACTGGGAACACGGGCGGAGTATTAAACATAGATTCTTTGGCAATATGTAAAGAATAATCTAAATAAGAGGGGATGTCGCGACCAGTTTTTCCAAGGATTTCTTTTTTTACCACCACCATGGTAACGCCTGCGGGACCCATATTTTTTTGGGCACCGGCATAGATGAGATCAAATTTAGAGAAATCGAGTCGTCGTGAAAAGATATCAGAACTCATATCACAAACCATCAGTGTATCCACCTCGGGAAAGCTCTTCATTTGGGTTCCGTAAATCGTATTGTTGGAAGTACAGTGGAAATAATCATATTCGCTTCCCACTTGATAATCTTTAGGAATAAAGGAATAGTTTTCTGTTTTCGAAGAGCCCACCACATCTACTTCGCCTAATTTCTTGGCTTCTTTGATGGCACCTGCAGCCCAAGTTCCCGTATCAAGGTATGCTGCTTTTCCATTTTCTTGCTTCATGAGGTTAAAAGGAACCATTGCAAATTGCAAACTTGCGCCACCGCCCAAATAGAGCACTTCGTACTCGTCACGCAAACGCAGCAGCCGTTTTACGATTGCTCTGGCTTCTTCCATGATAGGAAGAAAATCCTTGCTGCGGTGAGATATTTCCAAGATTGAAAGTCCGATTCCGTTGAAGTCCAGAATTGCTTCTGCTGATTTTTCGAAAACTTCTTGCGGCAAAATGCAGGGGCCTGCACTGAAATTATGTTTTTTGCTCATTTCTATTTGTAAAATTTGGATTCTTGGGGAAAAAGCCCAATGTTGTAACTGCACATAGGGATAACAGTGTCTTACTCGTCGTGCAGAAACTCTTTTTTCTGTAGCAGCTCTTCATCCGACTCCACATGGTCTTCATCGGGTATGCAACAATCTACCGGACATACTGCAGCACACTGCGGTTCCTCATGAAAACCTTTACACTCTGTACATTTGTCGGTCACAATAAAGTAAACATCATCTGAAACGGGTTCCTGCGGAGCATCTGCATCTATCGTAAGGCCAGATTTCATTACCACTTTACCCTTCAACGCAGTACCATCCGAAGCTCGCCAATCTACAGCACCTTCATAAATCGCATTATTAGGGCATTCCGGTTCACAGGCGCCACAGTTAATGCATTCATCAGTTATTTTAATAGCCATCGCTAATATATTATTTATAAATTTGCACAAAATTACGAAAATTCCGCTAATTTCCCACAGTATGGCAATAGAAAATCAGATTTCAGGACTATGTAAATTAAGCAATTACCTTAATGCTTTTTTGAAGAAAGATGAGTTTTCTTTTGATGAAAACGATGCTGAACTTAATGCTGTTTTAAGAAAATCCGAAATTGAAAATTCTTGGATGACCATCGAGAATCAAAAGTTCGCGCTCAATCAGTGGGTAAGTGTCCTCAATGAAGAAAACATAAAAAAATGGCTTTCTCATTATCAAATCACGAAATTGCCTAAAAAAGTAGGATTGATTCTTGCCGGCAACATACCGTTGGTGGGGTTTCATGATGTGTTGGCAACGGTATTGAGTGGCAATATTCCCGTAATTAAATTATCTTCCAAAGACCGCTTGCTGATTCCCTTCTTGTTGAAAAAATGGAATGAATTTTCAGAGCAGGAAGTGCGGTATGAGTTAGTGGATAAATTGGAAAATTTTGATGCTGTAATTGCCACAGGAAGTAATAATACGGCAAAGTATCTGGAGTATTACTTTAAAGATTATTTGAGCATTATTCGGAAAAATAGGACTTCGATTGCTGTGCTGAAAGGAGACGAAACGGATGCAGAGCTAAAGTTATTGGCAGAAGATATTTTTAGATATTTTGGTTTGGGATGTAGAAACGTTACCCGAATATTTATTCCGGAAGATTACAGAATTGATCATTTATTTGAGAATTTTATAGCTTTTAAAGACATTATTCATCACCATAAATACGCCAACAATTACGAATATAACCGTGCAATCTATCTGTTGAATCAGGAGCGGTTTTGGGACAATAATTTTGTAATGCTAAAGGAAGATGAAGCGCTTTTTTCGCCGCTTTCAGTGGTCAATTTTTCTAGATATTCTGATCTTGAAGAGGTGAAGAATTTCATTCAAGAGCACCGTGAAAGTATTCAGGTCGTTGTTGCAAAACCGGAACTGGGGCTGGAATCTGTTGGGTTGGGTGAAGCGCAAAATCCTGGTTTGGATACCTACGCCGATCACGTGGATACGATGAAATTTTTGGAGATAATTTAAAGACGCGTTTTTCTGGGGTGTAGAAACGTCTGAAAGATCATCACCTCTTCACCAAATTTCCCTTCAATCCTTTCCGTAATATTTTTAAGCTCGATTTCCACAAAATCGTCGCGCTTTTCATCATTTTCAAAAATAAGCAGTACATTGGTGTTTTGTCCTTCACCAACCATCTCGCTCTGTACTTGCGAAATGATGTATTTCTCAACATCCATCAGGTTTTCTACCATTTCATGAAGGTCGCTTTCTACATAGTTTTCCCAATTTTCGCTGATCTTGTCGGTGGTATGAAAGGTGATGCTAAGAATGCTCATAATTTTAACGATATTTATAAACGATGTGGATAAATTATTGCACAAAAATCGGTAAAAAAATCGTATTTTAGCACGTTATTAAAAATAGAGATTAAGGAAATTTCAGTTTTGTTTTTAAACTGCTGAAATTCATTTTATTAGAACAAATTATGCATAAAGAAGGAGAAAGGTTAATTCCTATCAACATCGTTGATGAAATGAAATCCTCTTACATTGATTATTCCATGTCGGTAATTGTTTCCAGAGCATTACCTGATGTAAGAGATGGTTTAAAACCCGTTCACAGAAGAGTTTTCTACGGTATGTACGGTCTAGGTGTCTTTTCGAACAGGAAATATTTAAAATCCGCGAGAATTGTAGGAGATGTATTAGGTAAATACCATCCGCACGGGGATTCCTCCGTTTATGATGCGATGGTGAGAATGGCTCAGCCTTGGAGTTTGCGCTATCCTCAGGTGGATGGTCAGGGTAACTTTGGCTCAATGGACGGTGATCCGCCAGCAGCAATGCGATACACAGAAGCCCGCCTGAAAAAGATTTCTGACGAAATCTTGGCCGATCTGGATAAAGAAACTGTGGATTTCCAGAATAACTTTGATGATTCATTGACGGAACCCACCGTTTTGCCAACCAGAATTCCAAACCTTTTAGTGAATGGTACTTCCGGTATTGCAGTAGGTATGGCCACCAATATGGCGCCCCATAATCTTTCGGAAGCCGTTGATGCCATTGTTGCCTTTATCGACAATAGGGAAATAACCATCGATGAGCTGATGAAGCACATCATTGCACCGGATTTTCCAACCGGTGGAATTATTTATGGTTACGACGGTGTTAGAGATGCATTCCACACAGGAAGAGGCAGAATTGTTCTTCGTGCAAAAGTAAATTTTGAGGAAGTCCACAATAGAAACGCAATCATTGTTACCGAAGTTCCTTATCAGGTAAATAAAGCCGAAATGATTGCCAGAACGGCAGATTTGGTGAAGGAAGAGAAAATTCCGGGTATCTATGAAATCCGCGATGAGTCCGACCGACGAGGGATGAGAATTGTGTATGAACTTAAAAACGACGCCATTCCCAATGTGTTGCTGAATATGATTTATAAATATACAGCGCTTCAAACCTCTTTCAGTGTCAATAATATTGCGTTGGTGAGCGGACGCCCCGAGCAGTTGAACCTCAAAGACCTGATTCATCATTTTGTAGAACACCGCCATGAAGTGGTGATTCGAAGAACTGAGTTCGAGCTGAAAAAAGCAAAGGAAAGGGCACATATTTTAGAGGGATTCATGAGGGTTATCGGTACCCAGGACGACCTTGATAAAGCCATTGCCATCATCAGACACAGCGCCAATCCACAAGCGGCAAAAGAAGGTCTGATGGCGGAGTTTGATCTTTCTGAAATTCAGGCACAGGCCATTCTTGATTTGAGACTTGCCAGATTAACCGGCATGGAACTCGATAAAATCCGTGCTGAATATGAAGAGATCATGAACTTGATTAAAGATTTGGAAAGTATTTTGTCAACAGAATCCAGAAGGTTTGAGATTATTAAAAATGAGCTCCTCGACATCAAAGAAAAATATGGCGACGAAAGAAGAACCGAAATCGATTATTCTGGTGGCGAAATGTCCATCGAAGATCTAATTCCAGACGAAAAAGTGGTGCTCACTATTTCGCATGCAGGTTATATCAAAAGAACATCACTTTCTGAATACAAAATCCAGAGCCGTGGCGGTGTAGGAAACCGTGCAGCAACCACAAGAGATGAAGACTTCCTGGAGTACATTGTGGCAGCCACCAACCACCAGTATATGCTTTTCTTTACCGAAAAAGGGAAATGTTTCTGGTTAAGGGTTTTTGAAATTCCGGAAGGTTCCAAAACGGCCAAAGGCAGGGCAGTGCAAAACCTGATTAACATTGAACCTGATGATAAAATTAAAGCATACATCAGAACCAATGATTTGAAAGATGCTGAATACGTAAAACAGATGTATGTGGTGATGATTACCAAAAACGGTACCATCAAAAAAACCTCACTAGAAGCGTACTCTAGACCACGAACAAACGGGGTGAATGCTATTGAAATTCGTGATAATGACCAACTGTTGGGCGCAAAACTCACCAATGGAAATTCTGAAATCATGATTGCCACCAAAAACGGAAAATGTATCCGTTTCCCAGAAGAAAAAGCTAGAGCAGTGGGTAGAGGTTCGATCGGTGTACGAGGGATTTCACTTGAAGGAAACGACGAGGTTATTGGTATGATTGTTGTGGACGATGTGCAGAAAGAAACCGTTTTGGTTGTGTCAGAGAAAGGATACGGTAAGCGTACAGCAGTGGAGGATTACCGCATCACCAACCGTGGCGGTAAAGGGGTTATTACCCTTAATATTACCGAAAAAACGGGACAACTGATCGCCATCCAGTCTGTTACCGATGAAGATGGTTTAATGATCATCAACAAATCGGGGGTAGCCATCAGGATGAGTATGGAGGAAATGCGGGTGATGGGTAGAAATACACAGGGCGTGCGCGTTATCAACCTCAAAAATAATGATGAAATTGCCGCGATTGCGAAAGTGGAAATGGATAAAGATGTCGATGAAGAAAATGCAGACGAGGTAGGAACTCTTCTAGGAGAAGTTGACGCTGCTACTCCAGAATTTAAAAATGCACCGCAAACTGGCGATAACTCCATCAGTAATATGGGTGATGAAGAAGACCTTAAAAAAGTAGAAGAGCAGGAAGCGAGAGAGAATGAAAAACTCGAAAATGAACAAGAAGACGGTACTTCTGAAGAATAATTCATAAACAAAAATTTTTATCTAAAATATTATGAAAAGAATATTTTTAAGTGTTGCAATGGTTGCTATAACTTTTGCAACGGCACAAAAAAAGGAAATCAGTGCGGCGGTAAAAGCTATTGAGGCAGGAGATATTGCGACTGCTAATACAGATGTTGCTGCGGCAGAAACCGCGTTAGGCGGGAAGATCTATCTTTTAGAACCTTCATTGCAGGAGCAGTATTATTATGCAAAAGGTTTGGCTTTAATGAAAGGCGGTAAAACTGCCGAAGGAGCGGCCTACCTTGCGAAAATTGATGATTTGGGCAAAAATAAGGTGTACACCGGAAAAGATGCCTCCAAAACAAGGGTTTATTATGTAGGTAAAGCTGCTGCAGATGCATCAGGAATTGCAGGGTTGAAGGAAGAATCCTACTCACCAACCCTTAATAGCAAGCTGGGTACGGCACTTAATCCCATTATCGAACGAACCTATAAATCGGCGTTGGAAGATCATGGTGCTAAAAAATACGCCACTGCAGCAACGAAGTTTAAAGAATCATACGATTTGCTGAAAGCCATCGGGCAAGATAATAAACAACTGTTGTATTATTCTGGGTTAAGCTATGCTCTTGCGGACGATAAACTAAAAGCAATTGAGATTTATAACCAGCTAATTGATGGGGGATACACCGGATCAGAAACCTCTTATACGGCCAAAAATAAAAAGACAAATGTAGTAGATACGTTGGATAAAACCAGTTGGGATCTTTATAAAAAAATGGGTGCAACATCAGATTATACCGATTTTAAAAGTGAAACATCCAAAAGTATCGAACAGGAATTGTACGAAACAAAAGCAGCGCTGGAGTTAGATGCAAATCGTTCAGAAGATGCTTTAGCAACCATCCAAAAAGGTTTGGCCAAATATCCAAACAATGCAAAGTTGAATGAACTTCAGGGAACTGCCTATTATAAGTCTGGGAAGATGAACGAGTTTGTATCCAGCTTAAAAGCGCAGTTAGCCAAAAATCCTAATGATGCTAATAACTGGTACAATTTAGGGGTGCTTCAAAGCAAAGACCCTGCAACTGAAAACGAGGCCATTGCTTCTTTCAAAAAAGCTACCGAACTTAAACCCGATTTTGCACAGGCATATCAAAACCTCACCTTTGTAACAATGGGTGATGATGCCAAAGCAATTGATGACTACAATGCGGCAAGAAAAGCAGGTAAAACTGCAGAGGCCAACAAAATCATCGAAGCTAGAAGAGCAAGATTGGCGGCGGCTTTGCCATACGCAGAAAAATGGTATGCAGCTGATGCAAATAATCCGGAAGCGGTCACTTTATTAAAAGGATTATATCAATCCAACAAAAATGAAGCAAAATTTCAAGAGTTTAAAGCAAAAGAAGCAGCGATGAAAAAATAAGGGAAGTAAGCCCAATAATCGCTAATGATTTATAAAATGCCGGAATTTTTTTCCGGTTTTTTTTTGATAACTACAAAGGACCCGTTTGAAAAAGCATCATTATTTTAAAGAAAAATTATCAATTTCTTCGTAAATTCACCCAAAATTTTACACATGACTTCAGCAGAAAAAATAGCAACGTTGCGCCAAAAAATGACAGCGTATAACATTGATGCATTCATCGTCTATTCCGCAGATCCTCACATGAGCGAATACCTTCCTAAAGAATGGCAGGAAAGGTCGTGGCTATCGGGTTTTACGGGTTCTGCAGGGTTCTTGGTTGTGACAAAAAATGAGGCGGCATTATGGACGGACGGACGGTATTTTGTGCAGGCCGCGATCGAGCTCGACGGATCTGGAATTACCCTCATGAAGGACGGAATGGAAGGTACACCCAACTATATTGATTGGATTATTTCCCAAGTTCCCGAAAATGGAAAAGTTGCCGTGAATGCGTTGGCCACCTCAAATATGAACTGGGAAATCCTGGAACAAAAGCTGATTGACAAAAAAATTGCAGTGGTTGATGCACCTCTGTTAGAGGAAATTTGGACCAACCGAAATCCCGATGCCCCCAAAAATCCTGTGTTTGTGCACCCTGTTGAAAGAGCCGGGAAATCTGTTGCTGAAAAACTAAACGATATTCGGAGTAAAATGGAAGAAGCCGGAGCAACAGTGCATATTATTTCTACATTGGACGATATTGCATGGACATTAAACTTGAGAGGCAGTGATGTACAGTCGAATCCAGTTTTTTTAAGCTATATTATTCTTACAAAAAATGATGCAGAACTGTTTGTGGATCTGGAAAAACTTACCGTTGACGCCAGAAAACAACTCGATGAAGCAGAAGTGAAAATGAGACCTTACGAAGACTTTTATACTGCTTTGGGTACCATCAAAAACGAAAAAATCCTTATTTCACCTAATAGTAACCAGTCAATTTTTGAGCATCTTAAAGCCAGCAATACTTTCATTAAAGCCCCTGTTCCGGGAAATCTGATGAAGGCGGTGAAAAATGATGCAGAATTGGCGGGTTTCCGTACTGTGATGCAACGAGACGGTGTGGCCATGGTGAAGTTTTTATATTGGCTCACCCACCAAGCCGGAAAAGAATCGATGAATGAGTTTTCGATTGGTGAGAAGCTTTATGGCTTTCGTGCCGAGGGAAAAAACTTTGTAGGGGAGAGTTTCGGATCCATTGTCGGATATTTGGAAAACGGTGCCATTATGCATTATTCCGCAAAAAGTGAGGGCAGCAAGTCTGTAACTAATGCAGCATCTATCCTGATCGATTCTGGCGGGCAATATTTGGAAGGAACTACAGATATTACAAGAACTGTTGCGTTGGGCGAGGTTTCCGACGAATTTAAGCACAACAGCACACTGGCTCTGAAAGGTTTGATTCAGCTTTCAATGGTGAAATTTCCGAAAGGAACCAAAGGGGTGCAGTTAGACGCTTTTGCCAGAATGGCATTGTGGAAAGAAGCCAAAGATTATAACCACGGTACTGGTCATGGTGTCGGCAGTTTTATGAATGTGCATGAAGGGCCACAGAATATTCGCAAAGATATGAATGCGCAAGACTTGATTCCCGGAATGGTGATTTCCAATGAGCCGGGATTTTATTACGACTACCATTATGGCATTCGCCACGAAAACCTCATTACAGTGAAAGAATGGAAAAAAAGTGATTTTGGCAGTTTCTACGAATTTGAAACGCTGACTGTTTGCCCTTTCGACAGAAGGGTGATTGATATTTCCCTACTCACCACTCCTGAAAAAGAATGGCTGAATAATTACCACAATTGGTGCCGTGAAAAATTAGAAAACGATTTAGAAGGCGACATCAAAGCATGGTTTTTAGATTGGGTGCAACCCGTTTAATCGCTTGGTGAATGCAAAAACTTCCCTTCAGCGGCAAGCTGGAGGGAAGTTTTTGTTTAAAAGTAAGAAATACAACATTTTTCAGGTCCATTAAAAATCTCGAACGAAAAGGTTTGTAAGTTGTCTGGTATTTGAGCTATAATAGAGAAGAGAAGTTAATTTGTTCCACTCTCTTACGGATTTTTGATAAACAATCAGCACGTGAATCTCAACATCATCCCATTTTCTCCCTTTCTTTTTTGTAATTATTTTCCTATTTTTGACCAATGGAAAATTTCGTCGTTTCAGCAAGAAAATACCGCCCACAAGAGTTTGATACTGTGGTTGGACAACAGCATATTACCGATACGCTGGAGCATGCGATCGACGAAAATCAACTTGCACAGGCACTCCTTTTTTGTGGCCCAAGAGGTGTTGGTAAAACCACATGCGCCAGAATTCTTGCTCGAAAAATCAATGAGCGCGACGGTTCCACCTCCGAAGACGGTTTCAGCTATAATATTTTTGAACTCGACGCTGCTTCCAATAATTCTGTGGACGATATTCGGGAACTTACCGATCAGGTACGGTTTGCCCCACAGGTAGGGAAGTACAAAATTTATATTATTGATGAGGTACACATGTTGTCACCGTCGGCTTTCAATGCATTCCTGAAAACCCTAGAAGAACCGCCGGCACATGCTATTTTTATCTTGGCAACTACCGAGAAACATAAAATTATTCCGACTATTCTTTCGCGTTGTCAGATTTATGATTTTAAGCGCATCACCATTGAAGATATTCAGGATCATCTTCGCAAAATTGCCGAGAAAGAAAGTATTCAATACGAAGACGATGCGTTATATTTGATCGCCCAAAAAGCTGATGGCGCTTTGAGAGATGCACTGTCGATTTTTGATCGGCTTTCTACTTTTTCGCAGAAAAATATTACGCTTGCCAAGGCGGCTGAAGTGCTTAATATTCTTGATTATGATCAGTATCTGAACATTGTAGATCTGGTGCATGAAAATAAAATTCCGGAAACGTTGACCAATTTCAATGAAATTGTCAAAAGGGGGTTTGATCCTCATATTTTTATAGGCGGATTGGGCAATCATTTTCGGGATCTGATGATGGCACAAAATGAAAAAACATTAGCATTAATCGAGGTTGGTGACAAAACAAAAACCAAGTTTGCAGAACAGTCCAAAAAATGGAGCGCGCAACAGTTGATCGATGCCATAGAAATTTGTAATCATGCCGACATCAATTACAAGAACTCCAAAAACCCGCGTTTAACGGTGGAGATCGCGCTGATGCAACTTTCCTCCCTCACTGGCAGTGGAAGCGAATCAAAAAAAAAAAATTCCTGATTTTAGCACCACTTCTTAAAGCCCTTCATTTATCATCATCACCCAATCAAACCGAGCAGGCAGATGGGGAATCAATAAAAATAAGTGTTGACCAGAGGCCGAAGCCAAGCGTTGCCAAAACCAGCGAACCTCTTTTCAGGCAAAAAGTTGCGCCCAAATTCAGTATTAGTGAAGCCCTTAAAAAACAGGAAGAGGAAGAAGAGCAAATCTTGTCGGTAAAGGAAGAATTGCCGAGCAATCATTTTACAGAAACCGATTTGCGGGAAGAATGGGCCCGATTTCTCAAAGATTTACAGGCAAAAGATATTATTGTTTATAATGCCATAAGCTCTTTTCAACTGGTGAAGAAAGATGAAAATATTGTTGAAATCATTTATCCGTCGGATTCCGCGAAAAGCGAGTTTGAAAAGATTCGAGCCGATTTTTTTAACCATTTTATGCGCAAGGTCAATCATTTCAACATTGAATTGCAATACAGGAATGATGTATCGCTTAAAAAAGAAATCATCACCAAACGAAAGATTTTTGATAAATTTGCCGCAATTAATCCGATTTTGCGGGAAATGGATGAGATTTTCAAATTCGATTTGAGTTAATGCTATTCCCTCAAAATTTCATTATTTTTTTTATGGCAGATTGACGTTGATGTGTCAATATCCCATTTGTATTATTAATAAAAAATGCCAAAAAGGCAGTATAACAATGACATTACACGATTTAGAAAATAAGTGGATTCAGGAATTTCCACAACCCCTTATCATTGCAGGACCTTGCAGCGCCGAAAGTGAAGCGCAGATGCTGGATACCGCCAAAAGAATTAAAGAAAGTGCTCCAGAAGTCTCTGTTTTTCGTGCCGGCATTTGGAAACCTAGGACAAAGCCAAACGGTTTTGAAGGCGTCGGAATTATTGGGCTGAATTGGCTGAAAAAAGTGAAGGAGGAATATGGTTTCCAAACGGCAACTGAGGTTGCCAACGCTCATCACGTAGATGCCGCGCTGAAAGCCGACGTCGATATTTTATGGGTAGGAGCGCGTTCTACCACCAATCCTTTCACGGTTCAGGAAATCGCAGAAGCTTTAAAAGGAACAGATAAAACCGTGCTGGTAAAAAATCCGGTTAATCCTGATTTGGCATTGTGGATTGGCGCTCTGGAGCGTTTGCTTGCACAGGGAATTACCAATCTTGGCGCAATTCATCGTGGATTTTCCACATACCAGAAAACAAAATACCGCAACAGTCCGAATTGGCAGATTGCGTTGGATTTTAAAAATCAGTTTCCTAACATTCCGCTAATCGTGGATCCGTCGCATATTTGTGGTAACAGGCAGGGATTGTCTGCCATCGCTCAGGAGGCATTGAACCTTGGTTATAGTGGTGCCATCATTGAAACGCACTGCAATCCCGATGAAGCTTGGAGTGACGCAGCACAGCAAATTACCCCTGAGGTTTTGGGCAATCTCATCCAAAATTTGCAGGTAAGACATTCTGATTTTTCAGGATTTGATGAAGAAATTGTGATGCACAGAACGTTAATTTCTGATCTTGATTTCCAGCTGATTCAAATTCTCGCAGAAAGAATGAAAGTTTCAGAAAAAATTGGATCGTTGAAAAAAGCGAATAATATTGCGATTTTTCAGCCGGATCGTTGGAAGGTCATTACCGAGTATGCTGCTCAGAAAGCTGATGAAACTGGGATGTCGCGTGAGTTTATTGAGCGTGTTTTCAAATCCATTCACGAAGAATCGGTGGAAGTACAAAATAGAATTTAAAACAGAATACAACATAGTACAATTCAAGTGTCAAAGATATTTGAAGATATTTGCTAAAATAGTTCACAATATTAATGGGAATAAAAGGCCTCATCACTAAATCCACCGGAAGTTGGTATCAGGTTTTGGAATTTGAAACCGGTCGGTTTTTTGAGGCACGTATTCGCGGTAAATTTAAACTCGTCAAAACACGCCTAACCAATCCACTTGCTGTGGGCGATTATGTGGAATTTTCCTTAGAAAAGGACGATGTGGCCTGGATCACCAAAATAGAGCCGCGCAAAAATTACCTGATTCGAAAATCAGTGAACCTTTCCAAAGAGGCGCATATCATCGCATCCAACATTGATTTGGGTTGTTTTGTTTTTACCTTAAAACATCCTGAAACCTCGCTTGGCTTTTTGGATCGTTTTCTTGCCTGCTGTGAGGCGTATAATATGAAACCGCTGATTCTTTTTAATAAAATGGACGTTTTGTCGTCCGAAGAAGAAGAGCTCGTCAAAGCGATCGAGGAGGAGTATCGCATCATTGGCTATGATGGATTGGAGATTTCTTCCTATTCGGGGCTGAATTTGGATGTTTTGAAGGAGAAACTGAAGAATAAAGTGTCGGTTTTTTTTGGCCATTCTGGGTCAGGGAAATCGACGTTAGCCAATGCGCTGCAGCCGGAACTCAACCTGAAAACTTCTGAAATCTCCGAAACTCATTTAAAGGGAAAACATACCACCACATTTGCACAGATGCATTTCTGGAATTTTGGCGGAAGTGTTATCGATACGCCCGGGGTTCGCGAATTTGCTATGATTGATGTGCAGAAGGAAGATATACAGCATTTTTTTCCAGAAATTTTTACGATAGGAAGAAATTGTAAGTTTCATAATTGCCTCCACATCAACGAGCCCAAATGTGCAGTGGTGGACAAAGTACAAAGTGGAGAAATCCTTGAATCGCGCTACATCACCTATCTTAAACTCATGGAAGAAGCTGAGGAAAACTCATTGCAATAAAAAACCCAGCCGAAGCTGGGTAAAAACTAATAACCATGAAAACTCAAATTAAACATGAGAATCGAAAGTATAATTGCAACTTCCGTGCCAAAAAGAATGGCTCTCTATTAAAGAATTTCCACTGCAAATGTACAAAACTTTTTCTTATTTTTGCAACACTTTAAAACAAGATATATGTCAGGCAAAATTACATTCACCATGATTAAACCAGACGCGGTTGCAGATGGTCATATTGGTGCTATTTTAGGGAAGATTGCAGATGCAGGTTTCAAATTCAAAGCATTAAAATTAACACAACTTACGGTTGCAGATGCGAAAAAATTCTACGAAGTTCACGCCGAAAGACCTTTCTATGGAGAATTGGTGGAGTTCATGAGTTCGGGACCTATTGTTGCTGCCGTTTTGGAGAAAGACAATGCCGTGGAAGATTTCCGTGCATTGATCGGCGCAACTAATCCGGCTGATGCAGCAGAAGGGACCATCCGAAAAATGTTTGCAAGAAGTGTTGGTGAAAATGCAGTTCATGGATCCGACTCTGACGACAATGCATTAATTGAAGCACAATTCCATTTCTCAGGAAGAGAGGTGTTTTAAATCGTACTAATTTCTATTGTAAAAGTCCGGAATTCCGGACTTTTTTGTTTTGTATCACTCTTTTTGGAAGCAAAGATGGATGCTCAAATCTAAAAGTTGGAATTCAGTATTATATTGTAAACAAGCATTCTCAGTTTAAAAATTGAAATTAAATATTCATCAGCAATAATCAAAGGTACCTTTTGATGCAGCTTTTTTTTAGTAAACATAGGTATTTCTATGTATTATACCTTCGGATACTGGAATTTCAAGATTATCGCTGAATTTCCCTTTTGGGGGTAATAGAATAAATCTTCAATCAGGATTAATAGGGATATTTAATTTTCTATATCTTCAAAAGTTCAATGGTTCTTTCGGGATCTTCGGAAGAGAAAACTGCGTTTCCTGCCACCAACACATCTGCGCCGGCTTCAAAGAGTTTGCTGGCATTGTCCAAATTAACTCCGCCGTCTACTTCGATGAGTGCTGTGGAATTATTAGAAAGAATTAAATCCTTGGTTTCTGCAATTTTTTTATAGGTATTTTCGATGAATTTTTGGCCACCAAACCCGGGGTTTACGCTCATCAGCAGAACCAGATCCACATCGGCAATAATATCTTCCAGCATCAGCACCGGCGTTGCAGGATTAAGTACCACTCCCGCTTTTGCCCCACGATCCTGAATAAAACTTATGGTACGGTGGAGATGAACACATGCTTCGTAATGTACAGAAACCAGATCGGCGCCCAAATTGATAAATTCCTCCACATATTTTTCGGGTTCCACAATCATCAAATGTACATCCACAAATTTTTTAGCATGCTGCTGAATCGTTTTCATCACGGGGAAACCAAACGAAATATTCGGAACAAACCTTCCGTCCATGATATCAACATGAAGCCAATCGGCCTGCGAATCGTTCAGCATTACAATATCCCGCTGCAGATTTCCAAAATCGGCCGAGAGCAGGGAAGGAGCGATGAGTTTTGTCTTCATTGGTGTACTTATTTTAACGGATAATTTGCATTGTTTTAATTAATGATACTTGAGGTTCATCTCGGGTGTAATATTCAGCAGTGTTTCATAAATAAGCTGGATGACGTTTGCCACATCTTCTTTGCTCACCATCTCCACCGTTGTATGCATGTAACGTAAGGGTAGCGAAATTAATGCAGAAGGTACTCCGCCGTTGGAGTGGGCGAAAGCATCTGTATCGGTTCCTGTGGCCCTGCTCGCTGCTGCTCGCTGATAGGGAATTTTTTTATCTTTTGCCGTATCGACAATGAGTTGACGTAAATTATGGTGAATACTTGGCGCAAAGAAAATAACGGGTCCGTCTCCACATTTCTGGTCGCCTTCCTTTTTCTTATCAATCATTGGTGTGGTGGTGTCGTGCGTTACGTCTGTAACGATAGCGATATTGGGTTTAATGGTATCCGCAATCATATCGGCACCGTATAACCCAACTTCTTCCTGAACAGAATTGGTGATGTATAAACCAAAAGGAAGCTTGTCTTTATTTTCCTTTAAAAGACGCGCCACTTCCGCGATCATAAATCCACCGATTCTATTGTCCAAAGCGCGGCATACAAAATACCGTTCGTTGAGTTCGAAAAATTCGTCGGGGTAAGTGATCATTGTGCCCACAAAAATCCCGAGTTCTTCCACTTCCTGTTTGGTTGTTGCGCCACAGTCGATAAAAATATTTTCAATTTTCGGCGTGGTTTCTTTCTCTGCACCTATTCTGGTATGGATGGCCGGCCAACCGAAAACACCTTTCACCACACCTTTTTCACCGTGGATGTGAACCACTTTTGATGGGGCAATCATTTGGTCGGATCCGCCGTTTCGGATCACATAAATCAAACCGTCGTCGGTAATGTAATTCACATACCAGGAAATTTCATCGGCATGAGCTTCTATCACTACTTTAAAATCAGCATCGGGGTTGATGATTCCGTAACAGGTTCCGTAATGGTCAGATTCTATTTTATCCACAAAAGGTTGAATGTACTTCATCCACACCTTTTGTCCGCGATGCTCGTATCCGGTAGGAGAGGCGGTATTTAAATATTCTTCTAAAAATTTTAATGATTTTTTTTCAAATTTCATAGAGAAAGGAACGAATTTTGTTGCAAAAATGGATGATTTAATCGGAAGTAAAAATAATGAAATTTAATCTATCAGTCATCATTTTTCTTTTGTTTTCGGCATTTGGAGCAAATGCGCAGGAGATACAGCAGGTGAGGCCACTCAGTGAATATCCGCCGGAATTGTTAAAAACCGACGAATTAGGCAATAAGTATTATTACGACGAAGCGCAGAAAGCCAAGATTTATGAAATTAATGGTGAAAATGTCGTGGTCATGGACGAGTTGTTTCTCCTCAATAAACCTAAGTTCAACAATGCACTGGATCAGAATTATTATTTCTTCCTGAACAAAAAGCTGAGTCGAGTTTACCCTCTTTTTTTGACAGCTTTGGAGCAGTACCGTGATCTGCAGCAAGAGATGCAAACCATGGACCGACCAGCACAGCGTGCGTTTGTTGCTGAAAAGCAAAAAGCATTAGCAAGCCAGTACGAAGCTCAGATTCGGGATTTAACCACCTCTGAAGGACGTATTTTTGCAAAATTGATGGATCGAGCCACCGGAAAAACAGTGTATGAAATCATCAAAGAATTGCGTGGTGGATGGAGTGCATTTTGGTGGAATGTTAAGGGAAATATCGCTGATGTTAGCATCAAAGATGCGTACGATCCTCATACCAACCGTACCGATGCTTGGGTGGAATCACTTTTACAGAGTAATTGGAATGCCGGTTATTTGTCTCCATATCCGGGTTATCAGGATTTTAAGGTGAGTAAATAGATAGCAATATGGCGTTGCATATGTACGTCTAATCCATTTTTGCGAAATCTCCTTTTTTTGTATTGGTTTAAAAGAGGGGTGCCTTATCAATGGTTTCTCCCTTTCTCATATCAACCTTTTAACAGCCGTGTTTCAATTTGTATTTTAACCCTGAGTATGTATTGGTGGTTATTAATGGAATTTTTGAGGTTAACAATTGAATTGCTATGTTCTTTTAGCAGACTTGATTTTTTTAATCTTCAAAAAAAGTTGTTAATCGTTGCCCTCATTCCATCAACATTTTCGACCTTTGCAACTCAATATTCAACATTATGATAAAACCTGTATTCATTGTATTTGGCTGTCTTGCGCTGGGAAACATTATTGTTTCTGTCACGGGCATGCCACTTCCTGCAAGTATTGTGGGAATGCTTCTTCTCACCATTTTGTTGATGACGAAATGGGTAAAAGTGGAAGACTTAAAAGGGTTGGGCGATTTTTTTAATGCGCACATGTCTTTTTTCTTTGTGCCGGCAGGTGTTTCTGTAATGTTGTATCTAGATGTAATTGAAGGGCAATTTTTGCCCATTGTTGTGTCATCATTTGTCAGCACAGTATTGGTGATTATCGCTACCGGCTGGAGTCACCAGTTTATCCGTTCAAAAAGCAAAAAGAAATGAAAGAGTCAGTATTAAATCCCACTTTTTTTATTGCACTCAGCGTGGGCGCATTTTACATTGGTTTACTCATTCAAAAAAAGACCAAAAGTTTGTTGATGAATCCAATTCTCATTGCAATGGTTTTGCTCATTGGGTTTCTTCAAATTTTTAAAATTGATTATGCTACCTATCACGAAAACAGCAAGCTGATAGACTTCATGTTGCAACCTGCTATTGTGTGTCTAGCCATACCATTGTACCAGCAACTTAAAAGAATTCGTCAACAGCTGGTTCCACTTTTAATCAGTTCCGTGATTGGTTGTGTAGTGGGTGTAGTAAGCGTAGTGGGTATTGCTTGGGCAATGGGGGCGCCCAAAGATATCATCCTTTCTCTGGCTCCCAAATCGGTTACCACGCCCATTGCTATGGAGGTTTCCCGGACCATTGGGGGCATTCCTGCACTTACATCATGTGTCGTTATTTTTGTTGGAATTTTCGGTGCCATATATGGTTACATGATTTTAAGAAAAACCAGGATCAACAGCCCAATTGCTCAGGGACTTTCTATTGGGATGTCGGCACATGCTGTAGGAACTTCCAAATCAATGGACATCAGCAACTCTTATGGTGCGTTTTCTACATTGGGACTCATCATCAATGGAATACTTACAGCGGTTTTAACGCCCTATTTAGTGATGCTGATGCAAGCCATTTTAGGATTTTAAAGGTATTAATAAACAAAGCGCTCAAAGATCGGGCGATTCATTCATTATTTTTTTATATTTAATGCCGTGATTCCATGGGGCGCCAAAACAGCTCTAGTTAGGATGACAATGGCGTACTTGTGTATGCCTTACACTTTTTTCTGATAGGTAAAGCAAAGTATTTTTATGAAACACGTACTGGAAAAACATTATGTCAATAGGATGGGTTGGTTAAGAGCTGCGGTTTTGGGTGCCAATGACGGACTACTTTCCACAACCAGTATCGTGATTGGTGTTGCGGCGGCAGATCCAAGTAGGCACGCAATTATTTTAGCTGCCATGGCAGGAACCATTGCGGGTGCCATGTCGATGGCTGCAGGTGAATATGTTTCGGTGAGTTCGCAGGCAGATACAGAGAATGCTGATTTGGCGCGCGAAAAAAAAGAACTGGAAGAAATGCCGGAAATAGAATTGCAAGAACTGGCAAAGATCTAT
Source organism: Chryseobacterium sp. 39-10 (assembly GCA_001898255.1). Lineage (GTDB taxonomy): Bacteria > Bacteroidota > Bacteroidia > Flavobacteriales > Weeksellaceae > Kaistella. The sequence continues at coordinate 20,838 of MKTK01000006.1, read as the reverse complement.
CAGCGGCGCGGAGTAAGCAAAGAAACTGCCTTACTCGTTGCACAGGAATTGACCGTTCATAATGCCTTGGAAGCCCATGCA
>MKTK01000006.1:0-20736 GCA_001898255.1 Chryseobacterium sp. 39-10 | reverse complement strand
GAGATTACCATTGCAAAGCCATTTCAGGCCGCGGTGGCATCGTTTTTTTCTTTCATTGCAGGCGCAGCATTGCCTCTGATTTTAGCCATATTTGCGCCCGAAAAAGAAATGATGTACTACCAGTATGGTTTTTCCATTATTTTCCTGATGATTTTAGGGGCTGTTGCTGCTAAAACAGGTGGTGCACCCGTGGTTGCTGCGATGATTAGGATTTGTTTCTGGGGAACGGTGGCGATGGCCATAACTGCTTTAGTGGGTCATTTGTTCGGTGTCAATGTGCATTAAGAGAAAATCAAGTCTGCGGAAATTTCATGGTGTAATTGCTCTATTGGTTTTTTTCAAAGTCATAAAAAATGCCCCAAATAATCGGGGCAATTGCTTAATGTTCTTCGGAGTTAGTATTCCAGTACAAATTCTTCCTTAGGAAGTCTTACTTTTTTCATCGTCCCAACCCAGTCTTTTTCCGGATCGGCGTAACCAACGTACATGAGGGAAACACTTTTCAATCCGTATTTTTTTAATTCTAAAATTTCATCTACCACAGCATTATCGAATCCTTCTACTGGCGTTGTATCTACTCTTAGTTCGGCTGCTTGCGCGAATGCTAAACCTAGTGCAATATATGTTTGCCTTGCTGTGTGTGCAAAATTGTTCTCTGCGGGTTGAGTAAGGTAAATCGACTTCAGCTTATCGGTGTAGGTGCCAAACCTGCCTCTGGGCAAACCTCTTTCATCCGTGGTATAATCGTAAACTTTATCGATGCGTTCCTCAGTGTACGTGTCCCATGCCGCAAAAAGAATCACATGCGAACTGTCGCGCATGCATTCCGGATTGAGTGCACCTTTCATCAGTCTTTCTTTGATTTCCTGATTTTGAACAACAATAACTTTAAAAGGTTGAAGCCCTGATGAAGTAGGTGCCATTCTTGCGGCCTCTACAATTTTATCGATGTTTTCCTGACTGACTTTTTTGTTGGGATCGTATGCTTTAACGGCATGTCTCCAGTTTAGATCTTCTAATAATGACATTTTATTTTTTTTAATTGAATATTTATTTTGCTAGAATAACAAACAGTATTGCTGAAACCGCTGGTAATGCCTGCACAAAGAATATTTTTTTGCTGGCCGTCAGTCCTCCAAAAATACCGGCAATGGCCACACATCCAAGGAAAAAGATGCGGATATTGAAACTCCATTCCGGATTTTCGATGAGAAAAGACCAAAGTAGCCCTGCTACCAAAAATCCGTTATACAATCCCTGATTGGCGGCTAAGCCCTTTGTGGGTTTAAAAAGTTCGGCAGGCAATGCATTGGCAAACGTTTTCTTGCCGGCGGTTTCCCAGGCAAACATTTCCATCCATAGAATATAAATATGTTCGATGGTTACTAATGCGGTTAAAATGACGGCTACAGTTTGCATGCTATGTATTTTAGTTGTTGGATACTGTTAATTTTACCTCAATATTGCCACGGGTTGCATTAGAATATGGACAAACTTGATGAGCTTGTTCGGTAAGCGCCTGCGCCTGCTCTAATGCTACACCAGGAATATTAGCATGCAATTCAGCTTCCAGGCCAAATCCTCCGCTTTCAGTTTTTCCAATTCCGATTTTCGCAGTTACAGTGGTTTCTCCGGTTTTGATTTTGGACATTTTAATCACCAGATTCAATGCACTGTCGAAACAGGCAGCATAGCCGGCGGCAAATAGCATTTCAGGATTGGCAAAATCGTCGTTGGCACCGCCTAAAGCTTTGGGGTATCGAACTTCTAAGTTGATAATACCGTTGTCACTTTCTACATGACCTTCGCGTCCTCCGGTTGCAGTGGCGCCTATTGTGTACAATGTTTTCATTTTGTTTGCAATGTTTTTAAAATTGAGTTAATATTATTTTTTAGATGGACAATTTCTTCTTCCGAAATGTTCAAGCTCTCAAACATTCTTTCAGGTACTTTTGCCGCTTTTTTGCTCAACGTTTTTCCTTCGTGGGTAAGCTCAATCATGACAACTCGTTCGTCTAAAGAGCTTCTTTTTCTGGTCACCAGACATTTTTGTTCAAGCCGCTTCAGCAGCGGAGTAAGGGTTCCGCTGTCTAGATTGAGTTTTTCCCCCAATTGAGATACCGTTTGTTCTTTATGTTCCCAAAGAACCATCATGACCAGATACTGCGGATAGGTAAGTTCAAGCTCATCCATAAAAGGGCGGTAGCGGTTGATGATTTCTTTCGCCAAAGCGTAAATCGGGAAACAAACCTGATTGTCTAGTTTTAGTTGTTCGGTCATCGCTTTTCTTTTTTCACGTTACAAATATAGTACAAAATTATATTGTGTGCAATTTAATTGTAAAAGATTTTTTTAAAAAATTGATTCGTTAAATTCTGAAGACATTCGAAACCGCGTATTAAAGAAGTTATCCAATGTATTTCGACCCGCCAAATCCCACAATGCTGATTTTCGTGCTCAATTTAATCACTGACTTCGTCTTATTTGAACAGAATTTTAATAACATCATCACGCCAAAAAAGGTGATTTCCAAAATTTTGAAAACCACCTTTTTTGTTGAGAGCATTAAAATTAAACATTCAAATCAGCTGAGTTGAGCCGCAAGGAATTAAGGATAACGGAAACGGATGAAAAACTCATGGCTGCTGCTGCAATCATTGGGCTGAGCAAAATTCCGAAAAAAGGGTAGAGTAATCCTGCAGCTACAGGGATTCCTAGAGAATTATAAACGAAGGCAAAGAAAAGGTTTTGCCTGATGTTGTTGCGTAATTTTTCGCTGAGGACTTTTGCCTTCGCTACTCCCAATATATCTCCCTTCACCAATGTAATTCCCGCACTTTCTATTGCTGCATCGGTTCCGGTACCCATGGCTATTCCCACATTGGCTTGTGCCAAAGCTGGTGCGTCATTAATGCCATCGCCCGTCATTGCCACTATTTTTCCGGCTTGCTGCAATTTTTTTATTTCCTGCATTTTGTCTTCCGGAAGGCAGCCCGCAAAATAGTTTGTAATGCCCAATTCGGCTGCTACTGCTTTAGCTGTTGACTCATTGTCGCCGGTCATCATAATCACTTCGATGCCTTGCTGTTGTAAAAAAGTTACCGCTTCTTTTGAAGTTGGTTTCAGTGGGTCGCTGAAGTTGAGGACTGCTAAAACGTTTTCGCCTTTGGCTAAATAGGAGACGGTTTTTGCCTGCTGCTGGCTGGCTATGGCCTTTGCCTTAATATCTTCAGGAATTGCAATATGAAATAACTCCAGCAGTTTTTCATTTCCTAAAAGTACAGTTGCACCGTCTATTATACCTTTGATGCCTTTCCCGGATATATTGTCAAATTCGTCAACGCGGAGTAAAGTTTGGGCTGTGGTAGCAAATCGGTCAAGCACAGCTTTTGACAATGGATGCGCTGAGTTCTGGTTGAGTGAAGCCGCCAGCTGTAACACCTGATTCTCATTGGCATCCCCAGAAACCACTATGGAATCTATACTGGGTTTTCCTTGTGTTAAGGTGCCTGTTTTATCAGTGATCAGTATATTTACTTTATGCATTTCTTCAAGTGCTTCTGCATTTTTAATGAGAATACCGTTTTTAGCGCCTTTGCCAATACCCACCATCATACTCATTGGTGTTGCCAAACCTAATGCACACGGACAGGCAACAATAAGCACCGCCACCGCATTCACGAAGGCATAAATCATTTTGTTTTCTCCGCCGAAGATCATCCACAATAGAAAGGTTACTATTGAAATGCCCACTACAACAGGCACAAAAATGGCAGAAATTTTATCGACTGTTTTTTGGATCGGGGCACGGCTTCGGCTGGCATCATGAACCATTTTAATGATGTGTGAGAGCAATGTTTCATCACCCACTTTTTCGGCTTTCATCAGGAATACGCCGTTCCCGTTGATGGTGCCGGACGTAACTTTTTCACCGGTATTCTTTTCGGCAGGAATGGGTTCGCCGGTAATCATGCTTTCGTCTACTGTGGAGTTTCCTTCTGTAATGGTGCCGTCCACAGGTATTTTTTCGCCCGGCTTTACCCGAAGTAAATCACCAACTTTAACGGCAGAAAGTAAAATTTTTACTTCTTTGCCATCTCGAATTAAATGCGCTTCATCCGGTGCCAAATTCATCAGTTCTTCGATCGCTTTGCCCGTCTTTTGATGAGCACCAGCTTCCAGCATCTGACCCATAATGACCAACGTCAGGATGACACACACCGATTCAAAATACAAAGGAGGTTTTCCGCCATGTGAAATCTCGTGAGGCAGAATTGCTGGATTCAACAAACCCACTAAACTAAAAATAAATGCCGCGACGACCCCCAACGCAATAAGCGAAAACATGTTGAGATTCCATGTTTTAAAGGAAATGAATCCCCGTTTTAATACAAACCAGCCGGCATAAAAAATGACCGGAAGTGACAAAAAAAGTTCTACAAATCCTTGCACACGATTCGAAAATGGAAAATTGATCCACATTCCTCCCATTGAAAGAACAAAAACGGGGACAGTGAATGCCAATGCTATAAGGAATTTTCTTTTTAGGATTTTGTATGTATCATCTTCAGCTGCACCACTTTTGGAAGGTATCGGAACCAAATCCATTCCGCATATAGGGCAATCTCCTGGTTCATCGCGAATAATCTCAGGATGCATTGGACAAGTATATTGCGTTGCTACTTTCTTTTCGGGAATCTTCACCAGATCCATTCCGCAAACCGGGCAGCCCACATTAGAATCATAAACTTTATCGCCCTCGCAAAACATAGGGCAGTAGTATTTGCCGGCGTTGTTAGCGCTCAGTTGTTGATGATCTTCTGGGGAATGATGGTGATGATGTGCTTGGGCAGCTGTACTGTGTTGCTGCTTTGCCTTCGATGCAAGTTCTGCAGTGATTTGTTCCAAATGCATGTGGCAAACCGGACAACCCGTATCCGAAGGATAAGTCTTATCGCCTTCGCAAAACATCGGACAAAAATATTGTCCAACTTGATGGGCAAAACTTTCGGGCAGATTATTTTTGGAAAACTGCTGCGGTTTATTCTTAAATTCTGCCTTTTCCTCTACAGGAACCAAATACATATTGCAAACCGGGCATCTTTTCCCTTGCTGAAAATATACTTTTTCTCCTTCGCATTCCATGGGGCAATAGTACACCGAACTGGGCGAAATGCGGTCCTGAGGCGGTACATGATGATCGTGGTTCATTCTTCTTGTTTTAATGAAACAAATCTCGGCAAACTATGTCAGATATTGTTACAGATTTCGGGAAAAATGTTGCAAGATTCAGATGGTGTCGAGCGGAATCCTTTGGGTGTTTTTTTTATTTTTGAACTGGGTAGGTGTAAATCCTGTTACACTTCGAAACTGAGCCGAAAGATGCTGCACACTTTTATACCCTAACTTCTGTGAAATCTCAGTTAGGGTGAATTCATCATACATCAATAATTCTTTTACTTTCTCTATTTTCTGCAAAATAAAAAACTGCTCAAGTGTCATTTCACTATTCTGGGAAAATAGTTTAGAAAGTGCGCTGTAATCTTTGTTCAGCTTATTTGAAAGAAATTGCGAAAGCATAAAATCCTCATGAAGATCAAGCGGTGCAATAGTTTGTATAACCAGCGATTTTATCTGTTCTAATGCTTTTTGGGTTGAGTTCTCAAGCAACGCAAAGCCATTAGCAACAAGTTTATTCGAAAGTTCCAATAGTTGGGCAGAAGTTAATTCCTGACGGACAACAACCTCACCCAACATAATTTTTTCGACGGAAATCCCCATCTTATTAAAAATGTGATCCACTGCAGCAATACAACGGTTGCAGACCATATTTTTGATGTAGATATTCATTAATCCAAATTAAGGCGATCGCTTACGTATTCTATTTTTGTTTTGCCATGTTCGGTTGGTTTCCCATTTTCGTCCACACCCACAAAAATAATCTTGTCGATGGTGATGATCTTGTGGCGGGTCATCATATTTCGTACTTCGCAGGTGAGTGTAATTGAGGTATGGCCAAATGCCGTTGCTTCAATACCGATTTCTATAATATCACCTTGTCTTGCGGAGCTTATAAAATTGATTTCTGAAATATATTTGGTTACACACCGCGGGGTTTCCAGCTGTACAATAGCATAAAGGGCTGCTTCCTCATCAATCCATTGTAGCAGTCGCCCTCCAAACAAAGTATGATTGGGGTTAAGGTCTTCGGGTTTAATCCATTTGCGGGTATGGTAATTCATAGGACTATTTTTAAATTTTAAGATTGTGCAATTTTAGCGTGTTTATCGCGTAAAAACAAGTTTATTTTCCGAACAAAGCGATTCATCAATTCTATAATTCTCCAATGTAAATGCTTTTACATCATCGATGGTTTTGGCTTTGGTTTGTGCGCAAAACCTTACCATCAATCCGCGTGCATGTTTGGTGTAAACCACGATTGTTTTCATTTTTCCGTCTTTCATTTCATAAAAGTCAAAATCAATAACACGTGCTTTCAGCTGTTTACGGTCAATCACTTTACAATATTCGGCGCTGGCAAGATTCAAGACGAGATCTTTAGCACTAAGTTCGGAATTGAGTTCTTCCGTCAGTCTTTGGCGCCAGAATTCATACAAATTTTTATAGTGCTCAAATTCAAAATTCCTGCCCATTTCCATCCGGTAAAGCATCACTCTATCCGAAGGTTTCAGCAGACCGTATAATCCGGAAAGAATTCGGTAATTTTTTTGCAGATAAGCAATTGATTCTTTGTCCAGTGTTTTGGCATCAATTCCGCGATAAACTTCTCCGGTAAATGCAAACAGCGCAGGAGCCGATTCTTTTGCTGTTGGGTGAGCGGTCCACACCTGGTTTCTTTCCCAGTTTTCATCGGCCAATTTTTGAGAAATCGCCATCAGCTCTGACAGGTATTTGGGTGATTTCTGTTTTAAATAGTGTTGAATCAATGTTGCCTCTTCTATAAATTTTGGTGTGGTGGCCTTCAATAGCGATGTTGAATTATTTATATTCATCAACTTTGCAGGCGAGGTCAGTATTTTCATTTTATAATTTAGTTTTGAGCCGCAGAAAGCTTATTGGTGTTTGGTTTAATTGAATTAATGAATATCCGAACGTGATTTTCGGCTATTTGATTCTGTTTAAAGTTCTCCTTTTCCTTGTCTAATCACTACCGGGTCACCTGAGGTTAAGTCCACAATAGTAGAGGCAACGTTGTCACCATATCCGGAATCGATAACAATATCAACGAAATGGTCGTATTTTTCGGCGATAAGTTCGGGGTCGGTAGAATATTCTATGACTTCATCATCATCTTTAATGGAAGTGGAAGCAATCGGATGTCCCAGTTTCTCCACAATAAGCTGCGGAATGGGATGATCGGGAACACGAATACCAACGGTTTTGTGACCTTTGTAGGCCAACGGAAGATTTTTGTTGGCTTCCAGAATAAAAGTAAACGGACCGGGAATTCTGTTTTTAAGGAACCGAAATGTCGCCGTGTCGATGGGTCTTGTAAATTCAGAAAGATGACTCAAATCGTTACAGATGATAGAGAATTGTGCTTTTTCGAGTTTTATTTTTTTGAGTTGTGCGAGTTTTTCCATCGCCCGAATATCAAAAATGTTGCAGCCCATTGCGTAAACGGTATCGGAAGGATAAATAATTAATCCTCCGTTTTTCAATGTTTTAACCACTTCATCAATCAAGTCTTCTCGTGGACTGTCGGGATAAATTTTAAGAATTTTAGCCATGGGCAAATTTACTAAAATTAGGTGATAATTTTTTTTGAATAAAATATTTGCAACTTTCATGAAATTTTGTATCTTTGCACCACAATAACGCGGGGTAGAGCAGTAGGTAGCTCGTCGGGCTCATAACCCGGAGGTCGCACGTTCGAGTCGTGTCCCCGCTACAAAGCAAGACTGTTTATCAAAAGATGAACGGTCTTTTTTTATGTTGCCCATGATTGATTTACCAGGAAAAGCCATTCAAGATTTTTATTGCTCAAAAAGCAGAAAGAAACTTTTTATTCATGATACTTTCGGGCCGAAAGTGGAGATGCCGCTGTCTTACTATTTTCGGAATTTTGGTGCAATGCCCGAGTTGGAGCGTCTTGCTTTGAAGCATTGCCATGGAAAGGTTTTGGACATAGGTGCTGCTGCAGGTTCTCATGCGCTGGAACTTCAGCAGAGAGGTATAGATGTTGTCGCACTGGAAATTTCTCCTGCTGCAACTCAAGTCATGAAAGATCGGGGAGTGCTGCAAGTGGTAAACGAGGACTTTTTTTCTTTTTCTGGTCAGCGTTTTGATACCTTATTGCTAATGATGAACGGGGTTGGGATTTGCTCTACATTACAGGGCTTCCGCGAATTTTTAAAAAAATGCCGTTCGGTTTTGAGCAGCGATGGACAAATCATCTTTGACTCATGCGATGTTTCTTACATGTATGAAGAAGGTGAGCTGCCCGCCAATCATTATTTTGGCGAAATTGAATTCAAATATCAGTACGGTACTTCTATGACCGATTGGTTCAAATGGTTATACATGGATATAGCAACGATGCGCAAAATTGCCGATGAAGAAGGGTTTGCTTCCAGTATTGTTTTTACCGATGAGGATCATCAGTACTTGGCAGTTCTTCGTGTGAAAAACTAAAACTTTTTGGCGTCATAGTTACTTTCGTTACCTAATCTGTCGATGGTTTTCACGGCAACAGTATTGAGTTTTTTACCGTTTTTTACCGAAGGAATCAGTTTTGATTTGTCACTCTTTTCCAAAATTTCTGTTTCCCACACATCACCATATTTTGCAAACAATACCCATTTGAAGGTGTTGTTGGCATCGGACGAATTCCAGCTTATTTTATAGGAATCGCCAGATTTTTCGGTTATGAGAAGGGGATCGGCTGGTTTTTTTGATTTAATCCATGGGCTCACAGGAACCACGGCCTTATTTTTATACAGGTTTTTCACGGCATTAAGCATTGCCGGATTTTTGCTTAAACCATCCGTGCTGTAATGAATTTCGCCTGCTGTATTTTTAGGCAGAAACCGTCTTATGGTGTACATCTGAGCAGTAATTTCTGAAGGTTTGTCGGCTACTTTAATCCCTACTGTATTCAGTCCGGGCCATAAATGGATATTTTTAATGTTTTCATCTTGCCACCATTTTAGCAGCGAAGAGAAACTTTGGGGTCCACCTTCTTTCCAGTAGAGCTGCGGCGAGTAATAGTCGCACCATCCTTCATTCAGCCATAGTTTTGCATCGGCGTAAAGCTCATCATATTGTGAAGAGCCCGAAATTCCTGCTGGATAACCGGGTTTCCATATCCCAAATGGTGAAATTCCAAACTTTACATTCGATTTTTCTTTTTTTATTTCATCATGAACTCTTTTGATGAATTTATTCACGTTGCCACGTCTCCAATCCGCTTTGGAAAGGGTACCGCCTGAGTTTTTGTATCGATTCCAGGTTCTGTCGTCAGGAAAATCTTTGCCGCCGTTGTATTCTTTGTAAGGGTAAAAATAATCGTCGATATGAATGGCGTCAATATCATAACGTTTTACAATATCTTTAATAACATCCGAAACATGATCCTGCGTTTTCTGGTCAGATGGATCCATCCAGAACATTCCGTTACGAAGTCGGTAGGTTTGTTCCGACATTTTAGAAGCCATGCTTGCATTCGTGACATGTCCACCAGAACTGTGATGTGCGCGGTAAGGATTCATCCAAACGTGCAACTCCAGGCCACGCTTATGGGCCTCATCAATCCAAAATTCTAAAGGATCATAAAAAGGGTAGGGCGCTTTGCCGGTTTGTCCTGTAAGAAAATACGACCAAGGTTCTAAATCGCTCTTGTACAAAGCATCTGCTGATGGCCTTGCCTGAAAAATAACTGCATTAAAATTGGCGTCTTTCAGCATTTCGAGTAACCGAATCGCCTCGCGCTTTTGTTCGTCCACCGAAAGGTTGTTTCTTGAAGGCCAATTGATATTGGCAACAGTGGCAATCCAAGCTGCACGAAATTCACGATTAATTTCCGGTAGTGTCACCCGAACCGATGATGAAGGTTCTGCAGCTTCGGGTTGCGTATTGGGTTTTACAACGGGTTTTACGGTGGGTGTCTTGGTACGTTGTGGTTGTTTTTTAGGAGTTGCGCATGAAGCAACCAGTGCTGCGGTAATTATCGTGAAGAAAAGTTTTCTGATGTTCATAGCTACAAAAATACTATTATATCCCAAACTGGAAAATAATGAAGCTTGGGTTGTTGGTTTTTTTATAATCATGACAGGGTTTTGAATGTGCCTTTTTAAAACTAAAAAACCTCAATGATTTCTCACTGAGGTTTATTCTAATGGATAATATTCTTAAGCTTTTGCCCCTCTTTCTGCACGTTTTCTCTCTTCTTCAGAAAGAACTTTTTTACGCATACGGATGAAATTAGGAGTAATCTCAATCGCTTCATCAGCTTGAATATATTCCATGCACTCTTCCAGCGACATTTGGATTTTTGGAGCGATGCTGCCATCTTTGTCTTTTCCGGACGCACGCATATTGTTCAGCTGTTTTCCTTCTACGATATTCACCACCAAATCACCAGGTTTATTTTGTTCACCCACGATCATTCCTGCATAAACATCCTCACCCGGATCAACGAAAAATCGTCCGCGGTCTTGTAATTTCTCAATGGAGTACGCTGTTCCCTGTCCTTGGTTTTTAGCAATTAGTACACCGTTACTTCTTCCCGGAATGGCACCTTTAAAAGGTTTGTATTCAGAAAAGCGGTGCGCCATAATTGCTTCTCCGGCAGTTGCGGTAAGCATTTGAGAACGAAGACCAATTAAACCTCTGGAGGGAATTTCGAATTCCAAATGCTGCATTTCTCCTTTGGTTTCCATGATATGTAAATCTCCTTTTCTTTGGGTGGCAAGGTCGATGACGCGAGAAGCATACTCTTCAGGTACATCTACTACCATTGATTCGTAAGGTTCGCATTTTTCGCCGTCAATTTCTCTTAAAATAACCTGTGGCTGGCCAATCGTCATTTCGTACCCTTCTCTTCTCATGGTTTCGATAAGCACAGAAAGGTGCAAAATTCCACGTCCGAAAACCAAGAATGTATTGGCGTCATCGGTTTGTTCTACACGAAGAGCCAGGTTCTTTTCTAATTCTTTTTCCAATCTGTCTTTCAGGTGGTTAGAGGTAACATATTTACCGTCTTTCCCAAAAAATGGAGAATTGTTGATAGAAAAGGTCATGTTCAACGTGGGCTCGTCGATGGTAAGGCGTTCCATAGGTTCTGGATTCTCCAAATCAACAAAAGTGTCACCGATCTGGAAGCTGTCGAAGCCAACGATGGCACAAATATCTCCAGCCAAAACTTCTTGTACTTTTTTCTTTCCTAGACCTTCAAAAACGTATAGCTCTTTTACTTTTCCTTTAATGATTTTTCCGTCAACCTGCGATAAACCAATCCACTGCGATTCTTTTACTGATCCTCTTGCGATTTTTCCTACGGCGATTCTTCCCAAGAAAGAAGAATAATCTAAGGAAGTGATCTGCATCTGAAGATTTCCCTGCTCAACTTTTGGCTCAGGAACGTATTGCAAAATACCGTCAAGTAAAGGTAAAATGGAGTCGGTTTGCTCTAAACTACTGTTGAACCAGCCCTGTTTAGATGAACCGTAGAAAGTAGGGAAGTCTAATTGTTCTTCCGTTGCATCCAAATTAAAGAACAAATCAAAAACCTGGTCATGAACTTCTTCCGGACGACAGTTGGGTTTATCAACTTTATTGATCACCACGATAGGTTTTAGACCTAGTTCTAATGCCTTGTGGAGAACGAATCTTGTTTGTGGCATTGGACCTTCGAAAGCATCTACCAAAAGCAAAACACCGTCTGCCATTTTCAGCACTCTTTCTACTTCGCCACCGAAATCGGCGTGACCGGGCGTATCAATCACATTAATTTTGGTGTCTTTGTACGTTACGGAAATGTTTTTGGAAAGAATAGTGATTCCTCTTTCTCGTTCCAGATCGTTATTATCCATAATCAACTCGCCAGATTCCTGATTGTCACGAAAAATGTTGGTTGCGTGGATGATTTTATCAACCAGCGTGGTTTTTCCGTGGTCAACGTGTGCGATAATCGCTATATTTCTAATGTTTTGCATAATCATTTTTTTGCCGGTGCAAAAGTAGTGTTTTTTGCCGGATAATTTATTAATGCATAAAGAATTAATAATATTTAATATAAAAAATTAAAGAAAGTTGAAAGTGGGGAAATTGTCGAAGCTTATGCTGCTTCTTTTTTTTGTGCGTTAATTCTTCTTTGTGAAAGATTGAGGAAACGAAGGACCAATAAAATAGCAGAAACCGTTAAACCCAATCCCAAGGCAATCCACATCCCAAATGCACCCATTCCCATGTTTACACACAATAGATAACCAAGTGGTATGGCTATAATCCAATAGGCAACAAAGGTGATGAGCGATGGAATCTTAACATCCTGAATCCCACGCAAACAGCCCAAAGCTACTACCTGCACACCATCGGACAGCTGAAAAAGTGCAGCAATAATGAGGAGTTTGGCTGCAAGTGCCACTACATCCATATCTTCTTTCTTGGTGAAAAAAGTTGGGAGGACGTGTCGACCAACGATGAAAATCAACCCGCAAAACAGCATAAAAACGAATACCATTTTTAGGTTGTTTATGCCTACTTTCTTTAACTCGACCAAGTTACCTTCGCCTAATTTTCGACCAATCATGACCGTTGAAGCCACACTGAAACCTATGCACAAATTAAAGGTAAATGATGCCATCGACAATGCGATTTGGTGCGATGCAATATCTTTTGCAGAAATTAATCCGCAGATAAAAGCCGCGCCTGCAAAAGCAGTTACTTCAAAAAACATTTGCAAAGCAGTGGGAAAGCCCAGTCTGAGCATTTTATTAAACATTTCTTTGGTGAAAAGCGATATTTTGAGGGTGAATTCCTTGATGTACCTTTTCGTTTTTTCCTGCTTCATCAGTACGAGATAAAGAAAGACCATCATAAAGATTCTCGCAACTAAACTCGCTAGTGCAGATCCTTTTACACCCATTGGCGGTAAACCAAACATTCCTTTGATGAACACGTAGTTTAAAGCAATATTGATGACATTAGCGATAATAGTGGCTTTGGTGACACCAATCGTGTAGGAAAGCCCTTCCGAAACCTCGCGCAGCGTTTGAAAAGCCATAAAGGGCAGAATGCTGAGCGTCATGATACTCAGGAATCCTATGGTGTCGGGAATAATTTCTTTTGGTTGATCCATGTGATACAGCAAGGGCAGCGCTGCATACAACAATATCATCAGCAATAAGCCAATCCCAAGATTAATGACAAACCCATGGCGGAAAACTGAATTGATGGTTTCGTGTTTATGCTGGGAATGCGCCTCTGATACCAATGGAGGAATGGCGAATGAAAAACCCAAAGCAAAAACAAAAATGGAAAAAAATACCGCATTTCCCAATGATACTGATGCCAACGCCTGGGCACCCAAAAGTTTTCCAACAATAATATTGTCGAACAAATTCACTGATACCTGACCAACTTGGGTAAGCATAACAGGTAGTGCCAGTTTAAGAGCATTTCTGGTATATTGAGGATGAAAAAAAGTCATAAAGTAATCCTGAGAATTGCAGCAAAAATACAGCAACTAGAGTATGGACAATTAAATTTAACGTTAATTATTTTCGAACAAAATTGGCAACATCCGCAGCAGAAACAGGATTTCCACCCAAGATAATCAAGCGTTCGACAACGTTTCGTAATTCACGGATATTCCCTGTCCAGCTAAATTTCTGGAGGGCTGCAATTGCATCAGCATCAAATTCTTTCTGGGTTGTACCGTGTTCTTCGGAAATTATTTTAGAAAAATGATTGATCAGTAAAGGGATATCTTCTTTGCGCTCATCGAGTGCTGGAACATAGATTTCAATTACCGAAAGCCGGTGGTATAAATCTTCACGAAATTTACCTGCCGCAATTTCTTGCTGCATATCCTTATTGGTGGCTGCTAACACGCGAACATCAACTTTCACTTCCTTATCGCTTCCTACAGGTGACACTTTGCTTTCTTGCAATGCCCGCAGAACTTTTGCCTGTGCAACCAAAGACATATCACCAATTTCATCTAAAAAAATAGTGCCATTGTTGGCCAACTCAAATTTGCCTTGTTTATCTTTGATGGCTCCCGTGAAACTTCCTTTTATGTGACCAAATAATTCAGATTCAATAAGTTCTGAAGGAATAGCTGCACAGTTCACTTCGATCATTGGGCCTCTGCTGCGTTCGCTTTGCGCATGTATGGCATGAGCTACCAATTCTTTACCTGCGCCATTGGGTCCGGTAATCAGAACACGAGCATCAGAAGGAGCAACCTTCTCGATCATTTCCTGAATCTTTTTCAAAGCAGGCGATTCCCCAATCATCTGGTACTTTTTGCTTACTTTCTTTTTGAGTGTAGAGTTTTCAGACTTCAGACTTTGGTTGGTTTGCTGCAGATGACCTTTGTGGGGTGCGTTTTTAACACTGGTAATCAGTCTGTTAATATCAACAGGTTTAGAGATGAAGTCGTACGCTCCGTCTTTCAAGCAATGAACGGCAGTGTCAATATCGGCATGTCCCGAGATCATCACAAACGTGGTTTCGGGCTTTTCCTGCATCACTTTCTTGAGGAGTTCGGTGCCGGAAAGCTTGGGCATTTTGATGTCACTCAGCACCAACGCGAAATCTTCCTTTTCGATTTGTTTAAGTGCTTCCAAACCATCTTCCGAAATCACAAACTCGTAATCAGTAAGCTCATCAGATAAGATGCTTTCCAGAACGCTCGAAATGGCTTTCTCATCTTCAACGATTAATATTTTTTGCATGAAGAAATATTTATAGTATAATTAAATCTGGTGCAAAGGTAGGAATATTTTACCCATTTATTTTCTTTCGCCAAAAATGGCAGATCCTATTCGAACTGAATTGGCACCGCAGGCGATTGCTATCTGGTAATCGTCACTCATACCCATAGAAAGGGTTGAAAGTTTCTTTTTAGCACTTAATTGATCAAACAATTGCTTCAAGTAACTGA
Source organism: Chryseobacterium sp. 39-10 (assembly GCA_001898255.1). Lineage (GTDB taxonomy): Bacteria > Bacteroidota > Bacteroidia > Flavobacteriales > Weeksellaceae > Kaistella. Next base: position 5,603 of record MKTK01000006.1, on the reverse strand, counting down.
ATTCTTTCGCCACCTGTTCTTTTTGTTGAGTGAAGGTCGCCATTCCCATTAAACCTGTAATTTCAACATTGCAAAAATCTCCCTGCAAATAACGTTGAAAAAGTTCTTTGGCTTCATGAAGTTCCAATCCCGATTTGGTTTCCTCTTCTGCAATTTTTACCTGAAGTAATACTTTAATTACTCTATTATATTTTATTGCTTGTGTGTTGATTTCTTCCAAAAGTTTTTCTGAGTCTACACTTTGAATCGTATCGATAAACTCGGCGATGTACTTCACTTTATTGCGCTGAAGATGACCGATGAGATGCCATTGGATGTCTTTAGGCAATGCGGCGTACTTCCCAACCAGTTCCTGCACTTTATTTTCGCCAAAAACGCGTTGCCCGGCGTCATAAACTGCTTGTATGGCCTGAATAGGATTTGTTTTGGAAACAGCTACAAGTTGAACATCAACAGGCAATTGTTCGATAATCTTATGGTAATTTTCTCGCAGTATTTCAGCATTGTTCATTGGGAATTTAATTTTTGATCAGAAAAAGTAGTCAAAAATAATGATCATTATTGAGATGGACTAATAAATTTTGGAAAGATGGCAATGCATAGTAAAATTGGCTGCAAACCACTTTTTGGGTGTTTTCACCCTTTTCTTTATCAATGATTTCGACTTATATTTGTTAATATTAAAAAAAACAAAATCATGTCAAATTTAAATGATCATCTTTTAGATGCTGCAAAAGCTCAGCAATTGGCCAAAGAGTATGAGGACACTACCTATGCCAGAATTAACAGTGGACGACCAGCAGGTAAGCCGGATTCGCGATTTTACATTCATGATCTTGAAGTGCTTCAAGATTATATCAATATGATTCGTGATGAAATGGAAAAAAAGGGAATCCGTAAGAAAGGAATAAGAATCACTTTAGGCAAATATCCAGAAAGTCGCTTTGATCCTCGCCTTAATCCGGAATACAAGGGCTATCAAACCATATTTTTTTCTGCTCAAAATTTGGATCCTGCGGGCACGGCAAATGAGGCAAGCAACTTGTCTCAAGACCTTCCCGCGCTTGATTTCGGAAGTATTGCACCACCTTATACCCCACAACACAACGGTTAATTATGTTTAGTTGGAATAGAGATTTGGGAATAATGATTCAGATTGCATTGATGTGTATAACATTGATGATGCTTATTGCGAAGAAAAGTAAGCTTGGCAAAGGCATTCCATTTTTTATTTCAGCGATTGCTGTTGGTATTGCGGTAGAGATTTTTTGTTTTATAATTATCCATTCCGACAAGAATATTAGTACGACTCCTGTTTATGTCATCGGTGTTAATCTTTTGGTTTTTCTTTTATTTTTTCTCTATTTTCATTCGGTGCTTGAAGAGAAAAATCTAAAGCGCACAAGTTTATTTATATTGATTTTCTTTCTAGTGAGTTATGCAGGATTTGCTTTATTGACGGCACATTTTTTCGAACGTTTTCCCTTTATCTATTATGGTATCGAACTTTTGCTCCTTTGCATCAATATATTTTTGCTTTTAAGGCAAACCTTCAACTCCGACCGGGTTTTGGTGATAAAGTATTACTATCCTTTTTGGATATGTTTGGGTTTGCTGATCCTTTATTTAGGAGTAGCACCATTGCTCGTAGTGAGCCAAAAAGCCAGTGAACTGATGAATCTTAATGTATTTTTTGTCGTTTTGTTTGGCGTTAATGTGGTGGGCTATTTAATTTTACTGATCGGTATTTTTTATGCTAAAAAAATAGAAGTAATTTAATGCGGTTATGCAATTTACGGAGTTTGATTTTTTAATCACCATCTCAACCTTCATTATTTTGATCGTAGTGGCGATGATGATTTTAATCTATGGCGTCTTTATCAAAAAAAAATCCGAAATGTTGCTGGCCCAGCAAAGAAAGGAATCCGTTTTTGAGCAGGAATTGGCAATATCACAAGTCGAAATAAAAGAGCAGACGCTGAATTACATTGGGCAGGAACTTCATGACGATTTAGGCCAAAAACTTTCGGTGGCCAAAATAATGTCGAACCGCATTTTACTTTCAAAAGAGGATGACATCCAGGAAATTGGAAAAGAAATTAATCAATTGTTGGGCGAATGTATTCAGGATATACGAAATCTTTCCAAAATATTTATCTCAAAACAGGTAGAAAATTTTATCTTTATCGAAGCAGTAGAACGGGAAGTGTTCCGATTGAGGAAACTTCAGCTGATTGAGGTGGATTTTGTAGTGAACAACAGGAATATTGAAATTAACAACGAACATGCCCTGATTTTGTATCGGATAATTCAGGAAAGCATCAATAACGTCATTAAACATTCCCGGGCAAAAAATATTTTTTTATCGGTGTTTGATGATCAAAAAAAACTCACCATCAGAATAGCAGATGATGGAATCGGATTTGACAAAAAATGCGTCAACGATGGAAATGGATTAAGCAGTATGGAAAACAGAGCAAAAATTATTAATGCACAATTTCGCATTAATTCTATTGCAAATAATGGAAGCAAAGTAATTGTCGTTTATAAAAAGTAAAAATAGTGGAGACAAAGATTAAAATTGCCATTGTAGATGATCACAAACTTGTTTCTAGAGCTTTGGAAAACATGATTTCCACCAATCCCGACTTTGATGTAGTGATGACCTGTCTCAATGGCGATGAATTTCTGACCGAATTAAGTGACTCTAAAGTAAGGCCAGATGTGGTGCTGATGGACATCAATATGCCAGTTCGAAATGGCATTGAAACTGCACGGGAACTTAAAATAAACTATCCCGACCTCAAGGTAATTGCCCTTACCATGGAGGACAATGAGTCCACCATTATCAAAATGCTGAATGCAGGCGCAAAAGGTTACCTGTTGAAAGATATGTCTCCAGAAAACCTTTTTCAGGCCATCCATATTGTGCATGAAAAAGGTATTTTCTATACCGATCTGGTTACCCAGAGTTTGCTACGGGTAAAGTCTGAGACCAAAACCGAGAAGTTCCTAATGGAAACGCTTAATGTACGTGAGCTGGAATTTATAAAACTGGCTTGTTCAGAACTTACTTATCGCGAAATCGCTGATAAAATGTTCGTAAGTCCCAGAACAATTGATGGTTACAGAGATTCCATCTTTACGAAAATAAATGTGAAAACCAGAGTGGGTATCGTACTTTTTGCCATACGGAACGAATTATTATAAAAAAGGGTGTTTTCACGGTAACGCCGCATCGTTTAAGGTTGTAAATTTGACCCCATAAGAATTACACAAATAATGGAAAAAATGGGCCGGTTGTTTTAATCGGCTCTTTTTTTTCACAAAAAAAAGGGTGTTTTCACCCTTTCACAATTCAAAACAACCCAATATCTTTGGAGTACAAATTTAACTTATTTTTCTTCATAAGTATTTTTAAAAAGCAAGCAAAGGAGCAGTTACCCACTGCTCTTTTTTTATTAAACAATTCGATGTTATGTAACAAGGTGCTATATTACTTTTGTTAACGAATGGAATGGTTTTTCATTGGTAAAAAGGTGGAAAGTAACCCTCACCAACATTTAGAATTGCAAGCAGCACCATTTAAGGTTTCAGGCATGACTTGAATTTTCGCATTCCTTCGGTTGCCGGGGTTTTGAAAAAATTCTCGGAACGTGTTATATTGTTTTCCAAATGAGGATCTATCACATAAATAGTACAATTTTGCGGCACAGAATGAATGAGGCCAGCGGCGGGATAAACCTGCATAGATGTTCCCACAACTAAAAAAATATCGGCTTTTGCTGCCAGTTTCATTGCGCGATCCATCTCGGGAACCATTTCGCCAAACCATACAATATGAGGTCTTAATTGAATTCCTGAAGAAGTCTGATCGCCCAAGTTAAGATCATCTTCCCATTCTATTATTTCAGTTTCGGAATCCACAGGGCGGGCTTTGTTCAGTTCTCCATGCAGGTGAATAACTTTGGTAGATCCTGCTTTTTCATGCAAATTATCTACATTCTGGGTAATGATTTCTACATCAAAATCTTCTTCTAATTCAGCCAAAATAAAGTGGGCATCATTGGGTTGCACTTCTTTCAGCTGCTTTCTTCTGGCATTGTAGAAATTAAGCACCAATTGTGGGTTTCTTGCAAAACCTTCCGGACTTGCAACATCTTCAATGCTGTGATTTTCCCATAAACCTCCGCTATCTCGAAATGTTTTAATGCCGCTTTCCGCTGAAATACCAGCGCCCGAAAGCACGACTAGTTTCTTTTTTTTCTTCATTTTTCTTTTAAAGATATGAAATTTTTGGTTGCGATAGTTGCGAATCATATCCGTGATTCCTTTTTGTAAATAAAGAAAGCTATTGTACTCAAATGTGAAATTATTCATATGTATTTAACGTGCAAAAGCCATCAATATGAACTAAATTTGCAACACAAAAAATATTAAAAATGTCAAAAAAAGCCATTTTAGCAATCCTCGACGGTTGGGGATTGGGAACAGATCCTAAGATTTCTGCTATTGCGCAGGCCAACACACCATTCATTGATTCTTGTTTTCAAAAATTTCCACATACCACGCTTGAAGCAAGCGGAATTGCAGTAGGTTTACCTGCCGGACAAATGGGGAATTCTGAAGTGGGGCACATGAATTTAGGAGCAGGAAGAGTGGTTTATCAAAATTTGGTAAAACTCAATATGGCAGTAGAAAATGGCACTTTAGGAAAAGAAAGTGTAATTACCGATGCTTTCGAGTATGCCGTAAAAAATAATAAGAAGATTCACTTCATCGGTTTGCTTTCCAATGGTGGTGTGCACTCGCATATCAACCATTTGAAAGGATTGCTCACTGCCGCTCATGAATATGGTATTGATAAAAATGTTTTTGTACATGCCTTCACAGATGGTAGAGATTGTGATCCACATTCTGGCAAACATTTCGTTGAAGATTTACTCGCTCATATGAAAGCAACGACCGGAAAATTGGCCTCTGTTGTCGGTAGATATTATGCCATGGACCGTGATAAACGATGGGAGAGAGTGAAATTGGCATACGACGCGATGGTGAACGGTATTGGTCAGGAAACCATGGAACCAGTATTGGCCATCCAAAAATCATATGACGAAGGCATCAGTGATGAGTTTCTGAAACCTATTGTTTGCACAGGCACCAATACCAACAAACTTCCAGTGGCCAAGATTGATGAAGGAGACGTGGTATTTTGCTTTAATTTCCGCACAGACCGCGGTCGGGAAATTACCGAAGTGCTTTCTCAGAAAGACTTCCCAGATTATGGAATGCATCATCTGAATCTGTATTATGTAACCATGACCAATTATGAAAAGAATTTCAAAAATGTACAAGTGGTGTTCGACGAGGAAGTGTTGCAAGAAACTTTAGGAGAAGTTTTGGAGAAAAACGGTAAATCTCAGATTCGTGTAGCTGAAACCGAAAAGTACCCGCACGTCACTTTCTTCTTTTCCGGTGGTCGCGAGCAACCATTTAACAGCGAAAGCCGAATTCTTTGTCCGAGTCCTAAGGATGTGCCTACCTACGATTTCAAGCCAGAAATGTCTGCATACGATATCACCGAGAAAATTGTGCCCGAAATC
>MKTK01000005.1 GCA_001898255.1 Chryseobacterium sp. 39-10 | reverse complement strand
ATTGTTCAAATGTTATCTCAGGGTACACAATCAAAATAAATCACTCTGTCCAACAAATAAAACCGTAAAAATCTAAAGTACCCGAAATTTTCACTTCTGTTCTAAATAATTTTCAAACCTAAATATTGAATGCGAAGAAATCGAAAGGTACGTTTCGTTCAGGTCAAACCAGCTTGCACCTTACGTTCAGGTATTGCCGAAGGCGGGATATTTTATGTTCGTCCAGCCTGGCAACTAAAGTTAAATAGAAATTCCAAAGCTGAGAAACCAAAAAATGGCCGACCGAAGCCGGTCACGCTGGAACCGATGATGATAAACGAACTAACTGTTGAAGTTTATAGTGTCAGCCCCGATTTTGGCAATACAATGTTGGTAGCATGTTGTTCATTGCTTTATTTTTCCAATTTGCCCTGCTGGCGTGATCATATAATGATTTGTTTCACTGGAAGTCTCGTGTTTTGGCCCGTTTTTGAATGTCAACGTACCTGTTACAGCGGATATTGAAGTCTTCAGAGATAATGAGATTGTTTAGCCATTCGCTGAAGTCGCCAAGGCTTGGGTCTGCGCTAGAATAGTCAAAGTACTGAATGAAGTCTAGTGATTCAAGGTTAGAGCCTTCCCATTTGTCAATCGGCGTTACTTGTCGAGCGAAAAATTTGTCAAACAGGTAAGTGTTTGAACAAAAGGTTTCAAACGCTTTTTTTTCCGCTTCTTTTGTTTTTCCGCATTTGAAAAGAATAACTGTCCATTCGAACAGGAAGTCAGGAAAGCCGCAGTCGTCAGGAAAGTTTTTACTGAACCACTTGAGATAAGTCAATCCGCCATTAAAGTCACCAAGTTTAATGAAATATTTAGTCGGCAGGTAGCGAAGCCCACGGCTGTCGTCATAGCACCCATATTTTCGCTTTTCCGCTGCGAGTGTCCGCTTAATATTTGAGATTTTTGCCTTAAGTCGCTCTGTCTGTTTCGGTGTCACGGATGTTTAATTACAATTGCTACCAACGAGCAGGTATTGCCGATGGTGGGGAATTGAAATTCCATCCGCCCGGAACTACTGCCTGGCTTTTTAATAAAGTTAAATATTAAGAACTAAAGCTGGGCTTTATTCGTCAAGCCCCGAACCGCAGTACAGCAGAATTACCGCTGCTGATTGCTCAAATGTCAAGCCCCACTATTGGCAATACCAATGTTAGCAGGCGTTGTTTTGTTTGAAGAAATTTGCCCTTTCTGTCAAACGTTCAACATAAATTTCGTTGTCCAATTTTAAATGGTCAAACAGAAATATTTCAAGTATCTCATTAAGATACAGTAGTAAAAGAGGTAATCGTCTATACAAGTAATCCCATTGCGTCAAAATACTGTCTTTTGTGCTGAACACAAAATTGATATTTTGTATTTCTGTCTTATTATTTTTGTTTCTCGTCGTCGATGGATGAAGAGCTTTGTTTGACATATTTACCAAACTGTCCGACAAAGCTGGGTTAAATATGAAATCATATAAATCTGAAGCTTTTATTGATTTGCTTAAAAGAAGATTTTCTGTAGCATTTAACAGCTCAATAATATCTTCTTGGGATATTCCTGTTGTGTCAAAGCTGTCTTCTTTAATAAACTTTTCTAAAAAGTCGCTCGTAAGATATAATCTCAAAATAACTAGGAGATTGTAAACGAAAGGCTTTCTAATAAGGGAGAATGTCACTGTCAGTCGCTGTTGTAAAGATGCAAAAAGTGCAATCTGTAAAAACTGGCAGGAGTCTGCGATAACTGCATTTAAAATATGACTTGTAATTATCTCATCGTGTTTGTTAGATTTATCAGTTCTAAGCAAGTAGTCCAATATATGTTCGCCGTCACTTAATTCTATTTCCTTGTCGAACTGTACTGTCTGGGCTCTTAACCCTTTAAATGGCTCTGCAGTAACAAAATCTTCAATTTGGTAAAGCAAAAACTCGCAACTTTTATGTTGTCGATGGAACTCCTTGGGGAGATGAAGAAAATCATATCGTTCATTTCTCATAATGTTGGAAGGGTCGCACTTACAATGCCTGCTAACGCCCGGGCTTTGCGCAGGCGGGATATTAGGATTCCCTTCTGCCCCCGACCGATGCCAAATTTATAAATAAATGTTCATTGTTATTCAGAAT
>MKTK01000004.1 GCA_001898255.1 Chryseobacterium sp. 39-10 | reverse complement strand
ACCGATCTGATAAAAGAAAGTAGCATTCAAATGTTCATTAAGCGAGCCGGAGCTGCCGGGACTGATGCCCCTGTGCCCGAATGTGCTGAAAAATACGTCGCCATTGAACACGGTAATTTTGGCACCGCCACTGTAAGAATCGTCCTGGTGAAAGTTACGCACGATCTCCCAATTGGGCGCCTGGGGCATATCGCCGGGCTTGTCTTTTTTCTTGCAGGCAGCCAGCAACAGGATAGAGAGCGTAATAAATGTAAAAGATGATTTCATTTCCGGCAGTTTTTAATATATACATTTTTCAATTACAAAATTGATGCTTATATCCGTCAAATAAAATAGTACGGATGTACTATACACTGTTTCAGCAGGTAATATTTGTACTTTTGTACAGATGTATTTTAGGAAAATAGCAGGCTTTCTTTTATTATTGACCGGCACAGGCTGTACAGCCTGTGCCCAGGAGAACAAGTATGTTCAAAGCTTCCGGCAATTGACCGGACGCTCCTGTACAGACCGTACCTGTGCAGATAGCATGTTCCGTTTATTGTACATCTTGTCTTACGAAGAAGAGGCGATTACCGATTCGCTCAGCCGCAGGTTTACAGCATATGCGGCTCAATTTAAGCAGCATCCTTACCTTATGGCAAAAGCCTCCCTGATGGGAGCTTATACGAATTGCTATATCAGGAACGATCTGCCGGCTGCATTTAAAGATGCAACCGCAGCCATCCGTTTTTTCGAGAAAGAGCCGGCAGGTAAGGATCTGTGCTTTGCATATCAACTGTTGTCATATGTTTACCAGAGTACCAATAACTTTAAGCTTGCCCATGAAACCAATTTAAAGGCGCTGAAGATAGCCAGACAACTGGATATCCCCGTCCTGATCGCCAATTCCTATAACGATCTGGGTATTGATTACAACCAGGAAAAAAAATATGATAAGGCAAAGCAGGTATTCTTAAATACGGTTACTTTACTGGAACCCTCCGGCGATACAGCCACCCTGGCGCAGGCTTATCTGAATGTGGCTACTGCCTGCCGGAACCTGGAAGAATATGACAGTGCCTTTTACTATAATGAAAAGGGATTAAAACTGGCTGAGCAGATCAATCACAGGTCATATATAGCCTATGCTTACAATGATATTGGCTCTTTTTATGTATTCCGTAAACAATATGCCCTGGCGGTTCCTTATCTTGAAAAAGCAAAAGCCATAAGGGAAGCGCTGAATGAGCCCAATGAACTTTTCTGGACCTATATTTTCATGGGTGACAGCTATACCGGGATGCACCAGCATAGCCTGGGAAAGCAATTTTATCATAAAGCCATACAACTGGCCGCTTCCAAGGAAAATACCCCCCAGCTATATGAAGCCTGCTTAAGACTGTCGGCCATGTATGCCGGGATGCACCAGTTTGATTCCGCTTACATTTACAATAATCGATACAGCCTGTTAAAAGATTCGGTAATGCAGGCGAAGAAAGACCTTGCGGCAGATATATTCATCGCTTCCTATGAATTGGGAGAAAAGGAACAGCAAATACAGTTGCTGGATGAAGAGATGAAAAACTCCCGGATGAAATTACAACAGCAAAGATTACTGCTTATCTTTTCCTTATTTATTGCTTTAGTATTGCTGGCAGTGATACTATTGGCAAGAAAATTAAAGAAGCAGCAATTTGGCAGACTATTACTTGAAAAGCAACTGACAGAAGAATCGGCCAAGCGTGTAGCCGAAGAAAATTTGCGGAAAGAGAAAGAACGTATCGCAGGAGACCTTCATGATAATGTCGGGAGCCAGTTATCATTCATTATCCATTCTTTAGACGGCATTAACCAGGATAATGCGGAGAAACGTGCCGTCATTACCCAGAATATTACCCGGTCAGTACGTAGTGTTATCAGGAATCTCCGGGAAACCATCTGGCTGATCAGCGATAGCAATACCCGGCTACAAGACTTTTCGGATAAGCTAAAGGTCTTTGTAAGAGACTTGTTCCGGCTCAGCGATATCAAAATAGATTTTACAGAAAATATACAGGAAGATACGGAATTGAATTCTTTGCTGAGCTTAAATCTTTACCGTATCTGCCAGGAGATATTGACTAATGCCTTTAAGCATTCGCAGGCTCAAAACGTACGTATAAACCTCTCCTTTGACAAGCATACATTATCTATTAA
>MKTK01000003.1 GCA_001898255.1 Chryseobacterium sp. 39-10 | reverse complement strand
ATATTTTTTGAGCTTTGAGGGCTCAAAATATCTTCAGAATAACTTTTCAACTTACACAGTTAGAAAGATACTACCTCCTTTTTTAATTGAGAAAATGAACCAATCAGAACATCGGCAATGTATCAACAAATCAATTGAGAAATAGTAAAGTTATCTAGATTGAAGTTTTCAGTCAAAAACTTTAATCTTCCCAAATGATACTTAATGCACAGTTTTCATATACTATACAATGTTCATAAAAAACTCTTCTAGAGTCTTCAGATTTTACACCTTCAAAGCAATCCATAGCAAAAATTTTTTCAGGATTTTCAATTGAAGTTTTTATATTTTTAAAATAATCAGCCATAACTAGGCCTTCAGGAACCTTTTTATCATTAAGTAAATTCCAATAAGGGAAGCCCTGACTATTTTTTTGCCATTTCACATTTCCATTTTCAGCATAAACTATTTTAATAGGATGATTTCCAATTTCTGCAAATCTTAGTGCACATGAAGTTTTACTCACGTTATATTCCTTGCTTAACTCATCAATTACATTAAAACTAAATTTTTTTCTCTTGTATAAATCTCGTTGAAAAGATTCTTCTGGCATTAAGAGACAAGCCGCAAAATAATCTGCTTCTCTTTCAATTCTATCGAATTGAACCTTGTCAATTTTTGAGGGATGAGGTTCTAAAATTCCCAGTTTGAGTCCAATACGATGTGTATCAATAAAGTAATGCCCAAATTCGTGAGCTAATGTGAATCTAGAGCGTGGAGAATCATACCTATTATGATTATCTATATTAATATGAATATAAAATTGATTATCATCATATACAGTCATTCCATCAAAAGTTCCTTTGTCATAATGATCATAAAATACCTCAATATCCTCAGATTCTGCAATAAGATGTAATGGAATTATTCTTCCAGCATTGAAATTTCCACAAATGGTTCCTGCAAGCTTTTTAATTTTTGATAAGGAACTAATATCGATCACCTTTTTTCTTTTTTTGATTCTCTTTCATTTTGTCATAGACGCTTTGAGAAATATTGCTTTGCCCTTTTCTTGCGACCATTTTCAAATTTTCTATTTCAAGACCTAAGTTTTTGTCAATTGATATAATTTTTGATTTTTTTTCAATACAAAAAGAACCATCAATAATTGATTTGACATTAATATTGGTATTTTTCAACTTAAAATCATAATCCTCATAAAGCTTATTAAATCTCTCTATCTGAGTTTTATTCTGAGAAAATAAAAAACCTGTTGAGTGTAACCAATCATCAAGGTTAGTCTCTGTAACCTTTCCTATATATTTTTTATCTATTCCCATTGAAAGCTTTTAGATAGTTATTAATATGATCGTTAGCTTCTTTTTTATAAACCTGAATTGAATTTTGAACTAAATTTAATTTGTCTCTCAATTTTTTACCCACCGATCTTGGTAGATTTTTCTTTCCGGTATTTTCGTAAGCTTTATATGTAAGATACACAATCTTATGTTTTTCAGATAAACCAAGCATAGCTCTCTCAATGATTTCTAATCTAATTTTCAGCTCTCTTTTCTTTTGTATATCGTCGTCTCCTATTGTTAACGAGATTAGACCATCAATATTCTCTACAATTGATAAATCTTCCTCATCAGGTTCCGCACAGGTATTTAGATCTCCATACTTTATTAATTGAGTATATAGTATTGGATAAAGCCATAGCAAAATCGACCGATCAATATCATCCGGATATTTGGCTTTACTTTTATTAAAAGAGTGATATTTCCAAACTCTGGCAAAAGCACAAGTTGCTATTTCAAGTGCAACAACCTCACTGTAATTAAATTTATTACAATATATTTCTGCTTTTTGTAAAATATCTCTTTCAAATCTACTACAAAACTCAGTAAACGCTGCAGCAGCTTCTTCAGGATATTCTTCCTTAAAAGAAATATAATCTATAAGCTCATCACTAGGTAATGTCTCAAAAACTATTTCATCGGTTTTTTTTTGTTCTACATTCATCTATATACCAAAAAGCATTACTAATGGAATTAGTATATGAGTGGATAGGCTCATATGCTTCAAAGTTAAAAAAATCTTTCTAATGGAATTAGTATATGTTTGAAGTTTGTTCAATGGTCAATTCCTTTATGGCCTAGAATGTTAAAGGAAAAAAAGCATACTAATTATGGCAACTAACAAACCGACTGGAGACGGTCACAGAAACAGAGCAGTTAAGGGGCGTTCACAAACCTACAATCCCCAAACAGATTCTTGGGTGAAACGTGATACTGCTACAGGTAGATTTATGGATGTAAAAACTTCTAGTAACACTCCCTTCAAAGGAGTTACCAAGGAAAAGTAACTCCATTTAAGCTCCAGGTATCCTAAAAATGATACTTGGAGTTTACCAATTTTTAGTATCATTTTATAATTGAGAAAGAAGTAGTGGTTTTTTTTGAGGTTCTTTAAAAGATTATAATATGCTTACGGATTTCCGTAATATATTTTTGAAAAATAAAATTACATTTGGCTCTATTTATATTAAAATCAGACTTTTATGACAGTTTGTCATTACTGCTATTGTAGGATAAGAGTTTGATGTAATAAATTTAATAAACAAAAAAAATGAAATTATCAGACAAAGATTTACAGTTTTTTATTAGTAAAATCAAACTGCAGCCTGAAAACATGGGCAAGTATAGAAATCAGGTAAACAACCTGAAAGAAAAATTAGATAAAAAAATTGCTGAAGATGACAGACACGGATTAAAGGTTGAGAAATATCTTCTCGCTGGTTCGTGGAAAAAGCATACGATTTTGAAGCCTACAGGAGACCATCCTATAGATATTGATCTTGTACTTTTTGTTACTGGTGATGAAGATATTCATAATGACATTGGGAAGCTTTTTGATTTTATTGTAGAATATTTAGAAGAAATTTATCCGCAAAAAGACATATCTAAAGATGTGGATGCTGCAGGCAATACAAAGTCTGTAACAATATATTTTTCAGGTTCTGGATTAAGTGTTGATATTGTTCCTGTAGTTCCATTAAGTACACCAAAGGATTATGTATGGCAGCCCAGCAGACATGGCAACGGTAAAAAGTACATTACAAGTATTTCCAAGCAGTTAAGTTTTTCACTTAATAGGAGACAGGAAAACTCTGCTTACACTTCAATTGTAAGAGCTATAAAATGGTGGAGAAATTACAAAGAATTAAAACCTTCTGATAATGAACCGGGATTATCTTCTTTTGCGATTGAATTGATTGTTGCCTATCTTGATATAAATAAAGGAATCCAAACAAATATCGAAGAAGGAATCATTCGTTTTTTTGAATTTGTAAGTTCTAGTGAATTTCCAGAAATTATTTTTCAAGATTCCATTCTTAATGTTCCATCACAATACGATTCTCCAATATATGTTGCAGACAATACAAATAAAGAAAATAATGTTGCAAAGAGAATGACCATACCGAGGTGGAATGAAATTATTGAAGAAGCTGAAGAGGCATTTGATACTTTGAACTTTGCTCAAGCAAGAAATAATGAAGGAGATACTATACAAGAATGGAAAAGTGTCTTCGGCCCAACCTTTAACATTAAATAAATTAAACTATGTACGGAACAAATACAAAAACAAATACTTATACGGTTCTTGATATAAGAAAAACATTTGAAAGCTGTGAGGCAGATATCAGAACAATTGCCAGACGAACTAATAAGTGGACAATGGAATATGTAGATAAAGTTTTCCATGATGTGCTCAAATATGCAGAAAAATATTATTTACAATCAGTAAGCATAACCTTGATTAATACCAATACGGGTTTGCCCGTGAAAGCAGCTAAATTTATTGTAAATGATTTAGGTGATGCAACAGACAGCGAACGTGCTGGGAAAAATAATGATTGGCCAGATACTGATAACACTTCACTATCAATTATATTATCTCATACTCAGAAATGGAGGAACCTAACTTCTGAAGAGAAAACAAATTTTCAAAAGGAATTAAAACTCAGTTGGGGTAGTACAGATATTAATAATAATTTTCCGCATCTGCAACAGTCAGATGCACAGTTGTATGCAAGCAATGGATATGAATTACAAAAAAAGAATTTTAAATAAATATGAGCACAATTTTCGATAATATAACAGAACTTCCTAGTAGAGAAATTGCTGAAAGAGCTAAACACTTAATTGGTTTTGAAAACAAATATAATAGGATACTCTCAAACCTGAAGCTCTTGCTGGATCAAGAAGGTCTTGTTGAGTGGAGCAAAAAATTTCATAAAACAGAACTTCCAGTAATTTCACAACTGAAAGAAAAATATCCATTAATTATATTGGCCGGTGACGCAGGAACAGGCAAAACTGTTTCTGCCGAAGCCATTGCGGATAGAATGCTTAGAGAATTAAAAAAGGAAGGTTTTTTTCTAAAACTGAGTACAAGAGTAAGAGGAGAAGGTCTTCATGGGCAAATGGGCAATTTAGTAAATGATGCATTTGCTGAACTAAAAACCCAAGCAGGGAAGAAGCGGATAGCATTTTTACTAATTGACGAAGCCGATGCAATTGCTTCGACTAGATCAACTATGCAAATGCATCAAGAAGAAAAAGCAGCCGTAAATACATTAATTCAAAAAATTGATGAAATTCGTGAACTAAATGGGCGAGCAATATTGTTTATGTCCACAAACAGATTGCATTTTCTTGATGAAGCTATCGTGAGAAGGGCAGCAATTATTTTAGAATTTGAGCGCCCCACCTTTGAGGAAAGAGTGCTTCTTTTTAAAACCTCCCTTGATGGTGTTGAAATTACGGATAAGCAGTTTGAAGAATTAGCTAATTTGTCAGGAGAAGAATCTAATGAAGGGCTTGCATTTTCTTTTTCAGATATAAGATTAAGAATATTACCTGAAGCTGTGGCTAAATGCTTTCCAGATAAACCTCTTGATTTTGAATCTGTAAAAGAAACGATTGAAAAACTTAATCCAAGTCCTAAAATTGTATGAAAAATATATTAGCAAAATTATCCGTTCCCATGGTTCTTGTCGCGGTTGGTTTTTTTGATAAGCATAATTTATATGAATCATCATACTCACGGGCAGGTTACGTTATAATACTTACTTTATTAGTAAACTTTCTGTACGAAAACTACAATAAATTAGGCTTTTTTTTTCTGACAAAAATGCTTTACAGAGAAAAAGAAATTCGGTTGTCTATTTCTTATTTATTCAGAATTCAAGTTGAGAATGAATATCTTCTTGTAAAAAGTAGGACGAGAAATTATTTTCAGCCTGTTGGAGGATGTTACAAAACATTACCTGGCTCTGAAAAGATATACGAAAAATTAGAGGTTAGACCAGATAGAAAATTTGAAACAGAAAAAGGGATAGCCAAAAATGATTTGAGAGTTTATGTAAAAGGGAAGAATGTAATAGAGTTTTTTAAGTGGTATGATTCAAAAGAAGATAGGGAAACCTCCCCCTGGAGAGAATTTTGTGAAGAGCTTCTTACAACGAAAATTTTGCCAGGATGGGACTTCAGATATATCGATTATAAATTTAAAAAAACAATTAAAACTCCAATAATAGATTTGAATATGAAGGGGAAAGGAATGTTTGTTTATGATGTCTTTGATTTAGTAATTAACAATGAACAATTACCTATTTTAAAAAAACTGAAAGAAAATTCTTCTGAAGATTATATCTGGGTTACAGATGAAATTATTCAAAGTTTAGGACATGACGCAGGCGCAAAAGGATTCAAGTATGAAATTGCTCCTCACACTAAATATGCTCAAAATCTGAAATGGAGTAAATAATCATCACTAAAGTACACAATAATATTAATTGTTTTTAAGTCCTCGCAATGGTAATATTGTTATCATATTTATGCAGCCGAGAAAGCTGTATTTTTCATAAAAATAATACAATGCTACAAAGAACAGAATATTTAAATATTATAGAAGAAATAAGAAATACCGAGAAAAAATCCTTGGATGAATACATTATTTCGGTAATTGAGCCATTAAGAAATGAAAATCCAAACTTTATAGAAACTCTTTATAAAGATATCAACTATTTAATCAACGATATTGATAAACCGCATGAAAATGATTTAAAAATCATTGATGGTGATTTTTCAATTGAAGATGGTGATTTGGCATTAACAGGTTATCAATCGAGATTACATAATCTAGCATTCTGGCTTCACACAGAAATTATCAAAGGTTTTATAGAATCTAACCCCTCAAATGTGAGCTTAAAAATAGAAGATTTTGAAATCAATTTTGTAAACAAACCAAATTATACTCCAGAATATAAGTCTAAATTAGATAAAATCAAACAAAGTTTAAAAAGGGAAAGAAAGCAAAATCTTAACGAAAGGGAAAATATGTGGGAAAAATTGTGGGATTTAGACAATTTGGAACTTAAACCTAATATTGCAGGAATTGGTTTTAATTTCAATAACTTTCTTAATAAATTTAACAAAAATAAATAACTATGAATTTAACATCAGCACAAAAGAAAATTAGATTGTATAGAAGATTAAATGAGCAGGACTCTTCGTTCAGACATCGGGATTTTGATAATTATAACGAATTTTTCACAAATGAAAAGCTAAATCAATTTGAAGATATTCTTTTAGAATACCAAGGAAAAAAACTTTCAGATGTTCTCAACTCGGAAAATGAATTTTATAAATTATATGCGGCTCATTATAAAGATAAATATCTTGCTACTAAAGTAGATTTGGGATATAAATTACATTTTGAGTTCAATCATGTTTTATTTTATGAACTACTCAATTATTTTAAAAGTGGAATAGAAAGTTTTCTTAATCTTCTTTCAGAAAGATTTTATATTTATTACGTAAAAAGTGAAAACTCCTATTACATTCCATTTCAAGCTTATCAGACTTTCTTTACAGAATTACATGATGAAGAAATAAAAGAAGCGATAAGGTTTTTAGTAAGAACAGTAACCTACACGGTTGTTTCTGATAATGATCAGTTCGAAACAAAAATTGATGTGAACCTAATAAAAAAATATTTATCAAATCTAGATGAATATTATCATCAAGAAATTTAATTGCGGTTCTTTTAAACGTTTTTAGAGTACTAATAAAAATATTTTTTATGCAAATTTCAAGTTTAGCAGATCTTTTAAATGAATTTGTTTTGGCTGAAAAAGAAATTCTTAATCAACAAAAAATTAGGCACCCACCAACGATTGGAGCAATGTATGAGGGGTTGACCAAGGACATCTTGGAAAAATCTATATTTTCGGAATTGAATTTAAAAGTTATTAAAAATAGCTTTATAAAAGGAAGTAGTATTGAATTTGATGTAATGTTAGTTGAGGGTGACGGATATAAGATTCCACATACAGATAGTTATACTTATGATCCTGAAAATGTTATTGTAGTAATTCAAGTTAAAAAAAATCTTCAGTCAAAAGATATTAAAGAAGGATATAAGAATTTACAATTTATTGTTGATTATTATGAAAATGTAGAACCCCAACCTTATATGATTAGACAATTCCGAGATGGCTTTCGATCAATTTGCAGAAAAGATGTTACAGCAAAGAAGGCGGGAGAATTATCAATATATGAAGAAGGTATCTTTAATGCATTAAAACTTGAGTCAGTCCTACCTGTAAGAATTCTTTGGGGTTATAATGGCTTTTCAAATGAATATGCCTTTAGAAAATCTTTTGTAGAGTATCTTGAGAGTAATATCTCAAAAGACAATAAAAACATTATTGGAGGATTTGGACCACATAATTTTCCAAATCTTATAATTTGCAATAATTATTCTATGATGAAACAAAATGGAATGCCAGGAGGTGTACCGTTAAATAGTGAAAATTGGTGGTCATTTTATACTTCGTCAGCTTATAATCCAACACTTTTTTTTCTTGAACTTATATGGACACGTCTTACCTATAGATTTAAAGAGTTATCAATGGATGTATTTGGCGAAGATCTAACAATAGAGCCTGTTAAACCGTTTTTGGATTGCCGAATTAAAGAATGTGAAGGGAAATTAGGCTGGGAATATTTTTACCATGATTACAAAAACGAATCTTTAATAGAGCATTCGGAAGTAGCAGATTGGAGTCCCACCGAACTTGATGAAAAACAATTTGTTATTATTAATGAACTATGTAAAAAGGAACAGATTGATTTAACTAATGATGATAAGCTGGAGGAGTTTATTATTTCTGAGAGTGCTTACACTTCACTAGCTGGTTTTTTGGAAAAATTAAAGGCTACGGGTTTGGTATATGTTGAAAATAATAAATTGAAACTTTTAACAGATGAGTGCCAGTGTGTATTCCTTCCCGATGGAAGAGTAGTTGCTGCAGATAATAAAAGTGGGAGATTATCTAGATGGTTATTAAGAGAATTAGATAGATAATAAATATAGAATTTTCAATATTTAATTTGATGAAAAATATACTACACATTTCTGTTAGTTGGAAGTCAGAATTTTGGATGCGTTTTTTGTCATATAAATAGCTTTGATATCAATTAATTATATTTCCTGTATTAAATAAAACAATTGAAATATTTGCAATTAATCAAAAAAACAATATATTTGCACTATTGAAAAACGACGCTCTTAATAGCGTTTTGACAATGACCTATTCAGTGACCTGTCATTACACTATTTCCGGGTAATGTTCCAAAAGTGTTGGAACCCTTTATCCATCAGGCATCGAACAGATATTTTATTGTAAGATGGTCGAAATTATGCTGACTTAGAGGTCGGCATATTTATTTTTAGGCCTAAAATGATAAAATATGAAACTCAAAATCTACACGTGTTCCAAATGTGTTGGTGAAATTCACAGATTCATAAAATTTGGGAAAACTCCTGGTGGAAAACAACGATATCAATGCTCCGGTTGCAAAAAAACCAGCGTATTGGAGTATGATAATGTTGCTTGTAAAGAAGAAATTAATAAAAAAATTGTCCTTTTAACGAAAGAAGGATTGGGTATTCGCTCTACGGCAAGGGTATTAAAGATATCGCCTACAACATTACTGAAAAGACTTTTACAAATTTCTCAAGCCATCAAACCTCCTATAATGTCCTTTAAAAAGGAATATCAGGTAGATGAAATCTGCACATATGTGAGGACTAAATCAAACCGAATCTGGATTGCCTATGGTTTGGAGACTATTACTAAGAAAGTCGCTTATTTCTCTGTGGGTAAACGCAATAATACTACTTTATTAAAAGTGATCCACCCACTCATTCTCTCCAAGCCTGTTAAAATCAATACGGATCGTCTGAAACATTATGCATACTTGATTCCCAAAACGATTCATCAAACAAAGAAATACGGGACAAACACTATTGAGAGAAAAAATCTGAGTATGAGAACGCACCTCAAAAGACTGAACCGAAGAACAATTTGTTTTTCTAAGAGTCTGAGAATGCTTAATGCTATCCTGAAAATTTACTTTTGGGCTGAAATCACTTGAAAATTAATTATAGAAACTTTTTATTATTTATAAGTTAATTGATAAGTCAATTATTTCCATAGTGATATGGGATTAATTTGTGTTATCTTTTTTTCTAAAATTTCAAAACCGCTTCATCAGACTCTTTAAATGCATTCGCCCTCTCAAGTTGTGTTTCTAAAATCAAAATATCGTAGGCGTCTAATTGACTTGAAAATTTCTGGGCTCTTTGAAGCATTTTGATATAAACAGATGGATCGCTGCTTCTTGTAAGTTTTCGTAAAGCTCCCAAATAATCCTCTCGGTAAACAGTAGGAATCATTATCCTACTTTGACCTGCATGGACGAATTCGGCATTCATCATTACTCTGGCAATTCTGCCATTCCCATCTAAAAAAGGGTGAACCTCGCTAATTAAGAACATTATAAATGCAGCACGGGAGAAGGCATCTGTAAGAGCCTGATAAAACTCAAAGCCTTTTTTGAGAGTTCCTCTAACCATTGTGAAGTCCACAAAATGTGTTTCACCAGCCCGATTATTTTTATCCTTAAATTCTCCTGGTTTTTTAGATTGCCGGGCATCTAATAAAACTTTGTGGCGATAAGAGAGGATATCGAATAGTTCATCAACATTAGCCGGAATCAGCGACATTTCTTTTTTGCTGCTCACTAATTTATAGGTTCCGAGAATATCGTGCGAATCTTCGCCACGGTTTTTGATGGGTATTTGACTGTCAACAATTTGTTTTGCTTCCTCAATTTCAAAGACCGTTCCTTCAATGTAATTTGAAAAGTAAGCCTCAAAAAAAGCAAAATTTCTGAATGATTCAGGAGAAAGGTTTTTATCTTCAATATTCTCAAAAATATCTTGTTTAAGATGAATAAATAGCTTTTCAAAAAGTTTCAACCTTCCTTCATCATAAGGCTCACCAAGGGCTCTTGCTTTTGCGATAGGAGAGGATAGAAGATTGGAAGGGCGTGTTTTTAATAATGCCCCAATAATTTTATTAAGCTTTGCAAACTCACTTTGCATCCCTGTTTTTACCGATATTTCTCTTGCATTATCTCTAAAGTCATTTAAGCCATTTTCGCCTTTGATTAAAAAAATCTTTTCCAGTTTATTTTCTAATTCCTCAACTGGGAGATTTTTGGGAAGTCTTCCTGTCTTTCTGGCAGATTGAAGATTCTCAAGAAATGCTCGTTCCTGGCTTGCGACATAGAGCTCACCAATAAATTTGGAATCTCCCTCAACAGGCTGTTCTCCCTTGAAAAAATTTAAAGTAATACCTGGTAATTCAATTTTTTTTGAATAAGAATAAGTTAGAAATATTTGTGAATCTTCAGTTGGTTTAAATTCCAAAGCAGATCGATGGCTTAATACTGCTCCGGGATACAAGTTTCCCAAAATTTGAAAAATATTTCTCTGAATAATTTTTGCAGCAGACTCCTCAAGATTAGATGTGTAAATACGTGGGGCAATTTTTCTGATAATGCCCTTATTTTCCATTTTGGAAATTTCTCTGCTAACTTCCGGATTACTTGAAGAAAAAATAAGTTCTTGTAGTCTAAACTGCATATTTTTTTCCATTAAATTGTAAAATTTCGTTCAAATTTACAAATATTTTCTATTAAAATATAAAAAATAGCATTTATTTTATATTAATAAATTTTATTTGCTATTAGGACGGGATAGGAAGTAAAAACTTTATGATCGATGATTTGAAGGTAATACAATCACTTGTTCAAAAAATAAAAATGTTTGTTTGGAAATAACCAAAAAAACAATATATTTGCACCATTGAAAACGACGCTCTTATTGGTATATTTTCAGTGACCTATTTAGTGACCTGTCAAAAGCCAAAGCAGCATAAAGATTATGGATAGGGCATTTACGAAAATAAATTAAGTCCCGTCCGGATCGCAAACAGAAATGCAAGTTATTACAAAATCCTTTAAATCCTGTGATTTAAAGGGTTTTTTTTGCTCAAATTTTATATTTCGGTAAATGTTTTCGCGGAGTCTCTAAATTTTTTGTAAATAGAGGACACCTATTTTTCTAGAATATTATCATGGATTTTGGGTCGTTTTTTTGATGAAAAAATCAGTCTGAGAAATCTGGTTTACCAACGAAAAAAGGCATCGAGTTTAAAAAGAAAACATGGCGCGCCAAATTTCTCTTAAATCCATTCAGTAGGGCGTTTAAGAATGGAAGATGATGTAGGTAAAAAGAAGTACAATAATTTTTAACCTGTATGCCACCATTACGAATACAAAATTTTCAATTCTCTTTTTTATCAAAAGAGTAAAATGCTAGTTCATACCAATGTGAGAATGACATAACATTACTCGAAGATTCTAAATAAGAAAGTGAGTGAGGATGTTTCAGTTTTGAAAAATGCTCTTCAAGAAAAGCATGGAATGATTAAACTGTGGTAGTTTTCTTTATTGCCAAGTTTATTTTTTGTAAAACTTATTCTTCAACTATTTTAAAATTGGGCAGCTCTTCCCTAAAAAATGAGAAATACTACCTATAAAACCGCCCACCCATATTTCCTACCTTTGACCTATGAAAAAAATATCCGTTTTATGCCTGATATTTATGATGATGGGTCTGCAAATTTATGCGCAGGTCATCCATCTATTTGATATTTCCCAGAAAACAGAAGTCGCTTATCCATATTATCTGGAAGATGAGGATGCTAAATTAGATTTTGGAGATATTATAAATAAGAAATATGATTTTGTACAATCGGAAAAAAGAACTCCTGATTTTATGGGAAATTTTTCCGAGGCGGTTTGGTATCGTTTTGATGTGCACAATAATAGCAGTACAGAATACTGGTATCTCGAAATCAAAGCTGCCTTTATGCACGATATTACAGTTTATCAGATGAAAGAGGATGGCAGCGTGCAATCATTAAAATTAAATGGGAGCCATCGTTTCCGCTCAAAGCCAATCACTTCCAACAATCTTATTTTTCCTTTAATCATTCCCAAAAATACGACGGATAAAATATATGTACGGGCGACCAGCAAAACCCTCATCAGAACTTCTATGAGTATTTCCACAATGCCGACACTATATGAAAACGCAATATGTACTTCGTATGGAGACGGTTTTTTCACGGCGGTGGCATTTGCTCTATTATTGTATAATTTGTTCGTTTATTTTAAGCTTCGGGAGCGGATTTATCTTTATTATATAGGATATATTTCCGCTGCAATATTGCATAATAATATTGTGGCAGGACATCTGCAATTTTTTTTTCCATTACCGGACTGGATTAATACAACGACGGTTCTTCCCCTGATGTCTTTTTTTACCATTTTGTTTACGAATACGTTTTTGCAGACGAGGCAATATGCACCACTAATTTACAAAATCCGTGTGCCGCTAATGCTGATTTGTCTATTTCCGTTGATTTGCTATGCTTTCAGTTGGTACAGATTGGGCGTATTATTGGCAGGAATCCATATTTTTACTCTTTGCATTTATTGGATTTTTGCAGGAATCACGGCGTACAGAAACGGTTATGCTCCGGCGGTATTTTATATGGCGGGATATGGCGCAATCGTCATTGTAAGTGTTATATACGAACTGAAAATGCAGGATGTATTACCGGAAAATTACTGGACAGATTCTTCTCTGTTCATCGGAGTGGCGATAGAAGCCATCATTTTATCATTCGCGCTTGCCAATAAATTTAATTTTTATAAAAAGGAAAAAGAACGCTTGCAGGAAGAAGCATATAAGCAGGCGATTCATTTTTCCAGAGAACTCATCAATATGCAGGAAGCCGAAAGAAAAAGAATTGCCTCTGAACTTCACGACAGTTTAGGGCAAAAATTAGTATTGATAAAAAATAGAATACTAAGAGTTGACAAATCTGATTCTGAAAGTCCCTTAAAAAAATCTCAGGACGGAACATTGGCTCAAAATGTCACAGAAGCCATTCAGGAAATTCGAAATATTTCCTATGCGTTGAGACCTTATCAGCTCGATTTGCTCGGACTTACAAGCTCAATCAAAAGTATGGTGGAAGAAAGTTTCAATACGGCACAGATCGATTACGAAATCAAAACGGATAATATCGACAATCTTTTCGGAAGTGAATCGCAAATCAATATTTACAGAATCATACAGGAATGCATCAATAATATTATGAAACACGCAGATGCGAAGAATGTAAAAATCATCATTAAGCACGATTTTGATGAGATAAAAATTGCGATCACTGATGACGGAATCGGTTTTGACATCAATGACGACCATACCGGGTTCGGACTGAAAGGAATCAAAGAACGTTTGCAGATATTAAATGGTTCAATGGACATAAGTTCGGGCAATCCTAAAGGAACCATTTTTGACTTTTTATTTCCTCTGCAATTAAAAAATAATTGAAAAATGAACATCGAAAAAACAAAAATTTTAATAGCGGACGATCATCCGATTTTTCTAAAAGGATTGCAGGAAGTTATAGAAGATGCCGGTAATTTGGAAGTCATTCATAAGTCGGATAACGGCACGGATGCCATTAAAGCTGCTTTAGCCAAGGAACTTGATATTGCTGTTCTTGATATCGATATGCCAGGTGCAAACGGTTTACAGGTAGCAGAACAAATCCTCGATAAGAAGCCCGGTGTTTCAATCATTCTCCTCACAATGCACAAGGCAAAAGACACTTTCCTGAAAGCTTTAGAAATCGGTGTTTCAGGTTATGTGCTGAAAGAAAATGCCGTTATAGATATCATCAGTGCCATTTCCGCTGTCAATAGGTACGAATCATATATCAGTCCGGAAATGTCTTCTTTTCTGCTGAAAAGCAAAAACCGCAACCGCACCGATACTGCATCGCAATTAGAGCTTCTCACGCCATCCGAAAAGAAAATAGTGGAAAAGCTGGCTCAGTATAAATCGACCAAAGAAATCGCCGAAGAGCTTTTCGTAAGTGAAAAAACAGTTTCCAATCACCGGATGAATATTGCCAAAAAACTTGAGCTGAGCGGAAAAAATAGTTTGCTGCGTTTTGCAATTGAGCATATGAATTTTTAGTACTCAAACAAAAGCGATGAAAAACCAAATAATACTATTATCAGGATTTTTGTTAATCTCTAATTTACAATTTAAAGCACAAAAAATAACATATTGTAAATCAGAAAATTATTCATTAAATGACAATAATGATTTCTACAAAAATGAATTAATTCAGTACGTAAAAAACAATAATCTTCCGGGTGCGATAATGGCTATTAAGACGGCAGAAAAACCTTTATGGATTGGAGCCGAGGGTAAAAAGAATCTCGAAAATGATAATGAGATGGAAGTTTGTACGCCATTCCGTATTGGCAGTATTACAAAAGTTTTTATTGCAGCTCTTGCTTTGAAACTTCAGGAAGAGAAAAAGATTAATCTTGACAACAAAATCACACAATATCTCCCGGAGCTGAAAATCCAAATTCCACAAGCGAATTCTATAACGCTTCGGATGTTATTGAATCATTCGAGTGGAATAATAGACCCCAAAAATGATGATTCGGAATACCTGGATTTTATAACTAATTTCCCGGATAAGGTGGATAGTATGACTGTGGATGATAGATTAAAAAAATATGTCTATGGAAAATCTCTCCAATTTTCTCCGGGAACTGCCAGCCATTATTCGAACAGTGGTTATTGGCTTATTGGTAAAATAATAGAACGGGTTTCCAAAAAATCGATGCAGGCATTACTTGTCGAGAAAATATTTGGTCCTTTAAAAATGAATGATTCTTATTACGATGAAAGATTGAATCCTAAAGTTTCGCAGGGTTATCATCTGATGGAAGGCAACCTGATAAATGTTACAAAATGGGACAAAGCAGATGGAGACGGCGACCCAAGCAGTGGAATGGTAAGCACAGCAGAAAATCTTTTCAAATTCGGTGAGAGTTTATTCTCAGGAAAAATAATCAATAAAAAATCTGTTCAGGAAATGTTACAAACCCTAAAGCTGTCCAATTGCCAAGACAAGGAATGTGATTACGGATTAGGAATAGAAAACTGGAACATCGGCAACGTAAAAGGATACGGTAAAAACGGCTCATCAGTAGGCTATGAAGCCAATTGGATCTATCTTCCATCTGAAAAGACAAGCATTATAACTTTTACAAATAAAGGCGGCGGCACAGACAAAAATTTTATAGAAAGAATCATTAAAAAATAAATACATACACCATTAATGCAAAACCTCACGAATTTATTTTCCGTGAGGTTTTGTTTTTATATCTAAGCAATACTACCCAGAAATTTAAGTAGAACCGCTCATTGTGTGCACATAACAGCTGAAATAACTTTGTACCCAGAAAAAAGATGCTATGGCACACAAGAGATTTTTACCCGGAAACATTTTCCTCGGCTTACTATTAATGCTGGCTTTCAGCTTTCTGTTGAAAGGGCAAATGCCAGATTCCGTTCGCATTCATTTGGATTCTTGTCTGTACATTTTGAAAGAAAATTCTTTGTACAGCAAAAAGATCAATTGGAATGACATCAAAAACAAGGTTTTTGAAAAAGCAAAATCAGCGAAAACAAAATTAGAAACTTTTGAAGCCCTGAAAATTGCTTTCGACGCATTGGGTGACAAGCACGCTGTCTATTATCAGTATGACGATTCCTATAAGTTGGATAATGCCGCATTGATGAACCGTTATTCCGATTCGATAATAGCAGCGTGGAAACGCGGTCCTCGTGTCGATGCGAAAATCATCAGCGGAATGGCGTACATCTCGATTCCTTTTATGGGCGTGAACAAGCAGGAGCAAATCGACAATTATGCCAACTGGATTTATAACGAAGTCGCAAAGCTCCATAAACAAAAACCTAAAGGTTGGATTATTGACCTTCGTCTGAATAGCGGCGGAAACATACGTCCTATGTTGGCAGGTTTGGCTCCGTTTTTCAAAGATGGCGTGGTAAGCTATTATATTAACAACAAAGGAGAAGCCGGAGATAAATCGGTTTTCAACAAGGGAGATTTCCAGATATATGACCTTGTACAAGCAAAAATTAAAAATAAAATCAAAGGTTTTCCCGATGTGAAAGTTGCGGTTTTAATAGGAGCAGGTACGGCAAGTTCTGGCGAAATAACCGCTGCGGTTTTCAGCAAACGCCCGAAAACGATTCTTTTAGGAGATGATACAGCAGGATTGACAAATGCCACCAACGGATTGGTATTCAATCATAATCAAAACTACTTTCTGATTTCAGCCGCTCAGATTGCCGACCGGAATAGAAAAGCATTTCCGGAAACCATTCATCCTGATTTTTATGTAAAAGGGAATGAATCCTTTAATGATATTCCTAATGATCCGGCAGTAAAAAAAGCGATCACGTTTTTAAATTCTTCTAATTAGATAGCATTTTGGAGAGCCGTTAAATAGCGTAACAATAATAGCATTGGATGTAACCCGATGCAAATGAGCAAAAATCAAAAATAATTAAATATTCAAAACAATGAAAAAATTAGTGATAACATTCTTATGCAGTATTCTTCTGGTTTCCTGTACAAGCAAAGAAAGCCGGTTATGTTCAAATTCATCGGAAGTAAACAATAATGGATTAAAAGATAATGAGATAAATAATTCTAAAGGAGCCCAATTACTATTCTTTTATCCTGTTTAACCGAATAGCAAAAACTTCATGCTGCCTCGAAGTGGGCTTAATAATAATTAAACATTGGGTGTAGCCCTATGAACAACAATACAATAATTGCAACTATTAAAAATTAAAAAATGAAAATACTCACAACAACATTCTTTGTGTTAAGCATTTTTATGGGTTCTTGCTCACAAGGAGAAGACCGTAATGAACCCGTAGGAAACCAAACTGGTGCAGGACAATCTGGAAAGCCGTACACCATAACCGGAATCGTAAAAGATGGCGCAGGAAATCCTGTAAAAAGTGCAAGAATTAGGATAGAAAATCCTAACGGAAACAACATTCATTACACCACAACCAGTGATGAAGCCGGAAAGTACAGTGTCACGGTAAGTGCAATCGGTGGATACAAAATGTACGCGTGGAAAGAAGTAACCACGACAAACGATACCTATATGCTGAGGATGGGTATGGAAAAAGATATGGATTACGACGCTTTCAGTGTTCCGGCGAGTGGTACGGTAAAAAATTTCGTATGGAAACTGAGCGGAAGAATTCCGGACAGAACCGTGAGCAATCAAAACGGAACTGGCTATTTCGGGGGAACAATTAAGTTCATCAATTACAATTCCATTACCGATGAAATGCCGGCAGGAACGGAGGTAACCATTAAATTCACTCCTGTTGCAGGTGCAAAATTTATGGACGGGACTTCTGCCGCCGGAAAAACCGTGGAAAAGAAATTTACAATCGCATCCGGTGTCGGACAAGCGTATTATATTAACGATATTCCTGCTACGACTTATACGATTACGGCTTCCAGTACCAAAAACGGTGTGATCAAAAATGTTCACATCGGCAAGGGAAATCCTGATGTTTTCACGTCAAGTGCGGAACATTATTTCAGGTCAGAAGGTGGTTCCGGGTCTTACGAAAGCGGACTTATCTCGCCAAACGAACATTATTTCTACATTATGAACAATTAACATTCATATATAACTAATTTTTTGGCAGGCAGCGAACCACTCTGCCTGCTTTTTTAAACGATTTTATTACACTTTAAATACAAAAATTATGTGCAAAAAAATACTATTTTCATTAGCAATAGTTGTTACAGGTTTTTTACACGCCCAAAATGTCATTATTCCCGATGCTAATTTTAAAGCGTATCTGCTAAACGATTCAAGCATCAATACCAATCGCGATAGCGAAATATCGGTTTCTGAAGCAGCTGGCTTTACAGGAATTATTGCCTGCGATTACAGGAGTATTAATAATTTGACAGGAATTGAAGCTTTCGTAAACCTTTCCCAACTGTATTGTGACGGAAATAATCTGACAACGCTTGATGTCAGCAAAAATACGGCTCTTATTGTTCTTGATTGTTCCGGAAATCAGTTGACCAGCTTGGATTTAAGTAAAAATACGGCATTGAAGCTGATGGATTGCAGCACCAATAAGATAACCGGCATAAATGTAAGTAAAAATACCCAACTGAAAATGTTGATATGCTACGACAATAAGCTGCCATCTGTTAATGTTTCTAAAAATACATTGCTGGAACATCTTGATATTTCATTTAACCAATTAGCGGGTATTGATGTCAGCAAAAATACGGTTTTGAAAGTTCTTCAGTGTTCTGCAAACCTGCTGACTGGTCTGGATGTGAGTAAGAATGTGGATCTGGAAACATTGGATATTTCTCAAAATGCTTTTGCAGCCGTTGATGTTACAAAAAATACCGTTTTAGAAGTTTTGAATTGCAGAAGCAATATGATTGCAAGCATTAATCTGTCCAAAAATCAAAACTTGAAGACGCTCCTTTGCTACGAAAACCAGATAAAACATCTGGATGTGAGCAAGAATACGATTTTAGAATTCCTTGATTGTTCTACCAATCTGCTACACAGCTTGAATGTTAAAAACGGCAACAACACGAATTTTTCCGCTTTCAATACTATCGAAAATCCTCAACTTGCCTGCATCCAAGTAGATGATGCCGCTTATTCTACTGCCAACTGGCACAATAAAGATGCCGTAGCGAGCTATAATACGAATTGCAATTATATGTCTGCTAACGAAACCAATAAAACAAAAATTACGTTTTATCCAAATCCTGTAAAAGATATTCTCCGTTTTTCCGAAGAGGTTTCCGATGTGAAAATAAGGGATATATCGGGGAAAATAGTGAAGCAGATTTCTAATTCTTCAAAAAACATCAATCTGGAAAATCTTCCGAAAGGGATTTACATTATTACAACAAAAACCAAGACGGGTAAAGCAAATTTCCAAAAACTGATAAAAGAGTAGAAAAAATTTATTAAGAAAACCTCATAGGTTTTTTGAAACCTATGAGGTTTAAAAACCTTCATAGAAAATTTAAAATTATGTACAAAAAAGTATTTTTTTCATTAGCCTTAGCCGCTACAGGCTTTGCAAACGCCCAGAATGTCAATATTCCGGATGCGAACTTTAAAGCATATCTGGTGGGAGATTCTACCATCAATACCAATGGCGACAACGAAATCCAGGTTTCCGAAGCTTTGGCTTTTACCGGAACCATTAATTGTAGTAACCGAAACATTATAAGCCTTACAGGAATCGAGGCATTTGTAAATCTCTCAGCTTTGAGATGTCAAGGTAATAAATTAGAAACATTGAATGTTACTCAGAACACTGTTTTGAATGAACTCAACTGTGCACAAAACCGATTGACCAGTTTGGATGTTTCTAAAAATATAAACTTAGCGAAGTTGGATTGCAGCACCAATCAACTGATAAATTTAGATGTAACGAAAAATACCGCTTTAAGAAGCCTATGGTGTTATCTCAACCAGCTTCCTGCTCTGGATGTTACCAAAAACACGGCTTTGGAATGGTTAGCTTGCTATGAGAACCTGCTTATCAATCTGGATGTAACCAAAAATACCGGATTAGGAATTTTAGACTGCTCTTTCAACAAATTGACAAGCATCGATGTCAGTAAAAATATATCGCTGAGCTATTTGAACTGTGCGGGTAACCGTTTGGCAAATCTGGATGTCACAAAAAATACAGCTTTGGATATTCTGGAATGTTATCAAAACGTACTTACCAGCTTAGATGTTACCCAAAATACCGCTGTGTCTTATCTGCAATGCGGTGCTAATAAACTGACGAGTCTGAACATTACCAAGAATACAAATATGTATGCGCTGGATTGCTATGAAAACAAGCTTACCGCCTTGGATGTCAGTAAAAACCTAAATCTGAACTGGCTGAGAGCTTATGACAACAAGCTGGCTCATCTGGATATCAGCAAAAATTTGAGCTTATCGTATTTGGATTCTTCAACAAATCTGTTACAAAGTTTGAATGTGAAAAACGGGAACAATGCTAATTTTTCCACATTTAATGCTGTCGATAATCCGAACCTTAAATGCATACAGGTCGATAATGTGGCTTACTCTACAGCAAATTGGATATACAAAGATGGAATGGCGAACTACAATACCAATTGTAATTACACGCTGGATGTAAAAAAAACTACTAAAAAAGAAATCACGATGTACCCAATTCCTGTAAAAAACATTCTCAATTTTTCCGAAGAAGTTTCTGAATTAAAAATAACAGATATGCTGGGAAGAACGGTGAAATATATTCCTGATTTCTCAAAAACTATTAATGTGGAACATCTTCCAGAAGGTAATTATATAATTGTCTTTAAAACTAAAACAGGAATTGTAATTTCTCAAAAACTGATAAAGAGCTAAAGCAGAACTTCTAAAAAAAAACAACAAACCTAATAGGTTTCTGAAACCTATTAGGTCTACTTTAAGAATTACAAACAACTCATTATGCAAAAAATAGTTCTGTTTTTAAATTGTAAGCACTATATCCTGATGTCGATTTCAAAGCTTATTTAATAAATACGATGAAAATAATTCTACTTCCGGTGTTGCTTCTATACCATATTGCGATGTTTTCCCAAGAAAAAAAGCCGGACAGCATTCACAATACAAAAGAAATTGAGGGAATTATCCTGAAAGCCCAGCGTAAAAAGCAATTTGCCGACAAGTCGGTTTATACTTTTGATAAAGAAGCTTTGGAGAAAGCCCGGTACGCCAAGGATTTAATTAAATCGTTGCCTGAGTTAAAGCTCGACCTGGTTTCTAACACGCTTAAAAGCACAAAAGGCGGAACAACCTTGTTTCTTATCAACGGCGTTGAGGCGAGTGATATGCAAATCAGAAGCGTACAACCCTCGGAAGTGGTAAAAGTGGAATATTACGACATTCCGCCTGCAAGATGGGCGACAAGAGCCGACCAGGTGGTAAACCTCATCACAAGAAACCCCGAAACGGGTTATGTTTTTGGTACAGATGTGATTTCGGCATTCACTACAGGTTTTGTAAATGCTTCCGTGTATGGAAATTACACCAAAGGTAATAATGATTTCGGAGTGGAATACTTCATCGAGCTTCGCGATTATGATAACCGGAAAGTGAAAAGTATCTACGATTACAATCTCAATAACTCGCATTATCGTTCGGAAGAGGACAAAAGAGACCATTTTGGGTACACCTCTCAAAATATTGCGTTAAGATATACCAAATCGGTTCCTGGGAATTATGTGTTTCAGACAAAATTAACTACAGATGTTTCTACCAATTTTGTCAAAGGAAATGGGCAAAGCATTTTTTTGAAAGACAATGTTTCGGAACAGCACGCAATGTTCAAAAACGGGAATTCAGCTTATACAAAACCAACATTAGATTTATATTTTTCCAAGAATTTAGGAAAAAAAGATGAGCTGAATTTTAATTTTGTTGGTACACATTTTAAAACTAACACATCGGAATTTGCAAAAGAATGGGAAGTTAAATCCGGTAATTCCGTTTATGATAACGATATGATTTTAAAGGCAAAACAAACCGGAATCATCGGGGAATTGGCACACGTTCATAACTTTGGAAAAGGAAAACTATCTTCTGGTTATCGTATTTCAAACACGTCAATTTCCAATGAGCTGCAAAACTTGCAAGGGTCTTCATCATATAATGTGAACTATCTTGAGCAATATCTTTACACCGAATATTCCGGGAAAATTGATAAATTTTCTTATCGAGTAGGAGCGGGCTTAACCGTCATCCACAACAAAAGTGCAGCAAATGTAGATGATGAATGGATTTTTACACCGAAAATTATTTTAAGTTATTCGATAAAAAACAATCAAAATCTGCGTTTTACGAGCAACTACAAACCACAAAATGCGTGGAGTTCCGCTCTCAGCAGCAATGTGGTGCAGCTGGCTCCGAATCTTGTGCAACGTGGAAATCCTTTTTTAAGGGTGGCTCAAAAATTTGGGAATACTTTGACCTATTCTTACAATAATCAATATTTTGATTTCACTGCCAATTTATTTTATTGGTATAACAAGAGAGCTATTAATCAATATTACGTTTTGGATAATGTTGTCGGCGGTTATGCCCTAACTTATGAGAATGCAAAAAATTCCCAACAATACGGGGTTCAGTTTTCGGGTTCATATAAACCTTTCGGTAATAGCTTGCTGGTCATAAAAGCTACAATTTCGCCGGCATCGGAAACTGTAAAAACCAATGATGGAACATTGATTAAGAATAGTTACCTTGGAAATGAGTTTATTTTATCTTCCGAATACAAATCATTCAGTTTTCAGTATGAATTCAATATTCCCATTTATAATTTACGAGGTGCATTTTTGAGTACCAACGAAAATTCCAACCATTTTTCTGCAAGTTACAGACTGAGGGAATGGTCATTCACAACAGGACTCTATTGGCTCGGAATGCCTTCGGATTACAAAACGAAAAGCCTTCCTGAAAGTATCGTGAATTACTCCCGTCACAACCAGATATGGAACAACAAATCAATGTTTGTTCTTGGCGTGAGCTACGATTTTTCCAAAGGCAAGAAAACGCAGATAGACAAAAAAATTAATAACAATACCGCTTCTGCAGCTACTTTTTGATACAATAAATTAAAATTTTAAATAATGAAAAGAATGTTTTTATTTTTTATACAAATAGCAATTATAAACCTTGTAAATGCCCAAACCGTCCATATTCCGGATACTAATTTCAAAACATATCTTGTGGGAAATTCTGCCATCAATACCAACGGCGATACGGAAATACAGCTTTCCGAAGCGGGTGCTTTTACCGGAACAATAGATTGCGGCAACCTCAATATTACCAATCTTACAGGAATAGAAGCTTTTGTAAACCTCACAAAATTATGGTGTTACAATAACCAATTGACCTCTCTGAATATAAGCCAAAACACAGCTTTAATAGATTTACGATGTGATGAAAACTGGTTGACAAAATTGGATGTTAGCAAGAACACCGCTTTGAAAATTTTAATGTGTCATATTAATCAATTAACTGTTTTAGATGTGAGTAAAAATACAACGTTGAAAGATTTGAGATGTTATGAAAACCAGCTCGCTAATTTAGATGTAAGCAGTAACGTGGCTTTGGAAAGGCTTGATTGTGCCCTCAATTTTCTGGTCAATCTAGACATAAGCCAAAATACAATTTTGAAAGAATTAACCTGTGGTTGGAATCAGCTTAAAAAACTGAATCTTAAAAACGGAAATAATGCCGCACTTCAAGTAATGCTGGCAAAAGGCAACCCAAATCTTAGCTGCATACAGGTTGATAATGTTGCGAATTCCAACGCTTACAGCAATTGGGCAAAAGATGCAATTGCAAGCTACAATACAGACTGCAATTATATGTCAGTAAATGAAAGCAATAAAACAAAAATTACGCTTTACCCGAATCCGGTAAAAGATATTCTCAATTTTTCCGAAGAAGTGTCCGATGTGAAAATAACAGATATATCGGGGAAAACCGTGAAACAGGTTGCTAATTCTTCAAAAAACATCAATGTAGAAAATCTTCCGAAAGGGATTTACATTGTTTCTTTTAAAACAAAATCGGGAAATGTGGTTTCCCAAAAGCTGATAAAGGATTAAAGCAAAATTCTAAATTGAGATTCCCAATAATAGAGAGATTCCTGATGAAAATCGTTGCTTCCAGTATCAGGAAGCCTGAAAGGATTCAACACCAATAGCCGTGCGTTTCACCCACAGATTAGATAACGTTTTTTCCGTGGAACCCCGAAGAGGATCAATATTGTTCCTCACTATTTCCCCGACTTGCATCGGGGTTATTAATGCGTTCTCCATTAGGTATAAATTTATGTAAAACTACTGAGCTATACTACCCATAAAATTAAGCATAACCGCTCATTGTAGTCTTTCATTGGGCGAAATAATTTTGCAGCGGTATAAAAAACCTCTGAGGTTTAATTCAAATTAATAGCTATGAAAAAAGTTATATGTTCAATTTTCATTTTATGTTCGATTTTAGTATTCTCACAAGAGAAAAAATCAGACAGTATTAGCGATACCAAAGAAATCGAGGAAATCATCCTGAAATCCCAACATAAAAAGCTCTATGCCGATAAACTGGTTTATACTTTTGATGAAGAAGCCCTTAAAAAAGCGAGATATGCCAACGATTTACTAAAAACGCTTCCGGAACTTCAGTTCGACCCGATTTCCAATTCCATAAAAAGTACAAAAGGTGGAACGGTGCTTTTTCTCATCAACGGAATTGAAGCCGCACAAATTCAGATTCGGGGTATCCGTCCGGAAAATGTTGCCCGTGTTGAATATTTCGACAATCCTCCGACACGTTGGGCGACAAGAGCCGATATTGTCGTGAACGTGATTACCCGAAATCCCGAAACCGGCTACAGTTTCGGCGCGGAAGCAAGTTCTGCGGTAAATACGATATTACTGAACGGTTCCGCTTATGCGAATTATACACACGGAAGAAATAATATCGGGCTGGAATATGTTTACAATCAGCGTGAATACGACGATTACAGGATAAAACGAATCTACGATTATACGATGAACGGACAGCATTACCGAAGCGAGGAAGATAAAAAAGACCATTTCCGGTACAGCGACCAGGATATTACGATGCGTTATACGAATGCACTTCCGGAAAATTATGCATTTCAGGCAAAATTGAAGCTTAGTCTTTCTGATTTTCATTCAAAAGCAAAAGGGAACAGCTTGTTTACAAAAGACGCTTTTTCCGAACAGCACGAAACATCGCAAAATATCGGAAGAGATTATACTACGCCAATTATCGATTTGTACTTTTCTAAAAACTTCAGTAAAAAGAGTGAAATCAGCCTGAATATTGTAGGTTCTGCATTTACGGCAAAGTCTTTTCAGGTCGATAAAGAATGGGTTTCAAACAGCGGAGCCAACATTTTTGACAACGATATGAGCCTTAAAGCAAAACAAAGAAATATCGTTGGAGAAATTGCTTATACGCATCAGTACAAAGCGGGAAAATTAAGCGCAGGTTACCGATTTTCCTATAATAATGTGCTGAATCATCTTCACAATCTTGTCGGTTTTTCTGAATATGAGGTGAATTATCTCCGCCAATATATGTATACCGAATTTGCCGGAAAGAAAAACAAATGGATGTACCGCGCAGGACTGGGTTTAACCCATATCCGAAATACCGGTACCGAAGCCTCGGAAAATACCTGGACGATTACCCCGAAAATTATTTTGGGTTATCAGGTGGCGAAGAATCAAAGCATACGTTTGAGCAGCAGTTACACGCCGTACAGTCCGGGAAGCTCCGCATTAAATATAAATGTGGTTCAGATTGTGCCGAACATAGTTTCCAGAGGAAATCCTTACCTGAAATCCCAAAAGTACTGGAACAACAGCATTTATTACACGCTGAACAATAAATATTTTGATGCAACTGCGAATCTATATTACAATTATATCAATGATGCCATTTATCAGTTTTATGTTCCCGATTCTCAATTCGGAGGTTATGCCATTGCTTATGAAAATACGCGGAATGCGCAACGGTTTGGTATTCAGTTCAGCGGTTCGGTAAAGCCTTTCGGAAATAATATTCTCGTAGTGAAAACAGTGGTAACTCCTGCATCAGAAAGTATAAAAAGAAACAACGGAGAAACCATTAAAAACGAATATATTTCCAATAATTTCATTATTTCCTCGGAATATAAATCATTCAGCGTGCAGTATGAGTTTAATTTTCCGGTTTATACTTTCAACGGCACTTATCTGACGAGAAATGAAAATTCCAGCCACCTTTCAGCCAATTATAAATATAAAAACTTCACGTTTTCTTCGGCATTATACTGGATTGGCGTTCCGGCAACCTACCACAGCAAGAGCATTCTGGGCAGTCTGGTTTATCATTCTTCGGATGCGAAAATATACAACACCAAATCAATGCTGGTTTTTGGCTTAAGCTATGATTTCGCAAAAGGAAAGAAGAACGACATCGACAGAAAACTGAACAACAGTACGGCTCCTGCAACAACGCTTTAAATATTGTCAGTGGAATAATCCTTTAATTTTTTTTTATGAAGGGATTATTTTTTCTAAAAACCCGATTTCACAAACTAATGAAGAATTTCATCCAGAAATTAGAATCAGAATTAGACAGCCGTCTGCATTTTATCCGTCTGGAAAACGAAGAAATGATAAAACTTGCAGAACTACCCTTACAGGAAAGCCGGAATGCTATGCGTAAACTGAAAAATTTTACGATGAAATATAAATTCAAAAGCGAATCGGAAGAGATAGATTCCTTTAAAAACCGGAAGTCGCATTTTCTTTCTAGTATGATTTACCATAACGAATTAGACAGAATAAAACCCAATACGGCACATTTAATTAATGCTCCCCTAACCAAGATCCGCAGAATTATGTAGGAATTGAGCGAGAAAGAGCACCAATTCTAAACAGTTTCGGAATTTTTTATTCATGCCGGAATTTTTGAAGAAATAGTTATGGAAATTATCAAAGACTAACCTAACTATTGCTTTTTTGAGTAATTGGATTTTATTAAATTTGAGTACTAAAAGATGCTACACATAGGGGGGGAGCAGTCTTCAGAAAATCAAGCTTTGTTAAAGACTATGAATAGAGGTTAGTCGAATATTTAATGATTCCCGTCCGGATCGCAAAAAGTAAGGTTGTCTGTAATGGACAACCTTTTTTGTTTTTTCACGGTGCGATTACTTATTGAGCAGATGACAGAATGCTTGTTAGCTCGTAATGATGTGTTCAATTGATCTATATTCAGCGAAGATCATCATAGCGCAACATAATACACTGGCGTTAAATTGACTTGCAAGCGGTATGCTTTTCCTTCACTTGAAAGACTTTTGTATGTGGACCAAAAAAAGCGCCTTTTATTGAAAAGGCGCTTTCATAGGTGTATGGCGATCATTGCTATTTAATCAACGTATGCGGATCAAGCATGGCTGCGGGATCTAAAATTGCGTCCAGCTTTTCTTGGGTGAGAAGTTTTTGTTCCAACACAATATCATAAACTGATTTACCGGTTGCAAGAGCTTCTTTCGCCACTTTCGTACTGTTTTTATAACCGATGTACGGATTTAAAGCAGTTACAATACCGATGCTATTTTTCACCATATTCAGACAAACTTCTTTGTTGGCGGTGATGCCATCGATGCATTTCTCCTTTAAAGTATCCATTGCACGTTGTAAAAAGGTAATATTTTCTACAATGGCTTGTCCAAGGACAGGTTCCATTACGTTTAACTGTAATTGTCCGGCTTCTGCGGCAAAGGTTACGGTAAGGTCGTTTCCGATTACTTTAAAACATACCTGATTCACGACTTCCGGAATAACAGGATTTACTTTTCCTGGCATAATGGAAGATCCCGGTTGCATGGCAGGAAGGTTGATTTCGTGCAAACCTGCTCTTGGTCCGGATGAAAGCAAACGAAGGTCGTTACAAATTTTGGAAAGTTTTACGGCCATTCTTTTTAGAGCAGAAGAATAAATTACATAAGAACCGGTATCCGGAGTGGCTTCTACCAAGTTGGGAGCAGAGACAAAAGAAAGTCCGGTCACTTTGCTTAAATTTTCAGCACAAAGATGGGCATATTTTGGATGCGCATTCAATCCGGTACCAATGGCAGTTCCTCCCATATTGATTTCAAGGAAAAGGTTCGCATTGTTATTCAAACGCAATACTTCTTCGTCCAATGTTGCCGCAAATGCTTCAAATTCCTGACCTAAAGTCATCGGAACGGCATCCTGAAGCTGAGTACGTCCCATTTTAATAACATCCGCAAACTCTTTTCCTTTAGCTCGGAAAGAAGCGATGAGTTTTTTCAGACTAACGATAATTTTCTCGTTCATGTGAATTAAAGCCAAACGTACGGTAGTTGGATACGCGTCGTTGGTGGATTGTGAAAGATTCACATGATCGTTTGGTGAGCAAAATTGATATTCACCTTTTTGATGGCCCAATATTTCAAGTGCGCGGTTGGCGATCACTTCGTTGGCGTTCATATTCACCGAAGTTCCTGCGCCACCCTGAATCATATCTACGGGGAAACATTCATGTAATTTACCGTCGATAATTTCCTGGCATGCTTCAGAAATCGCTTTGGTAAGCTCATCATTGATGAGTCCTAATTGATTGTTGGTTTGCACGGCTGCCAATTTTACGTAGGCAATCGCATTCACAAAATCCGGAAAATCGCTCATTTTGCTTCCTGAAATATGGAAATTGTCGATCGCACGTTGAGTTTGCACTCCATAATACGCGTCTTTTGGTACCTGAATTTCACCCAAGAGGTCGGATTCTATTCTGTAATTTTTCATGATGATATTGATATTTGTTATAATTAAAATGCTTTGATACGGTAGATGATACCCAAACTTACCCGATTGGTACTGTAATCTTTTAAATTCGCGAGTTTATCAGAGAAATTATAGCTTCGTCCCACATAAACTAAAAATATTTTCAGATCCTGATCGCTAAACGGGGCAAATTCGGTTCCGGCGAAATAGCCATAAGAGGTTCTGTAGTTTTTATATTCAGGTACGTTTTTCACGCTTGCGGTTTCGTACATTCCTTTCAAAAATACATTCCATTTTTCTGCCGGTTGATATTCTGTTTTCAAGATGAAGGTATTATAATCTACATCTTCAAAATATTTTAATCCATGGTCGGATAAATAAGCAGCACCGTCTGTAGAGGCAATTTTAAGTCGGTCGAGTTGATCGTTGGCTTTCATGTAATCGAATGCTGCCTGAAACTTGGTAAGGTTAAGTTTGTTCCCAATCACCAGCATTTGCGAATATTTTTGGTCCGCAAGCGTCTGTACACCGTAAGACCATCGGGTTTGCCATTTGTTATTGAACATGCTGCCGTTCCAGTTGAAAATATAGGTGAGCGGACTTTTCGTTTCTTTAATGCCTTGCGCGCTCATATCTCCGTATTCATCTGCAAATTTGTTATTGGAAGCATTGGTAACCTGCAATACGAACTCTTGGTTTTTAACGGGTGCATATTGATAAGTGGCACCCATCATGAAATTATCCATATTTTCAATCATATCCGAGTATTCGTAAATGTCAATCGGATTCAGATCAAACTCGAAACCGCCCCATGCTTGGCATTGCTTTCCTAAGATAAAGGTGGATTTGTCGTTGAGGTGATAGCCCACATACAACATATCGGTCGCCTTGGCAAGATTGTCGAGACTTTGCGCTGCTGTCCCTTTATTCAGACGATGACGAAAACGATAGAACAATTTATCGGTTAAATCTCCTTTTACCTCCAAACGCAATTGATGAGATTTAAAATTGGCATTAAAGTCTTTCTGCTGATCGGTGTAGCCATCAAAACTTCCTTGGTAATTAAAATAGAAATTGAATTTACCATTTTGTCTTTCAAGATTGTTCACCCGATCCAGAAGTTGATGGTGTTCCGAATCATCAGCGGCGTTTGTTACCTGTGCGCTCAGTAAAAATGCGGATAAAAGACCTGCTGTTGAGAATATTTTTTTTATTAAGATCATTGTATAAAAATTTTTCATAAAAAGGAAATGATAAGATATCCGACACTCACTGCAACAATTGTCGCCACAAATCCCGGAATCTGAAAGGAGTGATTCAGAACATATTTTCCGATTCGGGTGCTGCCGGTTCGGTCGAAATTAATCGCGGCCACCACCGTAGGATAATTCGGAATGAAAAAATATCCGTTCACGGCTGGAAACATGGCGATAAGTGCAAATGGGGGAATGCCCAAAGCAAGCCCAAGTGGATACAAAGTACGAACTGTTGCAGCTTGGCTAAAGAGTAAAATAGACATCACAAATAAGGCGACCGCAAAAAGGAACGGATAGCTTCGTACAATGCCTTCAATGGAATGTTTGAAAAACTCAATGTTACCATTAAAGAACGTGTCGCCCATCCAAGCAATACCAAAGATCGCAATAACGGCCTGCATACCTGCTCCGAAGATGCTTCCTTTTACCGCCTTTTCAACATTGGCTTTGCTGATCAGAAGAATGATACCCGCAATGCTCATCATTATAATTTCAATAATATCCGGCATTCCCAAAACACTGCTCACGCCATTGGAAACAAATACCGGACGAAGTGATGGAATGGAACCGAAAAGAACAATCATAAAAACACCCAAAAGAAAAACAATAACGGACCACATTTGTCTGCGGGTTTCATGTTTACCTTTTGTAATTTCTTTGTTTTCCTTCAGCTCAATAAGGCCTTCTTTTACACGACGCTGATATTCCGGGTCATCTTTCAGTTCAACCCCAATAAAACTCACTACAAACGCCGCTACCAGAACACCGACAATGGTTGCCGGTACGCAAACCATCAGGATGTCACTTAATTGTATTCCGTGGCTGCCAAGCAAATCAACACTCAATAATGCTGCGGTGGCGGCCGAAATAGGACTTGCGGTTATGGCTTGTTGTGATGCGATAACAGAAATACTAAGCGGACGCTCTGGTCGTACTTTACTTTGTGTGGCAATCTCGGAGATAATCGGCAAAAGCGAATAAGCAATATGCCCGGTTCCGGAAAGAAAGGTAAAAAAGTAGCACACCAATGGTCCGAGGTACGTAATATTTTGTGGATTTCGTTTAAGAATACGCTCTGCAATTCTCACCATGTAATCCAGCCCGCCTGCTGCCTGCAGTGCTGCCGCAGCGGTAATCACGGAGATAATCATCAGCATCACATCAATAGGGGCATTTCCAGGTTTTAAACCAAAACCGAAAACCAAGATACCTACGCCAATCATCCCGAAAATTCCCAGTCCGATACCTCCCACTCTGGCTCCAATGAAGATAAGGGCAAGTACAATAATAAGCTGTATAATAATTAAGGTATCCATCTTTTGAATTTTATAGTACAAAGTTAGACACACTCTAAATAGCGGTCAAAAAAATGATGGTGATATAAATTGCATGTATATTTGTAAGTAATCACACGGTGGTGTGAAATTTATCACATCTGGATAACCAATGTCTTTTATGAAAAACCTGGATTTTCTGCAAAATGAAATCTTCGATCAACTCATTATTAGAGAAAAAGAAATTCTCAGAAGCAATTCTGCCATTCTCGACTTCGACGCCGAAGGGATGCTTTTTAAAAGCGGAAGTTTTTCTTCATTCGTTTATTATATAGAAGAAGGTTGCCTCAAACTGAAAAAAGATGATCGCGACTTGTTTTTCATCCTTGAAAAAGGAAATATTCTGGGGCTGGATTATATTTTTAATGATGAACCGGTGTACTATTCGGCTTATGCATCAAAAGGGAGCCGTATCGTGCAGATTAATGCGCATATTTTGAGGAATTTTGTGTCTTCCAATTCGTTGTTTCTCGGTTCTGTTTACCGTAAAAACAGTACGCTGAATAAGAAACTGATCTCCTCGCTTTTGGATTATCGGGCCAAAAACCTTAACGGTGCATTTGCTGCTTTTTTACTGCAGTACGACCAGGAAAATTCGCCGGAACTGACGCGTAAAGAAATAGGAAGTCTTTTGGGATATTCTCGGGAAAATATTACCAAAGTGGTGCGCTCCTTTATTGCCGAAGGTATTATTGAAGAAGACGAAAAACACATCCGAATTATGGATAAAAATCTTTTGGAAACCCTCCGTAAAAACGGATAATAACAATGTTGATCAAAAGAAAAAATTCGGATAACAACGACAATTCGTTGGAGGCGAATACGATATTAAAATTATGAAAACTTGTTAAAACTCACTTAAAACAAAGGCGGTGCGGCATATTTTTTCCATAACTTTACGAAATCTCAATGAGCGCTGTTCTTTAAAAGAGCTTGTATTAGCTGGACATTATGATATGGACATAACTATTTATAACCAATTATTTTCTTATGGAATGGATTATTAAAACGCTGCAATCTGCACCGGAACTGGCGATTTTTCTTACGCTTGCGGTAGGTTACTTTTTGGGGCAAATCAAAATTAAAGGATTCAGTCTGGGTGGTGTTACTGGCGTTTTGCTGGTCGGTGTACTGGTGGGTCAGTTAGGCATCAGCATTTCTCCAACTGTAAAATCTGCTTTTTTCCTCATTTTCCTTTTTGCGGTGGGCTACAGTGTGGGGCCTCAATTTGTGCAGAGTCTGCGAAAAGAAGGTCTTCCTCAAATTTTATTTTCGACTTTGGTGTGTTTGGCTTGTCTGTTGGTTTCCTGGGTAGCCGCACTTATTGCCGGTTTTGATATCGGGAATGCCGCAGGACTTCTTGCCGGTGGTAATACCATTTCTGCGGTAATTGGCGTGGCCTCCGACACGATTGGGCAGCTCAGTATCGCAGATGCACAAAAACAACAATTAATTAATCAGATTCCTGTGGCTTACGCAGTGACGTATATTTTCGGAACTGCCGGAACCGCTTGGTTTTTAGCTTCTATAGGTCCGAAATTATTGGGTAAAGATATTATTCAGCAAACCAAAGATTATGAAGCGTCTTTAGGTGGAAGCATTTCTGAAAGTGATGACAGTATGGAATATGCCTACGACGGCACTTCTTTTCGGGTAATTGAAGCGGATAGTACTTTCTTTCAGCAGCCACGCAAAGTTCAAGAAGTGGAAGACCTTTTATTGAAAATGGGATGGCCAGTGTATGTGGAACGCATCCGTTCTGCATCCGATAAAAGCATCGCCACAGATGTTACGGCTGATTTGCTGGTACATCAGGGTGATCGTCTCGTGCTGAACGGCCCTATTGATACTTTGTTGAACGATGAAAACGCCATCGGGAAAGAAGTGGCAGATTTAGAACTGCTCGATTTTCAGGTGGAAAAACTAAAAGTGATTGTTGCCAATAAACAAGCCGTTGGGCAAAATTTGGGTCAGCTCAAATCTAATAAAGAAAGACATGGGGTAATTATTCGTAAAATCCACCGTGGAAAAGTGACCCTTCCGCTGCTTAAAAACGTACAATTACAGCGCGGCGATGTTCTTGAAATAGAAGGTCGTAAAACCGATGTTGATAAATTTGCAAGCTACCTCGGTTATCCCGAAAGACCAACCAACGCCACCGATCTTATTTATGTGGGATTGGGAATTTTCCTTGGAGGTTTGTTGGGTACATTAACTTTTCGTGCAGGCAATATTCCGCTCAGTCTTAGTGCTAGTGGCGGCGTATTAATTATGGGAATTATTTTTGGATGGGCAAGATCTTTGCGCCCGACTTTCGGAGCCATTCCGGAACCTGCCGTTTGGCTGATGAATAATCTTGGATTAAACATATTTATCGCCATTGTGGGCATCAACGCAGGACCTGATTTCATTACCGGAATTAAAACCGCCGGAGTCAGTCTTTTCATTGCCGGGATATTTGTCAGTCTCGTACCCATGTTAATCGGCATTTTGCTGGGTCGTTATGTTTTTCGCTTTCCTCCAGCCATTACCCTTGGTGCCTGTGCAGGTGCCAGAACAACCACCGCTGCATTGGGCGCTTTAGAAGATTCCTTAAAAAGTAAAGTTCCCGCATTATCCTACACCACCACTTATGCGATTGGCAATACACTGCTGATTATTTGGGGTGTTGTGATTGTTTTATTGATGAGTTAAATTAAATAAATAGTATTATGGATA
This sequence comes from Chryseobacterium sp. 39-10, assembly GCA_001898255.1. Taxonomy (GTDB): domain Bacteria; phylum Bacteroidota; class Bacteroidia; order Flavobacteriales; family Weeksellaceae; genus Kaistella. The sequence continues at coordinate 85,545 of MKTK01000003.1, read as the reverse complement.
TTTCAAAATTAAAAACTTCGCGCCACAGAGAACAAGAACTGGAGCAATTGAGTCCTTTTGAATTGAAAGATAGCCTGATTAAATTAGCATCAGACCAACACCAAAAATCGGTTCGCACCATGCTGAATGCAGGGCGTGGAAATCCCAACTGGATTGCGACGACGCCTCGTGAAGCTTTCTTTGCATTGGGTCAGTTTGGCCTTGCAGAATGCCGCCGTGCCATAGACCTTCCGGAAGGCATGGCAGGAATTCCTAAATTGGACGGAATTTCTCAGCGTTTTGAAGATTTCCTTCAAAAACATCAAGGGGAGCCCGGCATCGATCTTTTGCAGAAAACCTACCGTTACGGCATTGAAAAACACAACTACAATCCCGATGAATGGGCGCATGAACTTGCAGAAGGTATCATCGGAGATCAATATCCGGATCCTGTACGGATGCTAAAACATACAGAACCTATTGTACACGATTATCTCGTGCAGGAAATGTGTGGAGGGAATCCCAAAATGCACGGTCAGTTCGATATTTTTGCAGTAGAAGGCGGCACCGCTGCCATGTGCTATATCTTCGATTCGCTTGTGGAGAATTTCCTTTTGAAAAAAGGAGATCATATTGCCCTTGGTGTACCTGTTTTTACGCCGTATCTCGAAATTCCTGAATTGGAAAGATATCAGTTTAAGGTAACATTTGTTCACGGTTCTGCTAAAGATGAAAACGGAAATTCCACTTTTCAGTATCCGGATGAGGAACTGGATAAATTAGGAGATAAGTCCATTAAAGCATTTTTTGTAGTCAACCCAAGTAATCCGACTTCGGTAGAAATTTCACCAAAAAGTACTCAGTATCTTATAAAAGTGGTAAAAAACCTCAATCCGAATCTGATGATTCTTACCGACGATGTGTATGGCACATTTGTTCCAGGTTTCACCTCATTGCTGAACGAACTTCCGGAAAATACCATCTGCGTTTATTCTTTCTCCAAGTATTTCGGAGCCACAGGTTGGCGTCTCGGAGCCATCGCCCTTCATAAAAACAATGTGTACGATAAAATGCTTTCTGCCATTCCGGAAAAAGAAAAAGAACGGTTGGCAAAATTGTATTCCAGTCTTACCTTGCATCCGGAAAAACTGAAATTTATAGACCGAATGGTGGCCGACAGCCGACAGGTAGCCCTGAACCACACGGCCGGATTGTCGCTTCCGCAGCAAATACAAATGATGCTTTTTGCTTCTTTCGCATTAACCGATACCGATAATAAGTATAAGAAAGTTTGCAACGAGCTTATCAACCGCCGGTATAATCTTTTGTGGGAAGGCATGAAAATACCAGTTTTGCCCGATCCGGAAAGGGCGGCTTATTACTGCGAAATTGACATTCAGGAATGGGCGCTGAAACATTATGACAAAGATTTTGTCGATTTTCTTACCAAGAATTTTGAGCCGGTGGATGTTGTTTTCCGATTGGCCGAAAAATCATCAGTTGTCTTACTGAACGGTGGCGGATTTGCGGGTCCGGAGTGGTCGGTTCGGGTTTCTCTTGCCAATTTGGACGATGAAGATTATAAAATCATTGGTGAAAAACTCTCCGAAACCATGGAAGAGTACCTCGATGCCTGGAAAAATTCAAAGTAATTATATCAACATTTATTCATGCTATTATGAGCACAAAAAAATTAAACTTGATGATCAGTTTTATGCTGATTATTTTCTCGCTACCCGCATTCGGACAGCAAAAACCAAATATTTATGTATTGGCCACCGGTGGAACTATTGCCGGACAAGGCAGCACTGCCGTAACATCCAGTTACAAATCCGGAGCAATTACCGTAGATCAGTTGCTGAGCGCAGTTCCTTCTATAAAGGATATTGCTAATATTAAAGGTGAACAAGTTGCCAATATTGGAAGTCAGGATATGAACGATGGCGTTTGGCTGAAACTCTCCAAAAGAGTCAATGAATTGCTAAAACAGAAAGATGTAGACGGCATCGTTATTACCCACGGAACCGATACCATGGAAGAAACCGCTTATTTCCTCAATTTAACCGTGAAAAGCGATAAACCTGTAGTTTTGGTAGGTTCCATGAGGCCTTCTACAGCCATTAGTGCGGATGGACCGCGAAATATCTTCAACGGTGTGGCTTGTGCAGTGGATAAATCTTCTTTTGGAAAAGGCGTAATGGTGGTGATGGACGACAGAATTGTAGGAGCCGACGATGTTTCTAAAACCAATACGATTGCGGTAAGCACTTTTCACAATCCGAATTTCGGAGATATGGGAGTAATGTACAACGGAAAACCCATCTACCACCGGGAATCACTCAAAAAGCATACCTCACATTCCGAGTTTGATATTACCAATTTAGACAAACTTCCACGGGTAGAGATTATCCTTAGTTATTCTAATGCAACTTCACTTTTTGTAGATGCCGCTATGAATGCCGGTGCAAAAGGAATTGTAGTGGCAGGCGTTGGAAACGGTAACCTTACGACAGAAATGCAGTATGCCTTAGCCAATGCAGTGAAGAAAGGAACTGCCGTAGTTCGTTCTTCCAGAATTCCTGAAGGGCCTACCTCACAATGGGATGAGATCGATGACGACAAAAATGGATTCTCTGCATCTTGGTATATTAACCCGTACCGTGCCAGAGTTTTGCTGATGCTCGCACTCACGAAAACCAATAACTACAAAGACATCCAAAGGATGTTTTCAGAATACTAATCTGGTAAAAAGTATTTCCAACGAAAGTTGTTACCTTTGTCATGATATTAAAACGTTCCTTTTTTTTGGAGGAACGTTTTTCATTTCTGAACTTTTAAAATAAAATTTAATGCAAATTGATATTCGAAAACTGAGTCTTGATGATTACGATGAACTTTCCACTTCCATGCAGGAGGCCTATCCCGGAATCGAAGACAATACTTGGGCGAAAAGAAACATTCAAAAACTAACCTCAATTTTTCCGGAAGGACAGTTGTGCATCACCGTAGATGGAAAACTGGCGGCAGCAGCGCTATCGATTATTGTTCAGTATGAACTTTTTGGGGATAATCATACCTACGAGGAAATTACCGATAATGAAAATTTCAACACCCACTCTCCCAAAGGAAATGTGCTGTACGGAATCGAAATTTTCGTTAATCCCGAATTTCGTTCATTGCGTTTAGGCCGGCGTTTGTATGATGCCCGGAAAGAACTGTGCGAAATTAAAAACCTAAAATCAATTATCATTGGCGGCAGAATTCCAAATTATCATTTGCACAGCAACGAATTATCGCCCAGACAGTATATTCAGAAAGTTCGAAAAAAAGAAATCTACGATCCTGTTTTAACGTTTCAGTTATCGAACAACTTTTCACCCATCAGAATCATCAAAAATTATTTGGTGGGCGATGTGGAATCTGAAGAATACGCCGTTTTGCTGCAATGGAATAACATTTATTACAACCAGCACAACAACACCATGCAGGATTCGGTAATCCGTTTGGGGTTGGTACAGTGGCAAATGCGCCAGTTTAAAGACATCGATGCATTTTTTCAGCAAGTAGAATTTTTTGTGGATGCGGTGAGCGGTTATGAATCGGATTTTTGTTTGTTTCCGGAATTATTCAATACGCCTCTTTTAGCTGAATACAACAATCTGCACGAAAGAGAAGCCATGGTAAAACTTTCCGAGAAAACCGAAGAAATCGTGAACAGGATTGCCGAATTTGCCGTTAGCTACAACGTTAATATCATTGCGGGAAGCATGCCGATTTTCGAAAACGGAAATCTTTACAACATCAGTTACTTGCTGCACCGCGACGGAAAAAGAGACGAATACCGAAAAATGCACATCACACCCAATGAAAAGAAACATTACGGAATGATGGGCGGAAACGAAATAAAAGTAATTGATACCGATTGTGGAAAAATAGGAATTGTCATTTGCTACGATGTGGAATTTCCGGAACTTCCGAGAATTTTGGCCGATCAGGGAATGAAAATTCTTTTCGTTCCTTATCTTACCGACACCCAAAATGCCTATACCCGAGTACGCACTTGTGCTGCTGCAAGAGCGATAGAAAACGAATGCTATGTCGCCATCGCGGGCTGCGTAGGAAACCTTCCGGGCGTAAATAATATGGACATCCAATTTGGTCAGGCAGCGGTTTTTACGCCTTCCGATTTTGCTTTTCCTTCCAATGGAGTAAAAGATGAAGCCACGCCCAATACTGAGATGACGCTGATTGTTGATGTAGATTTAAACCATCTAACAGAGCTTCACTACAAAGGTTCGGTACAGATTATGAAAGACCGCAGAAACGATATTTACGAAACTAAACTGAAAGAAAATGATCAGAAATAAATACTGAATCGCTGCTTAAATCAGTTTTATTACTAATTTTATCCTGCTTTTCGAAAGAGAAGCAGTTTCTTTTTAAAACGAAAAAATATGAATCCCCAAATCTCTTATGTTCATGGAGCGTCTGATATTCCCTTATTGGGCGAAACCATTGGCGAAAACCTCAGAAAAACCGTTGAAAAATTTCCCAATCACGATGCACTGATTTGCGCGCATCAAGAGTACAAAGCGACTTATCAGGAGTTTTACGATCAGGTAACGCAAGTTTCGAAAGCGCTGATTGCCTTAGGAGCGAAATCGGGAGACCGTGTAGGAATCTGGTCGCCCAATTGTTACCAGTGGGTGCTGCTGCAATATGCCACCGCGAGAACCGGTGTGATTATGGTGAACATTAATCCGGCATACCGAACCAGCGAACTCATTTTTGTGCTGAACCAGTCGGAGATTTCTTATCTGTTTTCTGCCCTTCAGTTTAAAACCAGCAACTACCAGAAAATGGTCGAAGATGCGCGGGAATTTACCACTTCGCTAAAAGAAGAAATCTTTTGGGATAAAAGCTGGGAAAATTTTTTAGAAAAAGGAAAAAGCATTTCTGATGAAACCTTAGCCGAGCGCGAGCAAAAAGTGCAGTTCGATGATCCGGTGAACATTCAGTACACCTCGGGCACAACGGGTTTTCCAAAAGGTGTCACGCTTTCGCATCATAATATTCTCAACAATGGTTATTTCATTGGGATTCGTCTGCATTATTCCGAAAAGGATCGCGTCTGCATTCCGGTTCCGTTTTTCCATTGCTTTGGCATGGTAATCGGAAATCTAGCATGTACTTCTCACGGGGCAACCATGGTGATTCCGAATGACAGTTTCGATCCCATTAAAACATTAGAAACGGTAGAAAAAGAAAAATGCACGTCGCTCTACGGTGTTCCTACGATGTTTATCGCCATGCTCCACGAAATGCAAAAAAGAGAATTTGAGGTATCGAGTTTACGAACCGGAGTGATGGCAGGATCGGTTTGCCCGCCCGAAGTCATGAAAAAAGTGGAGGAAAAAATGAACATGAAAGAAATAACCATCTGCTACGGAATGACGGAAACTTCGCCGGTTTCCACCCAAACCAAAATCGGTACTCCTTTCGAAAAGCAGATTCATTCTGTAGGAACCATTCACAATCATCTGGAAATAAAAATCATCAATCCCGAAACTGGCGCCATTGTCAACCGCGGTGAAAATGGTGAGTTATGCACCAGAGGATATTCTGTAATGCTGAAATACTGGAACAATCCGGAGGGCACCAAACAAGTTCTCGATGAACAAAGATGGATGCATACCGGCGATTTGGCGCAAATGGATGATGAAGGATACATCAATATTTCGGGGCGAATAAAAGATTTGATCATTCGAGGTGGCGAGAATATTTCGCCAAAAGAAATTGAAGATTTTCTCTACACTTATCCAGGTGTTCAGGACGCGCAGATCATTGGGGTGCCCAGCGAAAAATACGGTGAAGAAGTGATGGCTTGGATTAAAGTTCGCGAAGGTGCTGAGGTAAAAGAAGACGAGTTGCTCAGCTTCTGCAAAGAAAAAATTGCCCATTATAAAGTACCCAAATACTGGAAGTTTGTGGAAGAATTTCCGATGACGATTTCCGGAAAAATCCGAAAAGTGGAAATGCGGGAAATTTCAATTAAGGAGTTGGGGTTGTAAAATATTGTTGAATGCTTCGCAAGAATCTTTGTGCTCTGCTTTTGATGAATTTACGTTAAAAATCAAACTTTCGAAAAACATAACCTTTACTACTCAAAACAGCGTTGATGTGTTGCAATCCGTTGCTCAGGATAATTTCTGGTGCTTTGATAATGGAATTGTACCGTGCAATTTGCTCAAAGGTTTTTTCGGTGAGTTTAATGTGGGGAGCTTTGCATTCGACCAGGATTTTGGGTTGTGTTTTTTCGGTCACCAACAGGTCGATTCTTTTGGTGGTACCGTTCAATATTAATTTTTGTTCGGTGATAAGCGCCGATAAATTCTTTCCTTTTTTTACGTGAAAATAGTGGATCCAATGCTGCCGTACCCATTCTTCCGGAGTGAGCAGCAGCCACGTTTTGCGCACCACATCATAAATAAAAAACTTATCTTTGTCTGTCTTGATTTTAAGTTCAAAAACATCATCAAAGTTCAGTTTCGGAAGTTGCATTTATGAAAGAATTAGATTTAATCCTCAAAAATATTAAAAATAAAACGTTAGAGCCGATTTATTTTTTCCATGGCGAAGAACCGTTCTTTATGGATGTTGCTGTGAAATCATTTGAAAACGACGTATTAGAAGAGGATGAGAAGGCATTCAACCAAACCGTGGTGTATGGTAAAGATACCACATACAGTGAGGTTTTGTCATTGGCTAGACAATTCCCGATGATGGGTGATAAGCAAGTGATCATCCTGAAAGAAGCTCAGGAAATTAAACTCACCGAAAAAGAAGCCGAAGCATTGAAAGTGTATGTAGAAAACCCCGTAGATTCTACACTTTTGGTCATTGCGCACAAACATAAAAAGGTTGATGCCCGAAAAAGCTTTGCCAAAACCCTCGCCAAGAACAAAATGCTTTTCGAAAGTCCCAAGATGAAAGATTACGAAGTTCCGAAATGGATAGAAGGTGAACTGAAAAATCTGGAGCTCAAATCCAAGCCCAATATTCCTCTTTTGCTTGCGGAGTACTTGGGAACCGACCTTTCGCGAATTGCCAACGAACTGGCCAAGTTGAAAATGATCCTGAAAGACACAGGAATTTTAGACGAAAAAATCATCGAAACCCATATAGGCATCAGCAAAGATTTCAATGTGTTCGAACTCATTAAGGCATTGGGAAAAAAAGATCAATCTGCGGCGTTGCGCATTGCCCATTTCATTGGCAAAAACCCGAAGCAAAACCCGTTTGTACTGATGATTGGCAACTTATATTCTTTTTTCTCAAACCTGATTATTTACCATACGATGGTGGGCCAAAGTCCACAAAGCATCGCTTCAGTATTGGGCGTAAATCCTTATTTTATCAAGGATTTTGCGGAGGCGTCTAAATTTTATGGACTCAAACATTGCACCAGAATTATTTCGGTGCTTCGAGAAATCGACCTCAAAAGTAAGGGTTTGGGCGCCATCAATATGGACGACGAAGAGTTGCTTATAGAAATGACTTACAAGATTCTCAATGTCGATCAGCTCAAAGTAAAAACGTAAAATTTGGAATGATGTTGATCAAATTTTTTATTGATGGCGACAATTTCCGCCCTCCGTTCCCGCTTTTTTATTCCGCTTCGCTGCATAAAAAGAGCTCCACTCAGGTCGGGTCGCAGTCTTGTTTTCAAAAGTACCATTTGAAAACATTGACAAAATGCATCATCCATCATTTTGAAACTGAAATAAATTAACGAAATTTGTAACAACTAACAAAACTCCTATTATCATTCAACAATGGAACAAAATATTTTAGACTGTGTGATTGTCGGTTCCGGTCCATCCGGGTTTACAGCTGCCATTTATGCTGCACGCGCCGATTTGAAACCAGAACTCTATACCGGCCTCGAACCGGGCGGGCAACTCACCACCACCACCGAAGTCGATAATTTTCCCGGTTATCCGGACGGTGTTACAGGTCCCCAAATGATGTTGGATTTGCAGAAGCAAGCCGAACGATTCGATACAAAAGTGCACTACGAACTCATCACCAAAGTAGAGTTTTCTAAAGAGAGTGGTGGTGTGCATCGGTTATGGGCGGGGAATAAAGAGATTTTAGCCAAAACGGTCATTATTTCTACGGGAGCTACTGCAAAATACCTTGGTTTAGACGATGAAAAAAAATATGCAGGAGGCGGCGTTTCCGCATGTGCTACCTGCGACGGGTTTTTCTACAAAGGAAAGGAAGTAGTGGTAGTAGGAGCGGGCGATACTGCTGCCGAGGAAGCGACTTATCTGGCGAAACTATGCAGCAAGGTCACGATCCTGGTAAGAAAAGATTTTTTCCGGGCCTCGAAAGCAATGGTGCATCGTGTGAACAACACAGAAAATATTGAAGTTAAGTTTAACCACGAACTCATCGCCATCGAGGGAGAGAATAGTTTGGTAGAAAGAGCGGTGACCATAAACAACCAAACGCAGGAAGTTTCTACAATAGATGTACACGGCATTTTTATCGCGATAGGTCACAAACCCAATACTGAGGTTTTCTCTGGTCAAGTCGATTTGGATGAAAATGGGTATATCAAAACGGTTCCTGGCAGCAGCAAAACTAACTTGCCAGGTGTATTTGCGGCAGGAGATGTACAAGATCACATTTATCGACAAGCGATTACGGCAGCTGGAAGTGGTTGTATGGCGGCAATGGATGCTGAAAAATATTTAGCAGAATTGGAGTAAAACCGAATTTGAATCCTTACGAAATCACTATTTTACATATTCGTTGGTGGAGGTTTGGGAAGCGTTGCTCGTTTTCTGGTCTCCAGCTATACCCAAAAATTATGGAATCTTCATGCGTTTCCACTGGGTACATTGGTTGTTAATATTACGGGGTGCTTTGTGATGGGTATGCTTTCAGCATATTTCTTGAAGATGGATGGTTCTTTAAAATTTTTGTTGATTACAGGATTTTGTGGCGGATATACCACATTTTCAACATTTTCGGCGGAGAATTTTTCGCTTTGGCAAAATGGGAACTATGGTATTTTGATATTTTACATCCTATTGAGTGTTTTGTTGGGTGTGCTCGCTGTTTTCCTTGGATTTCAGGCCATTAACCGATAAATGAGTTGCAGAAGTAATTTTGTTAAAATAATTTTAAAAAATATTTGCTCAAATTAGAAAAGGAGCTTATATTTGCACCACTGAAAATGAGAAATCATTTTTCTGGAGGAATGGCAGAGTGGTCGATTGCGGCAGTCTTGAAAACTGTTGACTGTAACAGGTCCCGGGGTTCGAATCCCTGTTCCTCCGCCGAAAACCTGAGCGAAATGTTCAGGTTTTTTTTATGGCAAAAATTTCTTTAAATTGTTGGCTGCTTCTAAAACTGTTTCTTCTTTTTTAGCAAAGCAAAACCGTACAGTCTGCGTATTGACGTTGTTTTTGTAAAACGCGGAAATAGGAATTGATGCTACTTTTGCATGTTCCGTAAGCCAACCGGCAAAAGCTTTGTCTGGAAGAGCGGAGATGTTTTCGTAGCCCAAAATCTGAAAGTATCCGGCCTCTGCTTTTTCCTTTAAAGTGAAGGGAAGTTCACGAAAGGCATCCACAAAGAAATCTCTTTTTTGCTGCATTTGTAGGCGGTTTGCTTCCACATCAAAGATTTCCAAATAATTGGCCAGTGCAAATTGAGCTGGCGCATTGACACTGAAAGACAAATATTGATGAATCTTGCGAAATGCAATGGTAAGTTCCTCCGAAGCCAATACATAACCCACTTTCCAGCCCGTGACGTGAAACATTTTACCAAAAGAGAAAATGCTGAAAGTGCTGTTTTTCAATTGGGGATGCTGAAATGCGCTGTAGAATTCCGATTCGTCGTAGGTAAGAACATCGTAAACCTCATCCGATATGATATAAATTGGGGAATTGTGAAGTAGTTCTGCCAAATCGTCAAAATCTTTCTTTCGCCAGATCTTCCCAGACGGATTGTGCGGCGAATTGATGATGATTGCTTTAGTTTTATGAGTAATGGCATTGGACAATGCTGTAAAATCGATCTCAAAATTATCATTAAGGGGTACAAACACAGGTGTTCCACCGTTGATTTCAATGGCGGGAACGTATGAATCATAGGTCGGCTCCAGCACGATCACCTCATCACCAAAGCTTAAAACAGCGGCAAGAGCGGTATAAATTCCGTAGCTTGCGCCCGGGGTGACGGTGATGTTTTCTACAGCAAGAGTAATTGGATTTTTTCTTGCAGCGTTAAAGGTAATCAGATTGTCGATGAGCACAGGGTTTCCTGCCATCGGAGCATATTGATTGAAATTTTTTGCCGTGGCCTCTGCCAAAAGTTTTTTCAGCTTTTCATCGATTTCATAATCCGGGAATCCTTGAGAAAGGTTGACCGCTTCATTTCTTTGTGCCAAAGCTGACATCTCCGCAAAAATCGTGAGATCAGCACCCGAATGTTTTCCTTTTATCATATTCAAAAGTAGCGAAAAACTTAAGAATAATATATTTTAAAAGGAGATCTCTTTTCTCTTTTAAAGGGATTTATTCAGAATAAATCTTCAGCAGCTCCATTTGTTGTTGTAAATTGTAGTTGCTGTTGATCAAATTGTTGCTCGCCTGAAGCCAGTTGTTTCGCACCACAAAAAAGCTGTATGCATCGATCAAGCCTTCTTTGTATTTTTCTTCGGAACGCTCAAAGGAAAGCTTTTGGTTTTCAAAATTATCCTCAAGAAGCTGATTCTTTTCTAAAGCATTCTGATACTGTTCTGCGATGATATTGAGGTTTTTATAGAGTTCGGTTAGTTTTTTCTGGTTTTCAAAATGGGTGTTGAGTTTGTTGAGTTTCGAAATTTCAATATTGTTTTTCACCTGAAATTGCTGAAAAACAGGAATGTTCAGTCCAAAATACAACTGCTGATTTTTATTCTGACTGAACTGGTCTGAAAATGAAATATTTCCTGATGCATTCAGGGTTTTGCTGTAGAAAGTGGACCATTGATAAGTTCCCGAAATGGTGGGCAGAACATCGGATTTTGCGACTTTAATCCGTTGATCAGCAATCTCCATGTTTTTTTGAGTTTCTAAATAAATGGGATTTTTCTGAACTAGTTGATCGATAAAATTTTCTTTGGTGAGAAAGGGAAGTGGTTTTGATACATGATCTATCATTACAAAATCCACCGTGTCTTTATTGATATTCAGTGCGGCAAGAAGATTCAGTTTGGCCACGTTCATTTCATTTTTTGCCGAAATCCATTGCTCCTGAATGGTGCCGAAATTGGCTTTAATGTCGTACACATCGCTTTTGGCTCGGCTGCCGATTTCCACTTCTTTTTCTGTACGGGCAATTTGCTCTTTCATTCCGGAAATTTGCGGTTCCAGTACCTCAAACCACGATTTTGATTTCATGTACTGAAAAAATAAATTAACCAAACCCAATTTGATGTCGTTCTGCATGCTTTTCAACCGGTACTCCGAACTTTCCTTATTCATTTTGGAAAGGGAAATCGTCATGAAATTTTTCCAGTTCAGCAGATCCAAACTGGCGTTGGCATAAAACTGATCGTACTGCACATTCAGCGCTTCCCGGGAATTGGTGCTGGGATTAATGGTGGAGCCAAAGCTGTAGGTATGGCCGATTCCAGTGTTGGCAGAAGGGAGCAGTTTTCCTTTGGCCATATTGATTTCCCTTTGATTCTTTGAAACGGCGATGATGCTCTGCTGAATATCCGGACTGTTTTTTTGAGCATAATCCAGACATTGCTGCAACGTCCAGCTTTGTTGTGCAGAACACCACTGCACGAAGAATAGGAATATGAAAATGGGTTTATGCATGTTGTTTTTATTTAAATCTCTGAAGGGTTGTGATTTAATAGGAGTTCATTCTACTTTTTGGTGAATCGTCCCTTTATTTTTTTGATTTAATAGGATTGCATCCTATTCTTTGGTGAACTGTTCCTTTATTTTTAATAGGATTGCATCCTATTCTTTGATAAGACGTCCCTTTGGGACTTTAATCTGTTTTTATTAATTAATAGGATTTCTTCCTATCTTTTGGTAAGCCGTCCCTTCGGGACTTTTTATTCGTATTTAAGGTATTTGACGAGATTAATTTTAGTGGCTCGATACGCTTTAATACTGACCACGGCAAACGTAAGAAGCAATAATAGAACAAAACTCAGCGCGTATGGGAACCAGGGCATTTCGATACGGTAAGCAAAATCTTTCAGCCATTCGTTCATAAAATAATAACTGATCGGAATACTGATGAAAACAGCAATAGCCGCAATAATGAGAAACTTTTTTGTGAGATCCCAAATGATGGTTTTTTCATCCGCGCCCAACGTTTTTTTAATAGCCACATCTTTCAGTTTTTGTTCAATTAACAAGGAAGAAAGGGCGAATAAACCGAGCAATGCCACAATTAGCACAACAAAATTCAAGATGGTGAAAAGCATTTGCTGTTTCTGAAATTTTTCGAAAGTTCTGGCAAATTTTTTATCAATAAAACTGTATTCAAAAGGATATCCCGGTTCCGCTTTGGTTATCCAGAAATCTTTTATGCGCTCCAAAGTTCCGTTAATATCATTTCCTGACAGTTTGATCTGCAGATTCTGAACATTATTTTTCACCCAGTTTCGGTCGTAATTAAACATGAGCAGCGGTTCTACAGGTTTATCCACACCGGTAATGTAAAAATCCTGAACAACGCCGAGAATTTTGTTCTTTTCTGCTTTTTCGCCCCAACCCGGCAAAACTTCTCGGCCAAGAGCTTGTTCTTTGCTCCAACCCATTTTTTTGATGAATGCTTCGTTAGCAATGACGCCGGAAATCGTGTCGGAAGCATAGCGAAGATCCAGATCTCTTCCGGAAACCAGTTTGATATTGTAGAATTTTAAATAATTGTAATCAATACCGCCGGTTCCGACTGAGTTGATGATTTTCGTGGTATCGGCCGCATTTTTTACACTGGTGGAATTCCTCAAGCCTTCTCCAATTTGGAAGACGGAACTCGTCAGATCTTTTACGCCGGATATTTTTGAAATTTCATTTTTCAGTCGCACATACTTCTTGAAATTGTAATCGTTTTCCCACCTTGTTTGTTTGAAATTAATCTGAATCACCTGATCTCCTTTAAACCCTAAATCTTTGTTCATCATGTGTTTAACCTGAGAATGGATGATGAGGGAGCAAATAATGAAAAATGAAGAAATCACCATTTGAAGCGTGAGAACAGAATTTCTTAACCAAATTCCATTTTTACTTCGGGAAAAGTTGCCTTTCAGCGTGTTGATCGGTTTGAAGTTCGACAGATACAAAGCCGGAATAATTCCGGAAAGAAACGCAAAAACCAATAAGAAGAGGCCGGAATAGACAAAAATCATAGGGTCATTCAGCTTTATTTGCTTTCCTAAAAATTTGTTGTACGCGGGTAGCAATAATTCTACGAATGAAAAGGCCAGTAAAAACGAAATAAAACAGATGATGAGATTTTCGAGCAAAAATTGCATGATCAGCTTAGATTTTGAACTTCCGATCGCTTTTCGAACGCCTACTTCTTTTGCGCGTTGCGCTGCCTGAGCGGTTTTCAGATTGATCAGATTGATCCCCGATAAAATGAGAATCAGTACCGATAAACCGAGCAAAATCATGATGGATTTTTTGTCGGCTTTTTCCACGCCTTCACTTTTTGCATCCAGCTTCATCTTGGTAATGGGCGTAAGAAAAACTTCAGATTTATTATTTTCATCAATCTTTTCTCCCCATTTTTTCATGGCAATTTTTGTTTCTCCCCACACTTGGTCGGATAGTTTCTTCTCCAAAAGTTTTATATCCGTACCCGGTTTCAGTTTGAAGTAACCCACATAGCTGTAATTGGTCCAGTTTTTATCAAACTCGTTTTCGTGCAGTAAATTGGGATGTTTCAGCAAAAATCCTGGCTTGAAAACGGAATTGCTTTCAGGAAGTTTGTAAACCGCAGTAATGACAAACATTTCATTGTTTTTTCCATCAATTTTCACCGTTTTTCCGATGCAGTTTTTGTATTCATCACCGAAAAGGGTTTTGGCTGTTTCTTCGGAAAGTGCGATTTTGGTTCCGTCGTTCAGCGCATTTTTGAAACTTCCCGCTACTTTTTCATAAGGAAAAAATTCAAAAAACGATTCCGTAACCATTGCACTTGGAACATACGCGGAGTTATTTCCCGCGGTCAGTCGATCTCTTCCCCACGAGTTGAAAATGGTAAAATCTTGAATCTCGATGAATTTTTCTTTAGAAACTGCGAGTTCTGGATAACTGGAACTGGCGAGGTATCCAAAGTAGCTGCTTTTGTTTTCAACAAGATAGATGTTTTCTTTATCGGGAATCCATTGTTCATACGATTTCTCGTCTTGCCAGTTGATGAAAACCAACAGAAAAATACACAATCCGACGCTGATTCCCAACACATTAATTAAAGTGGAAAGCCCGTTTTTTTTATAGTTGATGAAAGCGATTTTAAGCCAGTTTTTAATCATAACTTTTAAAAATTGTAAATTATTAATGGTTGTTTTTTATTGCGTAATAAATGGGTAATAAACCCTTAATAATTATTATTCGTATTTCAAATATTTCACAAGATTCACTTTTGTTGCCTGATAGGCCTTTACGCTTACCACCGCAGAAGTGAGCAGGAGCAGCAATACAAAACTCAGCGCGTAGGGCAACCAAGGCATTTCTATTCGATAGGCGAAGTCTTTCAGCCATTCGTTCATGAAAAAGTAACTGATGGGAATACTGATCAGCACCGCAATTGCCGTAATGAACAGGAATTGTTTCGTAAGATCCCAAACGATGGTTTTTTCGTTGGCGCCCAAGCTTTTTTTAATGGCGACTGTTTTCAGTTTCTGTTCGATGAGTAACGATGACAAAGCGAATAATCCCAATAAAGCAACCATAAGAACCATGGCATTCAGGATGCTGAAAAGGGTTTGTTGTTTCTTGTATTTATCGAAAGTCTTGGCGAATTTTTTATCAATAAACTGCGATTGGAAAGCATATCCTGGTTCTGCTTTCTTTTCCCAAAATTCTTTTATTCTTTCCAAAGTTTCCGCCACATCATTTTGATTTAACTTTACCTGAATATTGTTGATTTGATCCCGGTTCCAGTTGATCCCGTAAAAGAAAAACAGATTGGCATCCACTTCATCTGCCACACTTTGCTGATTGTAGTCTTTAGTAACACCTATAATAGTATAGGGTTTATCATCAAATCCTGGTTGTACCTTTTTATTTAAAGCTTGTGCAGGAGTCCATCCCATTTTTCGGATAAATGCTTCATTCACAATAGCATTGCTGATGGTATCCGAAGAAAGTTTAGGATTAAAATCGCGGCCTGCCAAAATTTTAATATGGTAAAACTTGAAGAAATTGAGATCAATAGAACCATGATTGGCCATGATGCTTTTCTTTTCTTTTTCATCATCCACATTAGAAGATCCTGTACTTCCATTTCCGATGACTTGTTTACTGTACGTAATGTCTTCAACACCTTTAATTTTTGAAATTTCGCGTTTCATCAGTTCATAAAACTGATACGGTTTTTCTTTATTCTCGTTAAAAGGAATTACAATAGATTGATCTCCACTAAATCCTAAATCTTTACTCATCATATATTTTACCTGTGAATGAATGATAAGTCCTGCGGTAATAAAAAATGCAGAAATAATGAGTTGGAGGGTAAGAATTCCGTTGCGAAGCCAAATGCCATGGCTGCTTCGAGAGAAATTCCCTTTTAATGTATTAATCGGCTTAAAGTTGGAAAGATACAGCGCCGGAATAATTCCCGATATTAAAGTCACCAGCAACATCATCACCAGCGAATACTGATAAATGTGAAAATCACCCATTGTAAGCTCTTTCCCGAGGAATTTATTGTAAGAAGGAAGCAGCAGCTCTGTTAAAATCAATGATAGAATATATGCCAGGAAGCACATGATAAAAGTCTCCACCAAAAATTGTAAAACAAGAGCAGATTTGCTGGCGCCAATCGCTTTTCTCACTCCAATTTCTTTGGCTCTTTGGGAAGCTTGAGCGGTTTTTAAATTGATAAAATTAATGGCCGAAAGAATGACAATCAGAATGGACAGAGCCATTAAAATGTAAATCGTCTTTTTATCGGTCTTATCCAAACCGGAACCTTTAGCATCGAATTTCATTTTATCCATTCGAGTTAGCGCGATTTCGGTTCCGCCACCGCCCCCTTCTTTCAAATATTGTTGTGGGGTAATTCCTTTTTCTCTTGCCGGTTTTTCTACTCGATTATGATATAGAATTTTATGTATTTTTTGTTGAATCGATTCTACATCGGCATCTTTCGAAAATTTAAACATTCCTGTCCAGTTAAAATTCCCCCATTGATCTTCATTTGCTTTAAGGTACGGACTTAAAATCACCGCTTGAGGATCAATCACACTTTTGCCTTCCGGACGTTTGTAGATGGCTGAGACCGTATAATTTTTCCCATTGTAACTCACCATTTTTCCAATAGCCAACTGAAATTGGGAACCAAAAATTTCTTTTGCTTTATCTTCTGAAAATGCAATATTATCGGTATTTGAAAGCGTATTATCAAGATTTCCGGCAACACTTTTGTAATTAAAAAAACGGAAAAAATTGGGACTGGCATCAAACAATCTTGCAGGAATTATTTTATTTCCAGATTTCATATTGGCTTCGCCATACCAGGAATTGAAGAGCACATAGTCTTCAATTTCCTTAATTTGTTGTTTTGGAACCATCATTTGCGGATAGGTAGCACCACTCCAGTATCCCTCACTTTTTCCCATTGAATTTTCGACCAAATAAATCTGTTCTTTTTGTGGATTTTGGGATTCGTATGATTTCTCATCATTCCAGTGCATCAGGATGAGCATAAATCCAGTTAGTCCCACCGTTAATCCGAAAAGATTAATGAACGTGGAGAGTGCATTTTTTTTATAATTGATGAATGCTATTTTGAGCCAGTTTTTTAACATAGTAGTGGTTGTTTAGGGTGTGAAGAAATCCATTCATTAAAAAGTAGCTGCCGGAGCGGTACTGTTGTTGAGTTTACGGTCGATGTCGTTTTTCTTTCCTTTTACAAAATCATAGCTTACGCCGAGTACAAACATGGATTTGTTGTTCATAATTTGCGTATGCGAAGTATAATTGACCAAACTTTCGCTCAAACTTTTGGTTTTGTATTCCGAAGGCATTCCGATCCAGTAAAAGCCAGACATGAGCGTCCAATTGTTTAATTTATAACTTGCAAAAGCATGACTTTGATTTTCGTTGGTGTTCAAAAATGCTCCGCTTAACGTGTATTGCGGAATATTGAATTGATATTGAATATTGAAATTTTTATACTCGGAAGACAGCACAAAATAATTCCCGACATAATTATTTCTGATCACCGTTCCCGAATTGGTTTTTATACTTTCGGACGCCGGAGCCACCACCGCTTTGATTACAAAAACAGAACTGCCAAAAGGTTTCACCGAACCCGTTAACTGAATTCCGTATTGCTGAGCATTTGGTGCATTTTCAAACGTGCGGATATAGCCATACGTTTCGTCACGTTTGTAGTATTGGTTGATGACATTATCAGTGTACCAGTAAAAAGCATTGGCATTGAAATCGAAATATTTGTTGTTGAAAGAATACGTGAGGTTGTTTCCAAATTTCTTTTGGGATTGCAAATAGGGATTTCCTGAAGAAACAATATTGGGCACCACCTGCACAATGTTTGGACTTAATGCTGAACTGCTCGGACTGGTCGCGGTATAACTGCTGTTGAATCGGATACTTTGATTATTGGAAATCGTATATCCAAGGATGAGCTTGGGCGTTGGTGTCCACGAATTTTCTGTGGATTCCGCACTTTTGTTGTTGATGTTGGTAAGGCCCAAACCAATGCGGTACATCCATTTGTCTTTTTTGCCGGAGAATTCAGAATACAAATATTGCGTACGATAATTCACCGAATATTCCGAATGTCCGCTGAGATTATTCAACTCATTCGATACATTATTGTTCGAAATTCGATATCCGGCACTCAATTTTCCCATTTCAAATTGATGGCTGTATGCGGCTTCTCCTACGATGCTGTTTTGCTTGGCCTGCAATTTCATATCATTGTCGAAAACATTGGTGCCATCAGAAAGTTTCCATTCTTTATTCACCTCATACGAATGGGTGCGGTATGAAGAACCCACAAAATTGAAACTGATTTCATCTTTTTTAGTCAGGTTTCTAGAGTAGTACAAATCCAACTTTGGTGGTGCATAATCGTTTCCGTTGCTTACGCTGGTTCCATGATTATCGGACACATTGTTGACAGAATACAGATTTTGACCCGCCGAACGGTTGAAATACGTATAAATTTCCATATCGAATTTAGCTTGAAAAGCATACTTTTCAGGCAATTGATTCGTGTATCGTAGCGTGATGAATTGATCGGTGTATCCGAAATGATCTTTACGGTTTTCGATGGAATGATAACTATCAGAATTGATTAAATACGCATAGCTTTTCTCCACTTTACGGTTGTCGTAATCTCTGAGGTTGATGGAATATTCCAATCCAAAATCGTTTCTTCCTTTGGTGTAACCGGCATAGGCAGAACCGTTGACAAAGCCCGTAGTTAACGCAGAACTGATATCGGCGCCAAACACATACCCCACTTCTGGGTTTCGGGTGATGATGTTCACCATGGTGTCGGCTCGGGTTGCCCATCGTGTTGGCGGATTGTCGTAGTATTCCACTCGCACCACATTTTGCGGCTGTATGCTTCTGATTTGCAATTCTGTTGCTTCAATCCCGTTAATTAAAGTGATAATCGTACCTCCTTTCGTACTACTCACTTTGTTGGCAATAGGATCGTACTGCAACTCAGGCAAAGTTTTTAGCAGGTCGGATGCGTGTCGCGCTTTGTCCAAGGCTTGCTGATCAAAGGTATATACTGATCGATCTGCCATTTGCTTTTTACGCTGGGATTTGAGGATAATCTCCTGGATTTCCTTTGTTTTGGCTACAGAATCTACGACTGTTTTTTCCTGGGCTCCAGCCGCAAAATAAAGTGATGTGAGCGCAATCGCTACGATCTTCTTCATGTTTATTTTTGTTATCACTGCCTCGCTAATTGGGAAGCGGTTTGAGGTTATATTAATTTTGATAGGACTTCATCCTATCTATTGGTAAGTCGTCCCTTTGGGACTTCCTTACTCAAAATCTTTCGCATCTGCTTTCTGAAAAACATCCTTGCGCTGGGCTGCATGTTCTTCGCTAAAGATTTCGCCATCTTTCATATTCACAATTCTTGAGGCAAAACCGGCATCGTAGGAAGAGTGGGTTACCATGGC
This sequence comes from Chryseobacterium sp. 39-10, assembly GCA_001898255.1. Lineage (GTDB taxonomy): Bacteria > Bacteroidota > Bacteroidia > Flavobacteriales > Weeksellaceae > Kaistella. The sequence continues at coordinate 66,134 of MKTK01000003.1, read as the reverse complement.
AATTGTGGATCCTTCTCGGTGGAGTTCTGCTAAAAGATTCATCACTTCATTACCATTAGAAGAGTCCAGGTTTCCGGTGGGTTCGTCGGCAAGAATAAGTTTGGGTTTGGTGACCAATGCTCGGGCAACCGCGGCTCTTTGTTGCTGCCCGCCAGAAAGTTGCTGTGGATAATGTTTCGCGCGGTGGCTGATGTTGATTTTTTCCAGAATTTCATCCACTCTTCTTTTTCTTTCGCTTGAGGAAATTCCATTGTAAATTAAAGGCAGTTCCACATTTTCAAAAACCGTCAGTTCATCAATCAAATTAAAGTTTTGAAAAATAAAGCCGATATTTTTTTTACGGAGAACAGATTTTGTTTTTTCGCCCGAGCCAACAATTTCGTTGTTCAGAAAAAGGTATGACCCTTTGGAAGCATCGTCCAATAATCCTAGGATGTTGAGCAGGGTAGATTTTCCGCAACCTGATGGTCCCATAATCGCGACAAATTCTCCTTCTTTGATGTGCAGGTCGACATTATTGAGTGCGGTGGTTTGCACTTCTTCGGTTTTGTATATTTTTGAGAGTTGTTTTGTGGTAATCATATCATTTTAATATTTAATGAGTTAGCATTAATGGTTAAGACTTTTCCGAGGGAAGAATTGTCAATTTTTATAGATTCGTATTGCAGTTTTTCGGCATTTACTTTTGCTGCGCTGGTGGCCTCAATATTCAGTATTTTGGTTTTTCCGGTAAGATTGACTTTTGCCGCTGAACTGGCTTCGACATCCAACTGCTGAACGTCCAATTCTGCCTCAAATTTTGAAGCGCTGCTGATGTCTGCTTTCAGATTTTGGGCTTTAATTTTTCCTTGCATCTGGCTTGCACTGCTGATGTAAAGCTCTAAATCGGTAAATGGGAAACCCTCATCTAGAAAGACTTTTGAAGCACTTTCAGCCGTAATTTTTTTTAAATCGTTGGTATAGATGGTAATTTCCGTGTTCACATTGGTCAGGCCTTTTGGGCTGTCATAGGAAATGGTAAGTTTTCCGTTTTTGTTTTTTACCGAAACGTATTTCAACGCGTTCGAATTGATAATAATTTTCTTTTCAGCGGAAGGTTTTATATAGACTTTAATGGCCGTTTCCACCTCAATTCCGGAGAAATCGCCTACGTTTAGGGTTTTGGTTTCCATAGGCTGATTGGAAAAATTTTCGGATGATGAGTTTTCCCATGTTGTTCCGTTTTTTCCTTTAGTTCCGTTGGTTTTAACTGTGATGCAACTTTGAAGTGACAAGGCAGCAACCATCATTATCAGTATTGTTTTTTTCATGTTTTATTTTTGATATAATTCAAGTTTTCTATTTTTCTATTTTTCTATTTTTCTTTTATTTCTAAAATCTCATAATTTTTGAATTCGCCGTAGTCCGAAACAATCACCCGGTCTCCCTTTTTTAATCCCGTAAGAACCTCGTAGTATAGAGGGTTTTCTCTTCCTAATGAGACAACCTGCTTCACCGCTTTATTACCTTTCACCACAAAAATCCATTTGCCATTCGTGTCTTTGTAAAAATTTCCTTTCGGAATCATCATGCTTTGGGTGTCGGCAGAGAGTTTCAGTTTCACGCCGAATGTCATCCCAATTTTCAAGTTCTCGGGTTTTAGATCATCCGCAAAGTTCAGTTCTACAGAGAATTGTCCGTCTTTCACTTCCGGCAATACTTTCGTAATAATTACATTGTAGGTTTTATCGTTGCTGTCGAGTGTTCCCTTAATTCCGGGTTGTAATTTGTTGATGTAGAATTCGTCCACTTTAGCGACCAATTTATAACCGTCCATTAAGTCGATTTTCCCAATGCTTTGCCCAGAAGTTAAACTTTGTCCGAGTGACAAACTAAATGAGGACAACCGTCCGGAAACCGGAGCCATAATTAGGAAATTATTTTTATTGCTGCGCAGCAGTTCCAAACTTTTTTGCATTTGTTGGATCGAGGAATTAATGGCTGCAATTTGTTGATTTCTGGATGAACTTTCCTGAACCAATCCCTGCTCGGTAATTTGTTTTCTTTTCTTTTGATAGTTGAGGTTTTGCGTAGCCAAATCGTACTCCGATTTTTTACCGATTTCTGCGTCATACAAACGTTTTTGCAGGTTGTACGTTTGCTGCGCGGTATTGTAATCATTCTGCGCCTGCAATTGCTCTTTATTTTGGTTGAATTCCTGATTTTTGAGCTCCAGCAATGAATTTCTCATTTGGCTGATCTGCTGCATAATTCCAGTTTCCTGATTTAAGAAATTGAATTCAGTATTCGGATTGTAGATTCTCGCCAAAGGCATTCCTTTCGCAACCATTTGTCCATCTTCTCCATAAATTTCTTTCACCATTCCGCCTTCCAAAACGTTGACCAATGAAGAGTTTAAAGACTGTGTTTGTGCCGTAATCATCAGCATGTCCTCAAATTTTCCCGAAATTACTTCCTCAATCTGGATGTCTTCTGCTTTTACATTAAACGTTTTTTTCTGCTGCAAAAAGTACATCAGAAAAGCACCTATTGCCAAAATTCCTAAAACGATGGGCAAAATGATTTTGAGTTTGGAATGTTTTTTTTCTACCTTCGTATCCATAATAGTAAACTGATTCACAGTATATTATGCGAGTTGCGTACCATAAAAAAAATGAGGGTGTAAATAGCTGCAAATGAGTGGTAAACCAAAAAGGGTACTCGAAGAAAGTGTTCGTTTTCGGACAATACATGTTCAAAAGTGAACATGTAAGAATAATAAAAAGTAAAAATGCGCAAAAAAGAAGCACGGATCCTGATTGTAGACGACGACGAAGATATTCTCTTTTCTGCCAGAGTTTGGCTGAAAAAATTCTTCACTGAAGTATTTACCCTGAGTTCGCCCAATAAAATCATTCCCACCATCCATGAAAGTGAAATCGATGTCATTTTGCTCGATATGAATTTCCGCCGGGGTTTTGAAGACGGAAAAGAAGGGCTTTACTGGCTCTCCGAAATTCAGGAAATCGATCCCAACATTCCTGTCATTTTGATGACGGCGTATGGTGAAGTGGAATTGGCGGTTAACGCTCTGAAAAAAGGCGCTACAGATTTCATTCTGAAACCCTGGAATAATGAAAAATTGTATGCGTCCGTTCATCTGGCGGTAGATATTTCGCGGAAAAATAAAAAACTGACCCGCTGGGAAAATTTACAGGAAAGCAACTCACCTTACGAATTAGAATCGAAGTCTCCGAAAATGATTGAGGTGATGAGTACGCTGAAAAAAGTGGCGCAAACCGATGCCAATGTGCTGTTGTTGGGCGAAAATGGAACCGGAAAATTGGTGATGGCGGAGTATCTTTTCCGGCATTCAAAAAGAAAAAACGAACCTTTTGTTCATATTGATCTGGGCTCACTTTCTGATAATCTTTTTGAAGCCGAATTATTCGGATATGCAAAAGGAGCTTTTACCGATGCCAAAACCGATAAAGCCGGAAAAATTGAAAATGCGGATGGCGGAACGGTATTTCTGGATGAAATCGGGAATCTTTCGTTACACTTGCAGCAAAAAATTCTCACTTTAATTCAAACCAAAAAATTATCCAGAATTGGGGAAACCAAAGAGCGTTTTCCAGATGTCCGTTTTATTTTTGCAACCAATGCAGATCTCAAAAAACTGGTATCCGAAGGAAAGTTTCGGGAGGATTTGTATTTCCGGATCAACACCGTTGAAGTGCACCTTCCGCCGCTTCGGGAGCGAAAGGAAGATTTGGAAAGTCTGGTCGCTTTCTTCATTAAAAAGTATGAAAAAAAGTATGGGAAAAACAACATCACCCTACAAAATCTGGAGCAAATTTCGCAGTACGCTTTCCCCGGAAACATCCGCGAACTTGAGCACGCGATCGAGCGCGAAATTATATTGTCCGAGTCTGATTTCATTACATTAAAACTGGAAAATACGGTAAATGAAGGTGCCATTACTTCATTAAATATTGAAGAAATGGAGGAAAAACTCATCAACAACGCGTTGAAAAAATATCACGGGAATATTTCTGCCGCAGCCGATGCTTTAGGACTTTCGCGGGCTGCTTTGTACAGAAGAATGGAAAAATTCGGACTGTAGTAATTTAGAAGCATAACAAAAAAAAGTTAGATCATAAAAAATGAAAAAAGGATTGCGTTTCCTGTGGATTGTGTTTTGTTTGCTGAGCATTGTGTTGTGCCTTGCCGCTTTCGATGCTTTCTACCAGCAGAAATATTTTACAGGCACAGCGCTGTTGATCATGGCCGTGATGTCACTCGTGTTCTGTTGGAATTTGATTTCAGGCAAATTGCGGGAAACGGAAAAAATTATTGAGTCTATTCGGCAGAAAGATTTTTCACTTTTTCCCACAGAAATTTCTGGTGAAGATCTGAAAAATAGTGCCGTAAAACTCTATTATCAGTCGAAAGAAGAGCATTCTCAACTGTATTCCTACAAAAATTTGTACGACACAATTTTGAACAAATTGGAAATTGGATTTCTTATTTTAAGTAAAAAATCTGATGAAAACGAATGGAAAGTATTCTATTGCAATCCCGGCTTTTTAGAGATTTTGAAAGTTCCGAAATACAACGAATGGAGTTTCTACAAAGAAAAAATCCCGAAATTTTATGAATTGATTGAAAGCACAAATTATCAGGATTCTCAGGATTTTATTGATGTTTCTATTGAAAACCGTTCGCGAAATTCGTTTTCCATCCGCACCTCGAGAATGTCTGGCTATGGCAACGATTTCTGCATTATTTCGTTGGAATCCATCCAGAAAATCATCGATCAGAAGGAAAAACAGGCGTGGAACAATTTAATGAAAGTGATTTCCCATGAACTGCTAAACACACTGACTCCAGTGAACTCACTGATTTACAATTTAGAGTACCTTACGGAACAGGAAGAGCTTTCCAAAGATGATCAGTCTGAAATACGGGAAAGTTTAAAAATCATCAACTCCAAATCTCAGCAATTGCTGCATTTTATTGACAGTTATCGCCAGATTGCCGAACTTCCCAAACCCCAGAAAAACCGCATCAATCTGAGAAATTCGGTGGAAAGAGTGGTAAAAATGTTCGATTCAGAATTCAGAACGAACAGCATTGAAGTTCAAAGCGAAATTTACGACCTTTACGTGAATGCTGATGAAAAAATGATCGAACGCGTGCTGGTAAATTTAATTACGAATGCCATTTTTGCGGTTGAAAAAACCTCTGAGAAAATAGTTTCGGTTCGGTTTCTGGAGCAATCGGGTCGCAGTATTATTCAGGTGGAAGATTCCGGAGAAGGCATACCCAATGAAATTTCGGATAAAATTTTTCTACCGTTTTTTACCACACGCCAAAATGGTTCCGGCATCGGATTAACGCTTGCCAAAAGCATTATGGAAGCACATAACGGTTATCTTACCTTCAAAAATAGGGAGCAGGGAAGTACCTTTGAAATGTGGTTGATTTAGCGGTATGGCCAACCGGAAAGGTCTTAAGTTGATCAATTTAACTTTTTGTTATATTTACTAAAAATTAGTAGGAATGAAGAATTATCATATTTTCACCATTGCTTTGGCGGTTCTGTTTTTACAGTCGTGTTCGGTGACCAGCTCAGGAACCGTTGATGCTAATTCGAATCAACAAGTTATGGTTTCTGGCGATGCAGTTGTTTTTAAAAGAGCATTCAGCACCATTAGTGAAGAAAACCTTAAAAAAAACTTGTCTGTAATTGCTTCTGATGAAATGGAAGGTCGCGATACCGGAAGTGAAGGTCAGAAAAAAGCAGGAAGATACATCATTAAGCAGTATGAAGACATGGGCGTTTCTTATCCTGCAGTATTGGGTTCTTACTACCAAAAAGTGCCTGAGGAAGCGTTAAAAGGAAGGAGAGGAGATTTGCCGGCATCCGAGAATATTCTTGCCTTTATTCCCGGCTCCGAAAAACCTGAAGAAGTTATTGTGGTATCCGCGCATTACGATCATGTGGGAATTAAAAATGGCGTCATTTATAACGGTGCGGATGATGACGGAAGCGGAACAGTTGCCGTAATGGAAATTGCCAAAGCTTTTCAGTCTGCCAAAAAGGCGGGGCACGGACCAAAACGTTCAGTTTTGTTTCTGCATGTAACGGGTGAAGAGCATGGTCTGCTTGGCTCGAAATATTATGCCGAGCATCCTGTTTTTCCTTTAGCAAATACTGTCGTCAATCTCAATATTGATATGATTGGCCGATGCGATCCCGATAATTGTGGTAAAAATTATGTGTATGTAATTGGTTCGGATATGCTTTCCACCGATCTGAAAAAGATTAACGAAGAAGCCAATAAGAATTATACCCAGATGCAACTTAATTATAAATACGACGATCCCAATGATACCCAACGTTTGTACTACCGATCCGATCATTATAATTTTGCCAAGAATGGAATTCCGGTTGCTTTTTATTTTGATGGTATTCACGAAGATTATCATCAACCCAGCGATGATCCCGACAAGATTGATTACAAAGCACTGAAGCTAAGAACAGAGCTGATTTTCGCAACCGCGTGGGAACTGGCCAAACGTGAAAGCAGAATTGTGGTGGATGGCAAAAAATAGGGGCAAAAACTGTTGGAAATTCTATCAGAAATAGTAGCCCCGAGCAGAATCGAACTGCTATCTAAAGTTTAGGAAACTTCTATTCTATCCGTTGAACTACGGGGCCGAAATTGGTGCTGCAAAGATATTACTAATTCAAAGAAGAGCAAAAAATAAACCTTACAGTTTCCGAAACTCATAAGTGTTTTTATGCTGTTTTATGTAAGAAGAAAAATTTTGTGAGCAACGTGCATAAAAGAATCCGTTCTTTAGGAACGGATTCAGTAGATAAATACATCTCATTTTTTTAGTTAAACAACAACAAAAAAGAGAAGCCGACAGTGCTTCTCTTAAATTTTCTATATTAAGTATATATTTGCTGAAACGAAAAAAAGTAGAATTGGATTCACTTTGTTTTTTTATTTCTATGGTAAATGTAAGACAAAAATCAATATCAGGTGTGAACTAAATGTTAAAGTTCACTATTTATCCACAATTTTTTGTGGATAACTAAGCCAAATGATCTTTCACAAAAGCAATTGCTCGCTTTTCGTTATAATAAATTTGATCCGAATCTACAAAACCAACATGCCCACCGTAATCGGGAATCTCGAAATAAAGGTTGCTCATTTTTTCTGCTTCTTCCCTGGGATAGCAGGTTTCCGAAAGAAAGCTGTCGTTTTTTGCATTAATCAGTAAAGTAGGTATTTCGATCTCGGGAATAAACTGGCGCGAACTGCTTTTTCGATAATAATCGAGTGCATCTAGGAAGCCGTTGGCTTTTGAGGTGTAAAAATCATCAAATGCTTTCAGTGATTTTACTTTTTTAATATCGTGATCGCTTATTAAATCTGGAAATTGTTCCTGTTTGTCTTTGAGTTTTTTCTTTAGCGTTAAAAGAAAATCGGTGGCATACACAAAATTTCTCGGGCGGTGAAGTTGATGCATGCACCCCTCGAGATCGACAGGTGTGGAAACAGCAATTGCCAACTTTACCTCTTTCGGTAAATCCGTTTTCTCGCCGGCAAATTTTAAAGTCAGATTACCGCCTAAACTAAATCCATTGATAATGATTTTATCATAATTTCCTTTATTCAGAACATGATTCACGACTGCTCTCACATCCTCGGTGCGTCCAGAATGATAGTTGGAAAAAACACGGTTCGGCTCACCGGAACAGCTTCTGTAATTCACAGCGCAGCAGTCGATACTGTTTTCGTTGAAAATTTTTGCCGCTCCAAGTACATAAGGTCGGTGTGCGTGGCCTTCCAAGCCGTGCAAAATGATAACGCAGGTATTGGTTTTTTGCGTGGCATAGCTCCAGTCCAAATCCATAAAATCGCCATCGGGAAGCTCCAGCCGTTCGGTGGTTTGCATTACGCCATTTACTTTTCGGAGGAGGGCTGCATACAAAGTTGAAACATCAGGATTTCGGAAAATCTTTTTGGGAGGTTGATATTTCGATGAAACGAGAGGCATTTTACTTCAGTTTTTCGGCGATATATTTTGCCGTGTAGGATGTTTTGTTTTTAATTAAATCTTCTGGCGTTCCGGAGAAAACCACTTCACCACCGTATTTTCCTGCTTCAGGACCAATGTCGATAATCCAGTCGGCGGTTTTGATAATATCCGGTTGGTGTTCGATGACAATCACAGAGTGTCCCAATTCGATGAGTGCCTGCAAAGATTTCAGGAGTTTGTTGATGTCGTGAAAGTGTAGCCCGGTTGAAGGTTCATCAAAAATAAAAAGTGTTTTTTCGTTTGTTGCGCCTTTTACCAAGAATGAGGCGAGTTTTACGCGTTGCGCTTCACCACCAGAAAGAGTAGAAGAGCTTTGCCCAAGTTGCAAATATCCCAAACCAACTTCCTGCAAAGGTTTGAGCTTGGTCACGATTTTTTCTTCTCCGTTTTCATGGAAAAATATAAGGGCTTCATCCACCGTCATGTGTAAAACGTCGGAAATGTTTTTCTCGTCAAACTTTACATCAAGAATTTCGTTTTTGAAACGCTTGCCATGGCACACTTCACATTCTAATTCTATATCGGCCATAAATTGCATCGAGACATTGATGACGCCCTCACCTTTGCATTCGTCGCATCTTCCGCCGTCCACATTAAAAGAAAAATGCTTAGGTTTAAGTCCCAAAATTTTGGCAGATTTTTGTTTGGCAAATAAATCCCGAATGTCATCATATGCCTTTAAGTAGGTTACCGGATTAGATCTTGAGGATTTACCGATCGGGTTTTGGTCAATCAGTTCGATGTTTTTAATATATCGTTTGGGAAATTCTACCGCATCATAATCCGCTTTTTTTCCGCCCATTCCCAGCTGAACCTGGATATCGTTCGTCAGCACTTCTTTCATTAACGTTGATTTTCCGCTGCCCGAAACCCCTGAAATCACCACCAAACATTCAACCGGAATATCGACATTGATGTTTTTTAAATTATTTTGTCGTGCTCCTTTTATATGAATCCAGTCTTTGGGTGCACGTCGGTGTTCGGGTACTTTGATGGCCAGTCTTCCGGTAAGATAATCTGCAGTGAGGGTATCTGCTTTTTCCAATGCCTGAAAATCGCCGGCAAAAACGAGTTCACCACCAAGGAATCCTGCTTCGGGACCAATATCGATAATATAGTCGGCAGCTCTCATCACTTCTTCATCATGTTCCACAACGATGACGGTATTGCCTAAATCGCGCAGATTTTTCAATACATCGATAAGGTTTTCGGTATCACGGGAATGCAAACCAATTGAAGGTTCGTCAAGAATATAGATGGAACCTACCAAAGAACTGCCCAGACTGGTCGCCAGATTAATCCTTTGCGATTCGCCACCAGAAAGGGTATTAGAGGTTCGGTTGAGCGTTAAATATCCTAATCCAACTTTTAGAAGAAATTCTAAACGCGTGGTAATTTCGTACAGCAGTCGTTTAGCGATTTCCGCATCATATGCGCTGAGTTGTAAAGATTTAATTAAAGGCAGCAACTCGTCCAGCGGAAGCTCAATCATCGATTGAATGTTATGTCCATCCACTTTCACCCAAGATGTTTCTTCGCGCAAACGTAAACCTTCACAAGTGGGGCAAAGTGTTTTTCCCCGGTAGCGCGACAACATCACGCGATACTGAATTTTGTAAAGATTCTGTTCCACCATCGCAAAAAAGTTGTTAATGGAAGGGAAGCTTTGCGACCCATCTCCTTTCCAAAGTAGGTTGCGCTGTTCTTTGGTGAGTTGAAAATATGGTTTGTGCACCGGGAAATCGCTACCCACTTTTTTGATGAACGCTTTTTTCCACTGGCTCATGCTGTCGCCTTTCCAGCTTACCACGGCGTCTTCATAAACGGATAGCGTTTTATTCGGAATCACCAATTCTTCATCAATGCCAATAACTTTTCCGTATCCTTCACATGTGGGGCATGCTCCGTAAGGATTATTAAAACTGAAGAAATGAACATTAGGTTCCAGAAACTCCATGCCATCCAATTCAAATTTATTAGAGAATTCTCGGATAGTTCCGCTGTCGGCATCTTTTAGCGAGCAATGACCACGTCCTTCGTAGAAAGCGATCTGGATAGAATCTGCAAGCCGTTGCAGAAAACTTTCATCGTCTTCATAGCTAAACCGGTCAATCACCAACTGAATTTCCATTTCTACCTGCGGAATAAATCCGAAACTTTCCAAATCCTCAATACCTGCCACATTTCCGTTTACTTCTAATCTCGTGAATCCAGACAGTTTCAGTGTTTTCATTTGCTCAGGAAACTTGGGGACTTCAAAAAGAAGAGGCGCCCGGAGGAAGAAAGTTTTACCGTCATTTTTTCGGATATAGTCGATGACATCTGACACCGAATCTTTTTTCACTTCTTCGCCGGAAATAGGGGAATAGGTTCGGCCAACTCTCGCAAAAAGCAGCTTCAGGTAGTCGTAAATCTCGGTGGAAGTTCCTACCGTTGAGCGCGGGTTTGATGAAATGACCTTCTGCTGAATCGCGATCGACGGTGCTAATCCTTTGATGTCGTCAATTTTGGGTTTCTCGAGTTTGCCCAAAAACTGTCGGGCATAGGAGCTTAAACTTTCGACATATCTGCGCTGACCTTCGGCATAAATGGTGTCGAATGCCAAAGAAGATTTGCCGCTTCCCGAAACGCCTGTAATCACTACAAGTTTGTTTTTAGGAATCAGCACATCAATGTGTTTCAGGTTATTAAGATAAGCGTTCTTAACAAAGAGCTCTTTTTTTATATCTATTTCTGCGGGTGTAGTCATGGTGAATTTAAGCGTACAAAATTACGGAAAATTCAGCGATTTGGTTGGCTGTTTGTAAGAAGGTTTTTTTTTGCTTTATTCAATTTTTTTTGCAATCTTTGTAAGAACAAATAGTAACATTATGAAAAAGTTTTTGAGAAGCTTAGTTACACATTTGATGAGAAAAAGATAATTATAATTTGTAGAAAGTGCAGTTCTTAAAGGAGTTGCACTTTTTTTTTATTCGCGAGAAGGTTTTACACCATATCCGGAAAGTACTTTAAATTAATAAGAACTATTATTATTAAACTGTTTTTGCACTAAATACTTTCAGCAATTCCAGACTATTTCTTGGGCATGTATTTAGAATAATCCGTATCTTCTGTTTTAGGCACTTCTACTGGCGTATTCTCTTCGCTGAGGTTTTGTACAATGGGTTCTGAGGCATTTTTTAGCTCAACTTGAGATTGCTTCTGTTCTAATTCTTTTTGAATTTTTTTTCTCCGACGGTTGCTGATGAAATACCAAACTAAAACGGCAATAACAAACAATGGCCAAAACGGTAACAAAACAACCAAGCCGTCTTTTACAAATTGAAAACCCTTCATAAAGGCGCCGCCAAAAGTAGAATCGCTACTGCTATTGGCATCGTCATTTGCTAGAGATGGATTACTTATTTTTTCATTTTGAACCAAAGTGATTTCTACGCTGCACGGCTGATCAGAAAAATATTCCATTCCTTCAGAAACGGTACTTTTCATCCTTACCTGTCCCAGATTTGAAACGCCCTCTACGAATCGATCGAATTCAGATAACGGAACTTTTGCCTCAAAAGCCATAGTTTGTACACCTTCGGTTTGACTAAGATTTTCGCGGGTTAGTTGGCCTTTATATTCCTTTAATTTTTGTTGGATTAAATTTTTGGCATCACTTATTTGATCCACTTCTACTTCCAATTTTGCTTTTTTAATCAGTGGATTTCTTGGCAAAGCTGCGCTGGAATTATCAGCCGAAGGTGCAGTTGAAGTCGATTCTGTTGGATTTTGCGAATGATTTCTCGACCTTGATTTCTTTAAAAGTTTATCCGCCGTTTTGGTTAAAACATCTAATGGATTTTCCCCCTTGTCGATCGCTTTCTGTGCGGAATCTACGGTTTTTATAACATCTGTACCATTGCCGACATGACCCGTGATCTTTTTCAATTCTTCATTGATGGAATCGATGGACCAGTTCTTGGCCTTCATGGTTGAATCTATTTTTTTACCATGTTTCTCAATTTGCGGAATGATTCCTCCCGGCTTATTGATGGTTTTCGAGATAGAATCCAGCGTTTTCAGTCCGTCATTGGCTTTACTCAATAGCGAATCCGCACTTTTGATCTGATCGGTGGTTTGTTGAAATGCTTTTTTATCGCAGGAACTGAAAAGCATACCTATGAAAAGGCATAAAATGAGTTTCTTCATCATGATCGTTTTGAATGTAAACAACGAAAAGTGCTATGCAATATATATTCCTTAACCAAACCAAAAACTTTGCAAAATAGCGTTGTTATTTTAATTGTTTAATTATCAATAACTTGTAATTCAATTTACAATTATTTTGCAAAATTATAGTTACTTCAATTGTAGAGACGGATCGAATTTAATTTACGCTTGCTGTTCAAATTCGCTGATGAAATGCAGTTTCACGTTGGGGAATTTTTCCTGCGTCATGTGAATCGTAAAAGAAGAATCTGCCAGAAATACAGATTGTCCGTACTTGTCTTTTGCCATGAACCTTTGCTTTAAACGAGCAAATTCACGGTATTCCTCAGATTTTTCATCGGCCTCAATCCAACATGCTTTGTGGATAGAAAGTGGTTCGTAGGTACATTTCGCTCCATATTCATGCTCCAAACGGTATTGAATCACCTCAAATTGCAGTGCGCCCACGGTTCCAATTATTTTTCTTCCGTTCATATCCAATGTGAAAAGCTGCGCCACACCTTCGTCCATCAGCTGGTCGATGCCTTTGGCAAGCTGTTTTGCTTTTAGCGGATCATCATTATTGATATACCTGAAATGTTCAGGTGAAAAACTGGGGATTCCTTTGAACGATAGTTTTTCGCCAGCGGTCAAGGTGTCACCAATCCTGAAACTTCCGGTGTCGTGCAGCCCAACGATATCTCCCGGAAAACTCTCGTCTACAATTTCCTTTTTGTCGGCGAAAAATGCGTTAGGCGAGGAGAATTTCATTTTCTTGCCTTCTCGTACCAGCAAATAATTTTCATTTCGTTTGAAGGTGCCGGAAACAATTTTCACGAAAGCCAGTCGGTCGCGGTGTTTTGGATCCATATTGGCGTGGATTTTAAAAATAAATCCAGTGAAATTTTTTTCTTCGGGCTTCACCATTCTCACATCGCTTTCCTTTGGCTGCGGCATGGGAGCAATTTCGATGAAGGCATCGAGCAGTTCGCGAACCCCGAAATTATTAAGCGCCGAACCAAAGAAAACTGGCTGCAGATCGCCATTCATATAGTCTTCACGGTTAAATTCCGGGTAAACAGAATGGATCAGTTCTAATTCTTCGCGCAGGGTTGCTGCTGCTTTTGTACCGATCAGTTCATCAATTTTGGGGTCATTGAGGTCATTAAACTTAATGGATTCGCCCACTTTCTGTTTTTTCTCTTCCAGAAAGAGTTGAATATTATTTTCCCAAAGGTTATAGATTCCCTGAAAATCGCTTCCCATACCAATTGGCAACGAAAGGGGAACCACGGTGAGCCCCAGTTTTTGCTCCACTTCATCCAGCAGATCGAAGGCATCTTTTCCCTCGCGGTCGAGTTTGTTGATAAAGACAATCATCGGGATATTTCGCATTCGGCAAACCTGAACGAGTTTTTCGGTCTGTTCCTCAACTCCTTTTGCCACATCAACGACCACGATCACAGAATCCACCGCTGTTAAAGTACGGTAGGTATCTTCGGCAAAATCCTTGTGACCAGGCGTATCGAGTATGTTGATTTTTCTTCCTTTATATTCAAAAGCCAAAACCGAAGTCGCCACAGAAATTCCACGTTGCCGCTCAATTTCCATAAAGTCGGAGGTGGCTCCTTTTTTTATTTTATTTGATTTTACCGCACCAGCTTCTTGAATGGCTCCTCCAAAGAGAAGTAGTTTCTCTGTCAAAGTCGTTTTTCCCGCATCGGGGTGCGCAATAATACCGAAGGTTTTTCTTTTTTCTATTTCTTGAATTAAATCTGACATACTGATTTTTATGGGTGCAAAAATCGGTTTTTTTTGCGAGATCTGAAAACCTTTACCTATTTCATGAAAGCGGCTACAATAAGTTTTTAGTAATCTCTTTTAGTGAAAGGAAGGAAATCGATTATCTTTGCCTAAATATTTTTGAATGACTGAAAAACATTTGCGCAAGAAATTTGTTTTTAATTGGAAAGGTGCATTGGCGTTGATTGTCGGTATGCTGATCGGCAGTTCACTCATCGCGACGGTGAATGTTTTCTATATGTTCGTCTTTAAGGGAAATCTCCAGTACAAAGATTTTTATTTGCTCCTCACCAATGCTGCAGGATTTTTAGGGGCTATTTTCGCATTTGATTACTTTATTTATCGGCCGCAAACCGGTCGTAAACTCAATTTTAATCTCTCCACGATGAATGTTGGGACTTATCTTCTCATCTTTCCGATGATGTTGGGGATGATGTTGATTGCAGAATATGTAACGGCTCAAATTCCTGTGAGTGGCCCTTTCTTCGGTCCGTATTTCGATTATTTTTCTTCATTAATGGACCAGATGACCAGAGATAAAGCAACCATGATCGTTCTGGCGGTCATTATGGCTCCCGTTTTCGAAGAGGTTATCTTTCGTGGCATAATTCAGAAAGGATTGATGAATAAAGGAATGAAACCAATATACGCCATAATTGTTTCTGCATTGGTTTTTGCGCTGGTTCACGGCAATCCGTGGCAGTTTGTAGGAGCGGTGCTTTTGGGTTGCATTCTGGGCTTGGTTTACTACAAAACAAAATCCTTATTGATGCCCATTTTACTCCATGGGTTTAATAATTTGTGTTCTTCATTGCTCATATTTTATGGCAATACGGAGAGCTTTTCAGATTTCTTTAACGTGTCGGAATACGTGGTTTTAGGAGTGGGAATTGTATTACTTGCAGTGTTCTATTTCTTGTTCACGAGAAAGTATCGGGTGCATTATTCCGAAACCAATCAGCAATAATAAAATAAATCTATAATAATGAAAGAAATCCTAATCGCTACCCATAATCAACATAAAAAAGAGGAGATCCAGCAGATTTTGGGTGAGGATTACAAAGTGACCTCATTGACCGACTATGAGATTTTTGATGAAATTGTAGAAGATGGACATACGTTTCATGAGAATGCTCACATTAAAGCCCAATATTGTTTCAACAAAACGGGCAAAGCTTCTTTAGGAGACGACTCCGGTTTGGTGGTGGAAGCCCTCAACGGAAGCCCAGGAATCTATTCTGCACGTTATGCTGGAGATCATGACTTTGCAAAGAACATCGCTAAGGTTCTGGATGAAATGAAAGAGGAGGACAATCGTAATGCATACTTTATAACCGTAATGTGCCTCGTGGATGATGCAGGTGCGCACTATTTTGAAGGAAGAGCTTATGGTCAGTTAACGCATCATGTTCGTGGGGAAAAGGGTTTTGGCTATGATCCGATTTTCGTTCCCGAGCATCATGAGATTACCTTCGCGGAAATGCCTGCTGCAGAAAAAAATAAAATCAGCCACCGAAAAAAAGCAATTGATCAGTTTTTGGAAGCGCTTAATCATTAAAATCAGCACGAAAAATCGTATTTTTGCACTCAATTATAATTAAACATGTTAGAAAAGATTGATGAATTATTGGCGGAAGTGAACAGGTTTACTTCTTCTAATAAAGATGAAATTGAACAATTCCGCATTCGTTTCAGCGGAAAAAAAGGGATATTGAATGATATTTTCGCTCAGTTTAAAGAGGTCGCCAACGAACATAAGAAGGAGGTTGGGCAAAAGATCAATGCCCTTAAGCAAGCGGTAGAAACTAAATTTGAAGAGCTGAAAAATGCCACTGCCTCTACCATTATCGTAGAAAAGGAAGATCTTACCAGACCCGGATTTCCTGCAGCATTGGGAACGAGACACCCCATTAATCTGGTGAAGAACAGAATTATTGAAATCTTCAAATCCATTGGGTTTGCTGTGGCAGACGGACCAGAGATTGAAGATGACTGGCACAATTTTACCGCACTTAATTTACCCGAATATCATCCCGCGCGCGACATGCAGGATACTTTTTTTATTGAAACCAATCCGGATGTTTTGTTGCGCACCCATACTTCATCAGTGCAAATTCGTTATCTCGAACAACACCAGCCGCCCGTGCGGATTCTTTCTCCGGGCAGGGTTTTTAGAAATGAAGCAATTTCTTCTCGTTCGCATTGTATTTTTCACCAAATCGAAGGTTTGTATATCGACGAAAATGTGAGTTTTGCTGACTTAAAGCAAACCATACAGTTTTTCACAACGGAGTTGTTTGGTAAATCAAAAATCAGAATGCGCCCTTCTTATTTCCCTTTCACTGAGCCAAGTGCTGAAGTGGATGTGTATTGGGGTTTAAACTCCGAAACTGATTATCGCATTACTAAAGGAACCGGTTGGCTCGAGATTATGGGTTGCGGAATGGTTGATCCCGCTGTGCTGAAAAATGTTAACATCGATGCTGATAAGTATTCTGGTTACGCCTTCGGGATGGGAATCGAAAGAATCGTGATGTTGCTATACCAAATGAGCGATATTCGAATGTTTTTCGAAAATGACAAGCGAATGCTGGATCAGTTTGTATCTCTTTAAAATTATTTCAATTAAATTTTAGTTAAATATTGCAATAATATGTATAATAGATTATTGCATTTTTTATTTAAAGTTGTTTTTAGGGATTAAAAATTATTTTGTAAATTCAAATAAAACCTATTTATCCCCCAATTCCAGGCGTCTTTTTCTTCTGCCGGCGAGTTGGTATTCTGATTTTTTTTCAAACATCTCGATCGAGCTGAAAAGGTAATTTTAGTATCTTCGTTCCATGAAAAAAACGCTGTTTTGTTTGTTGTTATTGCTGCTATCTATTCCGCTTTTTGGGCAGAAAGAACATATTTCCAGTTTCAATTCGTTGACAATTACTTACAAATTTCACCCTCAATTTTTTCTTTACGGTGAAGGGCAGCTTCGCGGTATTGATGATTATTCTTACCCTGATTATTACGAAGTAAAAGGTGGAATTGGGTACAATGTTACCGCCAATCATAAACCTTTTATTGGAGTAGGAAGGTATGTTACGTACAAGGAAAAAAAAGTGGACAAAGAAGAATTTCGTTTTTGGCTGCAGGATGTACTGGATGTAAAATACGGAAAATTCAAATTTGAAAACCGAGTGCGGGCAGAGAAAAGTTGGTTTTATGACCCGCAAAAAGATGAGCATACAAACCGGTATCGCTTTCGTTATCGCCTGAATATTTCAGTGCCGCTCAATTCGTCATCCGTGCAGCCAGGGACTGTTTTTGCCAACGCCTACAGTGAAACTTTCTTCGTTACCGAGAAACTGGTTTTTGCGAGAAATCGACTCTATGGTGGATTTGGATATCAGATCGACGAAACTTTTGGGGTAGCTTCTGGTTATCTTTGGCAGCGTGAATTTGCTGCTTCAGGTAATAAAAATCTGCATTTTATTTATTTCGCACTCAATATCAATATTGACGATTCGGAAGAGAAAAACTATAGTTTTCCGGGAGCAGATTAATGTTGATAACTTTTTGATGATAAAATATTTTAATTCTAAACATTGTTTTTTAGGTTTAGTTCAATTCATTATATTTGTCCAAATAAAATTTCGGATAGCCCATCGCGGTATCCAGAATAAATCAAAATGATGATCGGTGAAGCGCATTTTCGTTTCATTTTTAAATTAAAAATATTAAAACAATACAATGAAGTTTATCGTTGCTAGTGGCGAATTGCAGAAAGCACTGAGTACAGTGAGTGGTGTTATTTCCAGTTCTCAGTCCAGACCAATTCTTGAAAATTATCTTTTTGAACTCGAAGATAATCAGCTAAAAATTACTGCTTCGGACGGCGAAACAACGCTTATTACAACCATCGAAGTAAAATCTGACGACGCCGGTAAAATTGCAGTTCCTGCTAAAATTTTTCAGGAATTTGTGAAAACCTATGGTGAGCAACCGCTTACACTTTCGGTGAAAGCATCCGAAGACGGAAACGGAAAATTGCTCGAAATTCTGGATGAGAAGGATAACTTTGCCGTTGCGCTCGATAATGAAGAAGATTACCCGGAACTTCCGGAATTCGATCCTGCACAAAACGTTAAAATCAGTTCCGGAGTATTGTCGGAAGCACTCACCAATACATTATTTGCAACCAGTAACGATTCGTTACGTCCTGTAATGACGGGTGTTTTGTTCCAGTTCAAAGAAGACGAAACCAATTTTGTAGCCACCGATTCGCATCGCCTGGTGGTGTACAAAAGAACCGATTTGGTGAATGCAGAACCCATCGAATTCATTATGCCGAAAAAGCCATTGGCTATCTTCAAAAATATCTTGTCTTCATCCAACGATGAAGTGACCATCGAGTTCAACGACAACATGGCGAAATTCACCTTTGGCAACAATATTTGGATCTGCCGCCTGATTGATGGCAAATATCCAAATTACACCGCTGTGATTCCGAAAGATAATCCTAATGTTTTGACAATCAACAGGAATTTGCTTTTAAATTCCATCAGAAGAGCATCCATCATGTCGAATAAATCGACCAATCAGGTTCGCTTTAAACTGTCTGGTAACGTGTTGCACCTTCATGCTGAGGATACTGAATACGCCAACAAAGCCGATATGCAAATTCCTTGCGACTACAACGGGGAAGACATCAACATCGGATTCAGCTCCAAATTCCTGACAGAAATGTTGTCCGTTTTGGGATCAGACGATATTACCATGAAAATGTCGCAGCCCAATCGTCCCGGAATCGTAGAACCAGTGGATGGGCTGGAAGAGGAAGAACAAATCCTGATGCTTTCAATGCCGGTCATCGGAATGTAAAAAATACTTTATCATATACAGAGGCCCGGGAATTTTCCGGGTCTTTTTTTTAGGAGCTATTTCCGGCTTTCCGCGCTCGCTTTTTTCGGCGGCGGCGGAGCCGCCGCCGAAAAAGAGCTCAAACAAACGCTGCAATCCGAGCTAGGAACAATCGTATTTATCGCAAATTGCCGCTTTTGAAACAATTTTGTTGCCTTTTTTTACCCAAAAAACACGATATTTGCAACCGGTATTGTCCACTTGATATTGAGTGGACTTCCTATTATTTATTCATCTGAATTTCAACCCTATAGAATGAAAATTTCAAACAACTGGCTCAAGCAATTTATTACAACCGACCTTAAAACAGAAAAGATTGGCGAATACCTCACCGATATTGGCCTCGAAGTAGAAGGAATAGAAAAATACGAGTCCGTGAAGGGCAGCTTGGAAGGAATTGTTGTCGGAAAAGTTCTTACTTGCGAACAGCATCCTAATGCCGATAAACTCAAGAAAACTACAGTGGATGTAGGCCACGGTAAAATACTTAATATTGTGTGTGGTGCGCCCAACGTGGCAGCAGGACAAATTGTTCCGGTTGCCGTGGTAGGAACCGTCATCTACAACGGAAATGAATCGTTTACCATTCAGAAAGCAAAAATTCGTGGTGAGTATTCCGAAGGGATGATTTGTGCAGAAGACGAACTCGGACTAAGCAACGATCATGGCGGAATTATGGTGCTGGATGAGACCTATAAACTGGGCGATCCGTTGGCCAATTATTTTGACCTTGCTCATGACGAAGTGTACGAGATTGGCTTAACGCCCAACAGAACAGATGCCATGTCGCATTATGGTGTTGCCAGGGATTTGCATGCTTTTCTTATCAACAATCAATTGAAGTCGGAGTTTGAAAAAATTACTTCTCAACCGCTGAATATTGAAGGCACCACAGATTTTCAGTTGGAGGTGCAGGATGCCGAAATTTGTCCGAGGTATATCGGTGCTGTTATCGAAAATATTCAGGTAGCAGATTCTCCCGATTGGTTAAAAAACCGAATTAAAGCTATTGGCTTAAGCCCTATCAACAACATTGTGGATATTACCAATTATATTCTGCACGGTTTGGGACAGCCGCTACACGCTTTTGATGCCGATAAAATTGAAGGGCGAAAAGTGAAAGTGGGGGTTGCTCCACAAGGAACCCTATTCACCACATTGGATGGCGTGGAAAGAACACTGAACGGAACAGAAATCATGATCAAAGACGGGAACGACAAGCCGATGTGTATTGCCGGCGTTTTTGGAGGTAAAGATTCCGGCGTTTCTGCAAATACCAAAAGTATTTTTCTGGAAAGTGCCTATTTTAACCCGGTGGCAGTAAGAAAAGGGGCGAAGTTGCACGGGCTGAATACAGATGCCTCTTTCCGTTTTGAAAGGGGAGTGGATCCGAACAATGTACGCACCGCAATAACGTACGCCATCTCATTGATTGAGGAAATATCAGGTGGTAAACTAGCAGGTCAATTATTGGAGTTTTACCCAAAAAAAATTGAAAATCAATATGTTATTCTTCGCTTTTCGAAAGTGGAGCAAATTCTGGGAACTAAAATTCACAGAGAAAAAATTAAAGAAATTCTGAAGTCTTTGGAGATTGAAGTGCTGAATGAAATTCAGAATGGGCTAGAGATTTCTATACCGCCATACAGAGCCGATATTACAAGAGAGATCGATGTTATTGAGGAAATTCTAAGAATCTATGGTTACAATAAAATTGATGCGCCGCAGAAAATATCGTTCACGCCTGTGAAGCTTAGTTTTGATGATCAGGATGCACTCGAAAACTTCTGGGCAAGGACATTGCAGAGCAACGGATTCAATGAGGTGCTGAACAATTCGCTCACTTCGGTAAAAGATGAATCTAATGCCGTAAAACTACTGAATCCGCTGAGTGGTGATCTTGCTTTTATGCGAACTTCACTGGCAGAAGGTTTGCTTCAGAATGCCGATTACAATATCAAAAGAAAAAATCCAGATCTGAAGTTTTTTGAATTGGGAAAAATTTATCATAAGGTTGATGGTAAGTATTTGGAAAGGAAACAATTGGCGTTATTGGTAACCGGTCGCAATGTTCCTGAAAACTGGCTGCAGCCCAAATCAGCCACCGATTTTTATTACCTTAAATCCTATGTAAAAGTTCTTTTAGATAAACTGCAACTCGACATCGATGAGAAACCGTTGATCGACGGACGGTTTTCGGATGCACTGGAACTTACTGCCGACGGAAAAACGGTGGCGAGATTGGGGAAAATTTCCAAAGAATTGCTTAAAGATGCCGATATAGATCAGGAATGTTTCTATGCAGAAATCGAGTTGGAAAACTGCCAGAAACTGCGCTCTACCGAAAATCTTAAGTTTGTAGATATCCCCAAATTCAACAAAATCAGAAGAGATTTGGCACTCCTTATCGACAAGGATGTTTCGTATGATGAACTTTATCAATCGGCACGAAAAAACCGTTCGAAGTTCCTGAAGAATATTTCGCTTTTCGATGTGTATGAAGGAAAAAATCTTCCAGAAGGTAAAAAATCCTACGCCATGAGTTTTGAGTTGTTGAACGAGGAAAAAACGCTGGAAGAAAAGGATATTTCAGAAGTGATGAATACGTTAATCAACAACTTCAAGAAGGAGTTTTCAGCTGAATTAAGAGGATAACCCAATCGAAATTAAAAAGAATTGCGACTCAATAAGGGTCGCATTTTTTTTAGCGGCAAACATTTAAGCTTCATTTTTCGGTGTTAATGAATTATATTACTTAAATTTGATTTTCAAAATCGTTAAAAAATGAAAAAATCCAATATTAAGAATTTTGCTTTGTCTGTATGCGCGGTTGCTGCAATTGCTTCTTGCTCTGCAGTTTCTTCTTCTAAAGTGGGAACTGCACAGCCCAATCTTTCCAATACGCAATGGAAACTTGCAGATGAAGTAAAAGGGAATGTACCAACCTTAATTATTGAAAACGGAAAAGTAAATGGCAATGCCGGGTGCAACAATTATTTTGGGGCACTTACATTGGATGCCACTGCGGGAAATTTTGTAGCGGAAAACCTGGGCGTTACCCGAAAAATGTGTGAGAATATGAGTGTGGAAGATAACTTTCTAAAGATGCTGCAACAAGCAAACAAATATGTGGTTTCTGGCAATACGCTTCAGCTTTACAAAGACCAATTGCTCCTGCTGAAATTCAACAAACAGTAAAGAAAAATAAAAGGAACCTTTTTGAGGTTCCTTTTTTATTTTATTCTTCGTCTTCTTCTTCGTCGTATTTTGCGAGTTCATCGTCGCACCATTTAAAGGCGGCTTCTACCACTTTGGTGGCTTCATCTGCCATGGTTTCTTCGTCGTCACCTTCCAGGTCATCCAGCCATTCCACTTCTTCTTCTTCCACATTCAGGATGAATCTTGGGTATTCTGTATGAACGACAAATAAATCTTCAGGAAAATCTGAATTGTCGGCTAGTAAAAACTTAGGTAATTTCATTGTTATTTATTTTAATGTTGGTTTGACGGCTCCTGACAAGAAACAACGTCACAAAATGATTTTCAATATTGGACTTTTTCCTGTAAAAACTTGCTCAAAGATAGTCAATTTTTGTTTTTTGATAAAATTTTAACACAAATTTAATTAGGGTCGCTTTTTAAATAAAATCATATAAACATCACCTTTTTCTACAGAATGAATCGGGATGAATTTCCCAGAATTGAACAGTTCATCAATGGTTTCATCGCTTTCATTATACACATTAGAAAACAGCACATACTGCTCACCTGCATCTCCGATACCATATTCTCTGTCGTCGTTCAAAAGCGCGGTATTGCGGAAAGTGGCTGTATTGGGAAAAAAAGTTTTGATATTAGCGGGTGCAATTCTTTGCGCATCCACATAGTTTTTCATGTCGCGCCAAACGTCATAATACGTCCAATGAAGAGGCATCGAGTCCCAGCTTTTTGCCACTCTTAAAGGATAAACCCAAATATAGCCCACGAAAAGATAGCCGAAAATGGACCAGACAAAATACCGATTTTCTTTTTCATGAACTAAGAACCAGTACACAATTCCCATCGTCATAGGCAAAGTAACAGGCAATACATATCGGTGACCAATGGAATTTTGGTAAGGAATAGTTGTCACAAAAAAGATGAGAAACTGCCCGAAAGCAATCAGGGAGATCAGTAAGAAATTACGGTCTAATGTTTTGGTTTTGATGCTTTTAATGATAATGTACACTAATAATAGCAGGTAAATGATTTTTCCCAGATCAAAAATTCTCCAAAAGAAGAAAAATGAATTTTTCAACATTCCAAAAGCATCGGCATATTGCGCGGACTTTTCCCAACTTTTAGACACAGTGTTGTGAATAATCCAACCTCGTGCTTCATAAAAACTGAATAGGAAGAGCGCAAACAGCAGAAACCCTGGAACAAAAACCCAGTACTGCGACAATCTGAATTTGCGGTCTATGAAGATTTGTCTCAAAAATACAAATGCCACAATCCCAATGCCCGACATCGTTGCCCGTAAACTCACCATAATTAATCCAGAGAAGAAGAGGGTAGTCCAGAGTTTTTCTTTCCTTAATAGCGCATTCAGTGTTGCCAGAAAAAAGAAAATGTGAAAAATTTCAAAGGTGAGCAGCGTGAGTTGGGTAAGAATTACACTTTCTAAAATCACCGCTGCAAAACAAATCCAGCGATCTCTTTGGCTGCGAAGAAAGAAACTCACTAATCGGAATAATTGCCAAAAGACTCCAAAAATAAAAGGCCAAATAAGCCAGTGAGAAATTTCGATGCTGCGTCCGAAAATTTTCCAACCCAATGCAAGATACATCCCCGTGAAAGGTTGATGTCCCGTGGTGATGGCATCGGGAAGATAGAGTGTAGAGAAATGTGTGTCGTAATAATAATTTGCCGGAACGGCCAACTGAATAATGTTGTCCCAGAAGAAGAAGAAATCCTGACTGAACACCACCAACAGCAGCGATAATACCAAAAGTATCGTCCCGTTTTTGATCATCGTCTTTGAAGAAGAATTCTCAGCCATAAATCCGTTTCGTTATCAGCAAGCTTTCAGGTTATTTCAAAAACATTTTCGACACCTTTTCTGCTTTCTTCGATTCGGAATAGTCATAAAAACCTTCACCGGATTTTACGCCCTTTTTGCCCGCCATCACCATGTTGACCAACAATGGATTGGGTGCATATTTGGGGTTTTTGAAACCGTCATACATCACATTCAAAATAGCAAGGCAAACATCCAAGCCGATGAAATCCGCCAACTGAAGTGGGCCCATCGGATGTGCCATTCCCAATTTCATTACGGTGTCGATTTCTTCCACGCCGGCAACACCATTGTATAAAGTTTCTATGGCTTCGTTAATCATGGGCATCAGAATTCTGTTGGCCACAAAGCCAGGATAATCGTTCACTTCCACCGGAACTTTTCCTAAAGATTTCGACATTTCGAAAACCGCATCAAAGGTGGCTTGCGAAGTTGAATACCCTTTGATGATTTCCACCAATTTCATGATGGGAACGGGGTTCATGAAGTGCATCCCGATCACTTTTTCGGGTCTTTGGGTTGCCGCCGCAATTTTAGTAATAGAAATAGAAGAGGTATTGGTGGCCAGGATACAGTTTTCGGGTGCAAACTCGTCCATCTGTCCAAATATTTTCAACTTTAAATCCTGATTTTCAGTTGCTGCTTCTACGATTAAATCTGCATCTTGGGCAGCGTCTTTCAGCACGGTAAACAGTGTGATATTGGCTAAAGTTTCTGCTTTCTGCGCTTCTGTTAAATTTCCTTTTGAGACAATGCGGTCAAGATTGCTGCTAATGGTTTTCAGCCCCTTGTCGAGTGCTTCCTGCGAAACATCCACTAAGTTGACTTTAAAACCAGTTTGTGCAAAAGTATGTGCAATTCCGTTTCCCATGGTTCCTGCTCCTATAACGACGATGTTTTTCATTTCTAATTTAATCTTTTAAAAATTTTTGTTAGGATAAATCCTAGATTAGGGTCAAATTTATTAATTCTTCCTGTTGTAAATCCAACTCCAACTCCATTAGAATATGGATTAAATTCAGCACCGACCAAACCAAAACCAGAAAAATTAAGAAAAGACGAGGGTTTATCTTCTTTACTTTTTATCCAAATTGTCATACCAGTAATTCCACCTTTACTTATTTTTAATTCTTTTCCTATTGTTGATTGAAACTCCATAAATTCTCCAGAACCAATTTCATATTTATTATTATCAATTTTAAAAGATATCTTTTTGGATTTGATCAAGTCATCACTTCCGAAGACATATACTTTGTTTTTTTCGAGATTATTGAAATTTTCTTGAAGAACATCATCATCAACACGGAAAATGTCAAATGTTAATTGCGAATTTTCATTGTCGATTTTGCTATAATCTATAAATTTAAAAGAATTTGCACCAATCCTTTGCGCCTCAGTTTTGATTACTTCATATAAATTCTTTACCATATCCGTTTTCCCCGTCGATTTTATTTTGGCTAAAAATTGGGCACTATCTGAATTGGTCTTTTCATCAAGAAAAGTAAAGAATTCATTTTCAGAAGTATGTAAGGAATCTTTTTTTTCTAAATATTCTATTTTTTGTGAGAATGTAAAAAATGATACAAATAAAAATAAGAAGGAAAACTTTTTCATTTTGATTCAATTTGGATTTGAATTTTAAGTCCTAAAAATACTATTTATTCAGCGAATCGAAAACTGCTTTGGAAATATCAGAAATCATTTGGCAGTTTACGGTTTCACTTTCATAAGAATCGTTCACAAATACCGATATGGCGTAATGTCGGCCGTTCGGAAGCGCTACAATTCCGCTGTCGTTTTCGGCAACCGTCAATCCATTTTGGTCTTTACCAGACGATCCTGTTTTGTGCGCAACAGAGTCGGGCGGCAGTTGCTGTACGAGTTTGTTGCTACCAGTGGTGGTTTGCTGCAAGATGTGGTAAAGATATTCAGTTGATTTTTTCGAGAGAATTTTCCCGTTGTAGAAGGATTTATAGAGTTTGCTCAGTGATTTTACAGAAGTATAATTGCCATAGAAATATTTCGGATTACGGTGCATTTCTTCTTCATTATACTGAATCCTGAGGTTTTTTACCTTTTTCTCTTCCATGAATTGTTGAACCGTTTTTGGTCCACCAAGTATCCTCAACAAAATGTCGGTGGTGTTGTTATCGCTTAGTGAAACGGAATAATACAGCAATTCAGCAAGTGATAATTCATAATTTCCGTCTGGTTGTTTATCGCGAAGCGGGCTGTATGTGTTGGGAAGCAGTTCTTCCTTTTTAACGAAAAAGGCCTGATCGAGCTTTAGCTTGCCCTGATCCACATAGTGCATTGCAGTAAGTGCGATATGAAATTTAAAAACACTCAGCATAGGTAGTTTCCTATCGGCGTTCTCATTGTTCAGGTCAAAAGGAAAATCAATGCCGATGACCGAAACGGCCACGGTGGCCTTTTTTTGTGCAGATATTTCGGAAATACGCTGGCTCAAAGCAGATTTTTGTGCAAGAGAAATCGAAAATGCACATAAAAAAATAAAGGGAAATAATCGGATCATTGGTTGAGGTTTTTTTAATAGATTTAATCTTCGGTTTTGGTATAGCTTTTACCTTCTTCCAAAAAAGTTGCATTATTGGTTGAAGTTTTAAATTTTGTGGGGATATATTTTCTTTTTCCGTCGATTCGGTTCAGGAATACGGCGAAATGAAGATGCGGCCCGTTCGAAAACCCTGTGTTTCCACTAAAGCCAATGAGCTGCCCTTTGCGAACTTCATCACCTATTTTTACAACTACTCCTTTTTGTTTCAAATGCGCATAATCGGCGAAACTACCGTCGAAATGCATGATGACGATTTTGTTGTTGAATTTTGCACAGGAAATATTGGCACAGTTGGTGTTGTGCTGATCCTGTGTTTCCACCACTTTGCCGTCGCGAGCAGCAAAAACAGAATCCCCAGTTTTCAAATTGAAATCGAGCGCGTCAATGTTCTGGTGAGAAAGTTTTCCGTTATAACCTTGATACACCAGATGCGTTTTCCCTTTTTCGAACGGTAGCGAATACTCGTAGTCTTTGTCGTAATTTTCCTGGGTTACATCTCCGAAATTAACCATACTGGTGTAGTTGAATTCGTTTTTTTGATAAGGATTGATGGGGCTTAGCGTTGTAATCGGGAATTGATTGGTGTTCGCAGGAATTACTACCGTCACTTCTTTTCCAGCAGTTGATTTAAGATTGTCGAGCGTAGTAAACGTAAATTTGGCAGACATCGGCATCTCCTCCTGATTATCAGCAAAAATAGAAATTTCGTTTCCAACTTTTTCGTTATAGAAATTTACTTTCCATTTCTTTTGGGAAAAAAGAAAAAGACTGGAAAAAAAGAGCAGCAAAGATAAAAATTTTGTCATGTGGAGGTGATGATTTTTAAACCTCATCATTTGAATTTACTTTGAAATCAGTTTCATAATTTCGAGGGCTACTTTCAGCGCTTCCGTTCCATCTTCCAGCGAAACTTCCACATGATGTTTACCATTGATGGCATCTGCTAAACTTTCCAGCTCGTCTAGTATTGCATTATTGGGCTGTATGTCAGGATATTCGAAAAGGATTTGGTTTTTCTCACCCTCTGCATTTTCAATGATCATATCGAAATCAGATGGATGTTCCGGTGCAGGTCTCATACGGATCACTTCAGCTTTTTTCTCTAAAAAGTCCACCGAGATATAGGCATCCCGCTGGAAAAACCGGGATTTGCGCATGGCTTTCATCGAAATTCTGGAAGTGGTGAGATTGGCCACACAGCCGTTTTCGAATTCAATTCTGGCATTGGCAATATCGGGCGATTTAGAAACCACACAAACACCGGATGCATGGATGTTTTTAACTTTTGATTTGACGATAGAAAGTAAAATATCAAGGTCGTGAATCATCAAATCAAGCACCACCGAAACGTCGGTTCCTCGCGGATTAAATTCTGCTAACCGGTGAATCTCAATAAACATTGGATCTTTGATATAATCTTTGGAGCCTATAAATGCAGGATTGTATCGTTCAACGTGCCCCACCTGAGCTTTAATTCCATACTCGCGGCATTTGAAAAGAATCTCTTCTGCCTGTTGCAGCGTTTGCGTGATGGGTTTTTCGATAAAGAAATGTTTGCGCTTTTCGATGGCCTTCATGGCGTAGTCGTAGTGATAAACTGTTGGGGTGACAATGTCCAGCACATCAATCTGCTCCAGCAAATCATCGAACTGATCAAAATAGCGATAGCCCAACTCAGCTTCAATTTTTTTTCCGTTTTCGACATCAGCATCATAAAAGCCAACCAAATCGTATTTTTGGGATTGGTTCAGTAATCTTAAATGGATTTTTCCCAAATGCCCTGCACCAACCAAACCTGCTTTCAGCATAGAATTTTTTTTTCAAAGATAATATTTTTTGCAGCAGCATTCAAGTTTCTGCCGGACGAATCGGTGGTCTTGCTTTTCAATATTAATTGCAATAGATTTGCTCTTTGCAAACACTTTTGTTTTGCTAAATAATGCGTCATTCTGCAAAACTCTGAATGATAATGTATAAACTCAAAAAGCGATATGCAGGATACTTTTCTTCATAAAGGGAAACGAAAAAAACTGGTAGATTATCTTCGGAATCATGTAGGAATTACCGATGAATTGGTACTTAAAGCCATGAACGAAATACCGCGCCACCTTTTCCTTGAAAGCATTTTTGAAGATTATGCCTATGAAGACCGCGCATTTCCAATTATGGCACAGCAAACCATTTCGCATCCTTCCACCGTTGCCGAGCAAACCGAACTTTTGGAGTTGAAAGAGAAAGAAAAAGTATTGGAGATCGGTACTGGCAGCGGTTATCAAACTGCGGTTCTGGTGGCCATGAATGCCTTGGGGTACACCGTAGAACGCCAAAAAGAACTGCACACTTTTGCCCAGCAAAAACTCAGGAAGATGCATCTTAGCCCTAAATTCCAAAGTTTTGGTGATGGATTCGCCGGGTTGCCCACTTTTGCTCCATTCGATAAAATCTTGGTGACATGTGGTGCAGAAGTGCTCCCAACAGAGCTGTTGAAACAAATGAAAGTGGGAGGAAAAATGGTTATTCCGATGGGCAAAACCGAAGAACAGATCCTGTACCGGTTCACTAAAATTTCGCCCACAGAATTTGAAAAAGAGGAATTTGGACGATACAAATTTGTGCCGATGTTGGGAGATACTAATCTGTAAATCAAGTTATTAAATGTGATTTGTTCTGAATTCTGAGTCTGCAAATTCGTTTCAATTTTTTACATTGTAATTTTTTGAACCTTTCACTGCTGGTTTTGTATTTAGTTTTGATGGAAAATTTATAACCATGAAAACTACAATTACCTTTTCGGGAGTTTACCTTCCTTATTTTTTGGCAAGAAAGATTCTGAGCAAGTTTACCTTCTTTCTCAGCTTTTGTTTCTTCTTCATTAATGCACAGACGTTTACCTTTACCGGAGCTGGAGATGGATCGTCTTGGACGGATGCACAAAACTGGAGCCCGGCCACAGTACCTTACTTAACGGTTAATAATTGCGTTGCCAACATTCCTAATGGTTTTACTGTGACAATTCCTTCGGAATCGAATTTGCGGATGGATGGCGGAACCATCAACGGACCTGGAACAGTGGTCAACAACGGAGTTTTTGCTTTGGATACCAATACAGCCAAATACCTGTCTGGGCTTGTTTTTGTGAACAATGGAACACTGAAATCTGGAACTGGCATCAGTTACCCCGTCAATTTTAGCTTGTTTTCAAATTCAACCTTGAATAACAGCAGTAGTGGCCACATTATCATCGATGGTATTGGGTTTACCTTTTCAAATGGCCTCAGTAGTATGATTAATAATAACGGTACCGTAACTAAAACAGGCACTTCAGAGAAATTTATTGCTGCACCTTTTACCAATAAAGGAACTGTCAATGTTCATTCAGGAATTTTAAATTTCTCAGGGAACAAGTATTTTGAAACCGGCGTTTACAATGTTTTGGCAGATTCCGAATTGAAAATTTCCAGTAGTACCGGCTATTTTAAAGGAGTGTGGACGGGTGAAAATGTAGGTGTTTTCAGTATTAACGGCTCCAATCTGGTGGCCGAAGGGAATTCGGTAACCAACCAGATTTCAGGCAACGGCTTACTATTCTTCGAGGGTACGATTTCCGGTCCAGGCAGTTTTCTTAATGATAGTTTATTAACGGTTGACGGCAATGTAAGCAAATACCTCAGTAATCTAAACTTTTCAAACACTGGCACTGTTCGATTGGGCACGGGAATAAATCATTCCATTAATCTGATTCTTTTTTCTGATACCACCATGAATAATCAACTGACGGGTGAAATCATCATCAACGGAATTGGTCTTAATTTTTCTAATGGTTTAAACAGTATCGTGAATAATTATGGTAAAGTGACCAAGTTGGGCGACAATGAAGAAATCATTAACGCACCTTTCAGCAATAGAGGAAGCATCGACGTGCAAATGAATATTCTAAATTTCAATGGACTCAAATATTTTGAATCTGGCAACTATAATGTTTCTGCAGGTGCCCATTTAAAGGTTTCTAGTAGTACTGGTTATTTTAAGGGCGTTTGGAGTGGTAACAATGCCGGCACATTCAGCATCAGCGGTAGCAATATGGTTGATACTGGAAATACCGTAACCAATAACATCACGGGTAACGGATTGTTTTTTTCTGAGGGAACCATCAGTGGACAAGGCGAATTCATTAATAATACAAAATTTGATGTCGGCGAAAACAGCACTAAATATTTAAGCAATCTCACTTTCACTAACAATGGTGTAATGACTTTAGGAACTGGAACTGATCTGCCCAATAATTTAATACTTTATTCTAATAGTACATTGAATAATAGCATTGGTGGACAGATCGTGATTAACGGAATTGGACTTACTTATTCCAACGGTTTGTATAGTGCCGTCAACAATAATGGCACCGTAAAGAAAATTGGCAACTGGCAGGAGAGTATTGTGGCGACTTTTGTCAACAAGGGAGTGATTGACGTGCAACAGCACACACTGGAATTTTCAGGAGATAAATATTTCGAAACGGGAGCGTACCATACATCGGCAGGCGCCCAATTGAAAGTATCCGGAAATACCGGTTATTTTAAAGGCATTTGGACAGGATCCGGATCCGGCATTTTTTCTATTGATGGCAACAATTATATCATCAGTGATAACACGATGACCAACCAGGTGAGCGGTAATGGACTGCTTTTCAGTTCGGGAACGATTTACGGTCCGGGCGCACTTATTAACGAAACATTATTGACGGCAGACAGCAATTCAACTAAATACTTCAGCAATATGACTATGATGAATAAAGGGACTTTCAAACTGGGAACGGGAACTGATTATTCCAATAATTTTATTCTTTATTCAAACAGTGTTTTAAACAATACAAATACCGGAATACTGACCAGCAACGGAATCGGAATGACCTACAGCAACGGCTCTGAAAGCAAGTTGCTCAATGGCGGAACACTGCAAAAACTTGGGAGTTTTAGCAAAACTTTTGCGCTGCCTGTTGAAAACAGTGGAACTATCGAAGCAAGAGAAGGTTCGCTTGATTTTTCGCATCAACTGACCAATCTTTCAGCCGGTTTGGTTAAAGGGCATGAAATCTCCCTACCTTCTGGCACAAATTTTAGCAATAGCGGTACATTCGATCCGGGAGTTGAGGTAGGAACAATGCTGGTGAAAAATAGTTTCAAGATGGATGGTGGCACATTACAGTTTAACCTGAATGGCATCGTAGAAAAAAGCGGTTACGACTATCTTAATTATACAGGATCCACAGCGCCCACTCTCAACGGAAATGTGAAGGTGAATCTCGGTTTTGCGCCGTCGCTGAATGACGAATTCAATGTATTTCGAACAACTTCTTCCACTATAGGTACTACATCGCTGCCAACGAGCATTACCGCACTTTTTGCAGATAAAATTTATACGTTCAATGTGGTATCTTCAACAAACTCAATCAAACTTAAACTGGCTAATATTGCTTTAGGAACAATCGATAACAAGATGAAGGACTTCAGCATTTATCCCAATCCTGTGGGAGAACTTCTTCATTTTACAGCGAAGGATAAAGTTTTTGCCATCACGATTTATGCAATGGACGGGCGGCAAATTTTGACTAAAATACCGAAGGTGAATGAAGGTTTTATGGATGTAAGAAATCTGAAAGCGGGCGTTTATGTGGCCGTGGTTCAGTTTGAAAATACTGTACAACGCTACCGGATCATTAAGAAGTAGATTAAACACAGTTTGTTAGACCTACCTGATCTGCATTTTTGACGGAAATGCGGATTGGGTTTTTTTGTGCAATTCCTTTTTATATTCCGACGGTGTTTTGCCGGTAAATTTCTTAAAGGCATTATTAAATGTTGTTTTCGAATTGAAGCCCGCTTC
The DNA here is from genome assembly GCA_001898255.1 of Chryseobacterium sp. 39-10. GTDB lineage: Bacteria > Bacteroidota > Bacteroidia > Flavobacteriales > Weeksellaceae > Kaistella. Next base: position 33,609 of record MKTK01000003.1, on the reverse strand, counting down.
CAGCCCGATGGCAACTAAGGTGTAGTTTTCGAAATCGGGGTTGTGCAGGTATTTTTTAGCTTCTTCTACGCGCAATTGGTTAATATAATCTGAAAAGCCAATGGTCATTTCCTGGTTAAAAATTCTGGAGAGATAGCTTTTGTTGAGGTTCAAAGCGTCTGCTGTTTTTTCTAACGTTAAGTTGTTGTCGAGAAAGTTTTTCTCCACGATGATGAAATGCTGCAGCAAGTCGATATTTTTGTTTTTCGGGGGAGCGTTTTTTTTATTTTGTTGAATTCCTGCCGTTGGATTTTCGTCGTTGATGTGGGTTGCATATTCCCGAATTTCTTCTCGCTCTCGCGCAATCCCGAATTTGTAAATCCCGATGTGCCCAAGCCAATACACGGTAATCGCCATTCCTATCCACAAAATATAGTAGCTAGGTTCCAGCTCCATCATATCCAAAATGGTGAGTGCCACCCAAACCACACACAGGAAAAATGCCAAAATAGAAATTGTTGCTTTTAGCCATCTTAAATGCATCGGCGAGTGTAAATGATCCGCTTTTGCTGTAGTTTGCTCGTATTTTCGAACCAGAATGTAGCTTCGCACGATCAGCACAACTGAAAATGCCCATGAAAAAAATTCCTGAAATAAATACAAATCCCAGAAAAACTCGCGCAACTGATCTTGGTTGCCAGAGGGAACAATGGCCATTAAACATTTAAAAATAATGGATGCGATGAGGAAGAGCAGAAAAGGCAAATAAAGGAGCCGAAGTTTTTTGGTAATTCTCTTTTCAGGAAAAAGCAGCTGGCGAACGTAAAAATAGAAGAAAACTGCACTGAGCGAGGCCACCGGTATGTAAAGATAATCAAAGAAGAAGCGCACCGAGACGAGCTGGGAATCATTGATGAAATACTCCAAATTATTAACAGTAAAAGCCAGAATCATCATCAGCAGATAAGTAGTGCTTTCACTTTGGTACTTTTTTGAAGTACTTACTGCCAAAACAAAGATTAATCCCTGAATAATCCCCACCAGCATTAAGGTATTGTAAATATTCAAATTCAAAATTTCATGTTTTCGATGATTGAAAGGTGAACAAACGAGGTAAAATTATCATTTTTTTTGATCAAAATATCTTTTATTTTTTTGATTGACGGATGGTTAGCCACAATCAAGCCATAAAAATGTCGGTCGCGAATAGGTATATCCAAATATCATCATTATTTTTGCCCTTAATTTATTTTCCTATCTTACGAATCATTTATTTGCTCATGAAAAAACTACAGAACATACTTATTTCAACCCGAACAATGGCCGTATTGATGCTCGTATTTGCATTTTCGATGGCGTATGCCACTTTCTTGGAAAATGATTATGGCACACCTACAGCAAAGGCGCTCATCTACGAGGCGAAATGGTTTGAAGCTGTCATGTTCCTGCTGATTCTCAACTTCATTGGTAACATCTCCAGGTACCGACTTTGGAGAAAGGAAAAATGGGCAGTGCTGGTGTTTCACCTTGCTTTTATTCTTATTTTCATTGGCGGTGCTATCACGCGTTATATCAGTTATGAAGGAATCATGCATATTCGGGAAGGAGCCACTTCTAACGAAGTAATTACGGACAGAAATTTTTTCAAAATTCAGGTGGAAGAGAATGGTGATATTCTCAATTATCAGGATATTCCCTACATGATGATTCCCGATGATGCTAAGAAAAGTGCACTGCTTGCCAAAATTTTACCTCATAATTTTAGCGCCAGTTATGATTATCATGCAAAGCAAATTAAGGTAAAACAAATTCATTACATTCAGCGGAAAAAAGACAGTTTAATTGCAGATCCATCTGGTGAAGAATTTTTACACGTTGTTTCTGCTGGCCAAAAAGGCAGAGAAAATATCTTCATTAAATCTGGCGAAACTAAATCCATCAACGGTACTTTAGTCTCTTATAACCGACCCATCGACGGAGCCGTGGAAGTGAGGAACGATAATGGCACCTTAATGATTAAAACTCCAGTTGATGCCACTTTTATGACGATGGCAACCCAGCAGACAGGGGAAACAAAAAAAGATGAATACCAACCTCTTGCCCTTAGAAGTCTGTACACCATTAACGATTTGCGGCTTGTAGTTCCGGAGGGACTGAAAAAAGGCAGACTTATCGCGTTTGAAGGTGATAGAAAGAAAGACAAAGATATGGCGGACCAGCTCACTGTGGAGGTACAGGGTCCCAAAACAAAACAGCTCGTTGATTTGGTAGTGGAGAAAGGAAATTCCGGTCTTTTTAAGCAGATTTCATTAGACGGAATGAACATTATTCTCGGCTTCGGTCCCAAAGTTTATAACACCCCGTTTTCATTAAAGCTCGACAAATTCGTCATGGAAACATATCCGGGAAGTTCCTCGCCAAGCGCCTATGAAAGCCATGTACAGATCATAGATCAGGGCAAACAAACCCCTTATAAAATTTACATGAACCATGTCCTGAATCATGGTGGATACCGCTTCTTCCAGGCAAGCTTCGATGGTGACCGAAAAGGAACCGTACTCTCTGTCAATCATGATTTCTGGGGAACCAATGTGACGTATGTGGGCTACACGTTCCTATTTTTAGGGATGTTTGTTTCATTCTTTTGGAAAGGAACGCACTTCTGGAAGCTCAATAAGCAATTGAAAGCCATCAACAGGAAGAGAATTGCTGCTGCATTATTCCTGCTTTTTTCTTTCAGTTTCCATGCACAATATATTGATACACACGGAACTGATGGCTCCTCAAAGGTTAATCATAACGCTAATGATGGTCATCAGCACGATGATAAACAGGTTGCATTGATGCAGGAATCGGCGGAAACTAAAAAGTTGCGCTCTCCCAAACCCATTTCTCCTGATGAAATTATTGCCAGAAACAAGATTTCAAAAGAGCATGCCGATAAATTTGGCTATTTGCTGGTACAGAATTACGAAGGCCGTATCGTCCCAATGAATACCCAAGCGCTTGATGTATTACGCAAACTTTATAAGAGAGACTCATTTAAAGGAACTGATGGAAAATCGCTGGATGCCAACCAATGGTTCCTATCTATTAATACCGATACGCCGAGCTGGACGATGGTTCCCATTATAAAAGTGGGGACAAAAGGAGGCGAAGAACTGAGGAAGAAAACAAAGGCAGACGAAGAAGGTTATACCTCGCTGATGTCGCTCTTTCCAGCTGATGCAAACGGGCAACTGCATTATGTATTGGAAGATGATTATCAGGCGGCATTCCGGAAAAAACCTGCTGAGCAAACCAACTATGATAAAGAAGTGATTGCTGTGAATGATCGTGTGCAAGTCTTCAATGAGTTTTTCAGTGGGCAATTTTTAAGAATTATTCCGGTGAAAAATGATCCCAATTCTACTTGGCATTCTTGGCTCGACCAAAATTTTGAGCCGGATGAAGAATCTCAGAAAGTGATGGGTCCTTACTTCTCCAGTGTCCTGGATGCTGAGAAATCTGGCAACTGGAGCAAAGCGGATAAAGAGCTATCTGCCTTGGAGCAGTACCAGAAGATTTGGGGCAAGAATGTTGTGCCGGCACAATCTAAGGTGGATTTGGAAGTCTTCATGAACAAACTTAATCTTAATTTTAAGTTGCTCATTTTTTACACCATCGTGGGTGGGTTGCTTCTGGTTCTAGGTTTTGTGGAACTTTTTAAACCCGGAAAAACACTTAACAAAATCATTAAAGGAATTCTTATCGCGGGAATCATCGGCTATATTGCACATTTCTGCGGCTTGGTTGCAAGGTGGTATCTTTCGGGTCATGCACCTTGGAGCAATGGGTACGAAGCCATTATTTTTATTTCTTGGGTCGGTATTTCGGCTGGTTTAATGTTCTATTTCGGCATCGGAAAACCTTCGATGAAGAAATACGCTGATAAGGCGTTCAAAAGATCAGGAAATGTTTCTAATGCGCTTATTCCGGCCGCCGGCTTTATGGTAGCGGTCATCATGATGGGATTTGCGCATGGTGGTTCTGCACTCGATCCTCAAATTACACCTTTAGTTCCCGTACTTAAATCGTACTGGCTCATCATCCACGTGGCAATTATCACCAGCAGCTATGGTTTCTTTGCACTGTCCATGATTATTGCGGTATTTGTTTTGATCTTCTTTATTATATCCGATAAAAAACAGTACAGAATTCATCAGGATATTACCATAAAAGAATTAACCGTGGTGTCAGAAATGTCTTTAACCATTGGGCTCTTCGCACTTACTGTCGGTAACTTTCTGGGTGGTATTTGGGCCAACGAATCATGGGGAAGATACTGGAGCTGGGACCCAAAAGAAACCTGGGCTTTTATTTCCATTATGGTGTATGCTTTCGTGCTTCACATGCGACTGGTTCCTGGTTTGCGCGGAAAATGGGCATTTCATGTTGCTGCCATGTTTGCGTTTTGCTCCATGGTAATGACTTATTTTGGGGTAAATTATTACCTGAGTGGTTTACATTCTTACGCAGCCGGTGATCCGGTGCCGGTGCCTGCATGGGTGTACATCGGTTTGGCTTCAATGCTTACGTTGTCGGTGGTTTCTTATTTCCGACTGAAAAAGTTGCAACAAACCAACTGATTATTTATTCATTTTAATTTAGAAATAATGTCTGAACTCGTTTCTGTTTTGCAATCATCGTATCTGTATGAAGTGGAACTTGCCAAAAGTAAACTCTCTTCACGCGACATCCCAAGTTACATTAAAAATGAGTTTGTGAATAATGTTGCTGTGTTCCCCATTTCTCAAAATTACGTTTTGGTCGTAAGTGAGCGGGATAAGGAGGCAGCCCAAAAAATTCTAGCAGAAGATGATACGGTGGAAGATACCGATACCCTTTAGCAGCGCTTTTTTGATTAAAACATTCAATACCTGCGGTAACGATGTTGAGTCAAACTATACAATCAATTTATCATAAAATTTTATCAAAAATGATCGACTGGAAAACCGTCAAAGAATACGAAGATATTACCTACAAAAAATGTGGTGCCGTTGCACGAATTGCCATCAACCGACCGGAAGTGAGAAACGCTTTCCGACCTAAAACAACTTCAGAACTGTATGATGCATTTTATCACGTTTCGGAAGATCCTTCCGTTGGTGTTGTTTTGCTCACCGGAGAAGGGCCAAGTCCGAAAGACGGCGGTCATGCCTTTTGCAGCGGTGGCGATCAAAAAGCGCGTGGTCATCAAGGTTATGTAGGTGATGATGGCAGGCATCGTTTGAATATTTTGGAAGTTCAACGGCTTATTCGTTTTATGCCCAAAGTGGTGATAGCCGTGGTAAACGGTTGGGCAGTTGGCGGCGGGCATTCGCTGCATGTGGTGTGCGACCTCACTTTGGCGAGTAAAGAACATGCCATATTTAAACAAACCGATGCCGATGTGACAAGTTTTGACGGTGGTTATGGTTCTGCCTATCTTGCAAAAATGGTAGGGCAGAAGAAAGCCCGTGAAATTTTCTTTCTTGGGCGCAACTATTCGGCGCAGGAAGCTGCAGATATGGGAATGGTGAACGCAGTAATAGAGCATGCAGAACTGGAAAGTACTGCCTACGAATGGGCGCAGGAAATTCTCGGAAAATCCCCAATGTCGATTCGCATGCTGAAGTTTGCCATGAACCTTACCGACGACGGAATGGTAGGGCAGCAGGTTTTTGCTGGTGAAGCCACACGGCTTGCTTACATGACCGACGAGGCCAAAGAAGGTAGAAATGCATTTCTCGAAAAAAGAAAACCGGATTTCGGCGAAAATAAATGGATTTCCTAAGTTTTTAATTTTAATTATTTTTATGAAAGACTGGATTCACGCCGCAAGGTTACGCACTTTACCCCTTTCGATGAGCGGAATTATTATGGGCTCGTTTATCGCAAGATGGCGAATCGTTAACAACGGCGGAACGTGGGATTGGACAATTTTTGCAATGGCCATTTTGGTGACGTTGCTCTATCAGATTCTTTCCAATTTTGCGAATGATTATGGCGATGGCATCAAAGGAACCGATACGTTACGGGTAAACGAAGCCGAACAGCGCGCAGTGGCATCCGGAAGAATTACTGCTGCACAGATGAAGAAAATGGTGGTTCTTTTTGCCATACTCTCGTTTATAGCAACGGTAGCGCTCCTTTATCTTGCATTTTTCCCAGACTATTTGAGGGAATTCTGGATTTTCGTAGGATTGGGAATAGCGTGCATATTGGCAGCCATCGGCTATACGGTTGGTAAAAAACCTTATGGCTACCTCGGTTTGGGTGATGTATTTGTGTTTGTTTTTTTCGGACTAGTTTCTGTTTGTGGCAGTTACTTTCTCTTCACCAAGACCTTCGATTGGGATATCTTAATTCCCGCAACTGCCGTAGGAATGATGAGTACCGCCGTTTTAAACCTGAACAATATGCGCGACATCCGTAGTGATGCCGCAAGTGGAAAGAAAACATTGGCTTTGCGAATGGGTTTCAAATATGCAATGGTGTACGAAATCGTTTTACTCATGCTTCCACTTATTTTAATTTTGATTTTTTTAGGGGTTAATGGCTTTATCACCGAGGGCAAATATTATCCTTTTTTGGTGATGATTTTATTATTTCCGATGACGGCAATGCGTAGAAAAATTATGGCGGTGAAAGAACCTAAAGAGTTGGATCCTTTCCTGAAACAAGTTGGAATTCTGACTTTAATGATGGCAGTTTTATTGGCATTTGGACTCAATTATTTCTAAAAATAGAGCAGAGGCGTGCAATTGCAGGTTGTTTACTGTTTATTAGAAGTAGATAAAATCCTCATACCGCTAATTAGTTCTGTTAATAGTAGGCATGCATAAATTGTTAATGATCTTGAAAAGCAGGATTCATTGTATTAAACAAATAAATGACTCTTCTTTGTTCTGAGGATTCAGTTGGGTCGCAAGCAATGATCGGTAGATACTATTGAAAATAAATAAATCATAAAAAATGAAAGTAAAATTCCTCGGGCAGAACTGTTTTTTGTTCACCTATCATGATAAAAATATATTGAGCGATCCTTTTTATAATTACCAGAAAGAAAAATCAGGTTTCGATATTGATGCTCAAAAAATTGACTACGTATTGATTACCCATGCGCATGGCGATCATATTGCCGATGTAAAAGAAGTTTTAGAACATCATCCTGATGCAAAAGTAATTGGTCAGCCCGAGATATGTGGTTACTTCGGTCATCCTCATTCAATTGATATCAACTTTGGTGGTTCAGCCAAGTTTGATGATATGAAAATTTCGATGGTTCCCGCATCACATACCAGTTCATTCCCCGATGGGACGTATGGTGGGTTGGCAGCTGGGTATATTTTCAGGTTTCAGGATAAGAATATTTACATGGCGGGCGATACGGGTGTAATGGCTGATATGGCTTACTTTCCGCAGCTTTTTGGCGACATTACCGCAGCCATTCTTCCGGTGGGTTCGCATTACACCATGTGTGCACGGAAAGCGAGTTTTGCTGCCTCCGAACTCCTGAAAACAAAGCGGGTCATCGGTTGCCATTTTGATACTTTTCCGCCCATCAAGATTAACCATGAAAACGCAGAAGCACTGTTTGAGGAAAGAAACATTGATTTTACCTTACCAGAACTGGGTCAGGAATTTGAACTGTAAAAAAATAAAGAGATCAGGTTTTGTTCCTCATCTCTCCATTTAGAAATAAAAAATGGCAAGCGATCTACATCACACCGCTACAACCAATTACCTTTGCTGCGTTCCCACCCTGGAGGATTCTCAGGAGCTGGTTGTGTAGGACTTGCCGGTGCAAAGATACGGCTTTAAATTAAATTTCAAAATTCAGAAAAACAAAATATTTAAATTTTTAAAAATCATCCATGGTAAAAAATGTATATGTAATTGGTTTATGGTTATTTGCGGCCACAATGCTAGTTTTCTTCGCACTTTATTTTTTCGGAATGAATGTAGATTATTTTCAGAATACACTCCTGCTGAATGCCTTTGTGCTTCCTGCCGTTTACGTTGTGGGGGGCTATGTTTCTGTGAATTCCGTGCGGAAAGCAGGCATTGCGATGGGTTTTAGGCATGGTTTTAAAAGAGCGTTCCAACCCATGTTTATTGGTGGCTTGCTCTCGGTTTTCGCGATCTACTTTTTTCTGAATGTTGCGGATAAAGATGCAAAGGATTTACTCAATTATCAGTACATCGAAAGACAAAAAACCGAACTCAATAACGAATATGAAAAGGCAAAACTTCATGTAACCACAGAAGAAGAAAAAGTGAAGCTCGACACAGATTATCATCACCGTTTACAAAGTTTTTCGCCAGAAATGATTAAGGGTAAAGACATGTTTACGCTTCGGCAGTTCGTTTATTATTTTGCTGCAATCCTTGTTTTCTATGTTATTCTTTCCATTTTTTTTGCGAGTTTTTTCCGATCCAGACGGGAACTTTAATGGGTTATTTCGTAAATTTGAAGCTTAATTTAAATATCATCTAATTGAATCACTTAAACCTTTCCATCATCATTCCGTTACTGAACGAGGAAGAATCGCTTGAAGAGCTTTTCGCGAGAATAGATCATGTTTGTAACAGCCACCAACTTTCTTATGAAGTTTGGTTTGTAGATGATGGCAGTACCGATCTTTCTTGGATTATTATTGAAAATATGAAAGCCCAGCATCCGCAGGTTCACGGAATTAAGTTCTCCCGCAATTATGGAAAATCGCAGGCGCTGCATGCGGCATTCGAGAAAGCAAATGGTGACGTGGTGATCACGATGGATGCCGATTTGCAAGATTTTCCCGAAGAAATTCCGGAGTTGTATGCCATGGTAAAAAATGAAAATTACGACATTGTTTCGGGTTGGAAGAAAAAACGTTTTGATAATGTGATGACCAAAAATTTGCCTTCTAAACTGTTTAATTCGGCTGCAAGAAAGGTTTCCGGCGTTTCGCTGCACGATTTTAACTGTGGGTTAAAAGCTTACAAGAAACAGGTGGTAAAATCAATTGATGTATATGGTGATATGCACCGATATATTCCTGTTCTTGCTGCCAATGCTGGTTTTCGAAGAATTACAGAGAAACCCGTGCAGCACCAGGCGCGACCTTATGGAAGTTCGAAATTTGGTACAGAACGTTTTGTACGTGGTTTTCTTGATTTAATAACGCTGTGGTTTGTAAGCCGTTTCGGCGCAAGACCGATGCATTTTTTCGGTGCAGTGGGCACCTTGATGTTTATCATAGGTTTTTTGTCGGCGCTTTGGTTAGGAATCTCCAAATTGATCGATGTTTCCCATGGAATTTATGGACATTTAATTACCAATAACCCGTGGTTTTTCATCGCCTTAACAATGATGATTTTGGGAACGTTGCTTTTTATTGCCGGTTTTTTGGGTGAGATGATTATTCGTTCCAACAGGCGCCACGAGAATTATCATATTGAACAAGTGATCTGAAAAAAATGAAGTTTTTTAGATTGAAAATATAAAAATAAAAACTGAGTATCGCTCCACGGATTCATTATATCAGGCGGTTGAAGAAGACTCATCTATTCAGATTGTCGACGCCAAAGATGAACATCTTTAAACTGATACGCTACTGAAAACAGCCGAGAATCACAAGGATCATATAATCATTTCATATTTGTACAGGCGATCTGCGAAAAGTTATCAAGGTTAAGTTCAGATCAGAAATTCCATTCTTATGTTCCCCAACAACTTGATTTAGTTTACAACAGAAGTTCAATTTTCATGAAAAATATTCTTTATATTATTATCGTTCTTTCCTTTGTTGCGTGCGGAAAAGTGAGGCCAGAAGGTAAAATAGTAAGCCAAGATACACCCCTGGAAGATTTCACGGCGATCGCTTTAAAAGGAAAGTTTCGAGTGTTCTTTGCAGCTGGAACCAAAAGTTTTGTGAATGTTGAAACTTATCCTAATGTTGCTGAAAATCTGCGCATCAAAGTAAAAGATAAAACCCTGACCATTGAAGAGAATCGCGAAACAAAAGGGGTCGATTTTTACAATATAACGATCTATTCAAGATATCAGCCCACAAAGATTTCTATTGCTGATTCGGTCGAGTTTAATGTTTCCAGTGAAATTAATACCGATAATTTTCGGCTTAATCTGAAAAATAATGGTAAATTTATAGGTGCAATTCGCAGCCGAAGTGCAGAAATTGAAATGGCGCAGCTGAGCTTGGCTAATTTTAGAGGTTTTAGCAAGAATGCAGTAATTAAATTAAAAGATACCGCAAATATCGTGGCGCCTTATTGGAAGATTGATCATGTTCAGTTAGAACTTAAGAACGGTGTTTTTGCAGAAATTTCAGTTCAAGATTCACTGAAAGGAAAAATTGAAGATACAGGGAAATTACTGTATCACGGTGATCCTATTCGTGCTATCAAAATTGGAAAAACAACCAATGTTCAGAACAAAGCGCTGGAATAATTTTGCCTCAGTGGAGGAAAAAAGTAAGGAAAGAAAAATAGTATAATAATGGAAATTACAGAAAACTTAACACCGTTAGACAAGGCCAAACTTTGGCTAACCGAACCATTTGATGAAGAAACGAGAAAGACTGTGCAAACCTTAATCGATTCCAATTCTCCAGATCTAGACGATTCTTTTTATCGTGCACTGGAATTCGGCACTGGGGGAATGCGAGGAATTATGGGGGTTGGAACCAACCGTTTGAACAAATATACACTTGGGCAGGCCACACAAGGTTTGGCCAATTATCTCCATCAGCAGTTTCCGGGAGAAACCATCAAAGTGGCGATTGCTTATGATGTTCGAAATAACTCCAGAGAGTTCGGGAAACTCGTTGCAGATGTTCTTACCGCCAATGGAATCCATGTTTTGCTTTTCAAAAATCACCGTCCAACACCAGAACTTTCATTTACAGTGCGCAATAAAAAGTGCAACGCCGGAATTGTACTTACCGCATCACATAATCCGCCAGAATACAATGGTTACAAAGTGTATTGGAATGACGGTGCACAAGTGGTGCCACCCAATGACGAAAACATTATCAAGGAGGTGTATGCAACAAAATTCAGCGAAATTAAATTCAATGGGAATGATGATTTAATTGAATGGGTTGGTGAAGAACAAGACGACGTGTATATTGATGCCTGCATCGAAAACTCCCTCTATCAGAAAGATAAGAAAGGATACGACAATTTGAATATCGTGTTTACTTCCATCCACGGAACAACCTACACCACAGTGCCAAAAGCACTGGAAAAAGCGGGGTTTAAGAAAATTGATCTGGTTAAAGAGCAGATGATTCCAAGTGGAAATTTCCCAACGGTGGAGTCGCCTAATCCCGAAGAACCAGCTGCACTTTCAATGGCTTTGGATTTGGCAAGGATTACCAATGGAGATATCGTGATTGGTACCGATCCTGATGGTGACCGACTGGGAATAGCTGTCAGAAACCTTGAAGGAGAAATGCAATTGCTCAACGGTAACCAAACCAACACGATCCTCACTTACTATATTTTGGACCAATGGAAAAAAGCAGGGAAAATTACAGGTAAAGAGTTTATTGGTTCAACGATTGTTACCTCAGATATTTTCTTTGATATTGCCAAGAAGTTTGGTGTAGATTGCAAAGTGGGTTTAACGGGCTTTAAATGGATCGGTAAAATGATTCGCGATGAAGAAGGAAAAGAAAAATTCATTTGTGGTGGTGAAGAAAGTTTCGGCTTCATGACCGGCGATTTTGTACGAGATAAAGATTCTTGTGGTTCCATTCTTTTGGCTTGCGAAATTGCGGCTTGGTGCAAAGCAAACGGCAACTCGATATTCAAATACCTGATCAGCATCTATGAAGATTTAGGCATGTATTATGAAGGGCTAATTAATGTGGTGAGAAAAGGACGAGAAGGTGCAGAACAGATTGAGCAAATGATGAAGAATTTCCGCGAAACCCCGCCAAAAGAAATTGCCGGAAGTAAGGTGGAAGAAATCAAAGACTTCAAAGAGCAAACCTGTTATACGGTTTCAAAAGATGAAAAAACCGTAATGAACGATATTCCGAAATCGAATGTACTGATCTATTACACACAAGATGGGACCAAAGTTTGCGTGAGGCCGTCCGGAACCGAGCCCAAAATAAAATTCTATGTTTCGGTGAAAGATCATATTGCGACAGAAGCCGATTTTGAGGCAAAAATAATTACACTTTCCGAAAAAATAAATAGGGTAAAAACTGATCTTGATCTGTAATACAGATGGAAAGTGAAACATTACTTTGCTTAAGTTATGCTTAGGCAAAGTTTTTTATTTTTCTTAAATTTGACGAAATTCGGTCATTCATCATCAATGCTTGCAGAATGAGCCCCGGGTTTTAATCATCAACAAACTAAAAAATAGTGAAAGTATCTAAGCTCGCCGCCAACTTAGTCGGCTCAGAAATTGTAAAAATCGGTAACGAAGTAAATGACCTGAAAGCTAAAGGAGCGGATATCGCCAATCTCACCATCGGTGACCTTAACGCCAACCTTTACCCGATTCCTCAACGGTTAAAAGAAGAAATTCAAAAGGCCTATCAAAACAATTTGACCAATTATCCGCCTGCAAACGGACTTCTATCTTTAAGAAAAGCGGTGGCTGAAGATGTAAAAAAGCGATATCATCTGGGCTATTCTCCAGATGATATCTTGATAGCCGGCGGATCGAGACCGCTTATATATGCCACTTACAAGGTGATTGTCGATGAAGGCGACAAGGTGATTTATCCTATTCCTTCATGGAACAATAATCATTATGCTTACCTTACCAATGCCCAGAAAATTGAAGTGCAAACCTCTGTTGAGCATAATTTTTTACCCACCGCCGACGATTTGCGTCCGCATTTGAAAGATGCTGTTTTGCTTGCGATTTGTTCGCCGCTGAACCCTACAGGCACGATGTTCAGCAAAGAGCAACTTACTGAAATTTGCGAGCTGGTGCTGGAAGAAAACAAAAGGCGGGGAGAGGATGAGAAGCCGCTCTACATCATGTACGACCAGATTTATGCATTGCTTACTTTTGGTAGCGAGCATTTTAATCCTGTTTCACTTTTTCCCGAACTTAAAGATTACACAATTTTTATTGATGGTACTTCCAAAAGCTTTGCAGCCACTGGAGTTCGCGTAGGATGGAGCTTCGGGCCGAGAACCATTATCGACAAAATGAAATCGTTGCTTACGCACGTAGGAGCGTGGGCGCCAAAACCTGAACAGGAAGCCGTGGGCGTATTTTTGCAACAAACCAATGAGGTGAACGATTTTGTGGATGGCTTTAAGAGTAAAATTTCCGAAAGTCTTTCATTTCTTCATAATGCCATCCAGCAAATGAAAGCCAAAGGTTTTGCAGTAGAAAGCATTCAACCTATGGGCGCACTATATCTCACCATTAAGCTTGATTATCTAGGGAAAATAAAACCCGATGGTCATACCATAGAAAATTCCACAGACCTTGTTTTCTATCTGATTAATGAAGCAGGCGTGGCACTGGTTCCTTTTTCGGCGTTTGGAAATTCAAGAGAAATGCCTTGGTTTAGAGCTTCTGCAGGCGGTTTGTCATTAGACGAAATTAAAGCGATGTTGCCAAGACTAGAAACTGCTCTGGAAAAACTGACATAATTCCGCAGTATGAAAATAATCGCCGTTATTCCTGCCCGATATGCCGCCTCCCGATTTCCTGGAAAATTGATGGAAATACTGGGGAACGAAACCGTTATTGGCACCACCTATAAAAATGTTGTAGCAACAAAGCTTTTTGATGAGGTTTTTGTAGCAACTGATTCTGATGTCATCTTCAACGAAATTACAAGACACGGTGGTAAAGCAGTGATGACTGGTGAACACGAAACCGGAAGTGACAGGATTGCGGAAGCCGTTAGAAATATCGAATGCGATATAGTGATTAATGTTCAGGGTGATGAACCTTTCCTGAAAACAGAACCGCTACAACAGTTGGTTGAAGTATTTAAAGCGGATCAAAATAAAGAAATTTCTTTGGCGTCGTTAAAAATTAAACTCTACGAGAAAGATGAAATTGAGAATCCTAATAATGTGAAAGTGATTACGGATTTGAGAGGGTTCGCCATGTATTTCAGCCGTTCTGTTATACCTTTTCCGCGCGATTTGTCGGTGTCCACACCCCATTTTAAACATATCGGCGTTTATGCGTTTCGAAAAGAAGCATTGATGAAATTTGCTACAATGGAAATGACGCCTCTAGAAAAAGCTGAAAAGATAGAATGCATTCGTTATTTAGAAAACGGAATGAAAATAAAAATGATCGAAACCGACTTCATCGGTGTGGGGATTGACGTACCTGAAGATTTGGAAAAAGCCCGTCAGATTTTAGATATAAAAACACTGTTAAATGATGATAAATCTTCATAAAATAATAACGGTTTCACTTCAAAAATTTTACCTTTGAACTCCAAAAAAGATGTAATGAAAAAAATAACCTTCGTTCTTATCCTTCTTTTTTCGCATCTTCTCACAGCGCAAACTGCGGCTGAAATTATAGATAAAAACATAGAACTTTCAGGTGGGCTTACCAATTGGAAACTCTTGAATTCTGTTTTATTGCAAGGTCGGGTGACTTTGGGAATCAATGATGAGTATCCCGTAAAGATTTACCAACAAAGACCCAATCTCACCAAAACTGTAATTACCATTAATAAAAAGGAGACTGCAGTGGAAGGTTTCGACGGCGCGAAAGGATATGCCATGAATTATGCCACCAACAAAATCCAGGAGTATGCGAGCTATGTTCCCGAAAATTTCGACAGTGATTTTATCGATTGGGAAAATAAAGGTTTCAGTGCCAAATATTTAGGCAAGGAAAAAGTGGGCGATATTTATTGTCATAAAGTGGAACTTACCAAGAATGTAAACAAAACGCTTTATTATTTCGATTCAAAAAATTACATGCTGGTGAGCGAAATAAAGCGGGATGAAACCTTGTTTTATTCGGATTACAAAAAAGTAGGAAATCTGCTGATGCCTTTCCGAATAGAGTCTTCAAGCCCCAAGAAAGATGGGGATTACGTGATTACCATTAATAAAATTGAAATCAACAAAGTATTTCCGAATAATACTTTCAAATTTTAAATGTATATCTTCACGCCATTAAAAATAAGTTCAAATGAAAAGATTATTCATTTTTCTGCTTTCTGCGGCAGCATTACTTAAGAGCTGCACGCCACAGCAAAAGGAAGTTTCTACCGATAAAAATAACCAGATGAAAAGTATCTACGATTATAAAGTTGAAAGTTTGGACGGCAAAGAAATAGATTTTGCCCAGTTTAAGGGAAAAAAGATCCTCATTGTCAACACTGCATCGGAATGTGGTTTCACGCCGCAATATGCCGATTTGGAAAAGCTGTCGGAACAGTATAAAGACAAGCTGGTGGTGGTGGGTTTCCCCGCCAACAACTTTGGCGGACAGGAGCCGGGAACCAATAAGGAAATCGGAGCTTTTTGCCAGAAAAACTATGGAGTAACCTTTCCGATGGCAGCAAAAGTTTCGGTGAAGGGAGCCGACACGGCGCCTATTTTTAAATTCCTTACAGAAAAAGATTTGAATGGCGTAAAAAACACGACGATCTTATGGAATTTTACAAAATTTTTGTTGGATGAAAACGGAACACTTATCGATAGTTTCATCAGTACAACCAAGCCAACCAGCGATTCCATTACCAAGTATCTAAAGTAAAATTCAATACATTTCTAAAAAAAATTACCGCACATGCAGTAATTTTTTTTTGTTTACCGATAGCGAGAATGTTCTTTGCTTTTGCTGAATCTGTTGATAATCGGTTTAAATAGTGCCTTATACTTTTCGATATCAAACACCTGCGAGTCGGTAAGTGCTTTATAGGTGAGCCAAACGCCAAAAGGAAACAACACCAGATTCGGCAACCATGCTGCAAGATAAGGATCCATTTCTCCTGCCCACGAAAGGTTTTCCACGGTTAAATTCAGTACATAAAATATGATGAAAATAACAATGGCAATCACGACCGGTAAACCAATACCGCCCTTTCGGATGATGGAACCTAAACTCGAACCAATGAGGAAGAAAATAAGACACGTTACGGAATAGGCAAAAATTCTTTGTTGGTAAAGAACCACCCGCGAAAAATAAGAGTGCATATCTTTAATCTGGTCTTGCTTAAACTGCACCCCATCTTTCATCGACTGTATCTTGTTGTAGGCAGAGTACAGCATTTCGTAACGTTTTTTTGGCTTAATGGTGTCGGTTTTGGGAACTGGATGAGGAGGTTTCGTAAACACCGTTTTATCCACATACATCAGGTTGCTGTTGACCTGGCTAATGAGTTCATCATTGATGTTGATGAAGATATTATTGTTGTCTTTTTTAGTTTTTTTGATGGTGTTGTTTAGCTCCAGGAAATTCTGAAAAGAATAATCATCAGTAATTTTTTCTGCCTCAATGGCCTTATTGATGATGTCGGAAATATTAAAATGGGTAACCAAAGTATCAAATTTAATTTGCTGGTCGGGCTGCTTAAGCCGTGGCAGATAGTCCAAATTCGAAAGTTGATCTTCATAAATATGTCCATCAAATAAAACCAGCTTCAGATAGTTTGGATTTTCGGCAGCAATAAATTTTCCTTTTTCGGCCACAATCGATTGCTGGTCTTCATACGAATTAGCCATTCTGTGGATAAAAACGCCTTCCAGATTTTCGCCGTTTTCACCATATATTTTATCGAACTTAACGGTATAGCCAGGAATTTGTTGGATGAACTGACCCGGTGTAAAATTGAGCGCGGGTTTGGTTGCCGCTATATTGAACAACATGTTCTTCGCCTTGCGCTGGAAGTCGGGAATCACATTATTCGAAAAGAAAAATAGAAAAGCAGAGAAGCCAATTGTTACAATGAAAAGAGGCATCATCACCCTTGTCAATGAAATGCCGGCAGCTTTCATAGCAGCCAGTTCATACCGTTCTCCAAAATCTCCAAAAGTCATGATGGATGCAAGTAATATGGTGAGCGGAAGCACAAATTGCACCACAATGGCCGAAAGGTAGGAGAGGAGTTTTAAGATTTCCCAATAACTGAGTCCCTTTCCGGTAAACTGAGATAGGCGGATCCAGACAATGTTTACTACAAAAATAAAAAACAGTACACTGAAAATAAAAAGAAACGGACCGAAAAATGTCTTGATAACGTATCCGTCGAGTTTTTTTATCATGGGTCAAATTTAACAAAAAAAGTCACGAAAATTATTTTTCTGTGACTTCACTTAAAATTTTTGATTTACATTTCATATTTCAACACGTTCATTGGGCTAAAGTTCTGTAATGATATAGTTTTTATAATCGTTTTTATTGAAAGTGAACATGCTGTTGCTGAGGTTCTGATTCTCTTTGTAATCATTAATAGCAATCACCGAAACAGAATTATCGGCACCAAACTGCTCCAGCTTTACGAGCTGCTTCTTGGCACTGTTCACGTAAAGATTCACTTGTTTAATGCCGTTATTTTTGGTGGGTGTCAGTTGTATAAAGTCGGTGGACAAACCATTCACTGTTGCTTTCCCGGCATATTTTACGTTGTATCCCTTTTTGTATTCTTCAATATAATTAAGAGGAGAAAACATTTGCTCTTTACCACTCGGTTTGGCAATAGTCACTTCCTGATCTTCGGCAGATACGTTGTACACCTTGTTTCCGTCGTACACCTGTTCTGTTCCCATGATCTTCAATTTGTATTTGTCCTGCGCCGAATAAAAAATTCCGGGTTCGGTTTTGGTGATTTTTTTGCCAGCTCCAGTACCGTAAACAAATTTAAAATAAACATTGTTTTTAGATTTATAATTGGCAGACACGCCATCTAAAATAGCTTTTGCTTTTGCATCGACTTTTTGAGCCGATATTGTTGTGGCGGTAGCCAAGACAAGGATACCCAGTATCATCTTTTTCAGCATCATAGTTAATTTTTTATAAGGGGATAGAAGGTAATAACAATTTCTTCAACTTTGTTTAATGAGTTTTTACCCGCGCAATTCTTCCAAAAACTGTTCCAAAGAATTCAGATCACTGATCAGCACTTCTCTTGCTTTAGCCCCGTTGAAGCCACCTACAATTCCACTTGCTTCTAACTGATCCATTATTCTTCCTGCCCTGTTGTAGCCCAATTTCAATTGCCGCTGCAGCATGGAAGTGGAGCCTTGCTGTGTTGAAACGATGATTCTTGCAGCATCTTCGAACAGGGCATCTTTTTCGTTCGGGTCAAAAGCACCTACGCTCGATGAATTTTCTTCGCTACTGTATTCTGGCAGCAGAAATGCGGTGGCATATCCTTTTTGCTCACCAATAAATTCTGCAATTTTTTCCACTTCCGGCGTGTCTACAAATGCACATTGCAGACGCAGAATTTCGTTGCCGTTGAAGTAAAGCATATCGCCTTTTCCTATGAGCTGTTCTGCACCAGGAGAATCCAGAATGGTACGGGAATCCACACTCGAAATGACCCGGAATGCGGCTCTTGCCGGGAAATTGGCTTTAATCATCCCGGTGATGACATTCACGGAAGGTCTTTGGGTAGCCACAATGAGGTGAATGCCCACCGCACGTGCGAGCTGTGCCAAACGCGCAATAGGAAGCTCTACTTCTTTACCTGCCGTCATAATGAGGTCCGCAAATTCATCCACCACCAAAACGATGTAAGGCAAATAACGGTGACCATTTTCAGGATTCAGTTTACGCTCAGTAAATTTTTTATTGTACTCTTTTAAATTTTTGCAAAACGCGCTTTTTAGCAAATCGTAACGGGTATCCATTTCTACGCAAAGCGAGTTGAGTGTGTTGATTACTTTGTGGGTATCGGTGATAATGGCATCATCACCATCGGGAAGTTTCGCCAGATAATGACGTTCTATTTTTGAATAAAGTGACAACTCTACCTTCTTGGGATCTACCATCACAAACTTCAACTCACTTGGATGTTTCTTATACAGCAAAGAAGTGAGAATGGCATTGATGCCGACCGATTTCCCTTGCCCGGTTGCACCCGCCATCAATAAATGGGGCATTTTGGATAAGTCGGCCATGAAGATTTCGTTGGAAATTGTTTTACCAAAAACCACCGGCAAATCCATGTCTGTATTCTGAAACTTTTGGGACGAAATTACACTGCGCATCGACACCATCGAGGGGTTCTTGCGCGGTACTTCGATGCCGATGGTTCCTTTCCCCGGCATTGGTGCAATAATTCGAATTCCTAAGGCGGAAAGATTTAGGGCAATGTCATCTTGCAGCTTTTTGATCGATGCCACGCGGATTCCGGCTTCAGGAACAATTTCGTACAATGTAACGGTAGGTCCAATGGTGGCCTTGATTTCGGCAATTCCAACATTGAAATTTTTCAAAAGACCTACGATTTTGTTTTTGTTTTCTTCCAGTTCGTCTTTGTTGATGGCGATTTCTTCATTGCCATAATCTTTCAGAAGATCAATGGGCGGCATCTGAAAATTCGCCAAATCAAGTTTGTGATCATAAAGCCCATGTTTTTGGACCAGTTCTTTGGATTTTTCATCCACATCATCCAGCAAATCTATCGTTTGAGCCACTTCTACTTTAAATTCAATATCGTTATTTTTTTGAACGGTAGGTGTAGCAGTACTGAGTGATATGGGCTCAGTTTCAGTAACGGTCACTTTTGAGATACCTTCATCAAAAGAAGTTTCATTGGGCGTTTTAATGGTCTCAAAACTGCTAACAACAGAGGTTTTTTCCGGCAGGGGCCGCTCAATAATATCACCGGCAGATGCCATCTTATGATCATTTGCTTCTTCTTCCAGTTCCTGATCTGCGGAGAAATCTTCAGCGGAATGAGGTATGATGGACTTCACTTTTCCTAAGGTGTTTTCGTTCAATTCGTTCAGCTTAGACTTTACATGACTTGGATTAAGGTTAAACTCCAAAATAAAATAAAGAATAATACTGGACAAAAGAGCCAGCCAAAGCCCCACCGAGCCAATCACGGAATGTAAAAAATCCATGATCTGAAAACCATATACGCCGCTCAGTACACCTTGCCCATTGGTAACGGCACCCATGAAAATGGGCAACCAGCAAATGAAGAACAACGAGTGCCCCAAAGTCTTCCAGGGCTTGAAATAATTTTTTTTAAGAATCAGTAAACCAAAAACCAAAAAAAGAAAAGCAACAATAAATGCGGCAAGTCCTAAACTTTCAAACACAAAAATATTACCCAACCAATCGCCAAACTTGCCAAAAATATTGGATGATGCCACCGATTTGTCGAGCATGGTTCCGGCCTGGCTCTGATCGGATTTCCATTTCATTAAATACGAAATAAAAGACAACGTCATCACTACCGACAGGATGATTAATAAAGTACCGATAAATATGCGTGGTTTGGGGAGAGTTTTGTTCTGCTCAACCGGCTGCGCCGGCTTTTTCTTAGTGATTTTTTCCATAATAAACTGTGGACAAATTTAATAAATTAATCTTAAGAAATTCTTTAAATATTTGCCCATATAATTCACTATGCAACCAAGTAAAAAGCAAAAAAATAGATTTAATTTTTAATACAACAACAAAGGAACGATTTTGGTTTGTATATTTGAACTACAAAAATTAACATAATGAACGACGAAAACAACAGCAAAAAAGAACAAGATGAGGAACTGAAAGAAATGAACTATTCCTCTAATGAAGATATTTTTAGTCAGGAAAAACCTTTGTCTTTAGATAATGATGGTGAACCGCTTTACAGCGACGAAGATGAGGACACGATGGAAGAGAATTTGGATGTTCCGGGCTCTGAGTACGATAATGAAGCAGAGGAGATCGGCGAAGAAGACGAAGAAAATAACTACTACAGCTTGAGCGACAATGAAGATGATCACGAAGAGGAAAACGAAGACCTTGAAGAATAATTCAAACATAACCGGATCTTTTTCCGGTTTTTTTAATACAACACAAATATGAGAGTATTTTTAAACCAGCCCATTCCTGCCATTGGGATTCAAATGATGGAGGAAGCGGGTCTGGACCTCATTATTCCTGAGCTAAGAAACCCATTTTCTGATCATGAGCGCATTAAATATTTAAAATTATGTGATGCAATGGTGAATGTGGGGCTTGAACCCATTAATAAAAGTTTTTTTGAAAAAAATCCACAGATAAAAGCGATTGCACAGTTTTCAGTGGGGTACAATAATGTGGATATCGACGAAGCCAATCGCCTGAAAATTCCAATTGGAAATACACCGGGTGTTTTGAGCAAGGCAACCTCCGACGTTGCTTTTCTGCTGATGCAATTTGTAGCGAGGTTAGGTAGTTTTTATTATGACAAGGTGAAATCCGGTGATTGGCATGGCTTTGATATGGAGGATTTGCTGGGCATTGAGCTGTATGGAAAAACAATCGGAATTTTTGGCATGGGAAGAATCGGTTTTGAAATGGCGAAGAAATGCAAAGCAGCATTTGGCATGAACGTCATTTACCACAACAGAAAACCCAATCCCGAATATGAAAAGGTGCTCGGTGCAAAATATGTTTCTTTTGATGAATTACTAAAAGATTCGGATGTAGTAAGTGTTCATGCCAGTTTCAGTCCGGGATGTGAAGAATTGTTTAATGCCGAAGTGTTTGGGAAAATGAAAACCGACGCTATTTTTATCAACACTGCAAGAGGCGATTTTCACAATGAAAAGGATTTATACAATGCCCTCAACGAAAAGAAAATCTGGGGAGCCGGGCTGGATGTAACCAACCCTGAGCCGATGTCGCGACACAACCAACTTTTGAAGCTTCCCAATGTCTGCGTTTTACCGCATATTGGTTCATCAACAGTGGAAGCACGAGACGGAATGGCAAGATATGTTGCTGAAAATTTGATTGCATTCTCAAAAGGGCAGCCCATGCCTCACTGTGTGAACCCTGAAGTATACGGCTGAAAAACCATTGGTTTTTAAGATGACACGGCTTTAATTTTCTTTGAATTGAAGCCGTTGTTCTATTGATGCCTCACCGTTTCTTCAGCGCCTTTTTTCGTTTTGAAATTTTGGTTGACCCACAAGGTTAAACCATGGTAGTTTTTATAAGAATCTGCCGTTCCTTGCGGAACGTAGCGGTACATATAGCCGAGCTGAACCGTGATATTGTCAAAAGATTTTCCCACCAAAAGACTCGCCCGGAACTGATCCAAATTGTTGCTGTGAATGTTTTTTCCGAAATTCACCAAGATCTCGTTATTTAAAGAAAGAAACGTAGAATGGGGGCCAAAAGGTTGTCCGTCGATGGTGCGGCGAACATTGAGCATGTAACGCAAACGATGGTTGAATGTGTACTTTCCGTGGACGATTTCGCCATTTTCAATAGCTTCCTTGTAGCGGGCATCGTAGCGAATTCGCTGCTGGGTTTGCCAGTAGTCATCCAATTTAGAATTGAACATCAGCTGTGCCCACGGACGAAGCTCGCCCCGAACGAGTTGGTTGGTAGAACTGGTTGAAAGGTAGCCCCAGGCAAAACCGCCGGTTACCGAAACCTGTTTGCTGAAATTATAGGTAAGGCCGTGTCTTGCCAAAAAAAAATTTTCGGAAGCGTAATGAAAATCATTCCAAATTGAAAAGTGATTATTGAGCTTAACCGAGGTCATGTATCCGATCCAAACCTGTCCTTCATTTTCCACTTTTTTTTCCTGCGCATGGATCCACGAAACCGAAAGTACCCAAAGTAAAATTATTTTCTTCATTCCTTTTTTCTTTACTGCTTGAGCAAGCAAAAGTACGATGAATGCTAGGTTGATCCTACATGAAACTTGTCAGTTTATTCTAGACGAAACCTTGGTAAGCCATTATTATTTCATAGTTTTTTTAGTCATGATGTTCATCTTGTCTACTTGAATCAATGCATCCAAAACAAACAGATTTAAATTTGGTTGTATTTTCCATTTTGAATAACTTTAAAAACTCAAAACAAACTTTAAAAACTCTGCATACTTAATGACTTTCCAGCAACAAATACAGCAAGGAATTCCCACCGAACTTCCTCAGCAAAAACCCTACGATGCGCACATCAATCATGCGCCCAAACGAAAAGACATCCTTTCTGAAGAAGAAAAAAAATTAGCGCTGAAGAATGCGTTGCGCTATTTTGATCCCCAATTTCATGCTGAATTATTGCCGGAATTTCGAAAAGAGCTGGATGATTTTGGACGAATTTACATGTATCGTTTTCGTCCGGACTACGAGATGAAAGCTCGAAACATAGATGAATATCCCGGGAAATCGCAACAGGCCAAAGCCATTCAGATGATGATTCAGAATAATCTGGATAGTGCGGTGGCACAACATCCGCACGAACTGATCACTTATGGCGGAAACGGTGCGGTTTTTCAAAACTGGGTGCAATATCTTCTCACCATGAAGTACCTTTCGGAAATGACGGACGAGCAAACTTTGCTCATGTATTCAGGTCATCCGATGGGTTTGTTCCCTTCTCATAAGGACGCACCGAGAGTGGTAGTGACGAACGGAATGGTGATTCCTAATTATTCAAAACCGGACGATTGGGAGAAAATGAATGCTTTGGGCGTTTCTCAATATGGACAAATGACAGCGGGAAGCTACATGTATATCGGTCCTCAGGGAATTGTCCACGGAACGACAATTACCGTTTTAAATGCTTTTAGAAAAATCAACAAAAGCCCGAAAGGTGGCCTTTTTGTGACTTCTGGTTTGGGCGGAATGAGTGGTGCCCAGCCGAAAGCGGGAAACATTGCAGGTTGCATCACGGTTTGTGCCGAAGTCAATCCGAAAATCACCAAGATTCGTCACGAGCAGCAATGGGTGAACGAAGTTTTTGAGAATTTGGATGAATTGGTGGAAAGAGTAAAAATTGCGCAGGAAAAAAATGAAAATGTCTCTTTGGCTTATCTCGGAAATGTGGTGGAAGTATGGGAAAAATTCAACGATGCGGGTTTAAAAATAGATATTGGTTCGGATCAGACGTCGCTGCACAATCCTTGGGCAGGTGGTTATTATCCTGCCGGAATTTCATTTGAAGAATCAAATGTCATGATGGCTGAAAATCCTGAATTGTTCAAAGAGAAAGTTCAAGAAAGCTTAAGAAGACATGCTGCTGCAATCAATAAAAATACGCAAAAGGGAACTTATTTTTTCGATTATGGAAACGCATTTTTGTTGGAAGCGAGCAGAGCAGGAGCCGATGTTCTCAATCCGCATCCTACATTGGGAAGAGAATTCAAATATCCAAGTTACGTGCAAGACATTATGGGGCCGATGTGTTTCGATTATGGTTTCGGGCCGTTCCGCTGGGTTTGTGCGAGCGGGAAACCGGAAGATTTACAGAAAACCGACGAAATGGCTTGCAGTGTTTTAGAGGAAATGATTCAACAGTCACCGATGGAAATCCGGCAGCAAATGCAGGATAATATTACTTGGATTAAAGGGGCACAGAACAATAAACTGGTCGTTGGCTCTCAGGCGAGAATTTTGTATGCCGATGCGGAAGGACGAATGAAAATCGCAGAACGTTTTAATCAAGCCATCAAAAATGGCGCAATAGGACCAGTTGTTTTAGGGCGTGATCATCACGATGTTTCAGGAACCGATTCACCTTACCGTGAAACCTCCAATATTGACGATGGTTCCAGATTTACCGCAGACATGGCCATACAGAACGTGATAGGCGATAGTTTTCGGGGAGCAACCTGGGTGAGTATTCATAACGGTGGTGGCGTTGGCTGGGGAGAAGTGATCAATGGTGGTTTCGGAATGTTGCTGGACGGCACTGACGACGCTGACAGAAGATTGAAATCCATGCTGTTCTGGGATGTGAATAATGGAATTTCCCGAAGAAGCTGGGCAAGAAATGAAGGTGCCATTTTTGCCATCAAACGTGCGATGGCCGCTGAACCCAACCTGAAAGTGACACTGCCAAACCTCGTGGATGATGCCCTATTCTAAAGATTTAAAGTAATACGCTTTCTGTTTCGTCAGTATTAAAAAACAGATAATATGAGTTTGGAGGACGCAATACTTTACAGAAGGTCCGTTCGTTTATTCGATGAAAACAAAGAAATTGATCCTAAAATTGTTGAGAAATGCTTGCAGTGGGCAACACTTGCGCCCAATTCTTCCAACATGCAGCTTTGGGAGTTTTACCACATCACTTCGCCCGAAATTTTGAAAGAGTTGGCTGTTTGCTGTTTCGGTCAGGAGGCAGCGACCAGCGCCAAAGAAATGGTGGTTTTCGTCACGCGCCAGGATTTGCACCGCAAAAGGGAAAAAGAAATGATGAAGTTGGAAACTATCAATGTCCTTAAAAATAGCCCTGAACAAAAACACGAAAGCCGCACCAAACGTTGGCAATTGTATTACGGGAAAGTAATGCCATTGCTGTACACAAGGTTTTTTGGCCTTTTCGGAATGGTGAGAAAACTGATAACCAATGTGGTGGGAATTTTCCGACCTACGATGTATGAGGTTTCAGAAGGTGATATGCGCGTGGTGGTGCATAAAACCTGCGCTTTGGCGGCACAAAATTTTATGCTGGCCATGGCGGACGAAAAATACGATACGTGTCCAATGGAAGGTTTTGACAGTCGCCGGGTAAAAAAAATACTGAATCTACCTTTTGGTGCGGAAATCAATATGATTGTTTCCTGTGGTATCCGCAAGGAAGGCGGGGTTTGGGGCGACAGGATGAGGGTTCCTTTTCGGGAAGTGTATCATCGCCTTTAAATTAATTTAGATTTTTTTCTATTTCTGCCATCAACGCTTCCATTTGCACATCTTTTTTCTGGAGATTTTCCTGCAAAGTTGGGATGATAGTAAGGTCCGGAAGCACGCCTCTTTGGGTATGTGTGAAGTTGATGTCTGGCTGAATCAGCATTAAACCTATTGGTAATTTCAGTTTGGAATTCGGGAGTTGTTCTGTAGCGTATCTTCCCGCAACCGTACCGTCATTCGCACCGCCGGTTTCTTCACCCACCAAAAAAGCAAGTTGGTCATTTTTCAATTTAGAAGGTAAAATGGATGCCGCCGAAAAGCTGCCTCCATTGATCAAAACATATACCTTGCCGGTGAATGCGGTTTTTTTCGGATTCTTCAGGGTGAAGATAGTATTGTTGCGAAGGTAATGGCGCCCGTCTTTATTCTTGTTGGAGAAAGTGGTGACGATGAAGTAAAAGGGATAAAGTGCCACAGCGAAAGGTTTTCCTATAATTGAGAAATGCTTGAAATAGTCGGCGTGATACATGGATTTTCCGGATGTAACTTCAATATCTTTAATGAACTGAAATTTCTCGTGAGCCAAATACGAATATAGATTGTTGATTTCGGAAAGCGACCCGCCGAAATTGTTGCGCATATCTATGATGAGTGCTTTGCAGTTATTTTTCCTGAGTTTCTCAAAGCTTTCTTTATAGAACTTTTTTGATCGGTAGCCGGAAAAGCTTTTGATCGTCATCACGGCAATGGAACTGTCTTTACCTTTGAAGGTAATATCGCGATTGTAGCTTTTCGTCTTCGCGTTGTAATCCTTATTTTTCTGTAGGTTTTCTTTTGTTTTTACTTCCTTTCTTTCCGCTTTTTTTTCGGTTTTACTTTTCGTTTCGTTGGTGAGAAAAAATTCGTTCGTCTTTTGGAGGAGTCGGGTTTGCAATTTCACACTGTCCAGATTTCCTTTCTCAAGCGTAAAGAATTTTGGCCATGCTTTTGCCATGTAATATTTTTGAAAAGTGGTATTGTAGCCATCGCTGTTCACATAAACTTTGTATCGGTTCAGCATCTCTGAAACTGATTCATCATTAATTTTTAAAAGTTCGGTTCCCACTTCCATGTTGGGGATTTTGTCGGCATTATCCAGTACAAAAATACGGTCTCCATCAACGATGAAATTGAAGCGGCTCCACAGTCCTTTTTTATTTTTAAGTTTTTTGGTTTCCTGCTTGGTTAGCCATTTTTCATAGGAGTATAGCCGAAGGTGTCCTTGCTTTACTTTCGCAATAACGGGCGCCAATTTTTGGTAAAATGCATTGGGTTTCAGCGGTTCCCGAATGGTTGCTTTCAGTGAATCGAATTGGGTATGAAGCCGCTCCTTTGAAATATATGCGTAAAGATCGGGATGCAGTTCTTGCAGCTTTCGGTAAGCAAAATCTACATCATGGTGAAGTTTTTCAGGTGCAATAAGGGTTTCCCGAAATTGGTTATGCTTCTTCACCGAAGTGCAGGAAATGATGTTCAAAAATAGCAGCAACAAAATAAAGTTCTTCAAAATCACAAAATTTCATCAAAAATAGTGGTTTTTAAAGAACAGTTAAGATTAATTACGGACAATCATCAAATATAATTATCCTAAAATCGTCACCGAATTTTCTAGCATTTCGTAGATTGCATCCCTGCCATTATCGGGTTTTACGTTGACGGCTCGTGTTCCGTTGAAGTGAACACATGTGATGTAGCCCAATTTCACGGCATCAATACTGGTGAACTTTACACAGTAATCCAAAGCCAAACCCACAATTTCTACCAATTGAATGTCGTGATACTTCAAGAAATCGTCCAGCCCGGTTTTCACAAAGTGATTATTATCCTGAAAACCACTGTAACTGTCTACATCAGGGTTTTTCCCTTTCTGAACAATGTGGGTTACTTTTTCCCGATGGAGGTCTTTATGAAATTCGGCACCAAAAGTGCCCTGCACACAATGATCCGGCCACATGAATTGAGGTAAACCGTTGAGTGTTATGGTTTCTCCCACATCTCGCCCGTTATTGGAAGCAAAACTTTTATGGTTGGCAGGATGCCAATCCTGGGTAAGCACAATTTGATCATATTCATTCTCTTCCATTAAAAGGTTGATGTAAGGAATTATTTCGTTGGCGTGAGGAACCGCAAGGGCACCGCCTTCGCAAAAATCATTTTGAACATCAACGATAATGAGCGCTTTTTTCATTATATTAAATTTTAAGTAAGTGAAACGGGTTGCTTTATTTTTTGTTACTTTTACCCTACTAAAAATCTCAAAAATTCAGCCAAAGTTTTTTTTCAGCCAAAACGTCAAAATTTCATTTTAAGATGACTACACTTGAACAAAAGAAGTATCCGATCGGGAAATTTATTGCACCCCAACCAATTTCAGATGTGGAAGTGGATCAGTATATTAAAGTGTTACAATATTTTCCCGCAAAACTAAAAAACCTGGTAGAAAACTGGACTGATGATCAGCTTGATACGCAATATCGCGAAGGAGGTTGGCGCGTACGCCAGTTGGTGAATCACCTTGCAGACAGCCACATGAACAGTTTTTTGAGATTTAAACTGGCGCTTACCGAGCACAACCCAACCATTCAACCCTACGATGAAGCAAAGTGGGCGCAGCTGCAAGACAGCTTTACAATCGACATTAAGCCCGCATTGCAGATGCTAAAAGGCATTCATAAAAGATGGGTTTACGAACTGAAATCGCTTACCAACAAAGAGTTCGAAAGTACTTTTTTTCATCCGGAACAAAACCGTACAATTAATTTGAGAGAGCAGCTTGCGTTCTATGCATGGCACTGCAAACATCATTTTGCCCACATCCAGAATCTAAAATCGGAGAAAGGATGGTAGTTTTTATCGTGAATCATTAAGTCAAAACAGTACCATGAGTTTTTTAAATGAATTGTTCGGAAGCTCCAGAAACAAGGAGGATAATCAAAAGTTCTGGCATCGTATGGAATCGGTGCATGATTTAGAAGGCGCCATTGAAGTTTCTTACCGGCAGAAAGTGGTTATTTTTAAGCATTCCACCAGATGTTTCATCAGCAAAACTGTTTTGCATCGTTTTGAAAATGAAGTTGAAAATACGGATAAAGGTGCTGCTTATTATTTGTTGGATTTATTAGCGCATCGGGAACTTTCGAATAAAATGGCGGAGGTTTTTGGGGTGGAACATCAGAGCCCACAGCTAATTGTTGTAGAAAACGGAAAAGCTGTTAGTAATGCTTCTCATGAGGCAATATCGATTGAAATAATCTAATTATTTAGAATGGAAAAAAAACGCAATATTACCAACTACTTGTCCGAAGTACTGGAGCTTCCCAAGGAAGCAGTGGAGGGGTGCAGTAGCCATTTTACCTCGAAAAAAGTTCAGAAAAACGAGTTTCTTTTGCGAGAAGGAGAGGTGTGTCACGAAACGATCTTCGTTGAAAAAGGTTTGCTGCGGATGTACTCCATCGACAAGAACGGGAAGGAACATATTATCCAATTTGCCCCCGAAAATTGGCTTATTTCGGATCGCAGCTCTCTGTATTTCAGTGAAAAATCAAAATATTACATCGAAACAGTGGAGGATTCTGAAATTCTTTTGCTGGAAACTGGTTTTTTTACCACGATCAACAAAAACTTTCCTAACAGTACGGAGAATAATGATCTTTTGCTGCAGAAGCACATTAGAAATTTGCAAAACCGCGTGAATGCGCTACTTGGGGAAACGGCAGAGGAGCGATATATGGATTTCATCAAAATGTATCCCGATATTTTGTTGCGTGTTCCACAATGGATGGTGGCGTCTTACCTGGGCATTACACCAGAAAGTTTAAGCCGCGTTAGGAAGGAGCTCGCAAGAAAGAATTTTCAGACTGGGTAGTTTTTTGCAGCAACCGTGTATTTCTGGATGAAAAAAGTTTTTTTTCAGGATATTATGTACATTTGATTAATGGTTCGTGTATATGAGTGAATTTATTTGGAACATGGCGGTTTCGTTCCAGTTGCTTTTTATTGTGATAAGCAGCGTTATTTTCATCTACATTCGCGAGAAAAGCTTTAAGTATTACGCGCTTTACAATATTTTCTTGGTAATTTACGTCCTAAGTCGTAATGATAGTCACTATGAAGCATTCGAACGGCTTTTTATTGGTTGGCTTGGCACAAAAAACACCCATATTTTTACCGAGATATTGAGTTTTTATGTTCAGATCTCTTTCTATAATCTGTACACTATTTTTGCGCTTTATTTTCTTGATTTGCAGAAGCATACCAAGAAGTACTTTTCCAGAGTTCTCTTGCTGATGCGCGCTTTGGCTGTCTTGTTTTTTATACTGGGTATTATTTGTGGCTTTCTTAAGGACGACGATTTGTATATCTCGCTCTATACTTTTCTCTATCTGCCAATTATGCTGACGGTTTTTGTGCTAAGTATGATTCGTGCCATAAAGTATTCGGGGAAACACCGGCATTTTTTTCTTTTTGGAGTTACAACATTTGTTTGTTGTGCGCTTATCGCCTTTATCGGTTCGTTTGTATCATCTTTAGGGATGGAAAATCCCATTGTCTACTTTTTTGTAGGCATCGTCATCGAAACCATCTTTTTCAGTTTGGGTCTTGCCTATAAACTAAAGTTGCTGACTGTTGAGAAAAATCGAATTTATAACCAGATTACCAAGCATAAACACCAACAGGAAATTAGTAAGCTGCAAGGTCTTATAGAAGGAGAAGAAGCAGAAAGGGAGCGGCTTGCAAGGGATTTGCATGATGGAATTGCGGGAGATCTAGCGGCGATAAAGCATCATCTTTGTTTCCTTAATCAACAAAAACAGTTGCCGGAGGAAAAAGAACAAATGGATGAGCTGATCCAGATTGTTGATAAATCTGTGGTTCAGATTCGGGAGATTTCGCATAATCTGTCGCCTTCGTCTATTACCAATTTCGGCCTCATTAAAGCCATTGAAAATTATTGCCGAAAAACCGAGCAGCATTATCCGCTGAAAATTCACATCGAAGTGCAAGATGAAAATCCGGAGATCTCTGAGCGCAATGAAATCCATATCTATCGAATCATTCAGGAACTGATTAATAATATACTGAAGCACGCCGATGCCACCGATGCCTACCTGACTATTCGTCAGCACCTTAGCGAACTGATTATTCATGTGGAAGACAACGGAAAAGGATTTTCGATGGACAGCCATTCTGATGGTATTGGTTTCGGAAATATAGCGTCGAGGGTTAAGTTTCTCAATGGCAGTTTCAGGAAATTAGATACCCAGAAAGGCAGCTGTTTCCAGATAAAAATTCATCACCAAGATCTTAATCCAATTTAGCCCTTGTCGCTAACGAGAAACTTCTATGATAACAGGGAGAATAAGCTCAAAAAAATAAAAATTTCAGCTATATTTGTCTTATGGATTATAAAAAATTAATTATCCGCGGAATTTCTTACAGCCAGACGCAATCTGGTGCCTATGCACTGCTGTTGGAGCATGAAGAAAGTAATGTGAAATTACCCATCGTCATCGGAAATTTTGAAGCCCAGTCGATTTCTCTTGGTTTGGAAAAAGATATTCATCCACCACGACCCTTAACACACGATTTGTTTGCAAAATTTGTGACAACAACTCATTACGACCTTACATCGGTTGTCATTTATCAAATTGTGGATGGAGTATTTTTCTCCAATCTTAATTTTAAAAATAAAACGTCAGGTGAAGAACTTATTTTAGATGCACGTACTTCGGATGCTGTGGCAATGGCGGTTCGTTTTGATGCGCCCATCTACACCACCCAGCAGGTACTTAATGAAGCGGGCATTCTGCTGGAGCTGGAAGAAGTGAAGGGAGAGGAACAGGCGGTAGAAGAAGCATCAGTGGAAGCAGGAGATTTATCATTAATCTCATTGATGGAAATCAACAGACTGCTGGAAGAAGCAGTGAAGGATGAAGATTTTGATGCGGCACTTGAACTTCAAAAAGAAATAAGAAGAAGAAACAAGAAAATTGATTAATAAAAACCTGCTAAAATTTTGTTGCTTCATTCAGATTTATCGATTTAAATCAAAAAAGGCACATAAAAAATGCTGAAAATTATAGGAATGAGCAACCTGGATTTTCACAGGTTTTAAAAAGAAAAAAAATTTTGAACAGACGCTAAAATATTTTTACATTATTATGAATATAAAACTACGGCTTACGCTCCTTTCATTTCTTCAGTTTTTCGTTTGGGGAGCTTGGCTTATCACCATTGCAAATTTTTGGTTTGGCAGTAAACATTGGGACGGAACTCAGTTTGGCGCAGTGTTCGGTACAATGGGCATTGCTGCTATTTTTATGCCCACCATTACAGGAATTATTGCCGACCGATGGGTGAATGCAGAGCGCATCTATACGATTTTGCACGTCTTGTATGGGCTTACACTTTTCTATTTGCCTCATACCCAATCGCCATCAGCTTTTTTCTGGATAATGCTGGTGGCGATGTGCTTTTACATGCCTACCATTTCATTGGCCAATTCGATCTCCTACACCATCCTGAAAAACAATGGTAGCGATGTGGTGAAAGATTTTCCGCCCATTCGGGTTTGGGGTACAGTAGGTTTTATCGTAGCCATGTGGATCACTAATCTCTCTGGTAGCAAAGCCAACGAAATGCAGTTTTATATTGCCGGTGTAGTAGCTATTTTATTGGGAATTTTTGCACTGACACTTCCGAAATGTCCGCCACAAAAATTGATCGATAAAAATGCGCCGCTGACGGAACAGCTGGGGCTTAATGCGTTCAAACTTTTTGGGAATTATAAGATGGCGCTGTTCTTTATTTTCTCTATGCTGCTGGGAGGTGCGCTGCAGCTGACCAATGCTTATGGCGACGTTTTTCTGGATGAGTTCAAAATTTTCCCTCAGTATGCGGAATCCTTTGTCACGCAATATTCCACAATTATAATGTCGATTTCGCAAGTTTCCGAAACACTTTTTATCCTCGCCATCCCTTATTTTCTGAAAAAATTCGGCATCAAGAAAGTAATGCTCATCTCGATGCTGGCATGGGTTTTACGTTTCGGGTTTTTTGGTTTGGGCAACCCCAGCACCGGTCTTTGGATGATTATACTTTCCTGTATTGTGTACGGAATGGCTTTCGATTTCTTTAATATTTCCGGTTCTCTTTTTGTGGAAACATCTACCGACAAAAAAATAAGAAGTTCTGCGCAGGGACTTTTCATGATGATGACCAATGGTTTTGGTGCTGTTATCGGAAGTAATATGGCAGGTTGGGCAATTGATAAGTTCTACACCAAATCATTTACTACAGCTTCTGATCTGGCGGCATTTCTTAAAACAACACCCGAAAACGGTACCTTTTTGAAAATTTTGAAAGATTCTTTTCATACCACCGTTGGTTCAGATGGGCTGCTCTCGTCCGCCGTATTGGTAAAAGACTGGCCACATATTTGGTTTGCGTTTGCGGCTTACGCATTGGTGGTTGCCATTCTGTTTGCGGTTTTGTTTAAGCATAAGCACAATCCGGAAGATGTGGCAACGGTTCGTCATTAAGGGATACACAATATTTTCAAAAACACACTTTTTTTCAGGTGTGTTTTTATTCGTACTTTGGCAGCATAAAAATTATTAAAATGAACAATGCTGATAAGCATTTTTTATCACCTTTAAATTCCTACTAAAAATGAAAGAAGTATTCATTGTATCTGCTGCAAGGACGCCAATGGGAAGTTTCCTTGGTAGTTTATCTTCTGTGCCTGCAACAAAATTAGGTTCAGTAGCCATCCGCGGAGCGTTAGACAAAATAAAT
>MKTK01000002.1 GCA_001898255.1 Chryseobacterium sp. 39-10 | reverse complement strand
TGCCTTATTTAGATGTGAAATATTTAAGAGGAAAAAGTGAACCAAAAATTGTTTCTTCTGGCAGATTTGTCGAAAGAAATAATTTTATGATTTTGGTAGATGGCGAAAATTCAGGCGAAATATTTTCAGTAACAGAGGACGGTTATCAGGGAAGTACATTTAAGATACTGAATATTAGCAAGCAAGTCAATGAAGCATTTATATTCAAGTTATTACAAAACGAACAAACTACTTTCAAGGAATCTAAAGTTGGGTCGGCTATACCTCATCTTAATAAGAAGTTGTTTAGAGAATTGTATGTTTTTCTTCCCCCATTTGCTGAACAAAAACGAATCGTCCGCAAAATCGAAGAAATTTTTGCTTCACTTGAAGAAATAGTAAATTCAATTATAGCGTAGGCGAATGCCTACGCTATAATTTTTGTTTTTACCAATTCACAATTTTATCAACAATTGCCTGCTGTTCACTTGCGGTGCGGCGAAGATAAATCCGTGTGGTTTCTATACTTTCGTGTCCCATAAGGTCGGCAAGTAGTGCTATATCATTGAACCTATCCAAGAAGTTTTTAGCAAATCGGTGGCGGAAAGAATGTGGATATACAACATTTAGATTCAAACCGTATTTAGAAGCGAAATGCTTTAACTGGTGAGAAATCCCACGAGATGTAATTCTTTCCCCAAAACGATTGAGAAATATATAGCCTGATTGTATATTCTTTGTTTCTAACCATTTGATAGCTTCCGAACGCAGATTTTTAGGAATATATAATCGTCTGATTTTTCCTCCTTTTGTGTACATATCAAGGTGTCCGATATGAACGTGTTCTGCTTTTATCTGCAACAATTCACTAACACGAGCTCCGGTTGCTGTTAAAAACCAAACCACAAAATACCATTCGATATTGCCATCTGTTTTTAGCTTTGTTTTGAAAAACTTGTAATCCGCATCACTGATTACATTTTCAAGAAAGTTTTTCTGCTGTACTTTAACGAATTTGAGTTTCAATCGGTCTTTTTTGATAAACTCAAGATACTTGTTTATCGCTTGTAAGCGTAGGTTTACCGTTTGAGGTTTGAAATGCTCAATGAGGAATCCCTTGTATGCCAAAAGGTTTTCTGTGTTTATTTCCTTGTAATTCGTTAGGAAATGATTTACCGTCCATACATAAGACGTAATTGTGTTTTCTGCCAAGTCGTTTTTACTTAGCGATTTTTGAAATGCTGTTACCATATTCTATTATTTTGAAATGAATAATAGTAACGCTTTTAGCTTGGCTATCTCACATTATCAGAACTTGCCGTTTGAGATACCGGAAAATTGGATATGGACAAAGTTCGAAGATGTATTTGAAATAACGATGGGACAATCTCCGTCTGGAACAGATATAAATCATACTGATGGATTAGAATTTCATCAAGGAAAATTATTTTTTGGAAGTTTAACCTTACGGCATTCACAGATATTTACAGATAAACCCACGAAGATAGCACCAGCCAACAGCCTTATAATGTGTGTAAGAGCTCCTGTCGGAGATGTTAATATAATTGATAGAGAAATCTGTATAGGAAGAGGTTTATGTGCATTGAATCCTTTAGGTGGTATTTCTACAAATTTTATGTTCTTTTGGGTAAATTATTTCAAAGATATTTTTGAAGCACAAGCTACAGGAAGCACATTTACAGCAATATCAGGAGAAATTATTAGAAATCAATCTATACCTCTTCCTCCCTTAAAAGAACAACAACGAATCTTAAATCACATTCAGCAGATTTATGGTATGTTAGACGGCATTGTCGGAGAGTTATAATTCTACGACAATGCTCTCTAATTGTCGAAAAAGTTTTTCAATAGTTTGAACTATTTTCTTTTGTTCGTGTATAGGAGGTAAAGGCATTTTTAAATTCCCTAAGACTGTCGCATTTATATTTGCTATGTTGGTCGTTTGTGTTGATTCTGTCATAAAAATTCCATTGTTAAAATAACAACGCAATAGATAAAAGAGATATTTAGGCTCTATCCCTCTTGCACGAATATTGAGTACAAATCCTCCAAATGTCATATTGTAATCAACATTGTGAACGAAAGAAGTCTTTCCAACCAGTTCTCGAGAATTGGCAGAAGACATTATAATATCTCCATTTCTTACCAGTTTTTCTGTGTTATTTTTAATATAAACAGGGTCAATGTACCACAAATCTTCAAGCTCTAATTCTTCTTGAACATTAGCTGTTCTTATACAAGGCAGTAAATGTTCTTCTTTTAATGTTGTTTTAGCAGTTGAAGGAAAAGTAATACCTCTTTCAAAAGTACAGACGTCCGAAAGCAAACACCAGCACCAATTTGAAGGCACACTCCATTCTAAGTTCTGATAATGTGAGTTATCCCCTGTATTTTTACTCTTCTTTTTGCTGTCAGAACGCTCCGATT
>MKTK01000001.1 GCA_001898255.1 Chryseobacterium sp. 39-10 | reverse complement strand
AATGTTTTTCGTTGTTAATTGTTTCTTCAAATTACCGCCAACACTCAAATATATGAATATTTATGAATCAAGCATCATAAAATCGTAATTTTTTTTGAATCTTTATTAAGTATTTGTATATTAATATTTTATAGCTATATTTGGATTGCGTATTTTAAATTATTGGCGGCGGATAACATCCAACGCCATCTGATTTTAGCTTTTTTTAATATATAAAAAATACGCAGTGGTGGTATGGATTTTTCAGACAAAAGATTTCAGTTTTCCTCCGGAACTCACAACGGCTCCAACGTTATTTGGGTGCAGTTTGAAAAAGACCGGCAGCTCATTTCCTTTCTGCGCGAACACACAAAAGCACGGTGGTCCGCCTCACAAAAAAAATGGTATGTTACCGATAACAGGCACTACCGCAAACTTTTTGGGCTGCCCGAGAAAATAACCGGCAAGGCAGTACTCTCCAAAATTCACCTTGTCAATTTGCCGGAGTTCCAGCGTTTCCAGGAACATCTCCTGCTGAAGCGGTACAGTCAAAATACCTTACGCACTTACAGCATAGAATTTGCACAGTTGCTCTACATCCTAAAAAGTTATCCCGTGCAGGAGCTTTCTCCCGAACGTTTGCGGTCTTATTTCCTCTACTGCCACGAAAAA
Source organism: Chryseobacterium sp. 39-10 (assembly GCA_001898255.1). Taxonomy (GTDB): domain Bacteria; phylum Bacteroidota; class Bacteroidia; order Flavobacteriales; family Weeksellaceae; genus Kaistella. The sequence continues at coordinate 1,847 of MKTK01000001.1, read as the reverse complement.
CTGAAACTCTCGGAAAGCGAAATCCACAGCCGCATGAATGCCGTAAAGTTTTATTTTGAGCAAGTGCTCCACCGCCAAAAAATGTTTTTCGACATTCCGCGCCCAAAGAAAAAGCTGCTGCTTCCCAAAATGCTCAGCAAAGCTGAAATCAAGAAAATAATAGCTGCCACACTAAATCTCAAACATTCACTTGTTCTGAAAGTGTGTTACGGCATGGGGCTCCGTGTGAGTGAAGTGGTAGCGTTAAAACTTTCCGATATCGACAGTGCGGAAATGCTGGTGCGCATCGAACAGGGGAAAGGTAAAAAAGACCGCATCGCCGTACTTCCACAAAGCTTACTGCCCGAATTGCGGGAATATTACCTGAGCTACCGCCCAAAGGTTTACCTTTTCGAGGGTAAAGAAGGCGAGGCATATTCTGTACGGTCTGCGCAGGCGGTATTTAGGAAGGCGATGGAAAAGGCAGGCATTCGCAAGAAAGTCGGTATTCACGGATTGCGCCACAGTTTTGCCACTCACTTAATGGAAACAGGAACCGATATCCGCTTTATTCAGGAGCTCCTTGGGCATAATTCCATTAAAACCACCCAAATCTACACGCATGTGACAGACCTTTCAAAGTCCAGGATAAAAAGTCCGCTGGATTCTTTATAATTTTTTTCTAAAACGGCTGTTCTTTCCTGTTTAAAAGTGTTTCTCCATTTTGATATTTGCTCTTTCGTAAACTCCACTTTCAAGTTCAACTTCTTCAAACCCATATTTTCTAAATAAATGAATAGCCGATTGCAACGTTGTGTTTGAGTATAAAATAAGTATCGTTATTTGTTTTTGTTTGGCAATATTTAAGCAATGTTCAATCAATATTGTCCCAATACCGTGTCCCTGTGCTTTGTCGCTGACAGCCAATTTACCTAATTCGTAAACCGTTTCACTTTTCTTTAACAGTGAGGCTGTACCAACAATTTCACCATTGAGTTTAGCATAATAAATATGGCCGCCTTTGTCTATGATATGCTTTTGGGGATCTGAAAGTGATGCAACATCACCTTCTTCTATACGAAAATATTTTTCAAGCCACTCGTAATTCAGTGTCTTAATTGGTTCAGATAACTCTTCTGAAAATTCTATGATATCAACCAAGTTTTTTTTACTCATTTGCCGGACAATTACATTTATAGATTTTTTTAAATCGACTGTTCTTCCCTGCTTACATCACTTCTTCCACAGTATAGATCCAATTTAAAACCAAAAATAAATTGGAGAAATAACAGATTTATTATAGATTTTTCTATTTTTTTAAAGAAATTAATAACTTAAAGATCCGCTGAACTAAAGCTTCGGCAGCTTTAACAACCGCCTAAATCTGTAACTTTGTAAAATTAACTAAAAACGGGTAAACCGCCCAAAAAAGAGACTCTTTCAGAAATCCCCTGTAAATCTCTAAAATCCTTCGCCGATAAACCCATAATGCTGAAAAAAAACTCCCGAAGCTTCCGTTAAATAGGGTATCACTGTTCGTTATTCGCACGCAACAAGAACTTAGCTGTTGAACTAAACCTCCGGTAGCTTTTCCCATTTGCCGTTTTAGTAACTTTGTTTTTATTAACCTTTTAAAAACTCATGAAATGGCTAAAAAAAAAAATCTACGGAGGATTTAAGGACCAACTATATAGCTCCAACAGATAATTGTATTCATGATGGCTCCACAGTTAATACAAAGAGTTTGGATATTGTTATGACGTATTTGGGACATTTTAAAATTTAATCTGATTCTCCGCAAACACACCTAATATTTTTAGTATATTAGCGCTCAAAAAGCAGGGATTATGAACATATTCAGTTTTACG